>JAKSPB010000039.1 GCA_024405215.1 Lentisphaeria bacterium | reverse complement strand
AAGCAGCTGACATCAAGCTGGGCGGCCAGCGCAGTGATGCGGTCTTGCAGGAACGCCTCAAGTTCCTGCCCCGTCGAGCTATTACAATTCCCCATGTCCAGATGGATGACGGGATATGCCTTCCAGTCGTAGGGCTTGTCATGGATGGCCAGCCCCTCGAAAAGCTCCTTCTTCCCCTCAAAAACGGCTTTTAATGTGGTCAGTGTCAACGACTTGCCGAAGCGGCGCGGACGCGACAGGAAATACTCTGCCGGGGCGGTCTTCACCAGTTCCCAGATGTATTCCGTCTTGTCAACGTACAGCTTGTCACCTTCCCGCAACTGCTCGAAGGACGAGATGTCCGGTGCGATTCGTTTCTTTTCCATTGCCTTCCTCCGCAAAATATGCTTCTCTGTCTCTCCTATTTCGGCCTACTGGATTAATATACCCTACTCCATTCGGAGCGTTGAGTGTTGCCTGTTGAGAAGTTGCAAAACAATTGGCTCTGTTCCAGCAGGGACAGAGCCAAGCAAATTCGGTCGAGCCTTTTGCAAAAGACTCGGTCGTTTCAGCAATTTCACGAGGCTTTTGCAAAAGTCCCCTTGAAGGCACCCGGGGTCATTGCAAATAGATGGCGCAAGCCGCAGGCCTCGCTAACGCTCGACCTGCGGTTATGCCTGACTCGCCTTGCTCCGCAAGGCTCTGGAGAGTAGTCCAACACTTTGTTAGAACAGAGCCAAAATCAATCCTACTTCACGAAAGTCAGCGCGACGAAAAGAAGCCGCGAGCTGTTGAGAGTGGGATCGATGACCATGACGCAATCCCTGTCTTCCGTGGAATCGCCGCGGTAGAGCTTGCCTTCCTTGTAGGTGTACGTTGCGGGAATCTCCGCGCGTTCCACGTTGTCCCAGGAAAGCTTGAACTTGTAGATGTCTTCGCCTTTGTCGTTGTCGACCTTCTCGACATCCCGCGCAAAGACGCACTTGTCGAAGATCTTGGCCTCAAGGACATCGCCTTTCTTGCAGCGGACTTCGATGATGGATCCGACGACGTCGGCGTTGTTGTAGGAATTCTCCTTGTACATGCGTCCGCTTGCAAAACGGAAGAGGCCCTTGCCATAGGGAACGGGATGTTCCGTGCCGACGGTGTTGCCCGGATGGGAGTAGAGCATCTCGGTGCAGGCCTCGTCGGCGAAGAACTTCTGGCCCTTGTAGTAGCAGACGACCGACTGCGTCTTGATATCGAAGATGGCATTCTTCGGAATGCTTGCAGGAATTTCGCCGACAGGTGCACGGTTGGGATCAAGCCCTTCCTCCTTCTTGGCATCGTTTCTGTGGAAGAACTCGTCGGCCTTGCCCAGTTCCAGAGGCTCGGTCGGAAGGACCTTCAGGTTCTTGATGCCTTCGGCAGTCAGATACCACACCGTAATGCCGCCATTGATCTTTTCGCCGAACTCGGCGACCGCGCTCTGCTTGAGGTTGAACACCTCGTTCAGGCTGTCGAACTCGATGCGCGGATCCTTGGAATTCGCCTTGCCCAGTTCCTTGGCAATGGCATCTTCATAGGAGACAGCGTTCTGGAACCACAGCAGCAACATGCCATTCTTGTACTGCCAGAAATTAAAGGTGTTCTTGATGAGATTACGCTTCTGGATCTCTACGATTTCGTGAGATTCGCCGTATTTTTCCTTGAATTCCTTGAGCATGATCAGATATTCCTTGAGTCTGGACTGGCTGTTGCCTTTAAGATCCACCTTGATCTCAGGAATCCTGACGCCGAACTTGTCAACATAGAACATGACGTTGATTCCGCGATAACCGCCGACGAACTCCGCCGTCTCCTTGTAGTCATGAACCAATGAGAATTCACTCTGGAGCGCCTTCATGTTCTTGATCATGCCAAAGACGTCGCCGTCAATGACCAGGCTATTCAACTTCAAAGTCTGAGCCACGCTGGGCTGGAACTTGCCCTGCTTTGCATCGGCTGCCTTCTTCTCAGGAGCGGGAGCCGCTTCTTCAACCTTGGCGGGAGCCGCTTCCACTACGGCAGGGGCCTCTTCGTCCTGCTTGTCCTCTTTTTCTCCAACGGAGACCAATTTTTCCGCCGTGTCATTAATGCTCTTCTTGAGATTGCCACCGATTTTCTTCAACAACTGCGCTTGAAGACACGCCGGGGCCAAGGCAATGCAAAGACCAGCGACCAAAAGAATTCTTCTACTCATACTTTTACTCCTTTTTTTGGGG
This sequence comes from Lentisphaeria bacterium, assembly GCA_024405215.1. Lineage (GTDB taxonomy): Bacteria > Verrucomicrobiota > Lentisphaeria > Oligosphaerales > Oligosphaeraceae > UBA1724. The sequence continues at coordinate 27,247 of JAKSPB010000039.1, read as the reverse complement.
GAATTACGAATGGAAATCACTTCAATATAACCCATTGAACGACTTTCAACGCCATACAGGATTTCACGCAACCAGCAAGCATAAAACAATAAAATCCCGACAAGGCGAAGCCGGATTTGCCGCCTTTCCCCGTCCTGCGCACGGCGATACACCATCGCCGCGTCATCGCGAGGCAAGGCGCGGTCAGTCCGTTCCTCAGGCCAATGCCGCCTTAATGACAGCCAGGGCCTTGTCCAACGTCTCCATGGGGATGTTCAAAGGCGGCAGCAGCCGGACTTTGTCCTTGGCCGTCAGGCAAAGGACGCCCTTCTCCATGCACGCCTTCACCACATCGCCGGCGGGCTTTTCGGGTTTGATGCCGATCATCAGTCCGATGCCGGACATGGCCTGGACCCCAGGCGCCTTCGACAGCTCGTCAAAGACATGGCGGCTCTTGCGGGAGACCTCCGCAAGGAAGTCGTCCGTCAGCCGTGACAGGATGCTGATGGCGCCGGCGCAGCAGACAGGATTGCCGCCGAAGGTGGAGCCATGATCGCCAAAGCCCAGGACGCCCTGGACTTTTTCGCTCATCAGCGTGGCGCCCAGCGGCAGACCGCCGCCAAGCCCCTTCGCCGTGGAGACCACATCCGGCTGGATTCCGAAGTGCATGTAGCTGTATAGCTTTCCGGTGCGCCCGTTGCCCGTCTGGACTTCATCCACGATAAGCACAATGTCCTGCTCTTTCGCAATGCGGGCAGCAGCCTGGACAAATGCCGCGTCCAAGACATTCACGCCGCCCTCGCCCTGAATGCACTCCAGCATGATCGCCGCAGGGGAATTGGCCTTGACGCAGGCCTCCAGCGCCGCGATGTCGTTGACAGGCGTGCTGACAAAACCCGGAGTCAGCGGCTGGAAGAGTTCATGGTAGTGCTCCTGTCCGGTCGCAGCCAGGGTGGTCAGCGTGCGGCCATGGAAGCTGTTCTGCATGGTGATGACGGTGGAATGCCCCTCGCCCTTCTTGTCTGCGGCGTATTTCCGCGCCACCTTGATGGCGCATTCGTTGGCCTCCGCGCCGGAATTGCAGAAGAAGACCTTCTTCATGCCGGTGCGTTCGCAGAGGAGCCTGGCCAGCTTCGCGCAGGGTTCCGTGTAATACAAGTTGGAGGCGTGCTGGATCTTTCCCAGCTGGGCGACCACCGCCTGACGCCACTCGTCATCCAGGCATCCGAAGGAATTGACGCCGATGCCGGAGCCCATGTCAATGTACTCCCGGCCATCCGCCGCCGTCCAGACGGCGCCCTTTCCGGAAACGACTTCCACGGGGAAACGATTGTAAGTGCCGGCGACGAATGCGCCGTCCAGTTCCTTGAATGATTCGCTCATTGTTCACCTCCCGTGACCATGGTGCCAGCACCTTCATCGGTCAAAAGTTCCATGAGGATGGAGTGAGAAATGCGTCCATCCATGATGATGACCTTCTTCACTCCTGCCTGGATGGCGGTAATGCAGCAGTCGATCTTCGGGATCATTCCGCCGGAGACCGTGCCGTCTTCCATCAGCTTCTTCGCCTCCGGGACGCTGATTTCGGGAATGAGGGTCGAGGGATCGTCCTTGTCCTTCAGCAGTCCCGCGATATCGGTGAGCATGATCAGCCGTTCTGCATGGAGCGCGCCGGCGACGTATGCCGCCGCCGTATCGCCGTTGATGTTGTAGGCATGTCCGTCTTCCCCGAAGCCCAGGGTGGAAATGACAGGAACATATCCCTTCTCCAGCAAATCCAGCACGGGAACGATATTCACCTTCGTCACCTTGCCCACATAGCCCAGCTGGGGATCCTTGCAGACCGCCGTGATGAGATGGCCGTCCACTCCGGAAAGGCCGATGGCGGAAGCGCCCTTGCCTTCCAGACGGCTGACAAGGTCCTTGCCGATCTTTCCCGCCAGGACCATCTGGACGATGTCGATGGTCTCCTTGTCCGTCACGCGCAGGCCGTTGACGAACTCCGCCTTCTTGCCCAGGCGCGCCATGGTCTCGTTGATCTCCGGACCGCCGCCATGTACCAGCACCACCTTGACGCCGATCAGGTGAAGCAGCGCGATGTCCTCCATGACCTGGTCCTTCAACCGGTCATCGACCATGGCGTTGCCGCCATATTTCACCACGATGATCTTGTTATTGTATCGGCGGATATACGGCAGCGACTCGGTAATGACCTGCGCCCGCTCCACATTGGAAAATGTTCTTATGCTCATACTGCCACGACTCCTTGCCCTTATGACGTTATTCCGGCATGCGAGACATCATTCCGTCAATCATGTACGGTAGTCGCCATTGATCTTCACGTAGTCGTACGTCAGGTCGCAGCCCCAGGCCGTCGCAGAGGCCTCGCCCAGACCGAGAGAGACCAGGATTTCAATCTCCTTTTCCTTCAGGACCTTTGCCGCCTCCTCCTCGGAGAAGGGCACGCCGGCGCCATTCTGGCAGACGGTCACGCTGCCTGCCGCAGACCGGAAGGAGACGCCGATCTTCGTCACATCCACGGCAGCGCCGCTGTAGCCGATGGCGCAGAGGACGCGGCCCCAGTTGGCGTCAGCGCCGAACATGGCGGCCTTGAACAGGCTGGAGCAGACGACGCTCTTGGCCACGGTCCGCGCCATGGCCAGATCGCCTGCGCCGCTGACTTTGCATTCCAGAAGCTTGGTGGCGCCCTCGCCGTCTCCCGCGATCATGCGGCAAAGACGCGCCGTCACCATGTTCAGGGCCGCCGTGAACTCCTGGAAATCCGGTCCGTCGGCATCAATGAGGCTGTTTCCTGCCATGCCATTGGCCATGACCGTCACCATGTCGTTGGTGGAGGTATCGCCATCCACGCTCAGCATGTTGAAAGTAGCGGTAATGTCTTCTTTCACGGCTTTCTGGAGCATTGCCGGCGCGATGGCCGCATCGGAGGTCAGGAACACAAGCATGGTCGCCATGTTGGGGTGAATCATGCCGCTGCCCTTTGCGATGCCGCCGATACGGCAGGTCTTTCCGCCCACCGTGAACTCCACAGCCACGGCCTTCATCCGCGTATCCGTCGTCATGATGCCCTCGGCCGCAACGGCGTCACCGGATGCGGAAAGCCCCTCCACCAGCGAAGGAATGCCATTGACGATGGGCGTCACGTCCAGCGGCTGGCCGATGACTCCCGTGGACGCCACCACCACATCCTGCGCGGGAATCCCCAGCGCGGACGCCACGGCCTCGCAGGTCTGTTCCGCCACTTCGATTCCGTTGGCATTGCAGGTGTTTGCATTGCCGCTGTTGCAGATGGCCGCCTGGGCATAGCCGTCAGCCAAATGGGCCTTCGTGACAACCAGCGGCGCACCTTTGACAAGATTGGTCGTATAGACGGCGGCGGCGGCGGCGCGGCATTCGCTGACAATCAGTGCCAGGTCACGCTTCGGGTGGTTCTTCCGAATGCCGCAGTGAATGCCGTTGGCCTTGAATCCCTTGGCAGAGCAAACGCCGCCTTCGATGACTCTAATGGACATCTTTTCTTCTCCTATTGCGTAAAGCTAACCCGTTTCCGGGGGAAATGATTCAGTTTTTCCGTGAGAGCACCAGACCGCAAGTCTCGTCCACGCCCATCAGGATGTTCATGTTCTGGATGGCAGAGCCGGAGGCGCCTTTGCCCAGGTTGTCGAAGCGCGCCGTCAGGATCATGCGGGAGCTGTTTCCGGCCACGGAGATCTGCATGTCGTCATAGCCGGAGAATGCGGCGGCGGAAAGGAACCCCGCCTCGTCCGCCCCGTCGTCAAAATGGACCAACGGCGTCGTGTAGCGCTCCTTGTAGGCGTTCTTGACATCCTCCCGAGTTCCCTTGAGCTGACTTCCGAAGCGGGGGACCGTCACCTCCATTCCGCTGTAGAAATTGGCGACAATGGGGCAGAAGACCGGCGCATTTTCCAGCCCGCAGATGGCGGCCATTTCCGGAAGATGCTTGTGAGTCTGGGAAATTCCATACTGCCGCGGCGCACCTAGCAGCGGGCTGATGCCTGTCGGAGCTTCATATTCGGCAATCATCTTCTTGCCGCCGCCGGAATAGCCCGTCACGGAGAAACAGGTCAATGCCGCGTCCTTCGCCAGAAGGCCCGCCTTGACCAAAGGGGCGACCAGGGAAACAAAACCGCTGGCATGGCATCCGGGATTGGCGATGCGGCGTCCTGACGCGATCTTCTCGCGCTGTCCGGGCAGTTCCGGGAAGCCGTAAACCCAGCCTGGCGCCACGCGATGTGCCGTGGAGGTGTCGATCACCGCCGTGTCCCCCTCGATCAGCGTGACCGCTTCCCTAGCTGCGTCATCCGGCAGGCAAAGGAAGGCGATATCCGCGCTGTTGATGGCGTCATGCCGTGCGTTCTTGTCTTTCCGATATTCTTCCGAAAGGACAATCAATTCAATGTCCGCGCGGGACGCCAGCCGCTCATGGATTCTGAGCCCAGTGGTTCCCGCACTGCCATCGATAAAGACTTTCATCGTATTCTCCCTGAAATTCGTGGAATTTTCACGCAAGCCGGAATGGCGGTTTCAAACTGCATCCGATGCGTATTTTAGGCATTCGGTTAAGATAATAATGCAATGTTGTACTGCCACCCCCAAGGGGGAATAAAGTCGGTAAATTTTTGCAAAAGAACGGAAACACACAGTCGGAGCCCAGACTTGCCGAAAAGCAAAAGGGGCTGCTGCGTCTCAAAGCGAGTTTCCGCAGCAGCCCCGAGCCTCGGGAACAATCCTTTATTTTGCTCTATGCCGTCCGTGTCTCCGGAGAGACTTCAAGGAAACCGTCTGCACATGGCCGTCTGCGTAGAGGACGATCTTCTTTCCCCGATGCTTTGTGCAGGTCACCAGCGGGAATGACTCAGGAGATTCTATTTCGGACAGGCTGACTCCTGCAGCTTTTTCCGACAATTCGTATTTCCCGTCCTTCATGGCGTTCTTGAAGACCCCAATCTTCTCCCATTGTTTCGGGCAGCAGATGTGCCTTCCCATGTGATCCTTTTCGTCCGTCAGAATGGCAAAATCGTCGGGCAGCGCACCTTCGTGCCCTTCCGCGTAGGCCAGCACCTTGCTTCCCAGCGCCTGTAGGCTATCACAACACCTGTCCGCACACAGGTCTTCCACCTCGTAGCATTTCTTCATCTGGAAATTTCCCACGAGAATTCCCGCGAAGAGCGTAAGGAAGAAGAGGCCCGAGGGAAGAAAGTCAGGCAGCTTGCGTGAGGGCTTCCGGTCCGGCTTGTCCGACGGATCTTCCCCAAATTGGTTGGCCCCCACGTCACCATCCTTGAACAGAAGGATGATAGCGAGAACAAAATTATAGACCGAGCAGCTCTTTGCAAAGGCACCCAGGATCACAGCAGGGAACACAGGAAAACGGCTCAGCAAGTCCATGTATCCCGCATAGCCGCAGAAAAGGCAAATCCAACTCAATACAGCCACAGCCACAAGAGGCCAGACATACCGCCCGCTGCGATTCAGGTCATGCAACCGGCGCACGCTCAACGCCACATTCGGGAAAGTCATCAGCACCCCATAGGCAACCAAGACCCATAGCCATCCCCGGAGCGAAACGAGCGAAGCGTCAAAATGTTTTGCCGCCGTCGTTCCGATGAGCCCCAGTAACCACACAACTCCCACCGCCAGGTTCACCCAGAAAAATGCCCAGTATTCCGCGCTGGAGGAGCGGCCAGTGTACTTGAAGCTCTCCTTCAGGCACTTGGCATACAATTTTCCAGTCCTAACCATGGTTCTTCTCCTTTCCTGTTTTCACAACCTACCTGTGTCTTCCCATGAAAAAAGCCGCTCCTCCGTAACGAGTCGCGGCTTTGGCAATCCATCTATTCCTTGTCTCCATCAGGGACTTCCGCCCCGCTGTCCGGAACAGGTGCCGGGGCAGCGCCCTCCTTCATCTGCGTGCTAGACGGCAGATTGATGAAAGAGAGATTCACGGCGTGAATCCTGTCGCCCAGGCCCAGCTTCTTCTGGACATTCTCCACCACCTGCCTGCGCAGATTGTCGTGGACGGCAATCAGGTCGGCCTCGGGCTGAAGTGCCAGCTGCAAATCCACCAGGACCTTTCCTGCGGAACGGCGAAGCAGCTTCACGTCTTTCAGCGCCACGCCAGGCACTCCGGCGACGACGCCCCGGAGGAACTCCCGGAAGGCCTTGCGGCTGACACTGAACTCTCCGCCGTCGTCCTGCATGACAACCGCCTTGAGTCCCCGGCGGTATCTGCGGATCGCCCAAATCAGGAGTTCCGCCACCAGAATCACAATGGCGGCGGCAACCACCCCAACCCAGAACTGACGATTGGTCAGATAGGCGCTGACCTTGGAAATGAAATCCGCCACCATTGTTTTCTCCTAGTTCGTGTCAAAGGGAATTATGCCTCGGGAACAACAGCCTTTTCTTCAGCGGGCGCAGCCTCTTCTACAGGAGTTTCCGGCACGGGCTCGGGCTCAATCAGATCCTTCACAAGAATATTGATCTTGCCGACGGGGGCACCGATGAACTGCTGGATCTGCTCGGTGATGGTTCCACGGACGTTCTTCACGACCTGGGGAACCGCGCTGCCGAAATAGAGGAAGAGCGCCAGATTCAGGTTGATCTTGCCATCCTGGAACTCAATGCACATGCTGGAATCGTATGCCTTGCCGCTGAAGAAGCTCAGCAGGTCGCCGGCCCCCTTGGGGGCGAAGCGGGCGACGCCCTCCACTTCCATCGCCGCCTTGGTGACAATCCGGGCAATGGTGTTCTGGGAAATGGTCGCCAGACCGACGGTCTCGGCATCTTCGGGATTCAGGATCAGAAGATTCTGCTTGTCAGCAGCTGCGACTTTGACTTCAGCTTCGTTTTCGTTTGCCATGGAATGTACCTCCAGAGATGCGGGGTTGATACGGAAGCAGGACGCTTCCGCGTTAAAACGGAATTAATATACAAAGAAGTTTGATTTTCGCCACTCGCGAAAAGAAATTCCACCCGTTAAGAGTGCCTCATTGCTGCAAAAGTTCCTGAAGAGTCCCCGTATGGAAATCGCCCCGGACGAATTTTTCGTTCTCCAGCAACGCGCGAGCGAACTCCGCCGTGGTGGTCACGCCCTCGATGGTCAGCTCCTCCAGCGCACAGACCGCCCGGTTGCGCGCCAGTTCCCGGTTGTCGCCATGAACAATCAGCTTCGCCAGAAGACTGTCGTAGAACGGCGGAACCACATAGCCCTCGTACAGATGGGAATCCACGCGGACGCCGGGGCCGCCGGGCACGTGGAAGAAATCCACCTTGCCGGGACAGGGCGCAAAATCCCGCGCGGGATCCTCCGCGTTGACACGCACCTCGATGGCATGGCCGCGAGGCTGAAGTTCGGATTGCTTCCAGGGAAGCTTCTCGCCAAGGGCCACGCGAATCTGCGCGGCGACCAGGTCTATGCCCCAGACCATCTCCGTCACGGGATGCTCCACCTGCAGACGGGTGTTCATCTCCATGAAATAGAAGTTCTTCGTGGACGGTTCGAAGAGGAACTCCACGGTCCCGACGCCCACGTATTTCGCCGCCTGCACGGCATTGCAGGCGGCCTTGTACATCTTCTTGCGCACGTCGTCAGGAAGAATGGCGCAGGGACTCTCCTCGACCACCTTCTGATGGCGGCGCTGGAGGCTGCAATCCCGTTCCCCCAGGCAGAGGACATTTCCGAACTTGTCCGCCAGAATCTGCACCTCCACATGCCGGGGAGCCACAATGTACTTCTCCAGATAGAGGCTGGCGTCGCCGAACCCCGCCTTCGCCTCCGCCGCGGCCGTCAGGAAGGCGTCGGGAAGCTGTCCGGCATCCGCAGCCACGCGCATGCCCTTCCCCCCGCCGCCGCTAACGGCCTTCAAAATGATCGGATAGCCGATTTTCTGCGCCAGGCGCGCCGCCTCCGCTTCGCTGGCGACCACGCCATCCGACCCGGGGACCACGGGGACACCGGCCTTCTGCATGGTGGCCTTCGCCGCCGCCTTGTCGCCCAGCAGCTCAATGGCTTCCGCGGACGGTCCGACGAAGGTCAATCCGCAGTCACTGCAGATTTCCGCGAAGCGGGGATTCTCCGCCAGAAAGCCATATCCGGGATGGATGGCGGTGGCTCCCGTCAACTCGGCGGCGGCAATGATCCGGTCAGCCTTGAGATAGCTGTCCGACGCAGGCGCCGAACCGATGCAGATGGCCTCCTTCGCCAAGCGCACGGGAAGCGTGTCCCGATCGGCCTCGGAAAAGACTATGATGCTAGGCAGCCCAAGCATCCGGCAGGCGCGCAGGATGCGCAAGGCGATTTCACCACGATTGGCGATGAGAATTTTGACGGAAGTCTCGGACATGCGCCAGGTTACTGAATTTCGAAGAGCTTCTGACCGAATTCCACGGGCGAGCCGTTGGGCACCAGAATCTTCGTCACAGTGCCGCCGAACCCGGACTTGATTTCATTCATCACCTTCATCGCTTCCACGATGCCAACCACCTTGCCGGGCTTGATGACATCCCCCACCGTCACAAAAGGCGCAGCCTCGGGAGAAGAAGCCAGATAGAAAGTGCCCGGCATGGGCGAAGTCACATAGTTTCCCTCCGCCTCTGGTTCGGGAATCAGCTCCGTCGTTGAGGGCGAGGCGCTGTCCGCACAGGCGGGATTGTCGCAGACAGGCACCGCTGCACCGCCGGAAGGCCTGACCACGCGGATCCGGCTGTCCTGTTCGGAAATCTCCACCTCCGTCAGATTGTGGCGCTCCATCAACTCCGCCAGACGATGAACGACTTTCAAATCCATGGCATTCTCCTTATTCTTCTCCGCGCAGATGCGCGACCAGCGCCCGCAAGGCCAGTTCGTAGCCCTGGAACCCCATGCCCGCGACAACCGCCCAGGCCACGCCCGCGAGATAGCTCCGATGACGGAACTCGTCGCGGCCAAAGATATTGCTTAAATGCAACTCCACCGTTGGCACGCGCACCCCTGCCACCGCGTCGCGGATGGCGACGCTGGTGTGGGTGTATGCGGCCGCGTTGAGCAGCAGACCATCAAAGTTTCCGGGAATCGCGCCGATCCAGTCCACCAGCTCGCCCTCCCAGTTGCTCTGGCGGCACTGCAGCTCGACGCCCAGTTCGCCGGCGACTTTGCGACAACGCCCTTCCAGCTCCTGGAGAGTGCCGGTCCCGTAGATTCCGGGTTCCCGCATCCCCAGCAGCTGCAAATTGGGCCCATTGAGCAGAAGGATCCGCATAAGTCTCGTGTAAACCGTATGTTCGGATTATTTGAAGGCGGTCTCGAAAGTGCCGTCGGCCTTCGCCACCGCGCAGGCGGCGGAGATGGGACGCTCGAAATCGGCGAAGACGCCCTTGCCCAGAATGTAGTCGCAGGCATCGGCGGCATTGGTCACGTCGAAGGCGCCGTCACGCTGCTCCTGGCTGGGAACGTTCTTCTCGTAGGTGCTGACGTAGAAGGCCTCGCCGGGCTGCAGGGCAAAGTGCCGCACGATCAACGCGTCCTTGCGGACAATGGCCAGCCAGCCGTCTTCCCCGGCGGGATTGACAATGCCGGTGATTCTGGGGGTGTCCAGGGAATCATGCTCGTAGTCCATGGCCAGCATCACGGTGGCCAGGGCGTCGCGGGGAGACATCCCGGACTCGATTTTCTCGGTAACGGGATCGGTCTGGGAGCCATTGGAGACGATGGCCAGGCCACGGGCGAAGCGCAGGCAGTTGTATGCGATGTAAGGGTTCTTGTGGATGTCCTGCTCGAAGCCGGGCTTGGGAACGATGGCGATGGAGTTGGCCAGCTGGACGCTCTGGCGGTTCGGGAAGCTGCGGGAGGAGACCCGGTAGAGGGCGGCGCCCATTCCCTGCTTGTTACGACCGACGGCAACGATACGACCAATGTACATGAGTAAAGATTCTCCTTAGTTTGACGTTATTGAAACAAAAAGACAGACTGCGGCGATCGCCAGCGTAAGGATTCCCCACAGGCAGATTCCAAGGAAAGCGGAAAAACTGATCAGGGCGTTGCGAACGGCCCGCGCCTCCATGGGGGCGCCCAGTTCGTCCAAGTCTTTCTGCTGACGTGAGAAGCACCCCATGGCGCAAAGCGCCGCGGACAGATAGCCCACCAGCACGGCAACCGTCTGGCTGGCCTGGCCGACCAGGCAGAAATGGACGAAGACGGGCACCGAGAGCGAAATCATCGCGCCCGTCAGGAATTCACGCCAGGGACGCATCAGCGAAACATGTTCCCGCCACTCCACGGTCAATTCGGCGTTGTCCAGGAAGCGCTCCAGCCGGCGTTTGCGGATCCGATCCGACAAGACCATCCCCGCCATGCCGACGACCAGCAGGAAAAGTCCCGCGGAAACGAGGATGAAGACGATATTCCCGGCCTGCATGTCAATCCCATCCGGCAAAGGCGTCTTTGCGGATCTGCGAGGTTTCCTTCAGATCGACATGGCGATGGGCCAGAATGCGTTTCGTGGCCTCTTCGTCCTCAGGCGGCAGGGCATCCAGCCTTTCGCGGAACTTCAGGATGAGCTCGGCCGTGCCTTCCTTGAGTTCGCCGCAGCCCGGAAGGATGTCAGTCCCTGCGGGTTCGCTTTCCCGAAGGCGCCGGAGATTTTCCTCTGCGCCGGGGAGATCCATCTTGTTCGCAAAAATCACGTATGGGCGGGAGGACATCCCGGGGGAATAGAGCTCCAGCTCCTTCCGGAGGGTCTTCAGGTCCTCCAGGGGATCCCGTCCGTCCACGCCGGCCATGTCCAGGACGTAGCAGAAAAGCCGGCAGCGCTCGATATGGCGCAGGAATGCCTCTCCCAGCCCCACGTTCTCATGGGCGCCGTCAATGAGCCCAGGGATGTCGGCGATGGTGATTCTGCGGTAGTCCTCCATCTCCACCACGCCCACGTTTGCATAGAGGGTGGTGAAGGGATAGGCGGCCACGGTGGGATGCGCGGCGGAGACGGCGCCCAGCAGCGTGGATTTTCCCGCATTGGGGAATCCCACCAGGCCCACGTTGGCGATGAGCTTGACTTCCAGGTCTATGCGGCGCTCCTCGCCGGCGAGCCCTGGCTGGCAGATACGCGGAGCGCGGTTGGTGGAGGAAACGAAATGGAGATTGCCCAGGCCGCCTTTGCCGCCGCGGGCCACGATGCACTCCTGCTTGTCCTCCTTGAGATCGCAGAGAAGCTCGCCGGTGTCCGCGTCAAAGACCAGTGTCCCCATGGGAACGCGGATGCGGCAGTCGACGCCGTTCCTGCCGTGCTTCTGGCGCCCATGGCCGTCTTCGCCCACCTCGGCCTTCCACTGAGGCTGGAACCGCAGATCGACCAGGCTGGATTCGCCATGGTCCGCATAGATGACCACATTGCCGCCATTGCCGCCGTCGCCGCCGTCTGGACCGCCGTTGGGAATGAACTTCGCGCGCCGGAAACTGCAACTGCCGCGACCGCCATGGCCGGCCTGAACTGTAATGCTTGTCTTGTCGATGAACATGATGCTTAATATAAGGTGTGAAAAAGAATACGCCCTGGAAGGGAACGGCAAAAGACAGCGGACTGATGCAATTCCCCCGGACAATACCCCAAAAACGGCGTAGAGGCTTCGTCGGTCTCAACGCCGTTTTCCTATCGCGACGCAGTTGCCCTAGAATCCGTTGGACGCCAGATAGGCCTTCAACTCGCCGATGTCAACCAGGCGGAAAAGGCATGATGATTGGTTTGCTCATAATGCATAACTCCTTTGTTAGGAAACATTGCCAATGTCCTTAATGTATTCTGCCGCAAGAAGGCTGTCGTTTTCCCCCCCAAAAAAACAGACGGTTTTCTGCTTTTTTATCCGCCTCTCGCGCCCTTCGCCAACGCAGTCGGCGGCCGCAAAACTGCGCAAATACGCATTTTTTGCGCAAACGCGCCTCTAAAGATGCAATTTCGCTCAGAAAAAACATTTGGGTTAATTATATTACGGGCAAGTTGTTTTTTCCCCGTCCAAAGCATCTCCACTTTCCATGGGTTCCTACATCAGTCTGATTGTTGGCTGCATCCTCGTCAACAACTTTGTGCTCACCCAGATTCTGGGCATCTGTCCGTTCCTCGGCGTCTCCAAATCCACGAAGACCGCCCTGGGCATGGGCGGCGCCGTCATCTTCGTGATGGCCATCGCCGGTTTCTTCACCTCCTGCATTTACCATTTACTGCTGGTCCCCTACAAGGTCACCTACCTATCGACCATCGTATTCATTTTGGCGATCGCCGGCATTGTCCAGATTCTGGAGATTCTTCTGCAGAAATTCTCCAAGGCCCTTTATCAGGCATTGGGCATCTACCTTCCGCTGATCACCACGAACTGCGCCGTATTGGGCGCAGCGATTCTCTGCAGCCAGAAAGACTATGGCCTTCTGAAGAGCACGGTTTTCTGCACGGCCTCCGCAGCGGGTTTTGCCCTGGCGCTGCTGATTTTCTCCAGCATCCGCGAGCGCCTGGAGCTGGCCCGTCCGCCCATGGCCTTGAAGGGCCTTCCCCTCACGCTGATCACCGCCGGCCTTCTGGCCATGGCATTCATGGGCTTCTCCGGACTGGGCAACTGATATGAGCACACTCGTCATCATCGTCGTCGTCGGCGTTTTCACCGGCATCGCCATCGCCATCGTCTCCAAGTTCTTCGGCGTGGAATCCAACCCGCTGGAAGACCAGGTCAAGGAACTCCTTCCAGGCGCCAACTGCGGCGGTTGCGGCTATGCGGGCTGCTCCGGCTACGCCAAAGCCCTGGCGGAAGGCAAAGCCGCCCCCGGCGCCTGCGCCGCGCAGAAGCCCGAGGACCTGAAGAAAACCGCCGCGTTGCTTGGCGCCTCCGTGGAGCAGAAAGTCCCCAAGGTCGCCGTGGTCTTCTGCAGCGGAGATGACACCAACGCCACCCGCCAGGCACAGTACAACGGCATCAACAACTGCCGCGACGCCATGTTCGTGGCTGCCGGCGCCAAGACCTGCACGTACGGTTGCCTGGGGCTGGGCGCATGCGCCCGTGTCTGCCCCTTCGGCGCCATAGAAATCACCGACAAACACCTGGCAGTGGTCCACAAGGAGCTCTGCCGCGGCTGCGGCAAGTGCGTCCAGGCCTGTCCGAAGAAACTGATCCGCCTGGTTCCCCGATCTGCGGAAATCCACGTCCACTGCTCGAATCCTATGAAGGGCGCCGTCAAGCTACGTGGCTGCAAAGCCGCCTGCATCGGCTGCGGCAAGTGTGTCCGGACCGCTCCCGACAACATGCGCATCAACAACGGCACGGCACTGGCGGAAGTCAACTACGGCAACCCGCCCGCCGAGGAACTGGCACAGGTCTGCCCCACCCATGCCCTGCGGAAATAGTCCCTTTTTCGAGCAGGAACACCTATGATAAAAATCTTCCATTTCTACGGCGGCGTCCACCCGCAAGAAGCCAAAATCTCCCGTGGCGTCTCCATTGTCGACGCGCCGTTGTATCCCCTCTACACCGTTCCCCTGGCGATGCACATCGGCGCCCCCGCCCGGTCGCTGGTCAAAGTGGGCGACACGGTCCTTCGCGGCCAGCAGATCGGCGAACCGGCCAGTTTCGTCTCCTCCGCCATCCACAGCCCCACTTCCGGCAAGGTCAAGGCCCTGGACGTCTGCCTGTCCCCCCAGGGCACCCAGCTCCCCTGCGTGGTCATTGAATCCGACGGCGAGGACACTCCCGCCGAACCGCTGCCCCCCATCCCGGACTGGCGCGACGCGGATCCCGACATCCTGCGCAAGCGCGTCGCCGAAGCCGGCATCGTCGGCATGGGCGGCGCTTCCTTCCCCACTCCCGTGAAGCTCTCCATTCCTCCCGGGAAGAGCATCGACACCCTGATCATCAACGGCGTGGAGTGCGAGCCATGCCTGACCGCCGACCACCGTCTGATGCTGGAAAGCCCCAAGATGATCCTGGAAGGCGTCGAACTGGTGGCCCGGATTCTCGGCGTGAAGAACGTCTTCATCGGCATCGAAAACAACAAGCCAGACGCCATCCAGGTCCTGGACAAAGAGGCAGCCGCCTACACGGATCCGGTCATCCACGTCCTGCCTTTGCATGTCCGCTATCCCCAGGGCGCGGAGAAGCAGCTGATCTACGCCATCACCAAGCGGCAGGTGCCCTCCGGCGGGCTTCCGGCGGATGTGCACTGCGTGGTGCAGAACATCGGCAGCATCTACGCCATCGCGGAGGCCGTCATCCACGGCAAGCCGCTCTATGAGCGCGTGACCACAGTCACGGGCACGCCGCTGGTCTCCACCGGAAACTGGCGTTTCCGCGTAGGCACCAGCTACGCCGAGGCCATCAAGCTGGCCGGCGGCCTGAAGGAAGGCGCCAGCATCGCCAAGTTGATTTCCGGCGGCCCCATGATGGGCATGACCGTCTATTCCCAGTCGATTCCCGTAATGAAAAACACCTCCGGCATCCTGCTGATGGCCCCGGAGGAAGTCCATCAATACACCTCCAAGGCCTGCCTGCGCTGCGGACGCTGCAACGACGTCTGCCCCATGCAGCTCATGCCCGGCATCCTCTCCGTCCAGATTGAAAACGAACGCTTTGACGACGCCCAGAACTGGCATGTGATGGACTGCATCGAATGCGGCTGCTGCGCCTACACCTGTCCCGCCGGCCGTCCGCTGGTCCAGCACATGCGCCGCGCCAAATCGGAAGTAGGCGCAAAGCTCCGCGCCGCCAAGGCCGCCAAATAGAGGAATTTCCCATGTCTGAAGAAGTGAAAAACACAGCAGCGGCCGCGCCGGCTCCCATGCCGGCCAAGCCTGCATCGTCGGCGGAGCCCGCGCTCATCGTCTCCTCCTCCCCCCATTTCCACACGAAATCCACCGTAGACAGCATCATGCGGTGGGTCGTCATCGCCCTGCTGCCCGCCTGTCTGGCCGCCATCTACTTCTTCGGTCTGGAGGCGCTGAGAGTTCTGGCCATCTGCTCCATCGCCTGCCCGGCCTTCGAATATCTCTCCGCCAAGGCCATGCGCAAATCCAACGAACTGCATGACGGCTCCGCCCTGGTGACCGGATTGCTTCTAGGCATGAACCTCCCCTCCACCACGCCATGGTGGATCTGCCTCATCGGCAGCTTCATAGCCATCGTCGTCGGAAAGATGATCTATGGCGGCCTGGGCTGCAATCCCTTCAACCCCGCCCTGGTTGGCCGCGTGGCCTTGCTTCTGGCCTTCCCCGTGGTCATGACCACCTGGCCCATGCCCCGCATTCCCGCCAGTCTGAAAGCCGACTCCGCCCTCACGGAAGTCGTTCCCGCCAGCAGCGCCACGCCGCAGGCGACGGCTTCGGCAGTCATGCCCGCCACCACCGCCACCCCGCTGAAATTCTCCAAAGGCTCCCGCACCCACGGCAGCGCCCGGAATCTCCTCTCCGACTGCACCCCCGCCCACCAGAAGGCCCCGCTGACCTACATGCAGATGTTCCTAGGCATCGGCAAGAGCGGCTCCCTGGGCGAGACCAGCGGCCTGGCGCTACTACTTGGCGTCATCCTGTTGATCTGCCTGAACATCGTCCGGTGGCACATCCCCGTCTGCTACCTGGGCACCGTGGCGATCATCACGGGCATCGCCTGGATCTGTTCCCCCGACAGCTACGCCAATCCCCTCTTCCATCTCCTCTCCGGCGGCCTGCTCCTGGGCGCATTCTTCATGGCCACGGACATGGTGACCACCCCCCTCTCCCGCACCGGCGCCATCGTCTTCGGCGTAGGCTGCGGCATCCTCACCGCCTGCATCCGACTCTGGGGGAGCTATCCCGAGGGCGCGTCCTTCTCCATCCTCATCATGAACGCCTTCACGCCCCTCATCGACCGCTATACCGCCGGCCGTCCCTTCGGCATGCCCAAGAAAAAAGGCATCAAGATGACCGCCTAACCACAGGAGCCGGACGCCATGAAAGAAATTTCCCAGCTGACTTTAAGCCTGACGCTCATCTGCGCCATCGCCGGCGCAGCGCTCTCCTACGTCTCCCAGACCACCGCCGTTCCCCGCGAAATCGCGCACCTCCGCCAGCGCAGCGCGAAGATGGCGTTGCTTTTGCCCGCCGAGACCTTCGACACACCATCAATCCACACATCCTCCCTGGAAGACGGCTCCACCGTGGAGTTCTTCGCAGCCAAGGACGCCGACGGCAAGACGCTGGCTTTCTGTGCACAAGGCTCCGACGCCAGCGGCTTCGGCGGGGAAGTCAAGCTCCTGGTAGGCCTGGAGATGGATGGCACCATCCGTGGAATCCTGGTCTCCGAGAACTCCGAGACTCCCGGCATCGGCAGCCGCGTCGTATCCCGAAGCGTCAGACGTTCCCTGTGGGATGTCCTGGCAGGAAGGAAGGCCGAGACCGCCGCGCTGCCGCCCAACGCCTACCTGGACAGCTATGCCAGCCAGCAGTTGTCTCCCCAGGCATTCGCCTTCGGAGAGGAGGCCGCGCCCTATGTCATCCAGCCTGTCAGCGGCGCCACCGTCTCCTCCGGCGCCGTGCTTCGTGCCGTGAACCGCGTCCGCGAAGCCTGGATCAACCTCCCTTCTTCCGTCAAGGAGATGTAATACCATGAACGCCCTCAAGACCTTCCTCAATGGCCTCTGGAAAGAGAATCCCGTATTGGTTCTCCTGCTCGGCATGTGCCCCACGCTGGCCACCTCCTCCAGTGCCAAGAACGCCATCTTCATGGGCCTGGCCACTACGTGCGTCCTTGCAGGCAGCAACCTGGTAGTGTCCCTCTTTAAGAAATTCATCCCCGGCAAGGTCCGAATCCCCTGCTTCATTGTCATCATCGCCACCTTCGTCACCATCGTTCAGTTCCTCATGGATGCCTACGCCCCCGAAGCGCTGGTCAAGGCCCTGGGCATTTATCTGCCGCTGATCACCGTCAACTGCATCGTGTTGGGACGCGCGGAGGCTTTCGCCTCCAAGCACGGCCTCTTTCTCTCCCTATTGGATGGCCTGGGCATGGGCCTGGGCTTCACCCTGGTCCTCACCATGCTGGGCGCCGTCCGCGAATTCATCGCCTCCGGGACCCTCTTTGAACTGACGGTGATTCCCAACTGGCAGGGCTTCGCCCTCCTCCGCTTCGCTCCCGGAGCCTTCCTGGTCCTGGGATGCTTCCTTGCCATCCGAAACGCCATGAAGATTCGCGCAGCCCAAAAAGCCGGAAGACGCTACGAACCTCCCGCCGACCTCAATTGCGCAACCTGCCACATCTGCAAAATCCGATGACCCCGGCAGTTGCCGCCGGGACTTGACGACACGGGCTTGCCCTGTGCCCGGGGCGCATGTTCCGAAATGCCAAATCTGAACGCGCAGGCAACTTGAGCAGGCCAGAACACGTAGGCAACACAACAGGGAATTCCCTCAAAAATACCCCATCTGGCTTGCACATCGCCATTCAGAGGCTATTTTAGAAAGAATGTTCTTTTGGAAACGGAGGAACTTCCTTCCCCCTCATGTCCGGCGCCCTCCCGGACGCAACGCAAGCCGGTCGCGTTCTGCGTCTTCTAAAAAAAAGAACCTTTTTTGAAAATACCCATCCCCTTTAGGAGACAACACCAATGTCCGAAGAAAACAATGGCAGCCCTGCCTTCACCCCCATCACTCCTGCCGCTCCCGCTGCCAAACCAGTCTTCACCCCCATCACCCCGACGGCTCCTGTTGAAAAGCCCGCGCCCTTCACGCCCGTGAGCCCCAGCGCCTCCGAGCCGAAAGTCCGCTTCGTGAAGCTTCCCTCCAATCCCCCGGCTGCTCCCGCGGCAGAGGCGTCCGCGCCCATACAGACAGTTGCCGCAGAAGTTGCCACCGCTGCCGAAGCCGTGAAGACCGAAGTCGAAGCCGCCGCTCCGAAATTCAAATTGGCACCTGCCGCACCTGCCGCACCTGCCGCACCTGCCGCACCTGCCGCACCTGCCGCTGCAAACGACGGCATGAAGCGCTCTGGCGTACGTCTCTCCCTGAAGCACGAAGAGCCCGCGCCCGCCGCCGAGCCCGCGCCCGCCGCCGAGCCCGCCAAACCCGCGGCGCCCGCGCCCGAACCGGCACCGGCAGCCGAACCCGCCAAACCCGCGGCGCCTGTCTTCAAGAAGATTTCCGTAGCGCCTGTCGCCGAAGCCCCCAAGCCAGCCGCGGCACCTGCCGCGCCGGCTCCCGCCGTTGCGCCGGCCAAGCCAGCGGCGCCGGCCGTGCCGGCCGTGAAGAAGGCCGAGCCCGCCGCCGTGCCCAAGTTCGAGAACTTCGCGGCAGAAAAAGACGAGGCTCCCAGCGGCGCAAGCTATGCCATCGCCGCAGTCGTTGCCATTGCCATCGTCGGCATCCTCTTCCTGGTTGTCGCAAAAGTCCTGTAGGCTTCCGCTTATCGTGAACTGACCTTCCATAAAATCCCGACGCGGTCCTTTCCCCGTCGGGATTTTTCTTTTTTTCCATGACCCCTTACATCATCCATCACCATGACCTGGACGGCTATTCAGCCGGCGCCATCGCCAAGTTGGCTTACCCGGAAGCCGAATGCCGCTCCATGAACTACGACGATCCATCGACCTTCCCCAGACCGGCCTTCTTCGCCGACTACGATCCCGTCATCGTCGTGGACTACTCCCTTCCGCCGGAAACCATGCTTTGGCTAAAGGAGAACCGCCATTTTCTCTGGATCGACCATCACAGCTCCGCAACCATCCGTTCCCGGGAACACGGCTATGACGATGCGAAAGGCCTGCGCTGCGAACCAGGCGTCCAGATTTGCGGCGCGGAACTGGCCTGGCAATATTTCCAAAAGAAACCCATCCCGCGCTTCCTGAAGCTGGTCGGCGACTTCGATACCTTCCGCAATTCCAAGAGCCCGCAATTCCGTCAGGAAGTCCTGCCATTCTACTACGCGACGCAAATCTGCTTCGACCAAATGAAGCCCGGGAATGCCGACCGGGAAGACTATCTTTTCAAGACGGCGGAAGCCTTCCTGGACGACGCCCTGTGCGAAAAGCTCATCCAGCAGGGAACCCTCATCCAGAAATTCAATCTGAACTACTACAAGGGCATCCTCAAGGAATCCGCCTTTGTACGGAACCTCTGGGGACTTCGGGTGCTCTGCTTCAACAACGCCGGACACGGCTCCGCCGACATGCAGCAGGCATTCGATCCCGCCCTGCATGACGCCATGCTCCTCTTCTCCTACAACGGCAAGAAGTGGTGCTACGGCCTCTACTCCGATCTGGAACTCAAGCCCGATGTCAACTGCGCCGCCATCGCCTTGTCCTATGGCGGCGGCGGACACAAGGCCGCTGCCGGATTCTCCACAGAACAACTCCTGCCGGAACTAGTTAGTCGTTAGCCGTTAGTTGATCATTGTCAGAGTTTTTTCTCTCTTGCACTCCCGCCACCATCTTTTTCCCATGAGACTTTTCCTTCTTCTCGCCTTGGTCATGACCACTCTTTCCCTATCCGCCCAGACTTCTCCCGAACAACAAATCGAAGAAATCCAGGCAAGCCTCGCCACTCCCATCCCCCTTCCGGACTGGCTTGAACCCAAGATCGCCGCGGCAGCGAAACGTATCAACGACTTCAAAGGCGACGACCAGGCCGTCATCTTCCCCATCATCTCCGATGTCCATTCCGGCGGGCGAGACACCTACAAGCACGTGGTCTATTTGAACCATGCCGCGGAAACCATTCCCTTCGATTTCATCGCCGACCTGGGCGACATCGGTCTGGACACTCCCGCCACCAAGGACGCGCAAGTGGCCCGCGCCTTCGCCAAACGTCACGCCGACCTTCATTACCAATATCCCGGCGTCTATCTGCAGCTGATGGGCAACCACGACCACAACCATGGCGTCAACCGGGAAGAGATGATTACCGATGCCGAGTTCGCCAAACTCTTCAATCTGCCGAACCTGGAGCGCGGACACAAAGTCAATTTCGCCGAAGACGCCACCTATGGCTTCTACGACATCGCAACCGCGAAACTCCGCGTATTCTTCCTCAACACCAGCGATTTCGACGACACCCCCGGCGGAGGTTACTACACCCTCGCCCCCAAGCAGCTCCAGTTCCTGGCAGACAACCTGAAATTCACCGAAGCAGGCTGGACCGCCGTCATCCTGACCCACTACTGCCCCCATGTCATCGGCGCCTGGATCGGCGACAATGCCCGCCTGAAAAACGGCGAGCTCTTCTTTGCCATCGCCAAGGCATTTCACGCCAACGGAAAGGGCGAACAGGACGGCGTCGCCTGGGATTTCTCCGCCAATCAGGACTGCCGTCTGGCTGGGGTCCTCACGGGAGATTCCCATTTTGACAGCCAAATCACCGAGGATGGCCTCAACTTCGCCATCACGCAAGGCTACGGCGGCGTGGGAGCCGACAGTATTCCCGAGGGAGCCCACAAGACCTCCTTCTCCCCCAACGACAATCTCTTGGTGGACATCGTGGTCCTGAAACCGCAGCGCCGTCTGCTAAAGCTGATCCGCATGGGCGCAGGCGGCCCCGTCCGCGATCGCCTCTTCGCTTGGTAGAATCGCATCGTTTTTTGTAAAAGTTTCCGCACACCAGGAGCATACGACAGAAATGACCATGACGGAAAAGACCCTTCGCTTTTGCCTGCTGATCTGTATGTTCCTGATGAGCGGCTGTTGCAGGAAAAACACACTCATTCAAAAGCCTCCGAAGAACTTCCACCAGGTCAGCACGGAGATCTACCGTTCAGGACAGCCTGCGGCAGACGAGATAGCCTTCCTGATTGACAATGTCGGCCTGAAGAGTATCCTGAATCTGCGAAAATTCCACAGCGACAAAGATGAAATCGGCTGCCTTCCCGTCGAACTATACGAAATTCCGCTGGCGGCGGGAAGCCTGACCGAGAGTGATATCCTGAGCATTCTGACCACAATCCAAAACGCACCGAAGCCGATCCTGATCCACTGCTGGCACGGCAGCGACCGCACTGGCGCCGCCGTGGCCTCCAGTCGAATCATTTTTGAAGACTGGAGCGTGGAAGACGCCATCGCCGAATTGACACGCGACGAATTCGGACACCACGAGGCGATTTACAAGAACATTCCGGAACTCCTGCGCAAGATCGACTGGGAGAAGGTAAAGGAAAAGCTGCAAACTCATTGAACGCTTCCATCCTTTCCACGGTCTCCCTGGCTTTTCTTGTCCAATCTTCTAGACAGCATTTCAATCTTCTCCCATGAAGTTATTCCGCGCATTCCTTTCCTATTACCGCCCGTACAAGTGGATTTTCCTCCTGGACATGCTTTGCGTGCTTGCGGTCAGCGCCATCGACCTGATCTTTCCGCAGGTATTGAATTATCTGAACAAGAATGTCGTCCTGCTGCCAGTGGAGGAGATCACCCGCGCCCTGCTGTGGATTTCCCTGGGACTTGGCATCCTGTATGTCATTCGCTATTTCTGCCAGTACTTCATCGGCTCCTGGGGGCATATCATGGGCGCGAAAATGGAACGCGACATGCGCCAGGATCTCTTCCACCGCTACCAGACCCTCTCCTTTTCCTACTATGACCACAACAACACCGGAGAAATGATGTCGCGCCTGGTAACGGATCTGTTCGACATTACGGAACTTGCGCACCATGGTCCGGAAATGCTTCTGATCGCCTTCCTGAAAATCATCGGCTCCTTCATCCTGCTTCTCAGGATACACACGGGCATGACCGTCGTCCTGCTGGGCGTGACCTTCCTGATGTCGGTCTTCACCTTCTGCCTGAACGTCAGGATCCGTCGTCTCTTTACGGAAAACCGCAAGAAGATTGCCGCCGTCAACGCAGGCGTGCAGGATTCCCTCGCAGGCATCCGCGTCGTCAAGTCCTTCGGCAACGAAAAGCTGGAGCAGAACAAATTCAACCGCAGCAACGAAGAGTTCCTTTCCACGAAAGTCAGCAGCTATCGCGCCCTGGGCTTCATGCACGCGGGAAATTCCTTCTTCCAGGGCCTGCTCTACGTAGCCATCCTGGCTGGAGGCGGCTGGTTCATCGGCTACCATTCGCTGGACCCCATGGAACTGGCCATCTACGCGCTGTATGTCGGAATCTTCCTCGGCCCGTTGGACATGCTGCTCCATTTCACGGAGTCCTTCCAGCGCGGATACACGGGTTTCAAGCGTTTCTATGAAATCGTCTCCCTGATTCCGCAGATTGCAGACTCACCAAACGCCAGGGAATTGTCGTCGGTACAGGGAAAGGCGAGTTTCCGCAATGTGACTTTCGCCTACGACAAGGACATCCCCGTACTGAAGAACGTCAGCTTTGACATGCTGCCGGGAAAGACGGTCGCCCTCGTCGGCGCCTCCGGCGGCGGAAAAAGCACAATCTGCGCACTGCTTCCGCGTTTCTATGATCCACAGGACGGACGCGTCGAACTGGACGGATGCGACATCCGCGATTTCACCCTGGCCTCCCTGCGACGACATATCGGGATCGTCCAGCAGGACACCTATATGTTCTGCGGTTCCATCCGCGACAACATCCTCTATGGCCGTCCAGACGCCACCATGGAGGAAGTGATTGACGCCGCCAAGCATGCCAACATCCACGACTTCATCGAATCCCTTCCCGACGGCTATGACTCCTACGTCGGCGAACGCGGCGTCCGACTGTCCGGCGGCCAGAAGCAACGCATTTCCATCGCGCGCGTCTTCCTAAAGAATCCGCCGATTCTGATTCTGGACGAGGCGACCAGCGCACTGGACAACGAAAGCGAACGGAAGATCCAGGCCGCCCTGGTGGAGCTCTCCCGCGGACGCACCACCCTGGTCATCGCACATCGTCTCTCCACGGTGCGCAATGCCGATGCAATCCTGGTCGTCGACCATGGGGAAATCGTCGAGCGAGGCAATCACGACTCCCTTCTGGAGCAAAAAGGCATATACGCAAAACTCTACGCCCTGCAGTTTTCATAACCCATGACTCCCTTCTGCGGATTCACCATCATTGATGTCATTCTCGCTGCCGCATTGTATTTCCTGGACGTGGACTTCAAGGAGGCGTTCTGCATAATGGCTGGCGTGATCGTGGCGGAAATCGTCGCCCGTGTGACCTTCCATTTCTTTTTCAACAGCATGGATGATTACAGCGAAGCCTGGCGTTACAGTATCAAATGGGACATCTTCAGCCTGATTGACGGCGAACTATGGGACGACTGGAAGGCGTCATTCATTCTGGGGTTGTATCATACGATTGCCCTTCTGGCAGGGATTGGCACTTTCTGCCTGCTCGTCAAATGGCTATGACATGCACTTGAAAACCCGCGAAACTCCTGCCTCTCTGCGCCCGGCATGGAAACTCCTTCCCCGGCCCGCCGCCAAAGCGGCTTTTACAATTGCCCTGATAATCCAAAACAGCCAAAGGATTGTCCCAATCTTCTTGATCTCCCCGTTTTCCTAGATGGTTCCGAAAGAAGGATTAAATTTTTCCAGCCGACAGGACAACTGTTTGGATGAATGCTTTTCCTACGTGCTTGGCTAACATAATATTCCGCCTGGCGCACTTTCTTTAAGGGTTTCAGATTCAACATCCTGCAACCATTCATTTTTCCTCTCCGTACAAGTACTTCTTTCCCCATGCAACACATTGCCGCACAATACTTCCTCAACCACATGCTGGATGCCGACGAAGTCCGCCGGCAGGTCCGCGAGTTTGCAGCCGCAGGCTATGAGAGCCTCTATACCCATTCCCGCGCCGGCCTGCTGACGCCCTACCTGTCGGAACCTTGGTTCAAGATCATCGACGCCATGGCGGACGAAGCGAAGAAATGCGGCATCACCCTCTCCATCTGGGACGAAGACTACTACCCCTCGCCAACGGCCGGCGGCCGCGTCGTCTGGGCGGATCCTTCCAACAATTCCCAGGAACTCTGGTTCAACAACTTCAAGGTCAAAGCCGGCGAGACACTGTATGAAGTGCTTCCGCCGGAAGGAAATATCTTCACCTGCTACGCATACCCGGCGGACGGCGGCGAGCCAATAGACATCACGGCCTACGTCGGCACGGTGAAAACCGATTGGTATCGCGACGGCTATCAGCATAGCGGCTATTCCAACGTCAACAAGATCAAGGCCCCCCATATCCGCGCCGGCCTCTCCATACGCCGGTGCGCCATCCTCTGGGAAGCCCCCTGCGACTGCAAGGTCGTCGCCTGCCAGCTTGTCCGGCGAAACGGCGGACACAACTCCGACCTGCTGAATCCCAAGGCCATCGACACCTTCATCCAGGTCACCCACGAAGAGTATTACAAACGATACAAGAATTCCTTCAGCGATGTATTCAAAGCCTCTTTCATGGACGAACCTGCGCCGCCGGGACCTTACCAGTGGACAACCGCATTCCCCGAGGAATTCCAGAAGGACCACGGATTCGACATCGTTCCCAAACTGGGGCATCTGGCCACGGTCATTGACGAAACCACGCCCTTCATCCGCCACTGCTACCGCGTCACCCAGCAGCGGCTCCTCTGCGAAATCTATCTCCAGCGCATCCGGGATTGGGACAACGCGCACGGCATCCTCAGCATCGGGCACCTGACCCGCACCGAATACCTGGCCGTCACCTGCTTCGCATGGCCCAACGAGCTGCGCTGCTGCAAATATCTGGACGTCCCCTGCACGGACCCACTCGGCTTCTTCGTGGCCCTGCCTGACGCCTGCGCCTACCACACGGGCCTCAAGGTCGTCTCCTCCGCTGCACGCCTCTTCCACAAGGAGCAGTGCGGCTCCGACGCGCTGGCCGTCATGGGCAACGAGACTTCCCTGCGCGACCTGGCATACCAGATGGACTTCCAGACGCTCATGGGCGTCACCTACTACAACATCCATGGACTCAGCTATTCCATGGACGGTGCGCGCAAGGAAGAAGTCCCCCCCTCCGTCTTCTACCAGCACTCGGAATGGCCCATCATGCAGCACCTGCTCAAACCCACGCTGGCGAAATGCGAAACCGTGGCCCATGGAAAGCCTCTGCAACGTCTGGCCGTACTCTATCCCTCCACCAGCTTCTACTGCAAATACGACGAAGACCACCGGAACCTCAATTCCGACGAATCCCTTTTCCATGTCCTTTCCGAACGGCTCCTCTCCCACCAGAAGGACTTCGACTTCATTGATGACCTCACCCTGAGCGAACGTTCTGCCGCAACCTGGCGCAAGGACTACGACGTCCTCCTCCTGTACAAGACAACCGCCATTGACGGCAAGGCGGCCGATGTCATCCAGGCATTTGCCGAAGAGGGTGGGAAAGTCCTGCTGATTGCGGACGAAACGCCCATCCGCCTGGGAACCATCGACAATGCGCCGGTATCCCCCTGGACCTGGTCCGATTCCTTCCGCTTCGCCGAACTCTCCGACGAACAATTGCTGGCATTGCCCGGCCTGGAGGTCGTCGCGACCGAAACCGGCACAGACCGCGCCAGCGCCGGGGACATCTTCATCCAGGAACGCCAATACCCCGAAGGGCGACGCGTCATGGTCTTCAACCGCGCACCGTCCACCTTCGTCGGAATGGTGGACGGCAAGGCAGTCACAATCCCCGCAGGAGTCTCCAAATTCACGGATGAAGAGGAAATCGCCCTCCCCGCCAACGCAACGGACATCTCCACCGGCTGGTCACTCTCCTTCCCAGAGAATTCCATTCCCCTGGCCTACTGGCTGATGCAGAACGACAAGGACCAGGCAGGGAACTACAACCTCCTGACCAGACAACTCAACTTTGCTTCCGACAACAGCCAGAAGATGAGCTACAGGAATGTCTTCCTGCTTCAGGGACAGCCATCCCGCGCGCAGCTGGTCGTGGAAAAAAGCACCTTCACCGCCGATGAATGGCAGGTGTTCATCAACGACGTGGAAGTCCCGCGAGACGCATTCAAGCCCGCCTGCATCACGGACTGCTGCAACTTCGCCGCCGATGTGACCGCGTTCCTGCGCGGCGGAACGGCGCCGCTGCAGAACACCATTCGCTTTGAATGCCTCTCCTCCCAATGCCGCCTGGACGACATGCCCTTCCTCTTCGGAACCTTCTCCGCCGAATACCGCCATGGCCTGCCCTCCCTTCCCAACCTATGGGCGGATTCCGGCACCCCCATGCAGGTCGTAGGCCTGCCCGATTGGCGCGCCGTCGGCCGCGGAACCTTCTCCGGCTGCGGAACATACACCCGGAAAGTGAATCTGGCGCAGGACGGCAGGCATGTCCTTGACTGCGGACGCATTGAGGATGCCGTCGAACTCTACGTGGACGGCGTCTTCCAGGGTGCGCGCATCACGCCATTCTACCGCTTCGCGTTCGAGGCGGCTGCCGGCGAACACGAAATCGAGCTGCGCGTCTGGAACGCCCCCGGCAACCGGGACCGCCTCTCCAATATGCCCGCCGGTCTCATGGGCCCCGTGCTCATTGCCTGAAAATGAGAGTTTTTTGAGAATCAATAAAATCTCCGCAAAGGATGCCTCAATGAGCATTGTCAAACGCGTAGGCGTCATCAATTGAGACTGCGCCCTCCCCTCGACCACCTTCTTCGGGGGGCGCAACAAAATCCCTGGGCGAACTCAGTTTCCGCGACCGCACCACCTACTATGCCCTTGACCTGGGAGACGGCAAAATCGACTTTCCTGAGCGTACACAGGAATCATCCGACCGCGAAATGCAGTATGCCATTGATGCGGGCATCGACTACTTCGCCTATTGCTAGTATGACCGCGCCCCCACGAGGACCATGTCGACACCTCCTCCGCCACCACCATGGACGCCCATGTTTGCGAAGTTGAAGAAAAGCTGCGTCAGGAAATCATCGTAGTCGTTGATATATAGGGATGTTGACAAGCTGAATCTGTTTCAGGATGTTGACACAGCCGATGGCACGTGCCTTCTCGCCGGGCTCTTGGAAAGAGCCGGCAGAAGCATATTGGCCAGGGGCGCAATGCTGGCGATTACGAAAAGCAATTCAATCAAGGTGAAAACACGAGATTCTTTTCAACTTTTGTCGTCTCCTTGGTTTTATGGGAAAACAACGGCACTTGGAACAAATCTCTCAACCGGAAAGAAAAGGAATTGATTACATAGGTTTCCTACGTATCTGCCCCCATGCTTCCCCGACGCTTGCCTCTCGGGCACAGTCCAGGCCCGTGCCGTCAATCCGTAACGGCAATTAGGCAAACAGAAAATGAATCATTTCCAGATAGAGCGTTCCGGACCATCCGTAGT
>JAKSPB010000038.1 GCA_024405215.1 Lentisphaeria bacterium | reverse complement strand
TATCGTCAGTGGGCGCAGTATATCGCGCGGTGTCTGGCTTCCCAGGTGCTGGGGCTGATTTGCTGGGGCCTGGTGCCGATGTTGGGACCGATTTTGCTGGGCCGTGCCGGCGCCACGCCAGCCTGGATTGGCGTGGCCGTCGGGACATTCCCCCAAGGCGTGACGCTGATATTGACGCCCTGGATAAGCGTCTGCAGCGACCGTACACGCACACGATTCGGCCGCCGCCTGCCGTATCTGTGGTTCTCTGCGCCGCTGGTGGCATTGACGCTGGTGGGCCTGGGCTATGGGCAATCCAGCATAGTGCTCGGCAGCGGTGCGTTGCTGCTGTTCGCGCTGGCCAGCCTGGTGCCGAGCACGTTGCTCTACTGCCTCTTCCCCGATGTGCTGCCGCTGTCCGCCATGGGACGCTTCATGGCGTGGAATGGCGCCGGGGCGTCGCTGGTCGCCGCCGGATTCCATTATTGGGGACTGGCCTGGACGACGGAGCATCTTTGGATCGCTGTCTGGGGCGGCGCGGGCCTCTATCTGCTCTCCATGGCTCTGCTTTTCCTAGTACGGGAGAAGGGCTACGCGCCGGTGCCGCTGCGCGAGGCCCGACGCGGCGTGTGCCGGACGGTCTGGGAGGAGACGGCGGGATATTTTCACGAATGCTTCCACGACAGGCTCTTCGTATGGCTTTTTCTTTGCCTGGGGCTCAATCAGGCGTCCATGATTCTGCGCACCATGTTCAGTGTGCTTCTGGCCACGAAGGACCTGGAGATGAGCATGGGGGAATATGGCCGTGTCAGCGGCGTCAGCGCCGTTCTTGGGGCTGTCGTCGCGCTTGGCGTAGGGGCGTGGGTGGACAGGAGCCGTCCCGCCAAGGTCTATTGGATCGGTTCCTGTCTGGTTTCGCTGGTCAGTCTGCTGGGATGGTTCTTGGTGAGGACGCCGGACTTGTATGCTCTCTTTGCCTTGCTGACAGCGGCGGCGTACGCCGTCCAGAGCACGGCATACGCGCCCTTGCTGATGAGTGCCTTTCCGGCGGAGAAATATGGACAGTATTCCAGTGCCAACAGCACCATCAGCACGCTGATGGTCATGGGCGGGGCCAGCCTGGGAGGATGGTTGACCACCCGTTACGGTTTCCGGCTGATGTTCCTGTGGGACAGCGCCTTTACCGCTCTGGGGCTGCTGGCGCTTGTCGCCTATTGCCGGGGGAAGCGCAGCCGGGATGGCCAGTGCGCAAAGGCGGAAGAATAGCCTAAACCGCGCTCTTCGGCGCAGGCTGTTCCAGAAGAATGGTGACTGGACCGTCATTGATCAGCGAGACCTTCATGTCCGCGCCAAAACGTCCGGTCTCCACATGAAGCCCCTGGTTGCGGAGCTGCTGGACAAAATATTCATACAGGGGTTCGGAGATGGCGCCAGGCGCGGCCTGCGTGAAGCTGGGGCGCCGTCCGTGGCTGGCGTCCGCATAGAGAGTGAACTGGCTGACGGCCAGGATTTCTCCGCCGACCTCCTTGAGACTGCGGTTCAGCTTGCCGTTTTCGTCTTCGAAGACCCGGAGGTTCCCGCACTTTTCAGCCAGGAAATCCGCGTCTTTCCGGGTGTCCGTGTGGGTGATGCCGATGAAAAGGAGGAAGCCGCGACCGCACTGGCCGACGACCTCGCCGTCAATCCGGACGGCTGCTTCCGTAACACGTTGCAGGAGAATGCGCATGGGGAAATACAAGGAGGGTAGGGAGGCTAGGGGAATCGCCGTCAGGGAACTTGTCCTATGTCCGGCGCAAGCTTCGAGAAAAATTGGGAGCCGTAACTCAAGCTATGATTCCCTTAATTTAAATCTTGAGGGGGAGATGATTTCCCTGGAGCATCAAGATTTCGTGTGTTTTCGGCAAAGATTTTCACCATGGTTGTGCAAAGGGCTTCCAAGTCAATCGGTTCAGAACGATCCATCACATAGTAGCAGATGGAGACCAGGTATCCCTTGCGCAGGAAAAGAAGATTTGATGATCCGTGATGGAATAGTTTTCTTTCGTGAATGCGTGGAGAGAAACCTTGGTATGCCATTGTATAAGTAACGTATTCCACTCCAAGGGCGGGCATTTGCGCGACTGGAGTGACCGAATTGAACACGGGATTGCAGATGCTTTTATTGTTGGCCATGGTGTTCCGAAGGGAGAGTTTGTTATTTTGCACCTGCGCTTCTGCGATGGCCGACAAGGACTGGAATTGCTCTTTGGCAGAAAGGCTTTGCACTTTCACGACGATCTTTCGCATGTAGTCTGTGCAGTGATTGTATTGCAAGAAGTATTTGCTTTTGCCATCGTTTGGGGATAAGCGGATTTCGTTGGCCTGAAAATCATCCATTGCCGAGGAGAAGGTGAGACCGAGAGCATTATCGGAAAGCCCTGCATCGTCAAAGCAATTCTTAAAAATGCCTTTGGGATTGAGCAGGAAAAGCTCTTCCACAGTCTTTGCCGTTCGGTAGTTTTCGTCATAGTCCTTTTGACGCAATTCTGCGTATTTTTCCGGAACGAAAAGGGGACTCCACTGGGAGGCTTTTTCTTGGCCGGCCAGATAGTCCATGCAGGTTTTTCCTGAAGCATCGGGGATGTTTGTCTTTGCGCCGTGCTCAAGAAGATATGCCACAAGAGCGGCGTTCCCATGGTTGGTTCGTGCCATGTAAGTGAGAAGACTGGTCATTTCCAGAGGCTCCTTTCCTGGGCTGTTTTTAGGTTTGGGGAGAGCCGTGCGGTTTGCGTCTTCGCCATTGTTCAGAAGAAAATCAAGAAGTTTGACGTAGTCTTCTGGCAACCAGTATGTTATTTGTTGCTTTGAAATGTAGTTTGGCGCAGAGAGATTTTGCAAAAGTGGCAGGAATAGACTCTGGTGCATTCCATCCACGGGAGGAGCGATGGGAATGTCGTGCTTTTTCAGGGTTTTCAGGATTTCCAGTTTTTCTGAGAGCGATGTGCTTTTTAAGTTGCCCAGGACGTATTGGGGAAGAGTCAGCCCGGGAGCGGAACTTGTTTGCTTGTATTCCAAAAGGGGAAGCTTTTCCGAGGGGAGGTATTCCAGCAGTGTTTCCAGAAAGGGAAGGCCTTCTGTTTGATCAGATTTTGAAGTCGTCTTTTTTTGAAGTAATTCAAAGGCAAAGGAAAGGTCCTGTTGTTTCATGTTATCCAGAATGCCGTGTTCCAACAATGCCTGGAAACCTTCCAGAAAATTGTTCGTATAGGCGGTTGCGAGGTAATTGTGGTAGGTGATATTCGCTTTGGCATCCAGGAGGAGTTTCGTGGCTTGGAGATCTTTCGCCTCCAGGGCACAGAAAAGCAGGCTGACCTCTCTGTTATGATCGTACCAGGGAAGATTGGGATGGACTGCACCGCTTTCCAGCAGTTGCTTCTGGGTCTCATAGTCTTTGGCAAGGAAGGCATTCCAGAATTGTCCGTAGAGACGTTCTTGGTCCAGGGAACTTTCAGGGAAAATACTGTTGTCGGACGAGGTCATATGGGAGCGCAGGAGAGTTTCCATTTCCCTGTTCCCGCGCCTGGTTGCTACCTTCAAGCAGGATTCTCTTCCGGCATGGGGAAGGAGGAACTTGGTGGAGTTGTCATGGGGAGGCAGGACTGAGGCATTGGCTTTCAGGAGTTCTGCTGCCATCTCAAGGTCGTCGTTGGTGACAGCATAGTATAGGGCCCTGGAACTGGCCGGATAGCCGGCTTGGAGAAGTGCGGTGCGGGACTCGGCGTCCAGGAAGTGCATTTCCTGCGGAAGGAAGTTTTCAAAGCCTTCTTGCAGTAGTTCTTTGCCGTACATTTTGAAATAATTCGGATATTGGTAATACTGATGAGAAGGAGTAAAAAGATTTTCCAGAACATTCTCGGAACCAGATTGATATAGCCAAAGTGCCAATTGCTTGCGCTGTTCCAGGGGAAGTATTTTTTCATCGGGAATGCTTGCCAAGACGACAGTGAATAATTCCAATGTGCTGGGAAGAGAGTAGTCCGGATAAAATGGCGTGCGAAGAAACAGGTGCCAGAAGTCATTGTCACGCCATTGCATGGGTATCTTGGGATCAATGACACCAGATTGCAGTTCCTGAAGGAGGTAGGTGACTTTTTCCTGGAAAAGCTCTAGAGTTTCTTGGGGACTATAGGTCATGCGGAAGTTGGAACGATTGCAGAGGGCCTCAACGAGTTGTTTGCTTCGGGGTTGGTCATATACTTGATCTTGCAGCGCCTTTCTGCGTTGCGCATTCAGGAGTTTTGCCTTTCCTAAATATGCGAGGACGTCTGCGCAGAAGAGCAGCTTCCCACGCAGGATTTCTTCGTTTGTCTGCAATGCCTGAGATGTCTTCTGGGGGGCTAGGGCCTTGAGGTATTCATCAATGTCGACGAGGCCTTTATGACTCAAAAAGAGAAAACCGAGTTTATGGCGTTGTTCCATGGGCAATCTGGCATATTCTTCAAGATTTTCTCCCAGGATGGCCAGTATGTATTGATACCGTGCATCGAAGGTGAACAGTTCCCGTTTTTGCGAGGAGGGTTCTCCATAGGTGCTAGAGTTGAGAAGCTCGTCATAGTATCCATAGCTTGCCAGACTTTTTTGCCATGCCTGTCTGTCTTCATATTGGTTGACAACTGTGCGTTTCCCACAGAGCTCCTGAATTGTGCATAAAGAAAGCACACTTGCATCCAGGCGTTGCTTTTTCATGGCTGGGGAGAGGAACTTGAGATAGCCGCCATATTCGCATTCTTCATCTGGCAGGGGGGCGCAGCATGTTTCATCCGGCAGGGTTTCGCACACTTTGCCTGGATCGTCTTTCTTGGTTTGCGGGCCGCATCCCCATTGGAGTCCAAGCAGAAGAACCAGCAGAGCAAGAAGAAGGATTTTCGGCGTGGGAAGAAATTGAGGCTGATACGGGCGATGCTGGTGAAATGGAAGGCGTACGAGGCTTCTGCAAAAGTCGCTTAGGTCACTTTTTTCCCTTTCGGGGCATGTTTCTCCAATTGGTTCCGGCTTTGTAAAGCTAGGGCGGGATACGTCGCGGTTCCGCGACGTATTTGAAGCAGACTGCCTCCGAAATTCCTGAAAAGTGCCTTCGAGTGAACTTTTACAAAAGTCTCGTACATTTTTGCAAGTCATACTTTCTCCTAAGTTTGTTCTTGGTCAAAAGGCTATTGCTGAATGGCGGATTTGGCAAATAACTGGGAATCAATCGTCTGTAAGAATAGTTCCCATACTTCCTCTAATTGCAGGCAGGCTTTTTTTTCGCGTGCGAAAACTTCTATTTCCAAGACGTTCCCATGGTGAAGGGTATAGAAGTAATGTTTTTTCAGAAGAGTTGCACGGGCGCAGTTTGAATTATACCAATCCAATTTTACGAATGACGCTTCGTTTTCCTTGTATTGGATGCCTGATTTTGCCAGTTTCTTGGGCGCACTCAAGGGGCTGAACTGGAGGTCTTCAATTTCCAGAATGGAAGACTTTTTCTCAAGGTCCTTCTGGCGGTTTTGCCATTGTTCCTGGACAACCTTTTCCCAGGAGTCTGTTTCTGCGCTTTCCGGCAGACGGATCACATGGATTGACGCATGGAAATACAAAGGCTGGTAGATGGCGTATTCCAGCGTATAGGTATCTCTGGAATCCTTCTCTCGGGAGAGAACGCTTGCTCTGAACTTATCCAGCCAGTATGGGAAGCTAAGGGCAAGTTGATCATCTTTGAGGCCTTCGGAAGCAATTTGGACAGGATCGTGGCGATAGGAGGGATTGGCGAAGAACTCCTCCACGTTATGGAATTCTACGTAAATTTTTGTGCGGTAAAGTTCTCGGGCTTTCTGGAACTCTTCCGGAGCGTATAGCGCCTGCCAGGCGCTTTTGTCCTCCAGTTCAGCCAGATAGTCCATGCAAGTTTTTCCTGTTTCGTCTTTGATGTCTGTTCTGGCGCCATGATCTAGGAAATATCCCACAAGTCCAGGGGTCTTGTATTTTTCCCGTGCCATGTAGGTGAGTATCCCCGTCATTTCCAGTTTGGTGTTTCCTTCGGAGTCTTCCTTGGGAAATGCTGCACAGTTCACATCTTCTCCTTGGGCAATGAGGAAATCAAGCAGTTTTTCCATGCGGGTGTTCAGGCAGGGGCTTTCATTGCTGAAGTCTTTGAGCAAGGAATAGAACAGACTGGTATATTTTTCCTTTTGCGGGGCAATGATGGGAATTCCCTTTTCCTTTAGCAGTAAGAGGACTTCGTGCTTTTGCGCGGGTGAAGTATCTCTATCAGAAATGGAAAGGACGTAATTGGGAAAGGTTGTGGCAGGCAGGTCTTTCCTTCTGGGGAAGGTGAAGGGCGAGAGTTCTTCTGGCGTGAATTTGGCGAGAATTTCTTTGAAATATTGTTTTTGTTCTTCCCAGTTCGGTGTGAAGGAGTAGTGCTGAAGAATGGAATAGACCAACTCCTTCTCTTCTTTTTCGGCACCATGTTCCAGAAGAAGGCGGAAGCCTTCATGGAAGTGTTTTTGATAGGTGTCGTCCAGATAAGTTTTCTTTTCCAGGCTGGCGCCATGCTCCAGAAGAAGACGCATGGCTTCGGTATCCTGAGCATCAATTGCCTTGTCAAGGAAGGTATTGTAGAATTCCCATGGGGAGTTGACATCCAGGCCCGCGTCAAGGATTTCCTTCTGACGGTCGTAGTTTTTGGTGAGGAATGCGTTCCAATATTCACCGTATGGCCGCAGGGATTCCAAAGACTGTCCCGATGGCAGTGATTCCTTGGGATTGGCGCCGTATTCAAGCAGGAGCTTTTCCATTTCCCAATAACCGTATCGAATGGGAATGGCCAGAATGGAGGAGTTTGGGGAATGGTAGGTATTCTGGGACGACTTGGGGACCGTGGGGGCTCCTGCCAGGAGAAGAAGCCTGGCGTTTTCCAGATTGTTACTGTTTGCTGCCTGGGCAAGAACTTCCGTTGGCATCGGGTATCCCGCAAGAAGAAGCTCTTTGGACAATGGCAACTGGGTGAAGTAGTTGCTTATGGGGAAGAAGGTCATGAATCCTTGTTTCACCAATTCAGTGCCAAGGGCGGCAAAGGCGTAGTCCTCATAGCCGCTGAAGCGGTCTTTGCAGAACAGCGTGATGAGGGTTTCTTTTGCGCCAGAATGATAGAGGTAATTCGCAAGTTCCTGTCGCTTTTCCAAGGAGATGTGTTTTTCTGGCTGGCAAATGAGCATCCCGATGAAATCTCCCAGGGTGTTCAGTTGGTCATAACGGATGGGATGAACGAGGCGAAGCTGGTTTTGTACCCAGAAGGAATTGTAGGACAAATCTACCGGAGCAGAGGGATCGATTGTTCCCGAACGTATTTCCGTTAGTGTTTTTTCCACAATGTCTTGGAACATCTTTTCTTCAGTGTCTTCAAAGATGCGCGAGGGATAGGATAGCGTGGAGATCTCCTTTGCCAGTTGCTGGCTGCGTTGCTGGTCAAAGGCAAGGGATTGGATGTGCTTTTCGTTTTCCTCTGCCAGGTGTTTTGTTCGTCCGATATATGTCAAGGCATTGGCGTAGAAGAGCATGGTTTCCCGGATGTGTTTTTCTTGAGAACGGAGTTCTTCTGGGGTTGATGCCGAGGAGGTTTCCGGGGCTTTCAGGGATTTTAGGTAGTCATCCAGGTCAAGATAGCCCTTGAGGCACAGGACCACGATATCCAGCTTTTGCCGGAGAGTTGCTGGAAGTTTTGAATATGCCTCGATTTGCTCGCCGAGAACAGCCAGGATATAGCGATGGCGAAAATCAAACTGGTAGAAGTTGGCTACGTAGTCTCGTTGATAACGAAGATGGTGTACAAGGGGAGAGAGATTTCCCTGGAAGATCGTTTTTTCCATGATCGTTGCATCATCGGCTTCTCCCTGGGGATATTCCCGGGTGCCAAAGAGTTCCTGAAGGGAAAAAATGGAAAATACTTTGGGAGCAAGGCATTGTTTGACTAGGCTAGCCGGCATTTTCTGGCGTGAACCACCATATACGTAGGCTTCTGCCGGGAGTTTCTGGTCGGATTCGTCAGGGTGGGGAGATGTGCTGTTTTTGGATGAACAGCTGCAAAATAGGATGAATAGGGGAAGTAGCAGCAGGGGAACCAGGGAAGGAAGGAATAGCAGATTACATAGATTTTTCCCGGCATAATAGGCGATTGGATCGTTTCTTTCTTGCTTCATGTTCATTGTCTCCATGGTATGCAATGATGTGACTACGGGAAGATTCGGAATCCAAAAGGATGACTTTCCGGTAATATAGCAGGGGATGGGGTATGTCGCCAAAAAAAGGAAGGCAATATGAATATATTATGGGAAAGAATTTTGAGGGAAGCTGAGGCAGTCACGAAACATCGAGGAGCTGCGTGTTTATGGAACATCGGGAATGGCTGCGCAAGGAGATTGCGCAGTGGCAATCGGAAGGAATCGTGGATGAGGGAACCGCGTCGCGGTTGCTAGAACGATATCCCCAGGAGGTGTCAAGGAGATCCTGGGGAATGATTGTGCTTGCGGCATTCGGGGCGCTGCTGGTCGGATTGGGGGTGATTTCCGTTCTGGCTGCCAACTGGGATTGTCTGGGACGGGGATGGCGGGCAGTGATTGCCATGACGCCGGTGGTCGGCTGCGGGGCAGCTGCCGTCGTGGCTTCGCAAAAGGGCTGGCGGCAACGGCTCTTCTGGGAGCCTATGGGGATCCTGTGGTGCCTGGCAGTGGGCGTGGCGGCATGTCTGGTGGCGCAGACTTATCAACTGGGCGGGGCGGTGCCGGACCTGATTCTTTTCGTTTCCTTGCTGACATTGCCTGTGATCTGGATGACGGGCGCAGTTGTCCCCATGGCCTTATGGGCGATTTTCCCTGTCGTCTGGGCGAATATGGGCGAGGCGGAAGAGATAGGGACGGGGCTGTGGGCAATGGCCCTGATGTGCCTTTCTTTGCCTGCCTATATCGCTTTCCTGCGCCATCGTCCGCCGCGCCCTGCGTTCCTGACGGCCCAGGCGGTGGTGGGGATCATCTATGGATTGGGCGTCTTCTTGATCTTTGTTCAGAAAGTTGACCTGGATGAATACAATGCCGTTTGGCTGGCCTGGGGATGCGCCGCGCTTCTTGCTATATGGGCATGGATCTTCAAATTGCCGGTTTGGCCTGCGATTGCCGCAGTGTTTGCGTCTGTTGCCGCAATGCCGACGGCTTATGAGGACATGTGGATTACTGGAAACGCCATGCCAATGTATGTCATCTCCTGGCTGCTGGCCATCGGGGAGATTGGTTATGGAATCTGGAAGGTCAGGCTGGGTTACGCCAATCTTGGGTGCTGTCTGGCGCTGTGGCTGCTGCTGGTCAAGTTCTTTGCTTCGGATCTCTCCTTCACAGCAAAGGGACTGGTGTTCATTGTGCTGGGAGTGGGATTGATTCTGCTGAATGTAACCCTGGTGCGCTATCGGAAGAGGAGGATGGCAAATGGCGTTGAAACGTAAGACGTTGTTGCTGGCTGCCGTGCTGGTGGTCCAATGTCTCTGCATTGGTTGGCTGATTCTGCGATACGAATGCGTGGTCTCCTTGGGCACGGAGGTGCGCTTCCCGTGTCAGGCCTTCGATCCGTACGATGCCTTCCGGGGGCGCTATCTTCAGACAAATGTCAGGGATGGTTGCTTCATCAAGACGATGGAAATGAAGGGACTGAGCTTCAGGGAGCTGAAGCTCTTTGCCAAGGTGGAGCCGTTGGAGGATGGCACGGGGCTATGGCATGTGACGGATGTCGCGAAAGAGCCTTCCGCTGACGGACTGTGGCTGCTGCCAGAGCGTGTGTATGGAAATGACCCGTTGCCTGAGTTGGAGGACGAAAAAGTGAAGTGTTATTGGGCGGAAGTGGTTTTTCCCTCAAAGCTCTTCGTCAATGAAAAAATCGCCCCGCAGGCGGATGAAATCCTGGCCAAGAACACGGACAATGCGGTTGCGGTTTACCGTGTCTGGAAGCACCGCGTGGTGCTTATGGACGTGGAGATCGACGGCAAGCCGATTCGGGAACTGGTCAAGGCGAAGCTGTAGGCGGGACTGGCAAAAGAAAGGCTAAGTTGCCATTTGGGAAGTAGTTTTCCTGTGCCCGAGGCGCAAGCCTCGGGAAAATATCAGCCTGGATCCGCAGGCAATAGATCCTTATTTCTGCAGTCCTTCGCCTTCGCTGAAGGAGGTGAACAGCCAGGTTTGGCTTTCGTCCTTCTTGAGGGCGATGTTCATGCGGTAGTTTTCGTCCAGCTTGTAGTCGGTGTTCTTGCCGGAGGCTTCTGCGTGGATCAGGGCAGTGATGGTCGCCTTGTCGCCATTGACGGTGACTTCCTGGGCTTTGACGTCGACCTTGATGACGTCCAGATACATCCTGGCGCGGGAGACATAGCCTGCCAGCTCCTCGCCGGACATTCCGCCGCCGATGGGAATGCCGTGGACGCTGAGTTCCACGTGGTCCGCCAGGCGGTTCTGCAGGGCGACAGTCTTCAAAGCGGTCATGGCGCTGTGCTCTTCGGGAGTCTTCCGGACGTCGTCGCAGATGGCCAGGAGCTGCTTCTTGACCTTGTAGGCGTCGCTGCGGAGATAGCGGAAATAGAAGATCGCTCCCAGGACGGCCAGGCACAGAAGGATTTCGACGATGAATTTGGTGCTTTTCATGGTTTCAGTTTGTTTCTTGCCAGAGTTGCCAATTTGCCGATGTCACCGGCGCCGATGAGGATATAGAGCATCTTTCCCGTCTCCGAGTTCCAGGATTTCTGCAATTTCGGCAGAAGGTCCTCGGGCTTTCCCTGGTGGAGCGTGGCGCAGAAGAGGGGATGAAGGACGTTGATGCGGTTTACCAAGGTGGCGGGATTGGCTTCCGGCGCCTGCGTCTCCCAAGCCATGAAAGGCGCCAGAACCACGACGGATTCACAGTTCGCGGCCAGGATCTCGGCGAACCGGTCTCCATAGCGGAGGATTCGTTCCGGGCGGTGTGGCTGGAAGAAGACCGTCATCGGCGTGTCCGGATGGCGTTCCTTCAATGCCTGCAGGCAGGCGGCCAGCTCCGTGGGATGGTGGGCGTAGTCCTCGTAGAGGAACTTTTCGCCCTCCTGGGCCAGGAGCGTCAGGCGGCGCTGGACGCCAGGGAAACTTTGCAGGGCATTCCAGACATTCTCCGCGGAGAGGCCGAACTCTGGAAGGGTGGCGACGGCGCAGGCGATGAAGGCATTCCGGCGGCTGTGTTCGCCGAGCAAGGATGGCATCTGCGGTGCGCACTTGGCGGAATCCAAAAAGGTGCAATTGGGCAGGTCGCCTAGGACGCGCCGGAGATTCGCCGTGTCCCAGGTGATGACGCGGTGGGACTGCCGGGCGAGGCGCCGGAAGCAGTCCTCAAGCCCTTCCGGGCCGCCGATGGCCCAGGAGTGGTCGTCGTCGATGTTGAGAATTACGGCGGTGGTGGGGAGCATCAGTTCCTGTGAACGGTCGGATTCATCGACTTCCGTGACCAGGATGCGGCCATTGCCCCAAGAGGCGTTCTGCTGCCAGCCATCAATGTTTCCGCCGATGAGATAGCCGGGCTGCAGGCCGTTCTCCTTGAAGATATGGGCGATCATGGCGGTGGTGGAGGTCTTTCCATGGGAGCCGGAAACGGCGACGACCTTCTGGAAATATGGCGCCAGCCGCGCCAGGAACTCTCCGCGCTTGCATTGCGGGATGCCCAGCTTCGCGGCTCTTTTGCGTTCCGGATGGTCGGCGGGAACGGCTGCGGAATAGACCAGGAGGTCCGTGTCCGGCGAGACATTGCCGGCGGATTCTTCCAGGTTTACCTTGGCGCCGCGGCGGTAAAGAGCATGAAAATAGGCGGAGTCCACGGCGTCGCTGCCGGAAACGGTTACGCCGGCGTCCAGCATCAGATGCGCCAGGCCGGAGACGCCAACGCCGCCTACGCCGCAGAAATGCACATGGCGCCAGGGAAGTCGGGGGGGCTCGGTGGATACGATGGTTTCCTTGTGCGCGGCTTCCGGCCAGGGAAGATAGACAAGCACGGGATCTTCGCCGTCAAAGGCGATGGAGACATGCGCGCCAATCGCTTCGTTGAGGGTGCCGTTCCACCAGCGGGGCAGGACGCGATCCTGCAGTTCCCATTTGAGCCCCTGGGTCGAGACCGTCTGCCGGGCGTTCAAGGTGAAGAGGGAGATCTGGCTTCCGGGGGCGACCGTCAAGTTGTCGGAATGCCGCAGAGCGAGGAATCGTCCATAGTCGGTCCATAGCTCGACTTTGTCACATTGTTTGACGAAATCGGCCAGGTGGGCGATGTTTCCCAGAAGATGGTCCTCGCGTTTCCCGCTGGCGCCGAGGATGATGATTTCCTTGCAGAAGAGAGTGCCGACGCAATAGCCGAAGGCCTTTGCCAGGTCGTTGGACTCCTGTTCGGCAATGGGATGCAGGCGGTCGGCGTATTTTTTCTTCAGCGTGTCGGGCAGGCTGTCAAGATCCCCCACGATGGCGTCGGGGCGGCGTATCCCCTTGGCCTCCAGGGCTACGGTGGCGCCATCGCAGCAGACAAGTGCCGATGCGTTGGAAAGTGCGTCTAGGCAGCGTTGCGAGCGGGGAAATTCACCATTGGCAAGAATGACGGCAGGCATGGAAAATTTGCTATGTTTCTTTAATTCTTTCCAAACAGTCACTAGGATAAGAATTAGACTCAAAGGGAGAAAGAAAAAAATAAGAAAACAAAAATTAATAATTTCGGAAAGGTAATTAGTCATTTTTTTCCTGACTTCTAGATATTTCTATTTTGCATGATGCAAGATGGGAGTTCATTGTTGCTTCATGAGAAATAGTTTTTGAAAGAAATCCCTTGACGCAGGGAATACGTCGAGGGATTTCGGAATGTCAGGGGGGGGGCTACCAGCCCATGATTGCCGCCACGTTGGGCAGGGAGGGCTTCAGCAGGGTCTTGATGGCTTCGGCATACTGGCGGATCTCCCACTGGGCGTGGGGGCTGTCGCGCAGTTCCAGGAACTTGATCAGGTTGGAGAGGTCCACCGTCGCCCAGAAGGTGGTCATTAGATTCTGGGAGAGGACGCCGCGGGCCTGTTCACGGCAGACGCCGGCGGCCAGCAGTTCCTCGTATGCCTTCAGAGTTGCCTGGTTTGCGGCGTCAATGGCGGCGCGCAGTGCTACCTGGTCCATTTCCTCGGGGGCGACGACGGATGCCTGGCGGTCGGAGTCCGCCTGGGCGTGGATTTCCGGCGGGACATAGAACTCCAGGTCGACTTCCGTGTAGCGGCGGGAAATCTCGTTGTAGCTCCAGGTGCGGTGGCGGTGCCACTGGGAGCGCACGAAGAGCGGGCAGTGGACCAGGAAGGTGAAGACCACGTGCTCCAGTGGAGTGTTGTGATGGTTGGAGACAAGGTACTTCAGGAGCTTGACGTCCTTCTCGTCCATCTCGGAACGCATCTTTCCGAAGGAGACGCGGGCCGCGTTGACGATGCTGGTCTCGGTGCCCATCTGGTCCACCAGGCCGATCCAGCCTTGTCCGCCAAGGACTTTCACATGTTGCGGCGGGGGCACATTCACAGTCTGCAATTCTGCCATGTCGGGGTCCTCCAATTGTGCGTCGCTGAGAGGCGCCGCGTCTATTTGCTTGCCAGGGGGGCTTCCAGGTAGTCCACGCAGCCTTTCAGGGTGGAGAGGTGACCGTAGTCGGCCTCGGGGACTTCCACCTTGTAGCGTTTGCGCAGTTCCATCACCACATCCAGAAAGTCCATGGATTCCAGGGTCCCCCGCAGGGAGTCCTCGGGGACAAAGCCTTTCCAGTCTACATCGGGGTTGATTTCCGTCAGGATGTCGATGACGGCGTCGTGGATTTCAGCACGGGTCATAGTGGTTTTTCTCAAGTTAGGGATTCAGGGGAAAGCCAGATCAGGCGTTCGGATACTTCGTGACGATGGTGACGCAGTTGATGCCCATCATGCCGAAGGAATTGTTCAGGATCGCGGTGACCTTGCCGATCTTCCGCGGGGTGTTCAGCACCAGGTTGGGCAGGGCGCAGGCCTCGTCCAGCTCGTCCACATTGATGGTGGGATGGACGATGTTGTCCTGGAAGGCAGGGAGGTTTCCCGCCAGTTCCAGGGCGGCCGCCGCGCC
This sequence comes from Lentisphaeria bacterium, assembly GCA_024405215.1. Classification (GTDB taxonomy): domain Bacteria; phylum Verrucomicrobiota; class Lentisphaeria; order Oligosphaerales; family Oligosphaeraceae; genus UBA1724. Next base: position 15,626 of record JAKSPB010000038.1, on the reverse strand, counting down.
CATGCAGTGTCCGATGAAGCTCTTGGTGTTGTTGAAGTAGGTGTCGGGGCATGTGTCGCCGAAGACTTCGCGCAGTGCGGTGCATTCCTTTTCATCGCCGGCCTTCGTGCCAGTGGCATGGGTGTTGACGATGGAGATTTCCCGGGGCTTCATGCCTGCCTTTTCCAGGGCCTTCCGGACGCATTGCGCCTGCCGTTCCGCGTTGGGCAGCACGGCGTCCGTGGCGTCGGAGTTGTAGCACCAGCCTGCCAGTTCGCCGTAGATCTTCGCCTTGCGGTCCAATGCGTGGTCCAGGCGCTCCAGCAGGAAGACGGCGCCGCCTTCGGAGATGACGATCCCGTTGCGGTTCTTGTCGAAGGGGCGCGAGGCCTTGGTGGGATCCTCGTGGCGCGCCAGGGCGTTCTGGCTGTTGAAGGCGGCGAAGATGCCGAAGGTCCGCGGGGATTCGGAGATCCCGCCCGCCAGCGCGTAGTCCACTTCGCCCAGAAGAATTTGCTGCGCACCGTGAACGAGGCCCAGGTTTCCGGCCGCGCAGGCTGCGCCGACGGTGTAGTGCGGGCCGGGGATTCCGAAGCGCACGGTCACCTCTCCTGCCGGGGAGTTGGCCACCGTGCGGGGATTGTGGTGGTGGCTCCAGTAGGAGGTGTCGTATTCGTATTTGCTGATTTCGTAGATTTCGTTTTCGGTCTCTACGTTGCCGTGTTCCGTGAGGCCCAGGAAGACGCCCAGCCGGGTGGTGTCCAGCTGTTCCAGGGCAATTCCTGCGTCCTGCAGGCATTCGCCTGCGCAGTAGATGGCGATGGAGCCTGCGCGGGTGCCGTTCCGGATGTCCCGACGCTTCTGGTACTTGGTGGCGTCGAAGTCGCAGAGGCCCGCCGGCGCGCTGCCGAAGTAGCGCATGTCCATGTTGGCGATGCCGGATCTTCCCGTGAGGAGCGCCTCGCGGAAGTCGGTCAGGCCGTTGGCGTTGGGGGCGGTCAGGCCTACGCCGGTGATGACGATTCGGTCATGGGGGGATTGGGTGCTCATAGGATACCTAAAGTTCAGTCAATAATCATTTCCGACTGTCGAAAATTTCCTGGATTTTCTTGGCCAGGTCGGCCAAATGGTAGGGCTTGCGCAGGAATCCGGCGGCTCCGGAGTCCATGACGTCCTGGATCTCCTCCTGGGAGACGTATCCTCTGGAGGCCAGGACTTTCACATGGGGATCCAGCTCCTTCAGGATGAAGAAGGTCTCGCGGCCACCCATGTTGGGCATCAGCATGTCCAGGATGACCAGGTCGATCTGCCCGGGGTTGCTGCCGTAGATTTGGATGGCCTCCTGGCCGTCACCGGCCAGGATCACCCGGTATCCCAGCTCCTGGAGCATGTCGCTGAGGACATCCCAGATCATGTCTTCGTCATCTACCAGCAGGATGGTCTTGGAGGGGGCGGTGTTTTGCCAGCGGAATTGCTCCATGGCCTGGTCGTGGCCTTCGTCCCGTTTCCTGGGCGGGAGGATGAGCACGGCGCTCTGGTGCGGATGAGAGGTGTCGAAGAGGAGGTGCGCGTTGTTGTGCCGGGCGCTTCCGCACCATTGCGCAATGACCATGGGGGGGATTTCCGTGGCGGTTCCCAGGCATTGGGCGAAGGGGCGGAGGTTTTTGATGTCCAAGCTCCCAACTTCTTCGGGAAGGAGGGAGAGCAGGCAGTATTCTCCAGCGTCTTTCAACTGGAGCAGAGAGGCTTCCTGGCGGGAGAAGGACCGGGTGGAGAGGGCGAGCCTCCAATTGAGAGGATTGGCGGTGTTCAGGCGATCCAGGCCGTTCAGCAGATTCAGCAGAAGTTCTTGGAACTCGAAGAGGTCCACGGAGACATGGATTTCCGGTGGAAGATCGACCGTGATTCGGCGCGTTGCGGGGAGGCTCTTGCGATAGCGGTCGAGGACGCCGTCGGCCAGGCGCGCCAGCGGCACACGCTCACCTTCCGCTGGCGGCAGCTCGTTCAGGATCTGCGCCACAAGCGCCTGGATGGTGGAGAGTTCCTTTTCCACCATGCCCAGGTATTCGGTGTTCCCCCGGTGTGCGTCTAGTTCATCCAAGATGAGTTCCTGGTAGCTGTTCGCCTTCTGGAGGGAGATGGAGCATTGCTGGCACAATCCAAGCAGGAGAGAGCGCAGGGCGTTGCATTCCGCGGAATTATCCTGGAGAATGGCTTGGGAGAAGGCGTCCGAGTTGGTGTCCATTCTGTTCTCTCTGTTTTAGTTAAAGGATTATCTTGTCAGTTTTGCGTTTCTGGCGAAGGGGAAGATTCCCAGATCCTGGGGCAGTCTGGCGGAGACGGGCATGTCCAAAGCGTCGTTCCATCCATTCTTCAGGTAGTGGTATCCGAGGCCGCCGATCATGGCGGCGTTATCGGTGCAGTATTTCGGCGGGGTGAGGACCAGCTGGATGCCGCGGCGGTCGCAGGCGCTCTGCATCTCTGCCCGGAGGTGGCTGTTGCAGGCGACGCCGCCGCAGAGGCAGACCAGTTTCGCTCCGAAGTCCCGGGCGGCCGTGATGGCCTTGGCGACCAGGACGCCCATGGTTGCCGCCTGGTAGGAGGCGACGATGTCGTTGAGTTCGGCGTCGCTGAGCTCGCGGTCCCGGACCTTGTAGAGCAGGGCGGTCTTGACGCCGGAGAAACTGAAGTCGTATTTGTGCTCCGGGGGAACAGGCTTGCCGGCGCTGCCGATCAGTCCTCGCGGGAAGTCGTATTTCTTCGGATCGCCCAGCTTGGCGCGGCGGTCGATGATGGGACCGCCGGGATATCCGAGATTCAGGATTTTCGCAGCCTTGTCCAGTGCCTCGCCGGCCGCGTCGTCCAGCGTGGTGCCGACGATTTTGGCGGCGCCATTCTCTTCCACCAGGACCAGCGCTGTATGGCCGCCCGAGACTACGGTGCCCAGGATGGGGTAGTTCGCGGGATCTTCCAGTAGTTCCGGATGTTCCAGGAAGGCCGCATAGAGATGGCCCTGGAAGTGGTTGACGCCCACGTAGGGAATGCCTGTGGCGGCGACCATGCCCTTCGCGTAGGCGTTTCCGACCAGCAACGCCGGAATCAGGCCGGGATGGCTGGTTACCGCCAGGCCGTCCAGTTCCTCCGCCTTCATCCCTGCCTCCCGCAGGGCGGCTTCCACCACGGGATAGACGTTCTTCAGATGCTCGCGGGCCGCCAGTTCGGGAATGACGCCGCCGTAGGCCGCGTGGAGCTTGATCTGGCTGCTGATGACGCTGGAAAGAACCTCGTGGCCGTCTTGAACGACGGCCGCCGCGGTTTCATCACAACTGCTTTCAATGCCGAGAATGCGCATAATGGTTGCCGGCAGGAGGGAGCCTGCCGGCGGAAAGACGTTTAGAGGAGTCGTCGGACGACGGTGTAGTCATCCAATTGCCGGAAATCGACGGTTTCAATGCAATCGATGTGGAAAGTTTCGCAGGCCAGAGAGAGCATCTCCTTGAGCTGGTGGAGATTCTGCAGGTAGCTGACCTTGGTTTCCCCGCGATCGTGGAAGACAAGGCGGTAGGCATTTTCCTTGCCGGGGTCCAGAGGGGCCAGGGCGGGGACGGTATTCTCCTGTTTCGCAGGCGTAGTCTTCCTGCGGTCGGATTTTTTCGACGGCTGCGGCAGGGCGATGCCCTCAGGTTGCCAGGGGCGCCCCTTGCGGGAGGCGGAAGGCAGCTCCACCGGCGGGGCCGGGAAGGGGAAGTCGGCTCCGCCTAGAATCTGGCGGATCTTCTCCTCGCATTCCTGGATGCGCAGAAATTCGGCGTCCCGGTGTGCCAGCAGGTCGAGAATTCGGATTTCCTGGGAAATCCGCATATAAGGCTAGTTGCCGTTCTTCTGGACGGGTTTCTTGGAGGCGGCTTCCGCAGGCGCGGCGGCCTTGGGGGGCTCGGCTGCGGGAACGGCCTTGGGCGCGACAGGCGCGGCAGGCGCGGCAAAGGACGCCACGCTGACCGTGGGCGCGGGAAAGACGAAGAGCCCGGGCTCGCCCATGACTTCGTCGACCTGCTTTTCCAAGGCGGCAATGCGCTCGTAGGCGGCGGCGCGCTCGGCCAGAAGGGCGTCGATCTTCTGGCGGGCTTCCAAGGCGGCCTGGATGGTGGCGGCGTCGGCACGGGTGATGATTTCCACCAGGCTCAAGGGCGGTTTCACCACGGGTTTCTTGTTGTTTGGAATCATTTTTGTTCCTCCGAAAGAGGGAATTGAGAGGTTATGAAATAAAAAATCAAGCCAGTCGCTGCACGAGCGGCATGGGGCATTCCCGCAGACGCGCCCGGGATTCTTCGGAAAGCTGGGCGCAGGAAATTTGGCGGTAGGCAAGATGGCAGAGGGTTTCGTCCGATGCGCGCTGGACGATGGCGTCCAGGATCTGCGGTTCGTGGCATCGGGGATTGGCCAGCAGGAGCTTGAGGAGGGAATCGCCGCCCTGGCTGGCGAGTAGAAGGCGTGTCTGGAAGAGCGTTGCCGAGGTGTTTGTCGCCAGGAGCTGGCGCAAGGCGTCGTCGGCGTTCTCGCAAAGGGCGTTGCCGATTTTGTCGGCGAGGGACGGATGGCTTGCGAGGGCAATGCGGACCTGCGGTTTGTCGCCGTGCCGTTGCCAGATGGCGTCCTGCAGTTCCGGAGAGAGTTCCGGACGTTTCAGGATGGCCAAGACTGTGGCTTCGTCGCCGCGGACGATGAAGTCCGCCAGGCTTTCTTCGGAAATCTGCTGGTGTTCCAGAAGTGCCAGCAGTACGGTGGGGAAGGCGCTCTGGGAGATGGTCGCCACCAGCTCTGGGGTGAGGTCGGCCCTTCTGGCAAGCGCCAGCTGCGCCAGTTCCTCGGCTTCGCCCGCCCAGATTTTCAGGCAGGCGGGAGCGAGCCGGGGGACCAGGAGCGCGGAGAGGTGCACGATGGTGTCGATGTCATCGCCCAGACCGACTTGGAATTCTTCGTCGAGCTTGCGGTTTTCCAGAAGGGCGATGCGGACGAAGGGGACGTTGTCCTGGGAGAGCTTCAGCTGCACCGGCGTGGGGATGGCGGGATTCTTCGCCAATTCCACGCGCACGGCGACCGATGCGTCTTCCGCCAGGCGCTGTGCCTGTTGCTGGGTGAGCTTGCGGCTTGACGCCGCAGCCAGCCGCGCAGCCTCCGATTCGCTTCCCGCCATGCGTGCCAAGGAGTTGGGATTCAAGGCCAACTGCTGGAGAACCTGTGGGTCGTCGCTGCCCTCCAGGATTTCCAAAATCTTGGAAGGCGTGCCCGCCATGGAGGCCAGGAAGAGGGGGACGCCAGGCGTGGATAGATGCTCCTTCCCCAGTTCCCGCAGCACGCCGATATCCATGGCTGCGTGCTGCTGGTAGAACCGGATTGCCGAAGGGGCGTCCGTCTGAATACGTTGTAGCAGTTCCTCTGTGGTCAAGGTGAAATTCTCCGGGAAAAAGTAGTAGAATGACTTACTATAGTTTCCTTGGAAATCCCTGCCGGAGGAATGGGAAAATTCATGATGAATGCAATGTATGGCAATGAGGTAATGAGGGGGGGGGCAAACTCTTCTCGGCGCGCGGGGACGTCGCCCATCGCATTGGAAGCATGGAATGGAAGCATTACAGTACCCGCATGGGCAAAAGAACTTATCAATCCACGATTCACGCGTGCTGGCTGGCCGGTGGCATCCAGGCGCTGGTTTGCATCTACGTTCCGCTTCTGTTTCTGCATTTCCGGGAGGAGTTCGGAGTGTCGTTGGGCGAATTGGGTGCGCTCGTAGTAGTGAATTTCGGGACCCAGCTGGTGGTGGACATCCTGGCCGCCCGGTATGCGGAACGGATTGGCGTCCGTTTCTGCATGGTCCTTTCCAATGTGGTGATGGCTGCCGGATTGGCTTCGCTGACATTCCTGCCGCAGGTGGTTCCCGCATTCTGGGGGCTGGCGGCGTCGGTGGTTCTCTACGCCATCGGCGGCGGTCTGGTGGAGGTCCTGACCAGCCCCACGGTGGAGGCCTGCCCCACGGAGAACAAGGCCTCGCAGATGGCTTTCCTGCATAGCATCTACAGTATCGGCAGCATTGTCATCATTGTGGTGTCCACGCTCTTTTTCCGGCTTTTCGGCCTGGCGAACTGGCGGATCCTGACGCTGCTGTGGACGCTCTTCCCGCTCTACAATATGGTCAATTTCATGCTGGTTCCCATGCCGCGGCTGGTTCCCGAAGGCGAGAAGGGCCTTTCTTTCGGCGATCTTTTTCGGATGCCGCTCTTCTGGCTGCTCCTGTTGATCATGACCTGCAGCGGCGCGGCGGAACAGGCGATGGCCCAGTGGGCCAGTGCATTCGCCGAAGCCGGTCTGCGGGTCTCCAAACCCGTGGGAGATCTCTTCGGGGCATGTTTTTTTGCCATTTTGATGTGTCTTGCCCGGTTGCTTTCCAGCCGCTACGCCGACCGCGTCGATCTTAATGGCGCCATGATCAAAAGCGCATTGATCTGCATTGCCGGATATCTGCTGGCCATCTTCGCCCCCTGGCCGTTGCTGGGACTGGCCGGCGTGGGAGTGACGGGCTTCGGCGTGGGAGTCATGTGGCCGGGGACGCTGAGCCTCGGCGCCAGGAAAATCCCCGGCGGCGGCGCGGCGCTCTTCGGACTCTGCGCATTGGGCGGCGATCTTGGCTGCTCCACTGGTCCCGGACTGGTTGGATGGCTGGCTTCCGCATCCGGCGACAATCTCAAGGCCGGGCTGGTGGCAGGACTGGTCTATTCCGTGATTCTCTGTATGGGACTTTCCGTCCTGAGGCGCCTTCGGAAAAAGGGATAGAGGCTTTTGCAATTGCCGTTAGATTTGCAATTGCCTCTGGAATAGAATAAACGGAGTTTTCATCATGGATTTTGGCTGGACGCTCATGAATCACGCCGTGCTGCAGCGCAACGCGGCAGGCTTTTCCGAATACGCTTTTGGGGGGACGGCTGAGCATGACGGAGAGATCCGTCTTTTCGCCAAGGATTCTGCCGGAAAGGTCGTTGCTGACTTGGCCGTGGGCCGGGCGCGGAAGGGAAAAGCCACTGGCGTATTGACCGGCCTTCCTGTCGGTGGACCATACGCGCTGGAGCTGTCGGTGGTTGCCGATGGCGGCAAGTGCATCGAGAAGGTGAGATTCTCCGATATCCTGGTGGGCGATCTGTGGATTCTGGCAGGGCAGTCCAACATGCAGGGCGCAGGATATCTGCCTGGGTTGACGCAGCCCAGTCCCATGATCCACAACTTCTATATGGACAACCGCTGGGGCATGGCCAAGGAGCCTCTGCACAACTTGCAGCAGGCCGTGGCGCCGGTCCATGGCGGCAATCCCAAGAACAAGCCGCAGAAGATTCTGCGCGGCGTCGGTCCGGGAATGTCTTTCGCCGAGGCGATGTGGAAGGCGACCGGGGTGCCGCAGGGGCTGATTGCCTGCGCTCACGGCGGCACCTCCATGGCACAGTGGGATCCGGCGTTGCGCGACAAGGGCGGGTGGTCCCTCTATGGCGCCATGTACGAGCGTTTCCGTCATCTGGGCGGACGGGTGGCGGGAGTCCTCTGGAGCCAGGGCTGCGATGATGCCAATCCGGTGAATTCGCCGCTCTACGAGCAGCACATGCGGGATTTCCTGGCGGCCTTGCGCCGGGACCTGGGGAATCCCCGGCTGCCAGTCGTCCTGGCGCAGATTGGCCCCCATGTGAACCAGAAGGCCTTCGTGGAGGATTGGAGCCGCGTCCGCTTCGCGCAGTATGAAATTGGCCGCACCGTAAAATACACCTGCTGCGTGCCGGGGATTGACCTGCCGCTGGACGACTGGATTCATCTTTCCGCCGCCAGCCAGCACATCATGGGACAGCGCATGGCTTCGGCCATGCAGTATCTTTTGAAAATGCCGGGGGCCGTGGCGCCCATCGAGGCGGTACGGACATCGGTTTCCCCGGATCCCGCCACGGGAAATGCCAACGTCACGGTGACTTTCCGCAATGTGGTGGGGAGGCTTCTTGCCTATGGCGAACCCTCCGGTTTCTTCACGCCGCTTGTCGGCGAAATGCCTGGCGAAGGATGCTTCAAGGTGGAGTTGAAGGGAAAGCAGGCTGTGGTTCATACCAGCATTCCGGCCCTGGAGGCGTCAAGGCATCTTCTGGCGTATGGGGCAGGCCTGCGCCCCTACGCGAATCTGACCGACGAGGCGGGACGCGCCGTCCCCTGCTTTACGCTGCCCATGAAATTCGAGGAGAATGGCGCCACTGCGCTTGTCTGCGAGGCGGAGGTCAGCGATCCCGTCTATGGACCGGAGGCGGTGGAGACGCTTGACTTGCCCGGGAATCCTGAAAAACTGACTTGGCAGAAGGCAAAGTTCACGGAGTTCTTCCTGGAGCATCCGCGCAGGAAGGAACTGGCGACTGCCGACACCAAGGTCTTTTACTTCCGCTTCCGCATGGAGGCGCCTGAGGCGATGGAACTGAAGGTGAAGTGCGGCTCGGATGGTCCCATCGCGCTCTTCTGCGACGGTCGGTCGGTCAACCGCGCTTTCAGCATCAATCCGCTTGTTGTTGATGAGTTCGTTTGGAAGGCCAAGGTGGAGAAGGGCATCCACGAGTGGTGCTTCGCCATGTCCTCCAACACCGGCCATGCCTGGGGCGTCTGCTGCCGGTTCGTCCGCAAGGGCATCGGGCCGCTGCCGATTCTGAAGGAAATGCACTAGACAAGGAGGCATGTAAATGAAAGCTGGAATTGTCGAATATCGCGTCCCGTATGCGGATACGGATCAGATGGGCTTTGTCTATTATGGCAATTACCTGACCTATTTCGAGCGCTCCCGCAATGAATTGATGAGGACCTGGGGCTTTACGTACAAGGAACTGGAGGCCATGGGAGTCGGCATGCCTGTCATAGAAGCCAACGTGAAATACCATGCGCCTGCAAAATACGACGATCTGCTGACAATCCGAGGCGTTCTGACTGAATTGCATGGCGTGCGCGCAAAAGTCTCCTGCACGGTCATGCGAGGCGATGTCCTGATTGCCGAAGGATGGACCATGCATGTTTTCATTGATTTGGCCACCGGGCGTCCTGTGAGAATTCCCCAGAAGATTCTGGATACCTTCCAGGCTTCTCCCGAAGGCTGAAAGGTCTAGGCTCTGTTGCAGCGACGAGGCTGCCGGCAGGGGATTGGCGATACGAGCTTGCCCTGTGCCCGAAGCGCAAGCCTAGGAGAAATGCCGGGGCCGGATGCACAGGAACTTTATATGATATAAAAATTCGCCATTCTTGTTTGAAGAATGCGAATATATGTTATATTAAGCGGCGATATGGAGAATCGCAGCTACATCGCAATTGACCTGAAGTCCTTCTATGCTTCGGCGGAGTGCGCTGACCGGCGGCTGGATCCCTTGCGCACTCATCTGGTGGTGGCGGATGCCAGCCGGACGGAGAAGACCATCTGCCTGGCGGTGTCGCCGTCGTTGAAGGCATACGGCCTGCCGGGGCGTGCGCGGCTTTTCGAGGTGGTGGAGGCCGTGCGGAAGATCAACGCGGAGCGTCGTCGGCTGGCGCCGGGAAGGCGCTTCCGGGGGAAGTCCTGCAACGATGCCGAACTTCGCCGGGATCCGTCGTTGGAGCTGGACTACGTGGTGGCTACGCCGCGCATGGCCAGGTACCTGGAAGTCAGTGCGCGGATCTACGGCATCTACCTGAAATACATCTCGCCGGAGGACATCCACGTCTATTCCATTGACGAGGTGTTCATGGATGTCACGCGCTATCTCCGGCTCTACCGGAAGACCGCGCGGGAGATCGCCGTCATGCTGATTCATGAAGTGCTGAAGGAGACCGGCATTACGGCGACTGCCGGAATCGGCACGAATCTTTTTCTGGCGAAGGTGGCCATGGATATCGTGGCGAAGCACATCCCGGCGGATGAAGACGGCGTACGGCTGGCGGAACTGGATGAACGGAAATATCGGCGGCAGTTATGGTCGCATCGGCCGTTGACGGACTTCTGGCGCGTGGGACGCGGTTATGCGGAGAAGCTGGAGGCCTTCGGGATGTTCACCATGGGGGACATCTGCCGGATGTCGCTGAAGCATGAGAAGCTGCTTTACGAACTTTTCGGCGTGAATGCCGAATTGCTGATCGACCATGCCTGGGGATGGGAGCCTTGCACCATCGCCGCCATCAAGGCGTACAGGCCTTCCAGCAACAGCCTGAGTTCGGGACAGGTGCTTCAGGAGGCGTACGATTTTTCCAAGGCGCGGCTGGTGGTGCGGGAGATGGCGGATACGCTGGCGTTGGATTTGGTGGAGAAGCATCTGCTGACCGACCAGGTGGCGTTGGCTGTGGGCTATGATACGGAAAATCTAGCCGATCCTGAACGGCGGCGCCGTTATCATGGGGCCGTGCTTCTGGACCACTATGGCCGGCCGGTCCCCAAGGATGTCCACGGCGGTGTGCGGCTGACGGGGCTGACGTCCTCTTCCCGGGAAATCCAGCAGGCGTTGAGGCTGCTGTTCGACCAGCTGGTGGACCGGAATCTCCTGGTGCGCCGTTTGAATGTGGTGGCCTGCCGGGTGGTGCCGGAAGAGCATGCGGCGCTTGCGGAACACACGCTTTTCCAGCCGGATCTCTTCACGGACTACCAGGCGCTGGCGAAGGAGAAGGAGGCGGTGGAACAGCGGCGCGAACGCGAAAAGCGCACGCAGGAAGCCGTGATTTCCATCCGGAAGAAACTGGGCAAGAACGCGATTCTGAAAGGGATGAACCTGGAGGAGGGCGCCACGGGGCGGATGCGGAATGAGCAGATCGGAGGACATCGGGCATGACGGATGACCAGGCGAAACAACCAGAAGAGACGAATTCCTACGAGGATATGCTGGAAATGCCCCGTCATGTCTCTACGCAGTATGCGAAGATGTCCCTGGAGATGCGCGCGGCGCAGTTCGCGCCCTTCGCCGCGCTGAATGGCTACGAGGAGGCAATCCAGGAGGCCATTCGGAACCACCAGGCGGCGCAGGAGGAGGGAAATGCCTAGGCGTCTTACATTCGGAATGTTATATCCTTAAGGTTCGAGGTACTTGCAAAATTTTTTGCAAGTACCTCGTTTCGTTATGAATCGCTGTCACGGGCTTGTCCTGTTCCCGAGGCGCAAGCCTCGGGAGGAATGTCCAGTCTGAATATATAGGCAACTCAAGTATATAATTCCCTTACATTTCCCGGAGATAGATGCCGGTGAAATAGACCTCGCCGTCTTCCTGCTGATCGGCTGCGCCGCATTGGACGCTGATTGACGCGGCGTTGGCGGGGGAAGTCACGTATCCCCAGACTGTCTCCGGCTTTCCGGTGGCGGGGATTTCCAGACGGAGATTCCCGGAGACAGGCAGCCATTTGCCTGCGGCGTCCTTGAAATTGAGGGAAGCCCTTGCCGAACCGCTGTGCGCATCGGCAACGCATCCGTGCACGACGAAGAGATAGGTCTGACCTGGCTTGCAGGGGATGAGCTGGTGGTAGCAGCCATTGGTCAGCCGGCGCATGACGCATCTGCCGTCCCGGATGAGCCCTGTGCCGGGCGCGGGGAGCTTCCTGTCGTCTTCCTGCTGCCAGAGTTCCCAGACGCCTATTTCCTGGAAACTGGGATCCTGGACCAGGTTCCGCGGATCGTCGAAACGGACCTCGGAGGGATTCTTGACTTCCTTGAGCGCCTGCATGACGCCTGCGCCTTCCGGAGCTTCCTCCCAGGTGCCCAGATTCGCGGGATGGGGGGACCCCTTCCACCAGCAGCGCTTTTCGCCGTAGAGCCAGATGTACGGCTCCGCCTCCTGCGAGGCGGCTGCCAGGCAGCGCGAAAAGAGTTTCACTGCGCCTAGATCCGTCCAATCCGGTTCAAGATTCTCGTGATAGTAGTTTCCCTTTTCGCATACGAAATATGCGTCCAGATAGAAGGCGGGGGCCAGAAGGATTTGTCCGCGCGCCTTGCTTCGGTTTTCGGGGCGCACATGCCGGCGAATGAGCTTGCGGAGGCCGTCCTGCATGCTGCGATAGGCGTCGCCTTGCTTGGCCGCATAGCCGCCGGACTCCATGCCCTCGTAGATGAGTGCCTTCGGCGGCATGACGTCAAGGACGCCGTTCATGAAGGCGATGGCCAGCGGCGCATCGGGCATGGAGAGGCAGAAGGACATGAAAAGGACGATGTCGGGATAGGCGCCGAAGACCTGTCGGCCCCATTCCTGGCCACGCCGGAAGACGATTTCCGCGATCTCTCCTTCCGACTTGGTGGTCTCCAGGTCGGAGAAACGCCAGAAGTGCCGCCCGTATTCCTCGATGTCAACGACGAGGCCCTTGAAGCCGCAGGCCTTGGCGACCTGGGCGGCGACGCCGAAGTTGTGCGCCATGTTCGCGCACTCGTCGTCACTCAGCCAGTCAAAGTCGACATGGGTTGTTGTCATCTGAAAGAAGTTGTCCGTGAAATGCCCCATGTCCAACTTCCGGTAGCGCGTCACGAAATCCTCGAAATGCGCGTACTCCCAGCGGCGTTTCGACCAGGCGTTGGCGCTGCCGGGCGTCCATTTCCCGCCGTCCGCATCGGTGATTTCCTGGCCGTTGACGCGGATGACCAGGCCGTCCAGCTGCGGGCATTCGGCATTCATCCGCGCAACATTTTCCTCAAGATAGTCGATGGTCGGATTGTTCCAGGACCACTCCAGGAACTTGACGCCATCCTGCGCCGGGAGGAAAAATGTTGTCAGAAATAGACAGAAGAGGATAAGAAGTGGCTGTTCGGGAAACATGGAAGGGAAAAATCTCAAATGATTTTTTCGAAGGAGTTGTTTCGGTATTCTCGCGGCGTCTTGCCTGTGATTTCCCGGAATTTCTTCGAGAAATAGCTGAAATCGTTGAATCCGCAGTTGAAGGCGATTTCCTGGATGGACTGGATGCCTTTCTTCAGGAGCAATTCCGCAGCTTCGATGCGTTTCCGGACAACGTAATCCGAGATGCTCCGTCCCGTGTATTTCTTGAATTTCTCCTGCAGCTGCCTTGGGGAGATGAAGCATTTCCTGGCCAGGTCGCCCACGGTGAACTTCTTCATGTAATTGGCATTCACGAAATCCAGGATGGTCCCGAGCTGTCGGTCCGCAACAGTTTCGTATGGAGCAGAATGGATATTGCTGTTTCGCAGAAGGGTCAAGATCAGGTTCAGCAGCCGGATCGTGCTTCCGAAGAGATTTCCCGTATAGGGATAGATCTCCTCCTTGTGGAGTTCATTCACGCAGGAACGGATGAACTCCATCATCGCCGGATCCGAAATGTGAATGATCGGATTCGCCGTGTATGTCATTTCCTCCACGTTGTTCGGGAAGAAGCTGGAGTAAAGCGGAATGCTTTGACCGTCAAGCAGGGGAATGGGAAGTTTCCTGTGGTCGTAGAGGATGTTCAGGATGCCCAGGGGAATGCAGACCTCCTCGTATTTCCGGCCATTGAGATTGACGATATTCCGCTTCAATTCGTCTCCTTCCACGGCGTCGTAGGCGTGATTCCGCTTTGGCGGAATGAGCAGCACATCGCCCGGATGCACTTCCGTCCGTTTGCCGTCCATGACATGGACGGCCCGCCCTTCCGTGATGATTCCGATTTCCATGCTGTCATGGGAATGGAAGTAGCACTTTTGCTGTTGATAGATCGGTATGTCCACGACCGTGATCGGCCATCCTTGCAGATGGTAATCACGGTTCTGCTTCATCAGATCAATGGAAAAGAGCTTTCCGTTTTCGGGCTGGAAGGCAATTGGATCCAGAACGGATTTGAAGGCGCTCTTGGGATTGCGGCTATTGCTGGTTGGCATCGATCAATTGGAAAATGCGGGTTTCGGGGCCCTGGTTGCGCCAGCGGATGACTTCCTGCGGGGCGTCGTTCTCGGCGCCAAGGGGCCAGAGCTGCTTGAGGAGTTTCCCTTCGGGGGAACGGAAGAGGCAGTCTTTGGTGTTTCGTTCGCTGTGGAAGGCGGCGAAATCCTTGCACGCATAGACGGCGATGTCGTCCTTGGAGTAGAGGTGCACGCCGGAGTTCTCGGCCATTTCGCGGAGGATTTCCACGGGAAGATGGGCGACGAGCGAGAGGTAGAGATTTCCCTTCCGGACTACGGCCGGCGTGCCGTCCGTGAATTCCGCCAGGACTTCATCGTAGCCGCTGGGAATGGCGGTCGGTCCGAAGTCGAGGTGCTTGTCTCCGAAAAGCTCGCCCTTGGAGAGGTTTTCGAAGTCGCGTGTGGCGCGGAGCCAGGCGGTGCGGGGCTTGGTTTCCATCTGGAAGGTCATGCCCGTGAGTTCCTCGGCCGTGGAGAGGTCGGGGCCGTTGTCTCCCGCAATGCCGGGGAGATAGGTGAAGAGCACACTGGCGTCAGGACGCCGGAGGATGTTTCGGACGGCTTCTTTTTCGGTGTCCTTCAAGTGGTACGGATTGAGGAGGATGTAGAGGCGATACTCCTTCAGTCTGGGATTGGCCAGGTCGAACTGCAGGAACTCGTCCACCGGTCCTCCGATGCGGAAGACCGCTTCGCGCTGCATGATTGCGGCGCCGTTGACGGTGGCGCCCTGGCCGCAGCCGATCTGCGCCAGGCGGCATTGGGTCTCGTCGTCAAAGAAGGTCGCGATCTGGCTGACGGAACTCCGGTCGGCGGAGATGGTCTCCTCGCCGAGTTGGTGCAGCTCCGCGATGGTCTTGATGGTCTCGGGATCGTCGTACCAGTTCAGGCCGCCTTCGCCCAGGGCGTAGAGGTAGTAGCCGGAGCGCAGGCAGAGGGCGCGGGCGAACTCGCGGGCCAGGATCGTCGAGCTGTCCTTGGGCGTGCGGACGGAGTACGCGTATTCGGCGGGGAACTGCAGGTGTGTGCGCAAGTCGTTCTCGTTGATCCAGATCTTGTTATGGAGTTCCAGAGTTTCCGGAGAGGGCATGTCATAGCCGCCGGGGTAGCCCACGTCGCGAAAGCGATGGCTGTAGGAGATGGGGCCGAGATAGTAGTCGACGTATGGCGAGGTGACGGCCAGGCGCTGTCTTGCATAGCCGGTCTGTTCGCCCAGGAAGGTGCTTCCCAGATCCATCAGGTGCCCGTAGAGGGCGCCGGTGAGCGCCTTTCCGCCGGAGACCTCCTTGATGAGTCTGGCGTAATGGTCGATGCCTTCGGAAGTCACGTCGGAGAGCGCCCATCCGAAGTCGGCGGCCTTGCGGTCCCGCGGCAGGAGACGCAGGCTCATGTTCGCGGCGATGCGCTCTTCGCGGGTGGGAATCTGGGCGGTCGCCAGGGTGACCGAGTCATCGTTCCAGGCATTCCGGAGCGCTCCGTCGGTGCCGTATTCGCGGGCCAGCCATTTGTGGAAGTATTCCAGCATGGGCTGGCTGTAGTCGGACATGACGCCGGGGTCCTGCGGATTTTCGCCTCCCCAGTAGTGCATCCACTGTCCTTCCTCGCCTTCGCAGACCATGTATCCGATGACGTGGTCGGCGTAGGGGGATTCCGCCACGTGCCGGATCAATCCGCGGAGATAGTCGTCCACGAGCGCCTGCCAGCGTGTGCTGGCGAGGGAGACATGGCTGCTCGCGCGGCCCGTGTCGAATTTGGCGGCGTCTTCGGG
>JAKSPB010000037.1 GCA_024405215.1 Lentisphaeria bacterium | reverse complement strand
GTCCAGGATCATGGCGATTTGCGCTTCGCTGGTGCGGTCGCATCTGTCAAAGGCCTCTTTCATGACGCCGACCAGTTTCTTGATGTGCGCCATCAGTTCCGGACTTTCAAAATTGATGTATCCCACGTCCAGCCACCAGTGGCCGTGTCCTGCGCAGAGGCTTTGGACGGCCTCCTTGTCCTGCTGCAGGAAATCTTCTTCCAGGGTGTCGGCTTTCCCCGCGTAGCCGGATGGCGCGTCCGTGGTATGTGTCCGGATGTCCATTTCCTTCCACCAGAATTTGTTGTGGAGCTTCAGGGAAGCGGCCGGCGCCATCTGGTAGCAGATTCCCGCGCCGCCTGGCTGCCGGAAGCAATAACCCGTTGGCGCGGCCAGGAAATCCAGCGCGGTGCACTGCTGGAGTTTTGCGAAGCCCAGGTGCCCGCTGTTGACCAGCCGGTCGGAACCGCAGAGTTCCAGCAGGTAGCCGTAGAAGGCGCCGGTGAGCATCCTGTTGTCGGAGGCGTCCTTGATGGCTTGGGAGAATCCGGCGATGACTCCGGCGGTCATTTCGCCGTTCCATTGGAAGTAGTCCACGCATTTCCGGTCGGCGGGACAGTCGGGATTGCGGAGATCCAGATGGGCGGGATCGGTGGCGTAGCGTTCTTTGCGAGTGGGGAGGGAAGCCGTGTCCAGAGACGCGCCGGCGTCATGCCAGGCGCTGCGGAGATTTTCGTCGGTGCCATATTTTTCGCGGAGATATTCCCGAAAGCCCTTCTGGGCGGCGAGAGAATAGTCGGGGCATTCCTGTTCATTGTTGCCCCACTGCATCCATTCCTGGGTGGTGCCGCTGCAGAGGAAGAGACCAAGCACCTGGCTGGCGTAGGGGGCGGCGGCGATGTGCGCCACCATGCGGCGCAGGCTGTCGCGGCAGTATTCCTGCCATTCGGGGGACGCCCATGAGGGGACCATCTTGCCGTAGTTGTAGAGAAGGACTCTGCGGGAGCCGTCCGCGTCCTCCACGACGACCTGCGCTTCCGGATGCTCCTGCATCCACCACTGGGGGGCGTTGATGGTCAGGCGCGGCATCAGGAGCGCATTCGGATTGACATCCAGATAGCCCATGATGCGCTCGTCCAGCTGACGGTAGTCATAGACGCCAGGGGCGCAGTTGGTGCAGAAACTGTGGAGCATGGAGCTGTTTTCGGTGGGCGTGGCGTCAAAGCTGAAGAGCTCCACGCCTGCGTCGCTGAAAAGCTGTGGACCCCGGTTGGCGCCGCCGTGCACGAAGGTGCATTTCATGACCATCGGCAGGACGCTGTTTTCGCGGAAGACCGTCGGCGCCCCCTGCCACTCCTTGACGGAGAAGGCCGTCAGGCCATTCCGCGGAACGCCGTTGGCGATCGTCGTTTCGCCGAGTTCCACGACGCCTTCGCCGCAGTGGAGCAGCACGCGGTATCTTCCGCTGAAGAAGTAGCGGCTCAGGCGGACTTCCTGCGCGGGAATGCGCCATTCAAGCGTCGTCGGCAGAAGGATGTTTTCCCTGTCCTTCAGCAGGCATTCCACGGGAATCTGCCCTGGGATCTCTTCGGCGGGAACGAATTCCAGGCGGGCGCGGTCTTCGAATGGCGCATGGCCTTGAAGGCCAAAGCCGACGATTGTCTCGGGGAAGGCGAATGTTCCGCCTGCGGGAAGTTCTGCGGGAAGGTCGAAGGGACGTGTCAATTGGGGGTCGCAGGCGTCCTGCGTGTAGATGCGGCGGATTTCCAGATGGTTCAGGACATTCGGCTTGTTTTGCAGGGCGATGATGTCCAGCCGGTTGATGGGGCCGACGAGCGTCGGCGCCAGTTTGGGTTCGCTGGGGGTCCAATGGCCGTCGTAGTCGAAGATGAGGGTTGTCCAGCGTCCATCGTTGCAGACCGTCTGCGAGGGGCTTGCCCAGACCCAGTACTTGCTGCCGCAGGCCTCCTTCTCGCTGTAGTTTCCCAGGCGCAGCTGGAGGGATGCGTGCGTCTCGCCGGTGTTGCGGATTTCCACCATGATGCGCTGTGCGGGCATAAAGCCGTAAGGCGCGAAGACCAGTTCCAGGTTATACGGCGCGTCGCCCGTCTTGCGGCGGAACTCCCATGCCAGATGCTTTCCCGTTTCGTCCTTCCCGAAGAAGAAGCGGTCATAGGCGCCACGGACAGTCTCGTAGCCTTCGTGGCATTCGAAGAGGCCGATCTGGCTGCCGTCGAACCATTCATGGAGCGTCTCGGCGTAGAGGGCGAAGACAAGGAGAATTGTCAGGGATGCGAAAAAACGTTTCATGGAATAATCAGGACTTCCTCGGACGTTCCTTCATCACCCAGCGGGAGATTGCCCAATAGGCGACCACGAAGAGGACCAGTCCGGCGATGATCCATCCATAGTGTGCGGTGATCATGGCTTTTCCCCGGGGGATGAGTTCTTCGTAGGTCATCTCTGCAGTGGTCCGTCCCAGGAAGAATCCCACAGCGGTCAGAATAATGGTCCAGATGCCTGCGCCAAGTCCCGTGAAGAGGGTGAACTGCCCCAGGGGCATGGCAGCCAGGCCGGCAGGCAGGCTGATGAGCTGCCGGATGGCGGGAAGCAGGCGGCAGACGAAAGTGGCGGGGGCGCCATACTCCCGGAAGATGGCCTGTGCGCGGTCCAGGACCGGCGGCTTGATGAAGAAATACTTTCCGTATTTTCGCAGGAAAGGCTCGCCCAGCCACAGGGCCAGGTAGTAGTTGATATAGGCGCCGACTAGGGATCCCGCGACTCCGATGAAAATCGCCAGAATCATGTCCGCCCAGGGATTCCCCAGCGTCAATTCACTCCGTGCGGCGAGGAAGCCGGCGGGGATCATGACGACTTCACTGGGGAAGGGGACGAAGGAGCTTTCGATGGCCATCAGCAGGAAGATGGCCACGAAGCCCCACGTCCCGGCGTATTGGCTCCATGCTGCCAGATGTGCTCCGAAGTCGGCGCCCATGCGTGTCGTTCCTACAGCTTTTCAACGGCGATCTTGACGCGCAGGGTGTGGCTGGCGCCGGCCTTCAAGGTGACGGCGTCGTAGTCCACGTTGCAGTTCTCCACGCAGATCATGTTGTGGTATTCCTCGTTGCCGAAGTCGGGCATGCGCTGGGACTTGGCGATCCAGGGATTCCAGACCACGCCGGTGTCGCTGCCTTCCTTGTCAATGACGATCTTGCGGCCCATGGTGGGGTCCTCGATGACGGCCTGCCCGGGGCAGTGCAGATAGATCCGGTCGGTCTCTTCGGTGATGGTGACATCGCCGGGCTGGGGATTGGCGGCCGGCGGGTTGGCGGGTGCCTTGTCAATGAAACTCTTGCCGTCGAAGCCCTTCACGCGGACGGTTTCGCAGGCGCCGATGGCGTAGTAGGTGTGCAGCGCCTGGGCGTAGGTGAACTCCTGGTCGCCGGTGTTGGTGGTCGTCAAGGCAATCTCCAGGGTCGCGCCGATGCGGACGGTCATTTCCAGGTTGAAGGCGTAGGGCCAGATGGCGCGGGATGCGGGGGAGTCGGTGACGCCCAGGACGACTTCCGTGCACTCCTGGCTGAGTTCCTTCCAGGAGATTACATTCCATAGGACCTGGCGGATGAAGCCATGGGAGGTGGTGGCGTTGGGGTACTTCTCCTTGTCGGGGGCGCCGAACCAGGGCCAGCAGACGGGGATGCCGCCGCGGATGGCCTTGCCGGTCTGGGTGTATTCGGAGGCTTCCGAGAGGAACATCACGTCGCGGTGCACGCTGGGGATGTAGCTCAGGATGTGTGCGCCCATCAGGCTGATTTCGCAATGGGCGGCGTTGTTCTGGATGTGAATTTCGGGAAGGTTGCCACGTCCCGTCAGTAGATTGATCATTTTTTCTCCTGGTTGGTGGATTGCGGAAAAGAAAATGCGGATTTGGTTAAATATAGCTTGTAAAATGGGTATTTGGCAGTGATGGCGGCGACGGGGGACGCCGGAGACGCGGCGTTCAGCCGCGTACAAGACGGCCGGGAGGCGACCGCCTGCGCTGGCGACCGCCTGCGCTGGCGACCGCATTTAGTTTGGTTGGTTTGGTTGGTTTGATGGGTTTGATGATTTATATTAGAAAATATGCGTACTATGAGAGCAAAAGAATTTGTTTTCCGCGGGCGGTCATTGGCGTTTTCGCCGGGTTTTCCGCTCCTGATGGGCATTGTCAATACCACGCCGGATTCCTTTTCCGACGGCGGCGAATTTCTTTCAGCGGAGGCGGCGACCGTCCATGCGATGCAGTTGCTGCGGGAGGGCGCGGCCATTCTGGACATTGGCGGCGAATCCACCCGTCCAGGGGCGACGCCGGTTCCTGCTTCCGTTGAGTTGGCACGGGTCGTGCCGGTGGTGGAGTCTCTGCGCAAAATGACCGATGCGCCCATTTCCGTGGATACCTCGAAAGCATCGGTGGCTCGGGCTGCCTTGCTGGCCGGCGCGGACATTGTGAATGACGTGACGGCCTGCGGTGATCCTGGGATGTGCGCTGTCCTGGCGGAATTTCAAGCGGGATGCGTTCTGATGGACAATCGCCGCCTGGCGGAAGATTGTTCTGATCCAGCTGCGGAAATCCGCCGGTATCTTCTGGAGCGCCGCGAAAATGTCATGATTGCCACTGGCTTGTCGAAGGAGCATTTTCTTCTGGATCCCGGCGTTGGCTTCGGCAAGACGCTGGAACAGAATCTGGCTGCGATTCGCCGGGCGTCCGCCTGCGGCGATGACGCCAGCGGCGTGCTGTTGGGAGTCTCCCGCAAGTCCTTCATCGGGAAGCTCAGCGGGGAGACGGTGCCGTCAAGGCGTCTTCCAGGGACCCTGGCGGTGGCTTTGATGCAGCGGGAAGTGGAGGTTCTTCGGGTGCACGACGTGGCCGCCCATCGGCAGGCGCTGCTGGTTGCCGAGGGGATTTCGGAGGACAAGTGAGAAAATGAGAAGGCCATGAACGGAAATAATGTTTTTTCTGCCATTGTGGAGCTGTTGCTGCTGACAGCCGTCTATCGGTTTGTCCTGCAGGTCTTTCGCCATACCCGGGCGATCTACAGCCTGGTGGCGCTGGTTTCCGTCTTCGGGGTGTTGCACCTGGTCAATGCCTATGTGGTTTTCATTCCGATCTTTTCCGTGGTGGTCAGTGGATTCCTGCACTATCTTCCGCTGATTGTCCTGATTCTCTTCCAGGAAGAAATCCGTCGCTACTTGGCGGAGCCGATGATGCACTTCCGGCGTTTTGCACGATTCTTCAAGGCGCGTCGCAAGAAGGAGACCCAGGAACGAGTCATCCAGGAGCTGGTCAAGGCCGTCTGTTGTCTGACAAGCCATCCTGAGTGGCGCAAATATCGCCGATTGCAGTATGGGCCGGATTTGGACGAGGAGCGTTTGGCCAAGACCAACACGGGTGCCTTGATTGCCATAGAAGGCGAGGTCAATCTGGCAGACTTCCGGGAACGCGGCGTGCAGCTGGATTGCCAGGTGAACTACCGACTGCTGCGGTCCCTTTTCTATCCCGGTTCCGCGTTGCATGACGGCGGCGTGATTCTGCGCAGCAATCGTTCCGAATTGCGGATTGCCGCCGCCGGCTGTTATTTTCCCGCGCTGGTGAACGCCCCCGCCGGACCCACGCATACGCGGCAAAATGCCGTCTACGGATTGGCGGCAAAGACGGATGCCTTTATTCTGATGGTCTCCGAGGAGACCGGCGGCGTGCTGATTCCCGATCCGGAGGACCGTCGTCGGATTCATCGCCTGCAGCATCCGCAGGAATTGCAGATGCAGCTGGAACTCTTCCTGCGTGGACGGGAAGAAGAGGCGACGAGAAGGGCCGAAGGGGTTGATCCGGAGGAATCGTCTCCGGTTCTTGCGGTATCCGCACTGGATTCGCGGGAGAAAGAGGAGGGAAGGTAAGCCATGGCAGGCATTCCGGAAAAGCAATTCATGGAAGGAAGGAAATTGCGTGTGACCTGGAACAAGTGCAGGCGCACGTTGGATCGGCTGGGCGCCTGGCGCTGGCTCTTTGCCTTTGGGCTGGCGCTGGTGACTTATCGCCTGGTGGACAACCAGATGCAGACTAGCCCGTATGCTCTCTGGCGTGTGGTCGAGAATGTCCCGGTACAGGTGGAGGATGATGCGTTTGACAATATCTATATCATTCCCAACCAATCTTTTGCAGTCTCTTTGGTCCTTGCGGTGGATGCCCTGCATTTCGGCATGAACATCACTCCCGCTGATTTTGAAATCAAGGTGAATGCCCAGCGTTTGAAGTTCCTGCTCAAGGATGTCCCTTCTCGTACGGAAGCGCTGACCATCGTCTATGAAATCCAGCCTGCGGATATCATGACCAAGCCCGGCGGCGTGGACATCCGGGAGATCAAGAATGCGAAGCTGAAGATCGTCTGCGACCGTACCTCGCGGCGCGAGGTCCCTGTGCGCCTGAAATTGAACCGTGAGCGTCAGGAAAAGGGCTGGGGATACGATTGCCAGATTGTCGCGCCCTCCGTCGTTTCAGTGCAGGGGCCGGCATTTCTGGTGAACCAGCTTGCGGAACTGGAGAGCGAACCCATTGTGCTGGAGGGGACGCAGCCCTATCGCGGCATGGCGAATCTGAAGCTGGACTCCGAGATGACGAAGATGTACTACTCTCATACGCAGGTGGAGTACAATGTGGTTCCGCAGAAGGAGTCCGGGCGAACCACGGTACGTGCCTTCAAGGATGTGCGGATCTGCTTCCTGAACCGGGGAGACAGCCGGCTGCGGCCGATTCTGGGCCAGGACAGCGATGCCTTTGTTCAACTGCAGCTCAAAGGCCCGAACAAGGTGGTGAACTCCATGGATCCGGAGCACCTTCGCGTAATCTGCGACTTGACGCCGTTTACGCTGGAGGGCGGCCAGAAGGTGAAATTGCAGGTCTTCGGTCTGCCGGAGGGCGTGCAGGTGGAGAGAATCCTCCCGGACGAGGTTCTGAATATGCAGCTCGCCTATCAGGATTCCTTGCCGGAGAGTGTCCGGGAAAAAGAAAACGCCGAGCAGCCGGAGACCACTGGCGTTTCCGGGCCGGCGGTGGAAGGCGCTTCGGAGGTTCCATGAGCGACTGGGTGCCGGAAGAGTTCGCCGCTTGCGCCAGCCGCCCGGTGGTTGTGGTGACTGGGCCGACCGCGACAGGAAAGACACGCCTGGCTGTGGCCCTGGCCCGGGAGTTCGGCGGGGAGATTCTCAGCGTGGATTCCCGGCAGGTCTATCGGGGGATGGACATCGGCACGGGGAAGGACCTCTCGGAATACTCCGAGGGCGGTGCGCCAGTGCCTTGTCATCTGGTGGATGTGGCGGAGCCGGGCGCGGCATACGACCTCTATCGTTTTCTGAAAGACGCCCGGAAGTGCTTCTGCCAGGTGGTTGCCCGGGGGAGCCTCCCCGTGCTTTGCGGAGGGACGCCGCTCTATCTTGCCGCCTTGCTGGATGGCTATGAGATGGCGGGCGGTCCTCCTGATCCCGCCATTCGGAAGTCCCTGGAAGGAAAGGATACCCGGGAATTGTTGGAAATCCTGCGGCGCGAGGCCTCGCCGGAATTGCTGGCGCGGACGGATATCACGCAGGACCGGCGCATTGTCCGCGCCATTGAAATCGCACGCAGCGGCACGGCGGAAATTCCGCCTGCGCTGACGAATCATATTGTCCTTGCGCCGAAATACACCCGCATGGAAGTGCGGGAGCGCGTTCGCCTTCGCCTGGATGCCCGGCTGGAGGAGGGCATGGTGGAGGAAGTCCGTGCCTTGCATGAGGAAGGTGGCGTTTCCTGGGAGAAGCTGGAGTGGTTCGGCCTGGAATATCGCTATGTGGGACGCTACCTGGCTGGGCGGCTCTCCTGGCAGGAGATGCACGATACGCTTCTGACCCAGATCCGGCAGTTCGTCAAACGGCAGGATGTCTGGTTCCGGAAATTGGAACGCGAGGGCCATGAAATCCACTGGATTCCCCAGGGAGACATCCCCCAAGCCATCGCGCTGGTGCGGGAGTTCCTGGCGAAGCAAGAAGGGCGGGAGTTGCTATAAGACCTCGACCTCAGGTGGCATCGCCCCTTTGCTTTCATTTCCGGATTCGCATCTTCAATTGCCTGGAGCTGCCTTCGGCGGGAGCGCAAAAGACGCAAAAAGAGCAAAACAAGCAATCTTGCTTGTTTTGCTCCTCGTGTTTTCAGCTTGGAGAAAACTGGAAATGGGCTATTGGATTTGCGGCAGCCACTGGGAGAGTCATACCCAGATGTTGAAGGCGTCGCCCATGTAGCCGTCGAAATGGGAGTCGCCGGCGGACTGGAAATCGCAAACGGGGAATGCGGCGACGGTCTTTCCGTCCTTCTTGATTTCCGCATTCCATACGCCCCAGCAGAAGGCATTTCCCTGGACGGGGGCGAGGGATAGGGTGCACCCTTGCCCATTGACCGTTTCACCGTCGAATAGGGCGGATTGGAGCATTCCCGTGCGACAGGCGCGGGCCAGCAGCAGCGGGCCGTATTTCATGGTGGCGGCCATGGTGGTGCGGTAGTGGCGGGAGAGGGGGTCGCCTTCTCCTTGGTTGGGGAGTTCGCCAAGGAAGCGCTTGTAGTGCCAGGCATTCTTGTCGGAGACATCGGCAGCCAGAAGGGCGTTGTCCCGCTCTACAATGCGGGGATTCATGTCGAAGAGCAGCGTGTAGATGCCGTTCGTTTCGGCAATGTCCAGCTTGGGGCACCAGGCGGGATGGCGGAAACGCACCTTCGCCGCAGGATCGGAGACGGTGACGGTGACTTTGTTTTCCACGGGGTAGTTTCCCCGGATCTGGAAGGTGACGCCGTCCAGAGTGGCGGTGGCGTCCTGGAAGAAGTTCACCTGGAAGACGCCCTCCTGGTCCCGGGTGACGACCGCGCTGGCCATGTCCATGTAGGTCCGGGGGACATTGTTGGTGCAGCAATGGCTGTAGGCGGTGTTGCATTGTCTGGCCGTCCAGTGCCGGGAGTTGGCGCGTACCAGGAATGCACTCCAGTTTCCGTCGCGGAAGACGCCGGCCAGGAAGGCGTTGAAGTAGGCGTTCTCCATGCAGTCCAGATATTTGTTTTCGCCGGTGATCAGGAAGAGGTCGTAGGAGAGACGGATCCAATGGATGACGTCGCAGACCTCGATGGCCGCGTTGGGATAGTGGGCGGCGCCGATGAGCTTGTCTGCGAAACCAGGGCTGCCCAGGGGGCTCATGTCGCTTTGGATCATCTTCGCGTGCATGGCGATGACGGTGTCCAGGCAACGCTTTTCGCCGGTCACGCGGTAGTATTCCAGCAGTCCGTCCAGGCAGCTTGACATCTCGTAGGTTTTCGCCCAGCCTTGGGGGAGGGGATGCCACTGCCACAGTTCCTGGTTGTTGAAGGCGTTCCGGAAGAAGTTCAAGCCAAAGCCGTCCTCACGGTCCCAGTCGGGGAGCATTTCCGTTGCATAGTCCAGGTATTTTTTGTCTTTTGTCTCTTCGTAGAGCAGTATCAGGGGCTTCAGGATGGACATGGAGGCCAGTCCCTTGATGATGCTGCATCCCGTCTGGATCAGCGGGAGATGCAGACGGTGCATCATGTCGATCCATTGGTCCATCTGGCGGATCACGCTCTGGAGAATCTCTTTGTCGCCCGTGACCTTCGCTGTGGTCATCATGGCCCACATGATGTATTTCCGGTTCCAGAGGTTCCACAGGCATTCCCAGCCGATGGTCTCCAGCACTTGCTTCTGGGTTTCTTCCGTGAAAGCTACGCGCTCCTTGTTCCGGTAGGAGCCGAGGTAGCCGTCCTCGTCTTGGAAGGCCATGACACGATGGCATTCCTCTTGAATGAATTTCATCAGCTGGGGATCCTGGAGGTAGTCCGCCACGCGGGCGGCGGAGAGCATCTCCTTGCCCCAGAATTCCCCGCGCCAGTAGCCGCCGACGGGGACATCGTCGTCGTCGCGTTGCTGGATGGCCATCCGGGCTTCGCCGAAAATTTCCTTCTGCGCAAAGTCCGAAAGCAGGCGATTCTGGAAATGACGCATCATCTTCTGTGCGGGGACGCCTTCCAGACGGACGTCCTTCAGCAGGCAAGAACGGTATTTGTCCATGATGAAAAAAGAAGGGGTGAAGGGGGGAAATGATGATAGAATAACCTTCCCTTTGAAGATTGCAATGCCGATAGAGCCGGATTGGGGCGTTTTCTGCTTAAAGACACCGACCTATTGTAGGGTGGGGCAAAAACGCACCGTTCCGGGGAGCGGGGCACGCCTCGGCGGACGTTGGTCGCGCGGCCCGTTTTGCGTTTCCCTTCAAGTCTTTTTTCATCATTCCAGGCGCCCTTGGGCGTTTTGTTTTTCTGGCATTTGAATTCGGTAGATGACGAACACCCCAAAACAGCGAGGAAAAAAATGAGTAGATATTCGGAACGAGTTGACTTGAGTTCAGAGGAGTGCCAGGAGTTCTGGGGAAAGACCTGGGAAATGCAACTGGGCGATGTGTATAGCGTTACCGACGGTTCGAAAGACAACGGCGGCGCAATTTGCACGGCAGGTTTAACGCGCAGTGTAACATTGGCAACGGCCGACGGCGACGGACTTGTGTATTTCATCGGAAATACAACGACGAGAGCGGGCGGTGCCATTTACGTTGTGCTGGGAACTCGCCATGAAATCAAAAACGCTGTATTTGATCGTAATCAAAGCAATAGGGGAGGCGCCGTGTATAATAGGGCAGGCGAGTCGCTGACCATCGAGAACTCCTTGTTCCAAAACAACATCTCAACGCAATCGGGGGCGCTGGCTTCACTATCCGAATGCCTTGTTGCCAATACTCGTTTCATTGGCAACGAATCAACTGGGCAAGAAGAAAATCGCCTTTTGCATAGTGGAGCCATATATGACAACCTGTCCTTCGGCGGAGACGCCGAGGTCGCGGATATCTGGGGCGGAAGCAATGCGGCGGGATGACTGGAGCGAGATTCCTCCGTCAATCGGGGCTGGCCAGGGGCGAATGGCCTTAGGTCAGCCGGCTTGTTCCATGGACCGGATTTGCTGCTGCTGAAGCGGTGCGGTGGAAGGTGTCAGGACGACCTGGTCGATCCAGAGGAATCCGTCGTTGTCAAGTTTCAGGGAGACGTGGAGGTCATAGACGGTATCGGGGGCCTCTGGATTGAAGAATTGTCCTAGCGGGACGATTCCTCCTAGGTCAAGGTGCGAGAGGGAGAGATAGGACTGGGGCCATAGGCGGGTGGAGCCGACTTGGTAGAGCCGGAAGTCGCCGATATGTTCTTGTAGTTTTTCCCGGGTGACTTCGCGCCGATGGTTGAGGATGCCGTGGAATTTTTCCGAGGATGGTTCGAAGTAGACCATTGTAATGAAGCGGGCCTTTTCCAAGTTCTGAATGCTGCATTTCATGGCGACGCCGAAGGCCGCGCCGGCATCCGGTGTGAGATGGGGCAGCCCGAGAGTCTGGCTGTTCAGCATTCGTGTCGGAAGCGTCCGGTGCACAGTCGTCTCATTGAAGGGGGCAGGCAGGGGCTTGGGTGGGCGGGCCAAGGCGGCGAAGTAATCCACGCCATTGCGGCAGCGCAGATCCAGGATGCTCTTGCGGAATTTCTGCCAGTCCTTGACCTTCTCGCGATGGGGCGCGTCGTCGAGGGCGCGCTGGATTTCCCGGCGGACGCGGGCGGCAAGCGCTTCCGGATCGAACTCCGGCAGCTTGGGTAGACGGAAGTTGACGCTGAGGATGTTCTCGTCCAAGAAGATCCGTGCGTCCCGTACATAGTTCAAGGAAACGGGGTCATCGGCGACCAGCCTTTCCATTTCGTCGAAATCATGGCTCCATCGCAGTAGGTTTTCCATTGTCAGGTAGCGGAAGGCGCCGAAACCGCAGCCATGCCACATAAGGCCGGCCGGCTCTGCCGCCTCCAGTGCCTCCAGCTCGCGCCAGAAGGCGATCATCCTGGGGGCTGCCGCGCCATAGATGCCGTTCATGGCCTCTTCGATGAGCGTGTTTTCATCAAGAGTCACGTCGTTCATCAGCTTCCCGAGCATATACTGCCGGACTTCATTGAAGCCGTTCACGTTATGCCAGGGCTCTCCTTGCTCCCCCTCGATGTTGACCACACCGTATTGCTTGGCGATGCGCAGGTTCTGTGCAAGCTGCCTCAGGTTGGCGACAAGGGGCAGGATCGTGGTGAAGCGGGCGTAGATGGATGGATAGAGCCACAGCCTCATTTGCGTATGCAGGTCCTGCCACTGTTGGAAGCGCCGCATGACGCGTGCGTTGGAAGGGGCGTCATAGGGTTTGCTGAAGTCTTTGTTCAGGGGGCAGAAGGTGGCGAGAAGGTTCTTTGGCATTTCATCGACGCCTTCGGGCGGCTTTTCCGTGGAGAGATAGGCCGTGGTGACAAGCACGATGTCCGGATGTTCCGTCTGGAACCGTTTGCAAAGGCCGAAGAGAAAGTGCCAGTAGGGGCCTGCGGGGCTTTGGTATTTTTCCACAAGCTCCATGCAGCCAGGGCAGCAGCAGATGGTTTTGCCGTCGAAGCCATTGGAGTCGTTCAGGTCGCAGGTGAGGTATGCCGTCCCGCCCCGGTGTTCCTCCCGTATGATTTGCTCCAGCTTGGATTCTAGAAGCGCGCGCGCTTCCGGGTTGCTGTAGCAGAGCTGCTTGTCGGGGACGCGGATGCCTTTCTCGTTCATTGCGTAGTATTCGGGATGGGAGCCGAAATAGGCGTCGTTCTGGGAGATGCGGTACGGTTTCCAGAGGCCGGCCTGTTTTTTGTATTCCGCGCCGGGGGGGAGTAGCTTCCCCGGGATATGCAGGTAGTCCGGGCCGATGATGGTGACGCCTGCCTCCTGGATGAACATCCGGGAACGCCGCGAGTATGCCAGAAGCTGCTCCGTGTTGATCGCCCAGGTTCCCGAAAAGAGATAGGGAGCGGGGAAGGATGGGACGATGGAGAAGTCGAGTCCCGGCCAGTTCGGGGAGTCCTGCCGCGGGATGCGTTCCGCGCCCCGGATGGTGAAAAATCGGCAGCCCAGGAAGGTGTCCAGGAAATCAAAGATGGCAAAGGCGTTTCCGTCCTTGTCCGCGCCGCAGAGATAGATGTCCTTTCCCTCGGATTTGATGCGTCGCTCGTAGGGTTTCAGGGGCGTGGTGTCGGATGGGGCCTTCCAGCCGACGAAGATGGCAGGTCCGGCTGCGTCCTGCGGGCGTTCGGTTGCCTCGGTGACGGCGAACGATGCGCCGGTGATGCGGTTCAGATATTGGGCGAGCTCCGCCACGGCGGCCTTTTCATTGGCGGTCAGGGCAGATGAGGATACGATGTCATAGTCGGTCTTCTGGTTGCGGGAGAGGATGATCTGTCCGGAGATGTTCCAGGCGCAGAGAAGAAGTCCGAGGAGAAAGGCAGAGTATTTTTGCATAAAGTCGCTTGGGAAGAAGAAGAGTGTGCCATGTGCGTGGTCGTCGGCAAAATATAGAGCCTTTTGCAAAAGTCGCTTTGGCGACTTTTGGTTCTTCCTGAGCATTTTGCTCCAAGCGATAATGGCTCAGAAGCGATGCCTTGAACCTCAAAGGATTCCATTCGTGTGTATTGGTGGTTCTGCAAGTCTGTTCTGAAGTAACTTCAGGTGTTTCCTCCTTCGCATCGCTAAAATGCCGTGGGCGTCTTTGGATCTAGGTGTTACATTAATGGACATGTTGATTCCCGGTTGACGGATCGGGGCGGCAAGAGGCGAAGAGCTGATGAATGGGCCGCCTGGCGCCGATTGGGAACTTGTGGATTTTCTTGAGAAGGCAATTGCATAAGCCTTCTTGCTACGTGATAACTTGCTTTTTGGGAGGTTGGGATGCGCTTTGCTTTGACAATTCTTGCCTTGAATGTATTGCTGCTGACAGGATGCGTGGTGCACGAGTATGAACCAACGCATAAGCATTACGGCACGACTGGGAATCCTGATCCTGTAATCGTATATCCGGCTGGCGGACGTCCGTTGCCGCCCAGGCATCATTACGATGATGAGCATAAGCATAAGCGTCATCATGATGAGCCTAGACCCGTTCCTCCTAGCCCCGCCCCGAAGCCGGCTCCCGTTCCTCCTAGACCCGCCCCGAAGCCGACTCCCGTTCCGACTCCCGCCCCGAAGCCGGCTCCCGTTCCGAAGCCGACTCCCGTTCCGAAGCCGACTCCCGCCCCGAAGCCGACTCCCGCCCCGAAGCCGACTCCCGTTCCGAAGCCGACTCCGAAGCCGACTCCCGTTCCGAAGCCGACTCCGAAGCCGACTCCCGCTCCGAAGCCGACTCCCGCCCCGAAGCCGACTCCCGCCCCGAAGCCGACTCCCGTTCCGAAGCCGACTCCCGTTCCGAAGCCGACTCCCGCTCTGACACCTACGCCTGCTCCGACTCCCGCCCCGAAGCACGCTCCTAAGAACGCTCCCAGTCCGAAGCGAGAATTCAAAAAGAGCTGAAGCGCAAAGCCGGTGAGGAAAGCGTTGAGGCAGTTCTGTGTTGGGGACCACAACGTTTGCATCTGCCTTGAATTTCCCTCCCGTTCCGAAGCCGGCTCCTGTTCCGTGGATGATGACCCTGAAGCAGAAGTCTGCTAGGTGTAAAAAAACAAACGGCGCAATAGGCGTTTCTTGAAAATCCTGGAATTCCTAAGTATCCTTAGAAAATTTTGGGGAGACAGCACAATAAATTGGGGAAAGAATCGTTTCGCGAGGCGACTCTTTATTTCAAAAAACTGTTTTTGAGACAAAACAATGGATCGTACACGTCTTCTTTCTGCCATTCTCGTTTTTGTGTCGCTCTTTGCCGTAGGCTCTTTTGGTGCGGCCATCTACTTTTACCAGGATCGTTCCGCCTTGCAGACGGAACTCTCTGCCATTGACGAGGCGGAGGCCTCCCTGCCGGAGGCCTTGCCCAAGCCGGATTTTTCTGCATCCATGCGTGCCGAGGGGAATTCTGAAGAAGTCAAGGGCCTGAATGCCTACATTGACCGTTTGGAGAAGGAGAACGCAGCCTACAAGCAGCAGCTTGAGCAGATGTCGGAGAATAACCGGCGCGACGGACGTGGCAACCGTCGCGGCTTCCCGAGCATGGAAGAGCTCAAGGAACAGAATCCCGAGCAATACGAGCGGATTCAGAAGTTCCGTCAGGATATGGAGCAGCGGATGCAGGATTATCGCCAGAAGCGGGATGACTATCTCTCTTCTGTCAACACTGCCGCGCTGTCCCGGGAACAGCAGGATACGCTGAAGGAATACCAGGACGCCATCAAGCAGATTGAGGAGAATATGCAGAATCCCGGCCAGGGCGGCGACAATATGCGTGAACTGGGCCGGGCGGTCATGGAGATGCATGGGCAAGTGCAGGAGATCCTCTTGCAGGATCTGGGAAATCGCCTGGGGACTGACGGCGCGGCGCTGTCGGAGGGCTTGCAGGAGATCATGTCTGTCATGGGGCCGAACTTCGGTGGCGGCTTTGGCGGCATGGGCGGTCCTGGACGCGGCATGGGCGGTCCAGGACGCGGCGGTTTCGGTGGCAGGCGTGGTGGCAGGCAATAGTCCATCATGACGGCTCAAGAGCAGGATTGTCGCTGGCAATCCTGCTTTTTTTTTATTGTATTTTTATATGATATAAAGGAAAACGCGAAAAAAGTGGTATATTCTGCAACTTTGTCTTTATGATTTTTTCCTTCTAGTCTCTCAACCAAGGATTGAAAATGCTGAAGAAAGCTTTGTTTTCCCTGTTTTCCCTGTGTGCTCTGGTGATTCTGACGACCGGTTGCGGCAAAAAGTCCGATTACACCTCGAGCATCAATCCTGCCACGCAGCAGGCCAAGTACACCGACGATGATGCCAAGGCCTTCTTGGAGAAGGGCGATTTCACGTTTGTCATCGGCTTCGATGCGGACTTCCCCCCCTACGGTTACCAGAATGAGGAAGGCGAATTGGTCGGCTTTGACCTGGATCTGGCCAAGGAAGTCGCCAAACGCGAGGGTTGGAAGATCGAGTTGCGCCCCATTGACTGGGATGCCAAGGATGCCGAACTGGACAGCGGTGCCATCAACTGCATCTGGAATGGTTTCACCATCAATGGTCGTGAAGAACTCTACACCTGGACTGCCCCTTATGTGGACAGTTCCCAGGTCATCATGGTCCGCAAGAACTCCGGCATTCTGAAGCCCGAGGATCTGGCGGGGAAAATCGTGGAAGCCCAGGCGGATTCCTCCGGTCTGAAGGCCATCAACGACGAGTCCTGCGCAGAATTGCGCAAGAGCCTGAAGAAAGTCATCGAGGTTCCCAACTTCCAGCAGGCCTTCATGGACCTGAAGGCCCATGCCTGCGATGCCGTCGTCATCGATTATTGCGTCGCGATGAGACTCTTGAAGGGCGACGACACTTGCTGCACCCTGGCGGACGCCCTGGTCTCCGAACAGTATGGCGTTGGCTTCAAGAAGGGCAACACCGTCCTGCGCGACATCATCCAGAAGAATCTGGACGACATGTACGCCGACGGCACCTTCCTGGCTCTTTCCCAGAAGTGGTTCGACGGCGAAGACAAGCGCATTGTGAAGTAGTTTGCCGCGCAAATGTGGCAAGAGCAGGCATCCCGCCAGTTCTCTGGGGGGATGCCGGAAGACGCAATTCATAACCGGGGCTACTGTCCGTGGGATACTTGCAGACCCTCATAGACTTTTATTCCAATTCCACTCTCCTGAAGACGTTGAGACTTCTCTGGGAGAGTTTTGGGGTGACCGTTGAGATTTTCTTCTTGACGGTCATCTTCTCCTTGCCGCTGGGAATGGGAATCTGCTCGTTGCGCATGAGCAAATTCAAGCCCATTGCCTGGCTGATGCGAATCTATATTTCCATCATGCGCGGGACACCGCTGATGCTTCAGTTGTTCGTGATTTACTACGGTCCGTACTATATCTTCGGCATCTATGTGAGTGACTCCTATCGCTTCCCGGCGGTCATCATTGCCTTTTCGTTGAACTACGCCGCCTATTTCGCGGAAATCTACCGGGCAGGCATTCAGTCCATTCCGGTGGGACAGTACGAGGCGGCCGATGTCCTGGGCTATTCCCGGATACAGACTTTCTTCAAGATCATCCTGCCCCAGGTGATCAAGCGCACGCTGCCGCCTGTCACCAACGAAGTCATCACCTTGACCAAGGATACCTCCCTGGCGTTTGCCCTCGGCTGCGCGGAGATGTTCACCATCGCGAAACGGCAGGCCAGCGGGCAGACGTCCATGACGCCTTACATCGCCGCCGCCGTCTTCTACTACATCTTCAATTTCGTGGTCGCCTATAGCATGGGCTGGCTTGAAAAGAAACTCGACTACTACCGTTGATCCCTATGGCCGTCTTTGAAGTAAAGCATCTTGGCAAGAGTTTCGGTAGTCTCCAGGTTCTGAAGGACATTTCCCTGACGGTCGAACACGGGCAGGTGGTTTCCATCATCGGGCCTTCCGGAAGCGGCAAGTCCACCTTCCTGCGTTGCGCCACGCTTCTGGAGCAGGTGAACCACGGAACCATGAAATACATGGACCAGGTGGTCTGCGAGGAGCGTTCCGGATTTGACCATGCCGTCTATGCCAGCAACAGCGCCTTGAAGAAGGTGCGCACTTTGTTCGGGCTTGTCTTCCAGAACTTCAATCTTTTCCCGCACTACAGCGTCCTGAAGAACATCATGGATGCGCCGGTCTGTGTCCAGAAGAGGAAGTCCAAGGAGGTCCGGGAGCAGGCCATGGCGTTATTGGAGCGGATGGGCTTGGCGTCCAAGGCAAAATCCTATCCCTGCGAACTCTCCGGCGGACAGCAACAACGCGTCTCCATTGCCCGGGCGCTGATCAGCAAGCCCCAGATTCTCTTCTTCGATGAGCCAACCAGTGCGCTGGATCCCGAATTGACCGGCGAGATTCTCAAGGTCATCCGTGACCTGGCCGCCCAGAAGATGACCATGGTCATCGTGACTCATGAAATCGATTTTGCCGAAGCCGTGTCGGACCACGTGGTTTTCATGGCCGATGGCTACATTGTGGAACAGGGAACGCCTGCCGAGGTCATCGGCGCGCCCAAGAATCCCCGCACACAGGCTTTCCTTCGTAAATTGAATCATTAGTGGCAATTGCAAAAGTCGCGTTGGACACTTTTCGCGAGTTCGGGGTGTTTTCTCCAAGTGCCTCTCGTCGTGGCGGCCACGCCTCGGCGCACTTGAAGCAAACGGCCTCCGGAATCCTTGAAAAAGTGCCTTCAAATGGCCTTTTGCCATTTCCTCATTAGGAATTCTAAGAATTATGGAAGAAACTCCCAACACATCAGTGACGGCGCCTTCTGCTGAGGCACCTACCGACTTCATCCGCGACATCGTCCGAGAGGACCTGGCGAGCGGCAAGTATCGTCCCGAGGAAATCCAGACCCGTTTCCCGCCGGAACCCAACGGCTACCTGCATATCGGCCATGCCAAGGCAATCTGCCTGGATTTCGGCGTTGCCAAGGAATTCGGCGGAAAATGCAATCTCCGCATGGACGATACCAACCCCGGCAAGGAAGACCGGGAATACTACGATTCCATCCAGGAGGACATCAACTGGCTGGGCTATGAGTGGAACGGCGACGTGAAGTTCGCCTCCGACTACTTCCCAAAGATGTACGAATTCGCCGTGCTGATGATCCAGAAAGGGCTGGCATACGTGGACGACCAGAGCGCCGACGAGATCCGCGCCACCCGCGGCACGCCCTTCGAACCCGGCGTGAACTCCCCCTGGCGTGACCGTACCATCGAAGAGAACCTGGATCTCTTCCAGCGCATGAAAGACGGCGAGTTCCCCAACGGCGCCAAGGTCCTTCGCGCCAAGATCGACATGGCGCATCCCAACATCAATTTCCGCGATCCCGTGATGTACCGCATCCTTCACGAGGCACATCAGCGCACCGGAAACCAGTGGTGCATCTACCCGATGTATGACTGGGCGCATGGCCTGGAGGACTCCTTGGAAGGCGTCACCCATTCCCTCTGCACGCTGGAGTTCGAAATCCATCGTCCCCTCTACAACTGGTTCTTGGAGCCGCTGCCCATTCCGCGCAAGCCTCGCCAGATCGAGTTCAGCCGCCTGAATCTGACCTACACGGTCATGTCCAAGCGCAAGCTGCTGCGTCTGGTCCAGGAGAAATACGTCTCCGGCTGGGACGATCCCCGTATGCCCACCGTGCGCGGATTCCGCCGCCGCGGCTACACGCCCTCCAGCATCCGCAATTTCGTGGCCGCCGTGGGTATCACCAAGTTCAATGGCGTCACCGACATGGGCGTTCTGGAGAACACCCTCCGCGAGGAGTTGAACCATGACGCCCCGCGCTACATGGCGGTTCTGCATCCCTTGAAGGTCACCCTGACCAACTATCCGGAAGGCCAGGTCGAGTGGCTGGAGGCCGTGAACAATCCCGAGAAGCCCGAGGACGGCACCCGCAAGATCCCCTTCGGACGCCAGCTTTTCATTGAGCAGGACGACTTCCAGGAAGTCCCGCCGCCGAAGTATTTCCGTCTTTCCCCCGGTCGCGAGGTCCGTCTGCGCTGGGGCTACTTCATCAAGTGCAACGATGTGGTGAAAGACGCGCAGGGCAACGTGGTCGAACTGCTTTGTTCATACGATCCCGAGACCAAGGGCGGCAACGCCCCCGACGGCCGCAAGGTCAAGGGCACCATCCACTGGGTTGAGGCCAGCAATTCCGTCTCCGCCACGGTCCGCGAATACGACCGTCTCTTCAAGACTCCCGAACCCGATGCGGTGGAGGAAGGCCACGACTTCCTGGAGAATCTCAATCCCGATTCCTTGCATGTCCTCACGGAATGCCGTCTGGAGCCCGGTCTGGCCGCGCTGCCGCCCGAAACGCGCGTGCAGTTCGAACGTCTGGGCTACTTTGTTACCGATTGGCGTGACCACAAGTCCGAGGCGCCGGTTTTCAACAAGACCGTTTCCTTGAAGGACTCCTGGGCGAAGATCGTCAAGAAGGGCTAGTTCGGGAATGGCGGTACAGGATTTCCTCAATCAAGTGGCCATTGTCACGGGAGGAACCCGCGGCATTGGCGCGGCCATCACCACGGCGTTGCTTTCCCGCGGCGCCACGGTGGTTGCCACTTACGCCGGGAATGCGGCTGCCGCGGAGGCGTTTTGCCAGGCGCTCCCGGAGGATTTCCGCCCCCGGTGCCTGACTCGCGCCTTTGACGTGGCTGACGCCAAGGCGGTGGAGGCGTTCTTCCTGGAGTTCGACGGTCTTCATGATCGGCTGGACATCTTGGTGAACTGCGCCGGCGTCCGAAAGGACGGCGTGCTCGCCATGCTGCCGGAAGAATCCTGGAATCGTGTGCTTTCCGTAAATCTTGACGGCGCGTATCACGTCGCCAAGCAGGCGGTGCTGCGGATGTTGCCCCGTCGCAGCGGACGCATTGTCTTTGTCACCTCGCCGATGGGACGGCTGGGGTGGTCGGGGCAGGCCAACTACGCGGCTTCCAAGGCCGGGCTGGTGGGGCTCTGCCGCTCCCTGGCCAAAGAAGTGGCGCGGCGCGGCATTACCTGCAATTGCGTTTCCCCTGGGTTCATTGACACGGAATTCATCGGAAACCTTTCCGAGGAACAGAAGAAAGAGTATGCGCAACTGGTGCCTTGTCGTCGGTTTGGACGACCAGACGAGGTGGCCGACGGCGTGCTCTATCTGCTGGGGCGTGGCGCGGGCTACGTCACCGGGTCCGTGCTGGAGATTTCCGGCGGGCTCTAGGAGTTTGATTGTTCCTCAAGACAAATCCAAGTGTTCCCGTGCCGGGGGTTCCGGCGTTTCAATCCACAAAAATTAGTCAAGTAGGTTCAAGAAGAAAAATGAAAAACAGTTGCTGGTTGGCCCTGATCCTCGCGTTCTGCGCGTTAACCATGGTTGGCTGCAAACGCAAGCAGGTGCTGCACGTCTACGCCTGGGCGGATTACTTTGCTCCGGAAGTCGTTGAGGAATTCGAGAAAAAGTTTGACTGCGTAGTCAAGCAGGACATCTTCGATTCCAACGAGATGATGTTCGCCAAGCTGCAGGCAGGTGGCGCAGGCTATGACATCATCGTTCCCACGCATTATTTCATTGGCAAGATGGTCAATGAGAAGATGCTCACCTCGCTTGACAAGGCGAAACTTCCCAACTTGCAGTATCTGGACACGTCTGTCATCCAGGGCCTGAATCCCCTGGTGCTGGAATACGCGGTTCCCTACTTCCTGGGCTATACCGGCCTGGGCTACAGCAAGGAGGCCCTTCCTGATTTCGAGGGCACCTGGGATGTCTTCCTGAATGAAAAGCTTCGCGGTCGCATGACCCTGCTTGACGACTACAGCGAAATCTTCGGCGCCCTGAGCTGCAAGCTCGGCTATTCCGTGGATGACCTCTGCGACCCCGAGAAGGGCGACGAGCGCATGGAGGAGCTGGTCGCCTTGGCCCTGAAGTGGCGTCCGAACATCATCAAGTTCGAGAACGAGCAGTACAAGAACGGCCTTTCCGCCGGCGAATTCCTGGCGGTCATGGGCTATTCCAGTGATCTGGGACAGATCGTAGACGAGTCCCCGGAGACCCTGGGCTTTGTCATGCCCAAGGAAGGCTGCCTGATGAGCTGCGACACGCTGGTGATTCCCGCAGCCGCGCCCAACGTCGATCTGGCCTACGAATTCATCAACTTCCTGTATGAGCCAGAGATGTGCGCGAAGAACATCACCGAGGTCCATGCCTACACGCCAAACACTGCGGCCAAGGCTCTGCTGGACGAAGATACGCTGAACAACAGCTCCATCTTCATTGCTCCCGCGGTTCTTGCGAAGTCAGCCTTCGTTCCCGAACTCTCCCCGGAACAGGAAGCGCGTTTCCTGAAGTACTGGAATCGCATCAAGGCCGGCGAATAGCCGACGACGCATTCCAGGGAAATACTCCTGCTTCGCTGGATGACGGGCAGGAGGGGTGCCTTCCCGATTCTCCTTCGGGAAGGCTTTTGTGTAATTGCGGCATTGACACTGCCGTCAAAATCCTTTTGTTCCATTTCCCGTCTTTATGGCGGGAAGAACACAAAATACACAATACGCCCATAGTGCCTTTTTTTGAAGAACAGGACGCGTGGTGAAAGGAAAACAGCTTTTTTTGTGTATTTTTCGTGTCGTGTGTTACAGGGTTCGCGCCGGAAGGCGCGGAAGGGCCTTTGACGGTGTCGTTCATCATTGACTCATGATCCAGGTTAAGATTTTTGACACCACTCTTCGCGATGGCGAACAGTCTCCCGGTTGCAGCATGAACCTGAAGGAGAAGCTGGAAGTCGCCAAATGCCTGGAACGCCTCCGGGTGGATGTAATGGAAGCGGGATTCCCCATGGCTTCCGCCGGCGATTTTGCGTCGGTCAACGAGATTGCCAGAATGGTGAAGGAGTGTCAGGTCGCCGCATTGGCGCGTTGCACTTCCAATGATATCGATGCCGCCATCCAGGCGCTGGAACCTGCGGTGGCGCCGCGGATTCATCTTTTTCTGGCCACTTCTCCCATTCACATGCAATACAAGCTCCGCATGACGGAGGAACAGGTGCTGGAGCGGGCCAAGACCATGGTCGCCTACGCAAGAAGGAGATGTCCGGATGTGGAGTTTTCCTGTGAGGACGCTATGCGGTCCGGCTTGGATTTTCTGATTCGCATGGTTCAGGCCGTCATCAATGCCGGCGCTGCCACAATCAACCTGCCGGATACCGTGGGATACGCTACGCCCTGGGAGACAGAGGAACTTTTCCGCCAGGTCCGGAACAACGTGGTCTGCGGGGAGGACGTGGTCTTCTCCGTCCATGGCCATAACGACCTGGGCATGGCGGTCGCCAATTCGCTGGCCGGCGTGCGGGGCGGAGCCAGGCAGGTTGAATGCACCATCAACGGGCTTGGCGAGCGTGCGGGGAATGCCTCCCTGGAGGAGGTCGTGATGGCGTTGAAGACACGCCACGACGCCATGCCTTTTGAGACGAAAATCGATACCACGCTGATCTACCGGGCCAGCCAGACCGTCTATAACATCATCGGCCAGAAGGCGCCGATGAACAAGCCCATCGTGGGGCGGAATGCCTTTGTCCACGAGGCCGGGGTCCATCAGCATGGCGTCATGGCCAACAAGGCGACCTACGAAATCATGACGCCGGAATCCATCGGCATCCGGGACAATGCCCTGATGTTGGGAAAGCATTCCGGACGCCACGCCTTCGAGGAGTATCTTACGGAACTGGGATATCGTCTGAGTCCGGAGTTGATCGGCCAGTGCTTTGAACAGTTCAAGGCGCTTTGCGATCGCAAGAAGGAGATCAACAACGCGGATCTGCGGGCCATTGTCACCCACAACAAGGTGGCGGAACGCGTGGATGCCCACGTGGGGTTTGAACTGGTGCGCTTTGTGGTCTACACAAGTAACTTCACCAGCGCCACCAGCACGGTCTCCTTGAAGAAGGGGAGGGAGAAGATGGAGGAGGTCTCCTTGGGAGACGGTCCCGTGGATGCCGCCTTCAAGGCAATCGACAAGATCGTCAAGCCCAAGGCGCATACCTTCGAACTCTACACCATCAATTCCATTTCCGAAGGCAAGGACACCATGGGCGATGTCATGGTCAAGCTGAAGACGGAAAAACACACGTATACCGGTCGCGGCCTTTCCACCGACATCATCGAGGCCAGTCTTCTGGCATACCTCTCCGCCTTGAACCAATTGGTGCAAACGGAGCCGAATTGACCTTCCGGACCAAAATCTCGGGGTGTTCTGACTTGCAAAATTTGAACCATGATTGACATTAAACCGTTTTTCGTTTTTTTTGAGGAAAACAACCAATTCAAGGAGAAAGAATGTCTAAATTCGCGGTGAAGGATTATGCGCTGGGCATCCAGCATCTGCTGGCCATGTTCGGTGCGACGGTATTGGTCCCTTTGATGACGGGGCTCAGCCCATCGGTGGCACTGCTATGCGCCGGACTGGGGACGCTGGCCTTCCATCTCTGCACCAAAGGCGTGGTTCCTGTCTTCCTGGGCTCCTCCTTCGCCTTCATCCCAGCGCTTTGCACTGTCATTAACGGCGAGGCGGCGAACATTCCCTATGCGCAGGGCGGCGTGATTGCCGCGGGCTTGGTTTACTTTGTCTTTTCGTTGCTGGCCTTCGTCGCCGGCCCGAATTTCATCAAGAAGCTTTTCCCTGCCGTTGTGACGGGGCCCGTCATCATCATCATCGGCCTTAGCCTGACGGGCGCCGCCATCAAGGATGCCCTGAACTGCTGGGACGGCGTCTTCAACCTGAACACCTTGATCAATGCCGCCATCGCCTTGTTTACCTTCGCCATCATGGCCGTTGGCATGCAGCGGAAGAAGGGCCTCTGGAAGCTGATTCCCATCTTGGTCGCCATCATCGCCGGCTATGGACTCTGCGTGGTCTTGCATTTCACGACCAGCGTCGTCAAGATGGACTTCAGCGCCATCGCCAATGCCCCCTGGGTGAACATCCCCTACAAGACCTCCGGTTTCGTCACCCTGCCCAAGTTTAGCCTCTCCGCCATCCTGGCCATCGCTCCCGTGGCGCTGGTGACCTTCATGGAGCACCTGGGCGACATCACCACCAACGGCGCCGTCGTCGGCAAGGACTTCTTCAAGGACCCCGGCCTGCATCGCACGCTGCTGGGCGACGGCCTTGCCACCGCCATTGCAGGTTTCCTGGGCGGCCCCTCCAACACCACCTACTCTGAGAACACGGGCGTCCTTGCCACCACGGGCAACTACAATCCCGCCATCCTGCGCCTGGCCGCCGTCTTCGCCATCATCATGGGCTTCATCGGCAAGTTCGGCGCCTTCCTGCAGACGATTCCCGTTCCCGTGAAGGGCGGCGTCGAGCTGATGCTCTTCGGCATGATCGCCTCCATTGGCATCCGCACCATCGTCGAGGCCAAGCTGGACATGACGGCCAACCGCAATCTTTGCGTCATGGCCGGCACTCTCTGCACGGGCCTGGGCCTGGTCATCCTGGGCGGCATCCCCCTGAAATTCGGCAACGTGACCGTCAATCTGTCCGCGCTCTTTGTCGCCACCATTGTCGGTGTTGTCCTGAATCTGGTCCTTCCCGGGAACAAGCTTGAGAAGAAATAGGAGAAATTCCTGATGATTGAACACTGCAACAAGCTTCATGTGATGGATCATCCCCTGATCCAGCACAAGATTTCCTGTCTGCGAAACATCGAGACCAACACGAAGGACTTCCGCCAGTTGGTTTCGGAGATCGCCCTTCTGATTGGCTACGAGGCAACCCGCGAACTGCCCCTGGTGCCTCGGGAGATCGAGACTCCCATCTGCAAGACCATGGGCGGATTCCTGGAGAAACAGGTCTGCCTGGTTCCCGTCCTTCGCGCCGGCCTTGGCATGGTGGAGGCCATGCTGAACCTGCTGCCTGCCGCCCGCGTCGGCCATGTTGGTCTCTACCGGGATCCGAAGACCTTCGAGCCGGTGGAATACTACTGCAAGGTTCCGCCAGACATCGCCGACCGCATCGCCATCATCCTGGATCCCATGCTGGCCACCGGCGGCAGTTCCGTCGCCGCCATCAAATGCCTGAAGGACCGTGGGGCCACACGCATCAAGATGATGAATATCATCGGCGTTCCCCAGGGCGTCGAGAAGGTCCTGAGCGCCCATCCCGACGTGGATATCTACCTGGGCGCCTTGGACGAGAAGCTCAACGAGCACAACTACATCGTTCCCGGCCTTGGCGATGCCGGTGACCGCCTCTTCGGCACGCTGTAGAAGTTCTTCAAAAGTCATTCATTATAGGCGCAATCGGCACTTTTACTTGGGCAGATGCGCCTTTTTGCTATGTCCATTCCCAAACTCGTTGATGTGGCCCAGAGCAAGTGCCTGTCTGACCTGGTTGTCAAGAATGTCCGGATCTTCCATTTGACGGACGGCGCCTTCGAGACGGCGGATATCGCCATTGCCGACGGCATCATCGCCGGAGTCGGCAAGGATTACGAGGGGCATGAGGTCATTGATGGCACGGGCCTGACCGCCGTGCCTGGCTTCATTGACGCGCACTGCCATGTGGAATCCTCCATGGTCACGCCCTTCGAATTCGCCCGCGCAGTGCTTCCCCATGGCGTGACAACGGCTTTCTGCGATCCGCATGAATTGGCCAATGTGGCGGGAACGGCGGCTTTCCAGTA
This sequence comes from Lentisphaeria bacterium, assembly GCA_024405215.1. Classification (GTDB taxonomy): domain Bacteria; phylum Verrucomicrobiota; class Lentisphaeria; order Oligosphaerales; family Oligosphaeraceae; genus UBA1724. The sequence goes on along the minus strand of JAKSPB010000037.1, from coordinate 4,491 downwards.
TTTCTTCCGGGCCGCAGCGGTCTCGCCCATGGATTTGCGGGTGCGCCTTTCCCCCTGCGTGCCTGACACCCATCTGGAGACCTCTGGCGCGGAAGTCACAGTGGCTGACTTGGCGGAATGGAAGAAACGTCATCCGGACGCGGGGCTGGCCGAGCTGATGAACGTCCCTGGCGTGCTCTGCCAGGATCCGCAGGTGCTGGAAAAGATGGCGCTTTTCGATTTCATCGACGGCCATTGCCCGCTTCTGGGCGGAAAGGCGCTGAATGCCTATGTCGCCGCCGGCGTCCGCAATTGCCACGAGTGTTCCCATCTGGCAGAAGCGCAGGAGAAGGTGCGTCGGGGAATGCAGGTGCTGATCCGAGAAGGAACTGCCGCCCGGAATCTGGAAGAACTGATGCCGTTGCTGACCGTGGAGACTTCGCCTTTCTGCTCTTTCTGCACCGACGACCGCAATCCGTTGGACGTCCAGGAGAAGGGCCATCTGGATAGCATGGTGGCACGGTGCATCGCCAAGGGCGTCCCGCCCCTGGCCGCGTATCGCGCGGCATCCTGGTCCACCGCCAACGCCATGCGTTTGACGGACCGGGGGCTGGTGGCTCCCGGGCAGCGCGCGGACATTGTCCTTCTGAAGGATCTGGAGGCGTGCCAGGTAGCCACGGTCATCGCCAAGGGCAGGGTGGTCAAAGACGCGCTCTTTGACAAGTCTGTTCAACCGGACGGGGCTTTTTCCCGCGATTCCATAAAACTTCGCGCAGTCACGGCTGCGGATTTCCCCTTTGTGCACTCAGACAATGCGTCGGTCATCGGTGTCATCGACGGCTCGTTGCTGACGGAGCATCTCCATCTGCCGACGGAGAGCCCGGAAATTCAGCGTGTGGCGGTTCTGGAACGCTATGGAAAGAATGGCAATATTGCGCTGGGATGGGTGAAGGGCTTCGGCCTTAAGCGCGGCGCCATTGCGTCAAGCGTGGGACATGATTCCCACAATGTCTGCGTGGTGGGCACGAATCCCGAAGATATGGCGGTGGCGGTCAATGCCCTGCGGGAATCCCAGGGCGGCTTTGCAGTGGCCATGGACGGCAAGGTGGCGGATGTGCTGCCGTTGCCTTTGGGCGGCCTGATGTCCGACCAGCCCATGGAGGTCGTCGCCGACCAGTTGCGCACGCTTCGCCAGGCTCTGCTGGCGACTGGTTGCACGCTGGAGGCGCCTACCTTGCAGCTGGCGTTCATTCCCCTGCCGGTCATCCCCCATCTGAAGTTGACCGACAAGGGGCTGGTGGATGTGGACAAGTTCCAGCTGCTGGAATAACTTACGGTAAATATTGGAAAACGGGGACAGACGGGCGCGTTTTCCGCTGTCCCCTTTTTTGTGTTAAGCCTTGCTGGCGGCGATGATGCGCAGTTTTTGCCAGCGTCCCATCAGGTATCGGGTGAAGAGGGTGGAGCTGCTGAGCATTCCCATGATGACGAAGTAGAACCAGACCTGGAGCGGCTGCATTTCCAGTTTTCTGACGCAGAAGACTACGATGCCGGACATGATGATGCTGTTGGTCAAGTGGATGATCATGGACCAGAAGGTGTCTCCGGCGCCGCGCAGCACGCCGCCGGAGATGATCATGATGGCGTCTGTCATCAGGTAGAGTCCGCAGAGGCGCAGCATGGGGATGGCGTATTGGCGCACGCCTGTGTAGTCCAGCCCGGCGCTGTCGGGAGAGAAGAGGTGGACAAGCTGGTGCGTGAAGACAAGGAACAGCAGAAGCATGCATCCGGTATAGAAGAGGGCGGCGAAGAAGCCGGAGTGGGCGGCCCGGAGGGCCAGCTTGGGATTTTCCTGTCCCATGTATCGTCCGACCAGCGTGGTGACGCCGACCTGGATTCCTAGCACGGGATGGAAGGAGCAGCTGTCCCAGTTGAAGCAGATGGTGGTGGCGGTGGCCACATCGTTGCCATAGCTGTGGAAGGCGGAGACCAGGAAGACGAAGCCGATCATGCCCAAAACATTTTCGCCGCCCTGGGGAAGGCCATAGCGGAGGAGCTTGAGCATCTTTTCCCGGTCAAAACCGTGGGGATTATTGTCGTGCCAGGCGGAGGTCCGCTTGGTACGGAGGTAGGTTATGGCCAGGATGAGCGTCGCGGAGAGGGCGGACAGGATGGTTCCCAGGGCCGCGCCATCCAGTCCCAGCGCCGGGAAGCCCAGGTGACCGAAAATCAATACCCAGTTGGCGAAGATGTTCACGAAAAGCGCGGCGAAATTCCCTAGCATGATGGCCTTGGTCTTGCCGATGCCGGAGAAGAAGGAGCCGAAGGTGAAGCGGAGCAGGGCGAGGATGCTGCCGCCCGCCATATACCAGAAATAGCGGATCTCCAGGATGCTTTCCTCGGGGGAATGCCCGCTGAAGACGGGCGTCAGCATGACGATGTAGTCCGTCAGGAGAATCAGTGGATAAAAAAACGTGCTGAGCAGCAACGCCTGGTTGACTATCCGGATGCAGTTGTGTTTCTGGCCGGCGCCGTGATACTGCGCAATCAGCGCGGAGGAGTAGCCCACGATACCTACAAAGAAGGAGGTCACCATCCAGCTGGCCGTGCCGCCGCTCATGGCCGCCGCCTGGTGGACAATCCCTACGCGGGACAGGAAGAGGCGGTCGATGAACATCATCAGCATATCGAACATGCTACTGAAGAACATCGGAATGGCGATGGGCATGAGCTCCGCCAGGCCGCCTGGACCCTCGACAAAACGCTTGTGAAATCTCGAAAAAAACTTCGACATAGTCGTGAAAACGGATATTTTTACGCGTATTGACATAAAATGTCATGTTTTGCCTGGATTGCAAATCGCTTCAAGGAAAAATACGAATATTATGGATTGGTGAAGTTTGGAGGAACTGTTTGCCTATCAAGTCTTACATTAAGGAAGAATTCCCCTGAAATCCATTTCCAGCTTAACTTGACATGTCCACTCTTGAATTGGCCCGGAAGGCGAAGCTCGCCTCCATTCCCCTATCCGATACCGCAGTTGAATTGCGCAACCGTGCGCTTTTGGCCATGGCGGAAGCCTTGCAGGAGCGCGCATCGGAAATCGTCGCCGCGAACCAGATTGACCTGGAAGCCTCTGCGGAGCTTGGGGATGCCCTTCGCAAACGCCTGGTCTTCAATGATAAGAAACTGGCCGATGTGGTGGCGGGGCTGAAGGCTCTTGCGGGCCTTCCGGATCCCATCGGGCGTGTGATGACGCGCACGGAGCTGGCGGAAGGCCTCCATCTGCAGCGTGTAAGCTGTCCCATCGGTGTCATCGGCATCATTTTTGAGGCTCGTCCCGATGCGCTGGTGCAGATTTCGTCGCTGTGTTTGAAGAGCGGCAATGCGGTTTTGCTGAAGGGCGGGCGCGAGGCATTGCACACGAACCGCATTCTGGCGGAGGTCATTCGGGAAGCTACGGTGTCGGTGGGCATTCCGGGAGACTGGATCCAACTTCTGGAGACTCGCGAGGACGTGAACGAGATGCTGCATCTCAACGAGTATATTGACTTGATTGTCCCCCGCGGTTCCAATTCTTTTGTGAAGTACATCATGGAGAACACCACGATCCCGGTGCTGGGACATTCCGCGGGAATCTGCCATCTCTATCTGGATGCCTCGGCGGAGTCCAGGATGGCTGCGAAAATCGCCGTGGATGCCAAGAGCCAGGCGCCTGCGACCTGCAATACCATTGAGACGCTGCTGGTGCATCAGGAGGCGGCGGGAAGGCTTCTCCCCGTGGTCTGCGAGGCATTGCGCCAAGCGAAGGTTGAATTGCGTGGCGACGAGGCCAGCCGGCGCATTGTCCCGGATTTGCTTCCTGCGACGGAAGAAGACTGGTCCACGGAATATCTTTCGCTGGTGCTTTCCATCAAGGTGGTGGCGGATGTCCAGGAGGCGGTGGATCACATCAACCGCTATGGCTCCCATCATACGGATGCCATTGTAACGCAGGACGCCGCTACGGCCCGCTTCTTCCAGCGTCGCGTGGATTCCGCCGATGTTTTCTGGAATGCCTCCACGCGCTTTGCCGACGGATTCCGCTTCGGCCTGGGGGCGGAGGTGGGCATTTCCACTTCCAAGATCCATTCCCGGGGCCCCGTGGGCTTGGAGGGCCTGACCATCTACAAGTGGCTGATTGACGGTTCAGGCGATACCGTCGCGCCCTTCGCCGAGGGAACGCGGAAATTCACCCATCGCACGGAATAGGGGCCGCCGGCCCGTCCGCCCCGTCCGACCTGTCCGACCTGTCCGACCTGTCCGACCCGTCCGACCCGTCCGACCCGTCCGACCCGTCCGACCCGTCCGACCCGTCCGACCTGTCCGACCTGTCCGACCTGTCCGACCTGTCCGACCTGTCCGACCTGTCCGACCCGTCCGACCTGTCCGACCCGTCCGACCCGTCCGACCCGTCCGACCCGTCCGACCCGTCCGACCCGTCCGACCTGTCCGACCTGTCCGACCTGTCCG
>JAKSPB010000036.1 GCA_024405215.1 Lentisphaeria bacterium | reverse complement strand
TCTTCCTGGGCGGCGCAGGCGCCTGCATCATCGGCGGACTCTACTGGAAGAAGGGAACCACCGCAGGCGCATACGTGGCCATGAGCGTGGGACTCTTCTTCGCCATTTTGGGGTTCTTCATGAACCAGCAGTGGGCCACCCTGATCTATCCCTGGCTGCATAACGCCCACCCCGAGGGCCTGGAGGCCTTCCGCCATGCCCTGGAGGCCATTGGAAACGCCCTGCCTATCGTACAATGGGAAACCGCCCCCGAGATCTTCGCCAATAAGTTCCCCATCACGGGAATGGAGGTCTATTTCATCGGCATTGTCTGCGCGATTGTCGGATATGTGGGCGTCTCCCTGTGCACCTGCAGGGAAAATTTCAATCTGGACAAGATGCTCCACCGGGGAGAATACAACCTGGAGCACTTCGTCGCCGCCAGCGCCGACAAGAGCGTGGAGAAGAAGGGCTTCAACTGGAACAAGCTGGCCGGCATCACCGCCGAGTACTCCAGGGGCGACCGCATCCTGGCCTGGTCCATCGTCATCTGGACGACCTACGGCTTCCTCTTTTTCCTGGTGGAGCTTTTCTGGAACCTGGTGCCGGCCTGGCGCTGGTCCGAGATGACCTGGGTGAAGGTCTTCCTCTACTATACGCTGCCGCTCAACCTGCTTGTCGGCATCGTCACCACCATCTGGTTCACCTGGGGATCCTCCCGCGACCTCTACCGGCTCTTCCATGCCCTTCGTGAAAACTACAAGAAGGGCGTCATCGAGGAAGGCGACAATGGACAGATTTTGACAAAATAGCAGTTTCTTTTCTCTAGAAATGGACGACGAAATCCCTCAAGTTTCTTTGCGGCCAGCCGTGCCGCAGGATATCCCTGCCATGCTGGCTTTGCTGGACGAGTATGTACGGCAGCAGCTGGTGCTGCCTCGCACGGCAGAGGAACTCCAGCAAAACTACCGGAATTTCACGGTGGCCTGCAATGAGGCGGACGGTCGCCTGCTGGGTATCGCCGCTCTCCGGCCCTTCGGCGATGGCTTCTACGAAGTCCGCTCTTTGGCTGTGGATTGCGAGTTCCAGGGGAGAGGACTGGGAGGGGCGCTGGTCAAGGCGCTTCTGGAACGGGCCCGGAATCTCCAGCCGCCTGCGTCGTGCGTCTTCGCTTTGACCAAGCGTCCCCATTTCTTCCAGTGGCTGGGGTTTCAATTGGCAAAGCGCGAGGCCTTCCCCGCCAAGATCTGGCTGGATTGTCGCCAATGTCCTAAATTCGACTGTTGCGACGAGATCGCCGTGGAATATCGCCTGGAAAGGAAGGCGGAGGCATAGCGGGCGTCTCTTCCTGGGCTTCCCTTGCCTCTCTGCCTTGTGTTTTTCACGGAAATGTCGCTGGACCGCGCCATTGTCATGGAAAGCAAGCAGGCTGTCTCCCTCGACGACCTGGCCGGCAAGACCAGGCAGGCGCTGGACCAGGCCATGGAACGCGACTATGTGGCCGCCTTTCGGCGCACCTGCCATGACGTCCGTGTCTTCGGCATCGCCTGCTGCAACAAGGATGCCTGGCGCTGGCGTGGGAATGGACGACCGTTTTCCTGGTGACAACGGAGATTCAATGGCCTTTTTCTCTCTTGTTTTCTCTCCGCCATGGAACTCCGCCAGTCAGTGTATGTCTTATCACTTGGTCGCCTTGAAAATTCCACAACTGGCATTACAGTAACTTGTCGTACACGCCAGCATAGCTCAGTTGGTAGAGCAGCGCATTCGTAATGCGCAGGTCAAGGGTTCAAGTCCCTTCGCTGGCTCCAGTTTTTCTCTTCAAAACCCCGATGATTCCAGACCTTCGGGGTTTTTTTGTATACCGGGAGTCTTTTTCATGAGAAATCTTATTTTTAAAATTGTCCTTTGCCTGAGTTTTTTATTTCTGCTGGGAGGCAAAGGCATTGCCGACACGGTGAAGGCAGCGGATGTTAAGGCAGCGCTTGATTCCAAGTCCATCGATTTTGGCAGTTGCACTAACGCAAATATTCTCAAGACCTACTCGAACGACCATATCGTCAATTGGGATGGAAAGAAAACAGCAGTTTCGCCAGACTATCCCCCGACCTTCCTGCAAATGAACGGCCAGGAGGGCAATACCAAGGTGGAAAGCCGCAGCAGCCGTATCAAGTCCGCCTTCTCTTTTGAGGTGGCCGGTGCCAGGACGGTTTCTTTTTCCTACCGCGTCGCGACTTGGGGATACAATGACGATGTGCTTGTCTTCTATGAGGACGATATTAATGATGCTTTGTTTGAGGGGGGGGCGGACTTCTGGGAAAAGGTCTATACGGAAGATGGAGAAAAGTACTGGGATCTGGAATACACGGATTTTTGGATAGACGGCAGCATTGATTTGCCTCCTACCTCCTATTTCCATAGGGTGAACGTTGCTTTGCTGGCGCCTTACTGGGATCCGGAGGATGATGCTTGGTGCAATCCCAAAAAAGATGAGTGGTATTCCTACTATGTTGTGCCATACAAGGCCTGGTTGGATGACTTCGTCGCAGAGGAATCCGAATATGCTGTCTGCAATTTCCTGCCTGAGAGCGGAATGAGCTTCGGCGGCAACGGGTTGGATGTGGAACTTGACACGGACTATGTGGACGCCGAGGCCCAGCCCGTGCTGAAGTATTATTACACTCTGGATGGCACTGAGCCATCTGCATTTTCCACGCCATACGATTTTGCCACGGGGATTCATATCCAGGATTCTTGTGTGCTGCGCGTGGCCGTCTATGAAGGCAAGCAGCTTGTGGGAAAGGATTTCAAGGCGGAATATACCAAGCGTTCCGCTCCTGAGGCACCTGTCTGTCATGTCAGTGCCCCGGTGTTTGAAGATGGAGCAATCAATATGGAAGTTACCTTCTCTGCAAAGTCCGAGGCCCTGGCTTTGGAATATCACTATACCCTGGATGGCTCCATGCCTACGATTGGGTCTGCTAGCGGAAAGGTAGTGCCGTTGAATTCTACGGGAATCCTGAAAGTGGCAGCCTTCGACGAGGGAATGGCCGGGCCGGTTTCTACTTTCTATGTGGATCCCTGTGACGGTCCTTCCTTGCGCTGCATGGCGGATGGGCTGGAGTCGACGGATGGAATTTTTGAGGAGGTCGCCACTGTGGTGTTCCAAAGTGCAGAACCTTCCCATGCTCTTTTCGTGAATGAGGGGAAAGGTGTTTGGGAAAAATACGCAGGGAAAATTTCCGTGAAAGACACGACGTCCGTGCGGGCAAGGGAAGTGCCGACGGCGGAAATAACGAACTTGGCAAGTGGCGGCACCATTCCCTTTGCCGGCGAGGAGGTTGTGGTTAATTTTAGAAAAACCGAAAAGTGCAGTGGAGACTGGGTGGATGCGCAGCTGACTAGCCGGGATGGCTGGAATCTGGTTGCCGTGGATCAAAAATTGTCCGCGAAACATGGAAAGGAACTTGCCGCCTGGTTGCGTCCCTATGGCTTTGACGCAAGGCGACGCAGCTTTGAACTTGTGCAGACAATGCGTCCCGGATATGCCTATTTTGTCTTCGGAATCCCGGTGAAGAACAGGCCTGCGACTTTCTCTACCGCGGGAAATGCGGAAGAAATGGTTCCTGGCAAAGCCTGGCAACTTCTGACCTCCTCTGCGTCGTTCCTTTTCCATGAGGGCATCTACCGTGAAAATGCGACGTCCGCGGAGGGCTTTCCTGGCTGGAGCAAGGAATAGTAGGCGACAAAGCATAGGCGAAACATTGTTGGAACGAAAAAAAAGGTCCTACTATGAAAAAAAAACCTTAATACGGCTTGCAAACCTTGAAAAGAAGGCTATCTTAAGGTGAAATTCATAAAAGGGAAAACTTCGGTCCTGAAAATTTTTTGGTTTTTTAGTTTTTTTTAGTTTTTTTACCCCCCTAAAAGTTCCCCAAATCCAAACCAAGGAAAACAAAATGAAGAAAACTCTGATCGCAATGATCGCTGCCGCTTTCTGCGTCAGCTCCGCCATGGCTCAGGTCCTGGTTTACGACTATGCCGCTTCCTTCAAGCGCATCGACGTCACCCAGAAGACTCTGAAGAACGGCTCCAAGAAGACCCACTACGACTCTCCCAAAGTTGCTAGCGACAAGTTCACCGGTTACATGGTGATCGATGCCTGCGAGCAGTGCGGCGGCGAGATGCTGAAGTCCACTGCTGCTGACAACACCGCTGTTTTCTACATCACCCGCAAGGGCGACAAGGTCAAGAACAACGTCTACCGTGCCGTTGGTACCTTCAACGCCAACATGTTCGGCGCCAACGCCGCTTGGCTGAACGGCAAGTACGTCTTCGCTGACAAGACCAAGTTCACCGATGCTTCCGGTTTCCTGGCCTTCCCCTTCAGCTGGGGCCAGATCCTCAACAGCGGTTTCCTCGGCTTCGACCAGCAGGCTGCTGATTCCATCTGCGCGCATGGCGGTTATGGCAAGGTCACTGTGAAGACCGTGAAGACCCCCGTTGTTATCAACTGCGAAGACGATGTCCTGGTTTCCAGCTGCGCTGCTGTCAAGAACCTCTCCGGTTCCATGCTGAGCGATGTTCTGTACACCGGCGTCTGCGGTGAATTCCTGTTCGACGTCTGCGACCAGTCCATCGACCACGTTGCTCCTATCCCCGGCACCTTCACCCTGAAGCTCAACACCAGCAAGGATTTCTCCGGCCTGGTGGACTTCCGCGCTGCTGAAGACAAGTTCCTCGAGAAGAACAAGAAGTGGAGCGAGATCTTCTGGGTTCCCGCCGACGACACTGCTCCTGTCGAGCTCGGCCTGCGCACTGGTGTTATCTGGGATACTGTTCTTTAATCTGCTAGGTAACTCCTGACATGAAAGGAGGGAATCGTTTCCAACGGTTCCCTCCTTTTTTTTGTTGTGAAATAGGGGGGGATGGGAGAAGAAGATATTGTCGGTAGGAAAAACAGGATGCCTGGGGAAACGAGGGGAACCATTTTGGGAAAAAGGAGTCTTAAGGGAAAAGCCATAGGAAAGAGAGTCAGATGAAAAAAAAGCAAATCATTTGGATTTTTGTTGTTTCCCTCGTGATTGTAGGAGCTATTGCGATGGGGATTGTCCGGTCTGTCGGCGCGTGGGAAGGCGGCGAACCTGACGTGGAGGAGAGTACGGGAAAAGAGCTTGGTCAGAAAGGAAAAGCATCTTCCGTTCAAGAAGGGGAAATAGATATAGACATGCCAGCGGTTAGTGAGGTCCCTTTGACGGAAGCGCAAAAACGCGTCTATGGCCGATTGAATAAGTTGCAATTTGAGCAGTTCCAGAAAGGATTCAGCTGGGAGGAGGAGGAGGCAAAGGATTCGGAATGCGTCCGCCTCAGGGAATTCTTGGATGAAAACGATGCAGAGGGAATCATGGCACAGGCGCAGTTCCTGGCTGTTTCCGAGTCCAAAGTGAGAAGGCATTCGGTAATTGAGGCACTGGGATGGCTGGGGACGCCTGAAGCCATGGAGATTCTGTCGGAATTGCAGAATGACGAAGAGGAGGACATTGCAGAGGAATCCTTTTCGGCCATGGAACATTTTTTTGACAGGTTGATCGTGGAGATACTAATGGATTCGACAACCGGTGAATTGGTGTGCGACCGCGATGTCAATGAGATTTTTGAAACGTGCTCGGATGCCATTCTGAATGCCAATGACATAGACCACAGCGACATCTTCATGACGAAGGTTGAGGCTTTGGATGTGAAATTGGCAATTCCCATTCTTCTTGAGGTCATTGAAAAGGGCTCGGAAGCGCAGAAGGAAATCGCGTTGCGTGATTTGGATGTTGTGACACATGGTTCAGGTATCACGACTCGGGAAGAGGCTATGATATGGCTTCAGAATGATCAGGAAATTACAACGCCGGAAAAATAAACAAAAGGATTTTTGCAATAGGTGTGTTTATGGGAAAGTTTGTTAAAATCAACAATTTTGTGTTGCCAATCTTGTCTGGAGCAATTTTCATTCTGTCGGGATGCAAGCCGAAGGACGCGGGCGATGGAAATTCGAAAATGACGGATGTGGTTGGGCAGGAAGAAGTCGTTGAGGCCAAAGTAAGTCCCGTTACTGGCATGCGGGAACTTCCGGCAACCTCGCTTGCCTTCTGCCTGGATAAGTTGTCGGTGACCTGGGGAGAATTGCAGGACTATTTCAAGCTCAACGGAATTTTCGCAAAGGCAGCCCTTGGACCAGAAGTTCCAGGAGAATTTTTGCTGAATGGCTTGGATGAAGTTCAGCAAAAAAAAGCGAAGAAGTCATTGAAGGTGCTTTTGCGTAGTCAAATCCTTCTGAAAAAGGCCAAGGAAGATATGGGCGAGGTGACGGATGAGGAAAGGAAGGCATTTGGAGAGCGATGGGAATTAACGCACAAAGACAGGTCCTTTGCCGAGTATCTTTCCCAATTCCCGGAGAAGACAAAGCATCGTTTGCAATTGAACCGGGGGGAGATGTACCTTCTCCTGAAATATACGGACAAATTGCTGGAGAATGTGGAAGTGCCTGCGGGGATTCTAGCCGAGCAAAAGCAGAAGGCACGTCAAATGCATTCGGCATTTGCCATCCAGGAGGCGCAGCGGAAAAAGGATTTCGAACAATTGGCGAGGCGTCCGGAGATCAATACAGATGAAGGTTTTGCCGCATTGGCGAAAGAATTTTCCGAGGGCGTTGACGCTGACAAAGGCGGTGTCTTGGATGAACTTTTGACTCGGAATGAGCTTTCCGAAATGAATTTTGACCAGCCGTTCACGACGCAGCTAGGAGAGACCAGTCCTCTTATCGAGACTCCAACGGGATTTCGGTTTATTCGCGTATTGGAGGTCGTCGCGCCGGAACAAAAGGGTGGAGAGGAGCGTCTGAAGATTGCGCAGATTTTCCTGCCCAAGTACGAACTTGACGGAGTGCCAACGGAGGATGAAGTGGAAATCATGGTGACCAATTACTTCAAGGAAAAGGCGTTGTCTGAAAAATTGGAGGAATTTCTGGAACAGTCGCATTTCGAATGCCCGCTGTTCCCTGAGTTGCGCCAAGAGTGGCCGACGAAGAAAAAACTTCCTGAAAATGGCGCCGATGAGGGCGGGACGGCGGCTTCCGCCAATCCTTCTTGAGATTTGTTTGGGCGAATTGTAGCGTCTTCAAAATTCCGATGTTCGTAAAGAGGTTATATTGAATGAATGCCATGGGCATCGGAATGATTCTCTGTTTTCCAGAGGGCTTTTTCTCTGTTGCGGAAAATGGGAAGTGGCGAGGTGATTGTAAAAGTCGCTTTGTTTTTTTCACTCCTTCATTTTTTGTCTAGGTGCTTTAGCCCCCGCAAAACCACGGCGGGGTGCGCCGCACAGAAAAAGGCAGCGTCTTGCCGCACAGGAGCAATGTTGCTTCGGAAAACTTTGAAAAGCCTTCAAATGGACTTTGGGGTTTATCTCATTGTCAGATAAACGAACTCATGAATGTGGAAAGATAAAATGAAAATCATGAACAATAGACGGATCTTTTTCCTGATGCTGGTGTTTTGGGGAGTCCTCGGCGCGGGAATGGATGTTGCCGCCACGGACGCGACGAAAACCTTCAGATGGTATTCAGATAGCGAAGTGGCGTTATTGCGCCAGAAGGCGGCGGAGACCAAACGTCCTGTACTGGTCTATTGCAGCAAGTTGGGTTGCACTGTATGTGCAACCGCTTGGAGCCAGGTCGGAGATAATACGGCGTTTGAAAAATTTTTGGAAGATAAGAAGATTCTTGGCTTGAAATGCGAGAATTCCATGGTCTTCTTGAATCTTTCTTCCCAGTTGAGCGCCCTTGCGAAGAAGGAGGGATTTACTCTGGCCAATGAAAGCGTGTTCAAGGGGAAGCCCCTGACTTGGGAGGCGCCTTGGTTTGCGTTTGTGAAATTGGATGAGAACAACAGCGGCAGTAAGGCTGTTTTCAATTCAGGCTCTGCGGATGTGCAGACGGTTTTCAGTGTCGCCGCAATTGCGGAGGTCAGCAACAAGAACTACAATAATGTCACCGCATGGTTGAAGGATGTGATGGGAAAGCAAACATTCAAGGAGGCCATGCAGGGGACGGAAGCGGACGTGGACGATCCCGTTGTGCCGGGCGGCGAGGATGATCCCGTTGTGCCGGAAGAGAACGAGGAGGAAGAGCAAGGAGAGGTTACGCCTGTGGATCCCAGTATCTTCAGGTGGTATGGTGACAGTGAATTGGCTGAGTTGCGCAAAAATGCGGCATTGACCGGACGTCCTGTACTGGTCTATTGCAGCAAGTTGGGTTGCACTGTGTGTGCAACTGCTTGGGGGCAAGTCGGGCAAGGGACGAAGTTTGATGAATTTCTGCGGAAAAAACAGATTTTTGCCTTGAAGTGCGAGAACTCAACGGTGTTCCTGAGTCTTTCCTCTCAGTTGAGTGCCCTTGCGAAGAAGGCAGGATTGACGTTGGCCAACGAAAGTGTCTTCAAGGGAAAGCCCCTGATTTGGGAGGCGCCCTGGTTTACGCTGGTGAAGCTGAATAAGAAGAATAGCGATAGTACAGCTATTTTCAATTCCTCTTCCGCTGATGTGGAGATGATTTTCGGTGTCGCCGCAGTTTCGGAGGTCAGTAATAAGACCTACAATAATGTCACTGCGTGGCTGGAGTATGTGATGGCGAAGGACATTTTCAAGGAAGCGATGAAGAACTCTGGTTCTGGAAATACTGAACCGGAAGGTCCCGGCGAGGGAGATCCGGAAGGTCCCGGCGAGGGAGATCCGGAAGGTCCCGGCGAGGGAGATCCTGAAGGTCCCGCCGAGGGAGATCCGGAAGAGCCTATCGAGGGCAACGACGCCTACACATGGTACACCGATGTGGAAGAATTGCGCATAATGGCTGAGAAATTGAATCGGCCCGTATTGGTCTATGCAGGAAAACCCAATTGCACGGTTTGCACCCAAGTCTGGGATGTAACTCTAGATGCTGAAGGGACGCAGTTCACGAATTTTCTGAAGAAAAACAAGATTCTGGGCTTCAAGAGCACCAACTCCACGGTTTTCATGAATTTAGCTTCCCAGCTCACGACTTTGGCGGAGAAGTCTGGAGAGAGTCTGGTGAATGACAAGGCGTTGGGAGGTGGAGTCCCTCAATGGGATGCGCCGTGGTTTGCCTTCGTGAAACTGTTTGAAGGGAATAAGCCTTCGGCGACTCTCTTCAATACCAAAGGCGCGGATGTGGAAATGGTTTTTGGTGTTGCCGCAGTCAGTAAGAACGAGATGAAAAACTACAATAACATCACGGCTTGGCTGACCAATCTGATGAAAAGCAAGAAATTCCAGGAGGCCTTCAAGGAGGATTCCATTCCCTTGACCTTCTGGAACGAAGCAAAGGAGCTTGGGGTGCAAGGTGGATGCTTCAATACAGGCAATGCCGTGCAGAAATACGAGACTGCCTTCAATGCGGATGCTTCCGAACTAACCTTCAGTTTCAAGGCCAAGAAGGATCGCCGCTATGTTTTCTCTGTGACGGCAGCTGATGTTTCTGGTGCGCCTTCCTTGACGGATTTGCAGAAACTTTCACAGAATCTGACTTGCACCATCAAGAAGGAGGGCGGTGCGAGTGCTTTGGTGACACGGACCGGCAAAGGTTTCGAGGCTTTGGATAAAGGCGTTTTCTTTGAGCCGACGGCGGATGGAACCTACTTGCTGACGCTGGCGCTGAGTGCGGCTCCCAAAAGCGGCGTTCCTTTCGCTCTGCGCTATCACTATTCCGATTACAGCAAGACGGCAGGCACTTTCGGGACGCCGTTGTGGAAAGGTGCTGCAAAGGGAAAATGGAGCATGGATTACGAGGCGGCCATTGCCGGAAACGAGCCTTTTATCCTCTATTTCACGGCTGTGGGGTGGTGCCCGCACTGCAATGCCCTGGATCGTCTGGTTTTTGAGACCGCCGCTTTCCGCGAGGTCGTTGCGGACTATCCGCTGGTGATGGTGGACAACCGTCGTCGCGGCGAGACCACCGGACCCTCGTTGCTTTACGCGCCTACCTATCAGAATTACGTGAAGAGCGTGGATGCCTCTGCGGATTTCGAGGCGAAACTTGCTGCCAACCATCAGTTCCAGCTGGATTGCAAATTGCCGGAGCGCGATGCGTCCAAGGCCATCGGCTATCCTACCTTGATGCTCTGTGTGCCGGATGGCCAGGGCGGATTTGCCATTCGTGGTAGAATCTCTCCCGCCAACTATCCTGAAAAAACAGATTTCAACATTTATCCGGCAGAAATTGTCATGCAGTTGGAGGACCTCCTGGATGACGAAGGCGAGGAATTGGACAATTACGCCGCGATGACGGAAATGCGCCACGATTTGCTCTACGACGATTTGCTGGAAGACGCCGTCATCGGCGGTCTGGATTCCACGGACTGGCGTGTCCTGGAATTCGGCGACACGACGGATTGGAAGCTGTCTCTGGTGAAGGTGTCAGCTTTGGAGGATGAGTATGCGGATGATGCAAAGGTCACTCTGGAACTCTATGAATCCGCAGAGGTGGAGAAGCCTTTCGCCAGCGTTGTGGGGAGCTGGAGTGCTTTGCCGGAATTGGAATACTGTGCCAAGGAGGGCGCCAAGATCTGGGTGAAGATCACGGTCGAGGGACAGCAGGAGGCAGTGCCCTATCTCTTCTCCTGCGACATGGAAGAACTTCCTCCCTACGATATTGAGTTCGCCGCGGAAGAGTTCTGCGTGGAAGGAACAGAAGCCTCCTGCAAAGTCCGGGTTCACTGGACCAAGAAGAAGGCGGATTCCTTGGACTTGGCGACGGCGAAGCTGGTCCTGGAACGGGGAACCTGCGAACCGGAGGAATTTTCTCTGGGCGACATTTCGGATTCCCAGTGGGAAGGCGATGTGGAAGTGGAAGTCAAGGGCCTGGGCGCAGGGCTGACTCCCCAAAAAAACAGCCAGGATTTCAAGGCTACGCTGGCGCGCGTGGAGAATTGCCGGGTCAAGGGCGTTGAGAACGCGCTGTTGCGGGTCTTCACCAATCCTGCCTTGAAAGAGTATGCTGACGGGGAAACCATCACGGTGCCTGTGGTGCAGTATATGCCCATGGAGTCCTTGAAGCTGCAAGTGCTGGCTGCTGCTGCCGATGGTCTGGCCATTGCCACCAGTGGTTCGAAGCCTACCGGAATTTCCGTGGCCACGGAGGGCCGCAACCTGGTCGTTTCCGGAACGCCCACTTCGGCTAAGAGTTGTACCCTGAATGTCACCCTGAAAGCAGGAGAGGTGACAGGGGCCACGGTAAAACTTCAATTTCTGTTGAAGCCGCTGACAGAGGTGAATCCCGCTGCCGCCAACAACACGACTTTCCGCGGACTCGTGCAGAATGACAGTGCCCAGACCATCGGAATGATCGTGCTGACAAGAGGAAAGGGCAAGTTGACGGCGGAGGGGACAGGAGCGATGGCTGGGGGCTATACCCTGGGTGATTGGAGGGTGAATGCTGACCATACGGTGAGTGCCGCTTCCCAAGATGGCAGAATGACTGTGAGCCTGACGCCGGAAGGACGGGGTACGGGAATTCTGGCGGATGGCGAGAAGACGCTTCGTCTTCTCTTCTGGCCCGAGGTGACTGTGGTTACTGCCGAAGACTACCTGGGGAACTACAATGTTTCTCTGGAATCCGATCACAAGGATTTCCGGGGATATGGATATTTCCTTCTCAATGTCCAGGACACCGGACTTGTGGAAATAGAAGGCGCCTTGCCGGGAGGAACAACGCTGCCAACGGCAATCTCCCGTTTCGTTTGGAACGGGGAAGAAAAGGTTTTGCCTTTCTACATGGAAGCGGAAGAGGGCACGGAAGCTCTAGGCGGTATGATGCACATCATTCCGTTGGACCGGCGCGAGGATGGTGTGGCATGCGTCTCTGCTTGCGCCGGATTGGATTGGTGGTTGCCAGAAGGGGAACATTCTCTTGTGTCTGCCTGTGGCGCTGCCTTTGACCGTACGAAGAAAATTACGGAACAGTTGAACGGAACCGGCGACTACAGCAGCCTGAATTTCTATGCGGTCTACGATTGCCTGGATTGCGATGAAGACAGTTTCACCGAAAATGTAGTCTCTCAGTTGCTTCCTCTGGGCATTCCCGTGAAGGAACAGACTGGTGGCGCTTTTAAACCGGAAGAGATTCCAAGGTTGAAACTGGTTCCTGGCATCAATCTGGAGATTCATGCCGATGAGAAGGGCAGATTCCTGGGGTCGTTCAATCTGTTCGGAAAGAACCTGCAGACAGAGACAGTGGTTTTCCAGGGGGTATTCACCCCGATTCCTGCCAGTTGCTGCAGTGCAGGACCTGATGCCATTGCCACCGGTGCATTCTGTTATGATGGAAAGACCTGGCCTGTTCGCATTGTGCCGGATGTTACCTTGGACTTCTCTGAACTTGTTCCTGCAGAAATTGCAGCAAGATGGGAAGAGGCCAAACGGATGTTGGTCGTCACGAATTTCGTGGAAAATTCTGTACTGCTGGTTATGGACGGCGAAGGGAAGAATATCTTGGCTGTGGAGGATGACGGCAGAATGGAAATGACGGAGGAGTGGCTTGGACAGGGACTGTCCTTTGCCATGGCCGATTATGGCCTGATGGTTGAGCCGACGGCTGTCTATCAATACCGCACGCTGGCCTTCACGGCTGGCGAGGAAGACGAGCCCTGGGACCAGGGTGAGTGGATGGCGTTGGCGATTCCCGAAGGCTTTACAGTGGTTGAGGGCAGTGTGAACAGTGATTTCTCCTCCTTCTATGTTTTCAATGACAAACGGAAGACCTTCGTCCAATGCGAGGACTTCATGGGATTGGAAGCCGGCCAGGCGTTCTTCCTCTATGCGTCTGCGGCTGGGCAGGCTTTGACGCTGGATGTCTTTAGTGTCACAGAAGAAAAGCCCCGAGAGGAAGAGAAGAAGAACGGGTTCCAGTTTGTCGCTGAACCGTCTGCCCCCCAGGAGAACGCTGTCTGGGAATGGAATGCCGAAATTGGCGGATACATCTCTTTGACGCCGCTTGAGAAAGACAAGCATGCTCTTTCCAAGGGAATCTGGATGATGAAGTGATAAGACAATGATGAAGCGAATGACATTTTTGTTGAGTCTGGGACTCGTCTGTCTCCTGTTTTCTTGCGGCGGCAAAGAAAGGAAGGGGGAGGTCCCGGCGGTTTCCGAAAATAAAACACCTGTTCCTGCCCTGCAGTTCAGCTACGATGAGGTGCTGGACCTCGGCAAGGTTTTTGAGATGGAGCGTCGGGAGGGGAGTTTCACGGTGAAGAACGTCAGCGGGAAGATTCAGCGAATCAAATCGGTGACACCCACTTGTGAATGCCTTACCCTGACGAAGTCGTTCGAACCGCTTGAACTTCAGCCGGGAGAGAGTTTTGAAGTTGCTTTTGAGATGAACGCCGCTACGGTGGAGTTGGATTCTTTTCTGCGGCATTTCATGATTCTGACAGGGGAAGGACAGAAGTTCCAGGCGAAAGTCGGAGGATACATTGTCCGCCCCATGACGGTCGTTCCCTCTTCGCGGATTCTTGATCTGGGGCTCGTTAAGAATCCGGCGGAGCAATGGAGTCGTTCTTTTGTGATCAAGAAGAATCCTGATTTGGAAGGACCGCTGGTGTTGGGAGAAGAACTTCAATCTGCATCGCATCTTTCCGCAGTCATGGTTGCCAAGGGAGACGATACCTACGAGGTTACCGTGACTCCCAGGAGGACTTTGCCATATATGCGGAATTTTTCGCAGCGAGTGCGTGTGCCGATTCTTCAGCCCGAAAGGGCTGGGTTCCTGGATCTGACTATTTCCGCCCAGGTGGGCGAGGCGGTGAACTTCGCGCCGGACAGCTGGAAGATCGTCCGTTCCAAGTTGGAGGAGGCCGGGCAGTTTACCGAGCGCTTCGCCTATGGCGAGGTGCCTGGCTTGCAGGAAGAGAAGAACGACGGCGTCCGGGATCTGCGGAATATGATGAAGAAGAGCCTTCTTCGTCAGCACAACGCGGTGCCGTTGAAGTTCGTCAAGGAGAACCACGACTGGGACGACCTCTTCGCCCATCTGGAATACGAGGTGCCTGCCGGTGTGACGCTGGAGAAAATCCGCCATCCGCATGGCATTGAGTTGAAGATCACTGTCACGAAGGAGACCTTTGCCGAGGCGACTTCCGTGCAGGTGGTTCCTTTCCGCGAGGGCAATCGCTGCGCCCCCATCACGATTCAGGTGGTGGATTAGCGTATATGGCGCGTGCTGCGGGTAAATTCTTTCTGGGGGGGATTGCACTGCTGCTGACGTGGATTCTCTGCGCGGCAGACCAGGCGGTCGTCACTTTCTTCGGGTCGGAATTCTGCACCGACTGCCAGGAGTTCAAGCGGCAGTGGCAGGAGGAGATGACGGAAGAGGGGGATCCTGTCCTGGTCTATGTCTGCATTGACGACTTGGAGAATTATGCCTTCTTGAAGAGCGTCGAGAGTGCCTTGCAGGTGGAGAATGCCACAAATGTCTTTCCCGTCATGCTGGCTGGAAGGCATTTCCTATATGGCGTGGAGGAGATCCGTGGACATCTGGAGGAGGCCCTGGCGTGGAGCCAGGAGGAGAGTTCTCCGGAACTTCTGGCGGGAATCTTTGAGACAGCGCAGGGAAGCACTGAACATTTCCTTGCATGGAATGCACCGCGAACGGTGAAGAAAGACGACACTTCCGGGGCAAGCCTGTCCGGAGTCCTCCGACTTCTCTATCTGGAGACGGCTGCCAGCTGTAGCCATTGCGAGCGTCAGGAACGGGAGCTGGAGCTTCTGAAGGCGGAGTTCCCCGCGTTGGAAATTACGAAACTGGAGGTGACTACGCTGGAGGGACAGATCTATCTGCATCGTTTCCTGGAGCACTTCCAGATTGTGGAGGATGGCGGCAATCTGGCGCCGCTGGTGGCTTGGAACGAGGGATATGTCTCCGGACGTCTGGCGACCTGTGAAGAACTGGCCGGAGTCTTGCGGGAACAAGAGGACCATGAACCTTTCTGGAATGGCGAAATCACGGAGGCGGAACGGGAGGCGCAAGAGAGCCGCAACCGCACCTTCCTTTCTCGCGCGACTTGGGGGGCGACGCTTTATGCCGGACTGTTGGACGGAATCAATCCCTGTGCATTTGCCACGGCGATTTTCCTGATCAGCTATCTGCTCTATCTCAAAAAAGGCCGCGGCTTTGTCCTGGCGGTGGGAATTTGCTTTTGCCTGGGAGTTTTCCTTGCCTACCTGCTGATGGGGGTGGGGCTTAGCTTCGTGATGGATTTCCTGAACCAGTTCGCCTTTGTCAAGATTGCGTTATACGCTCTCTTCGCCCTGGTGGGAATCTGCCTGGCGGTTCTGCATCTGCGAGATGCGCTGCGTTACAAAAAGAGCGGAAAGGCATCCGACATGGAGATGGGGCTCAATGTCCAGACCCATCGGAGAATCCATGACAAGATCCATGCCTGGGGCAGAATTTCCTCCGCTCTGGCCTTCCCCGCCGCCATCGTGCTGGGGGTTGTGGTCTCTTCCATGGAATTTGTCTGCACGGGACAGATCTACCTGCCCACGTTGATGACCATCAATGCGCAGGGATTCAATCTTCAGGCATTCCAGTGGTTGCTGATCTACAACCTGGCATTTATCTTCCCCCTGCTGGTGGTGACGGTCATGGCCTATTTCGGCGTGGGCGCACAGGTGCTTTCCCAATGGGCACGGACGCATGTCTTCGCAACCAAGATCGCCATGGCGGTGCTCTTTCTGTTGCTGGCCGCCCTCATGCTGGCCATGATGCGATATCTTGTTTAGCGGCGGCAAAGCGGCGGCGTTGTGATATTGTCGAAAGATGAATACGCCCCATTGGCGTTTTTGCTTCCCAGACTCCTAGAGCATGGTGCGGCGTCTTCTCCAGGCACGCCAGCCGCCGGGAATGATTTGTTTGCATTTTTGGGCCACCTCGGGACCGGCGAGCCAGGCGCCGAGAAACAGTACTCCCCAGGAGGCACCATATATCGCCAGACTGACAATATGCAACCAGCGAAGTTTGTAAGCTTCTGCAAGGGAACTGCAAAGCAATGGGCCTCCCCAGCCGATGACGAAGTTCAGGACCAATAGCGTCACGCCCCAAAGTTCCCGCCTGCCGAGTTCCATCCGATGAAAACGACGGCAGCAGTGCGCGAGAAAAGAACAAAGATCAGGACGAGGGCGGGACATATTGCGGTTTATTTGGCAATCTTCTTGGAAACTCGGCATTCATCCATTCCTACCATTCCTACCATCATTACCATTCCTGTCATCCATTCCCGCCAGACCGTACAGGCATCCTGCCAAGGCAGGCACGGCGGTCTCCACGCGTAGAATGCAATGTCCCAAGGTGATGGGAATCGCCGCATGGTCCAATAATGCCTGTTCTTCCTGTCGGGTGAATCCGCCTTCCGGGCCGATCCAGAGGCGTGCCGTGGCGGCTGCCCGTGTTGGGGTCAGCGGCTGGTGTGGTGTGGCTTCGGCTGCGGGAGAGGCGCCAAAGACGCTGGGGGCCGTTCCTGAAGCTTCCAGAATTTCGGAGAAGTTCCTGGGGGGGAGAATCTCCGGCAGGTAGGGATTGGAGGATTGCTTCAGCGCTGTTACCAGCGTTTCCTGCCAGTTGTCGCTGGCCTCTTCAGGACGGGAGACTCCGTAGGTGCAAAGAATCGGCTGAATCGCTGCAAAGCCCAGTTCCACGGAGGCTCTCAATACCAGATCAAAGGCCTTGCCGCGCGGCGGGGCGACGCAAAGTGTCAGAGAAGGCGTCGCTGGCGCAAAGAAGTTCCGGGAGAGAATGCGGCAGGAGGCTTCCTTGGGACGGCGCATGTCGCCTGTCGGAAGGAGCTCCGCATCGGCAATCAGGCCCCGTCCGTTCAGAAGTTGCAGGCGGTCGCCTGCCTGCAAACGCAGAACACGAAGGGCATGGTTGGATTCCTGTGGAGAAAGAACCACGTTTTCAGCGTCCTGCGTGAGGTCGGGAGAAAAAAAACGACGGATTTGCATAAGGGAAAAAAGAAGGCTGTTGCAAAATCTCAATTTCAGGTGAGGCAGCCTTTTTACGTTTCTGTTTTGGGCTCCTTTGTGGGGCGAGACTTTCCTGTGACTTTCCGCCTTCCGGCGGGGGGGCACGAAACACTCAAAAAAACACAGAATACACAGAATGCTTTTCTTCTATTTGGCGCACGGCTGGTTTCGTAGAAAGGAAAGCATCCCTGGCGTGGGGTTTGCGTATTATGCGTGTGTTTGGGGACGCGCCGGAAGACGCAGTGAAGGCTGGAAACTGGGGATTTCAGAAGGAACAATGAAATCTTGCAAAAGAGGCGCCTGGAAAAAGGGCTCAGAAGATTTCCCCGTCGTCCTCCGGGACGGGGGCGGAGGCCGTCTCGGGAACGGCAGGGGGCCGGGAGGCTACCGAGGCCGGGATGACGTCGGGCCGGGCCGTAGGAGCCGCTTTCCGGAAGACTTGCTCCACGGTGGGATCCAGGGAATGGGGAGACTGGCCGCCGCGGGTTTCCAGAAACTGCACCGTCTCCGCGACGATTTCCACTTCCTTGCGGGGATTCCCTTGCTTGTCTTGCCACTCCCGTGTGTGATAGCGGCCTTCCACGAAGGCGGCATCTCCTTTGTGCAGGTAGCGGAAGCAGGACTCCGACAGGCGGTTGGAGGCCATGATGTTCACATACTCCACATCCTCCTTCTGCGTGCCGTCCGGCAAGGAGTACTTGCGGTTGATGGCGAGGGAGAAGGTGCAGAAGTGATTCCCGGTCTTGCTGCTGTTCAGAACGGGATCCCGGGTCAGACGACCGATGAAGAAGACTTTGTTCAGATTTGGCATGGCGGTAAGATAAGCGGGTGAACGGATTTTTCCCGAGGGATCATGGCAAAAACCAGCCCCGGATCGGACGTATTGTTTCTTGCATTGCAGATGTATTGTCTGCTTGCTGAAACATAAAATAAGCCTTTTCTGAAAAAAATCAAATTATTTTCTGAAAATTTGCTTGCAAAATTAAAACATGGCATTATCATATGGACGCCGGCAGTCGGGGACCACGGGAACCAGCCCCGCGGGTTTCTCGCTGCCGGGCATCGACACACATAACATCATCAAGCTGGAAAAAGGAATCCGAATCATGAAAAAATGGAACGCACTGTTCTTGGCAATGCTCCTGGCCTGCTCTTTCCTGGCTGCCCCTGTCCGCGCTGCGGATGAAGCGGAAGATGCCAAGCCCAAGACCGAACAGGTTGAGGAGATGCTGACGGTGAAGCAACTTCGCGGCAAACTTCTTTACAAGCGCAACCAGATTCGCAAGCTGGAGCGCAGTGCCGTGGCTGCCGACGGGGCCCTGCAGGACAAGGTCGTGTCCTTGGAAGGACAGATCCAGGCGCTCTACGTTGCGGCTGAACCCAAGCTGGAGGCCCTCTATGCGGCGGAGAAGGACCTTCTGAAGCGCATCGACAATGCGCCTGACAAGAAGAAATAGCACGTCTCGTTGAGGGAGACGGCAGGGGCTGTTGCCAAACCTCGGTACGAGGGGCAACAGCCCCTTTTGCGTTTCCTTTTCCTTGCGATCGGGCGAGGGTGAGAGGCACCCCGGCGGGGGCGCAGAAGAAACGACGCTTCGCAAAGGAATTTCGCTGGCGTCGGGATGGCAGGACAATCAAACCTTCACGAAAGAATTCCGTCTTTCGCTTTGGGGTGTCTCACTATCTTTTTCCCCTTTTTATTCTCTATCTTTCCTTGAAAAAACGCGTCATGGAGAAAAGAATATGAAATATGGATTATCTTCTATTATTTCCCGTCGGCTTGCTATGAGGCTTCATTTTCCCGGGCGGCCGAGAGTATGATTTTTTCTGTTGAAATAGCCTGTTTATGCGTTCCAATTTGGTACTAGCCGCATCTGAACGTTCTCTGACCGTGACGTCTCCTTTGGGCATTGCTGCCTTGGAGCATTTTGCCGAGGATGTTTTTGATGCAGACAAGATGGCGGCCTGCCTTTCTCGGACAACATATAAGAAGTTGATGGGAACTCTGCAGGGAATGCAACCGCTGGATTCCGACATCGCCGACGAGGTGGCTTCAGCCATGAAAGCCTGGGCGGTTGGGCGCGGGGCGACCCATTATACCCATTGGTTCCAGCCCCTGACTGGCGGAACGGCGGAAAAACACGACGCTTTCCTGGAATTCCAGGACGAGAAGGCCATCTTCGCCTTTTCGGGCAAGATGCTGACAGTGGGCGAACCCGATGCGTCCAGCTTCCCTTCCGGTGGCTTGCGCAGCACTTTCGAAGCCCGCGGCTACACGGCCTGGGATCCCACGAGCCCGGCCTTCATCAAGAGACATTCCAACGGTGCGACGCTATGCATCCCCACCGTCTTCTGCTCCTATCATGGCGAAGTGCTGGACAAGAAGACGCCGCTTCTGCGGTCCACGCAGGCGTTGAAGGCCGCAGTGACGCGCCTGATGACCGTCTTCGGTCTGCCGGTTGAGCCTGTCAAGGTGACTCTGGGTGCCGAACAGGAATACTTCCTGGTGGACAAGAAGTTCTATTTGGAACGTCCGGATTTGATCCAGGCGGGGCGGACGCTTTTCGGCGCGCCTCCTGCGAAGCACCAGCAGCTGGAAGACCACTATTTCGGCAGCATCCCTCCTCGCATCCTGGCGTTCATGACGGATGTGGAGGCGGAACTCTGGAAGCTGGGCATTCCGGCGAAGACCCGTCACAACGAGGCTGCGCCGGCGCAATTTGAACTGGCGCCTATTTTCGAGGAGTTGAATCTGGCAGTGGATCACAATATGCTGGTCATGGAAGTCCTGCGGCAGGTCGCCAACCGCTACGGACTGGTCTGCCTGCTTCACGAAAAGCCCTTTGCCTGTATCAACGGCTCTGGCAAGCATAACAACTGGTCGGTCTGCTACGGACGGAAGAATCTTCTGGATCCCGGCAGCAATCCCCAGGAGAACGCGATCTTCCTGGCGATGCTGGTGGCGGTCATCCGGGCTGTGGATCTCCATGCGGATCTTTTGCGCATGGCTTCCTCCGGCATCGGCAACGACTGCCGTCTGGGCGCTAACGAGGCGCCGCCGGCCATTGTTTCTGTTTTCCTGGGCGACCAGCTGACGGAGGTCATCAATCAGTTGGAGAAAGGCGGTGTGAAGGCCAAGGCGACTACGGGGCAGGCGCTACGCATTGGCGTGGATTCTCTGCCTACGCTTCAGGCGGACACTACAGACCGCAACCGCACCAGTCCATTCGCCTTCACCGGAAACAAGTTCGAGTTCCGTGCGCCCGGTTCCAGCCAGTCCTGCGCAGGTGTCAATACCGTCATCAACACGATCGTGGCGGAATCCCTGGATTATATCGCGGATAAATTGGAGAAGGCCTCTCCGAAGAATTTCAACGGCGTTCTGCAGGGAATCCTCAAGAACGAAGTTACGGCGCACAAGCGAGTGCTCTTCAATGGCGACGGGTATCATGTGAAGTGGGTGCAGGAGGCGGAAAAACGCGGTCTGCCCAACCTGCCTACCACCTTGGAGGCTATCGCACCGTTGCTGACGCCTGAAAACCAGGCGCTTTTCGCAAAGTATCACGTGCTGAATGCCACGGAGATGACCAGCCGCTACGAGGTCTTCCTGGAGGATTATCAGCGTCGCCTGACCATCGAGGCCGGAATCGCCCGCGAAATTGCGGTCAACATGGTCCGTCCGGTGGTGTTCAAGGAATACGCAAAATTGGCTGGGGTGACCGGGTGCCGGTCGTTGACGATGGCGGCGGAGGAACTGGCGCAGCGCCTGGAGCAGCTGGATGCGGCGATACAGAAGCTCTCCGCGGCATTGGAAAGCCAGGAATGCTCCGCGATGCGTACGGCGTTGCGCGAAATTCGGCCTGTGGTGGATGCCTTGGAGGGCATTGTGGACAACGCGGAATGGCCGCTCCCCAAGTATCGCGAAATGCTGTTCGTTTACTGATGTCAACTGGACGAAATGATTGATTTGCACTGTCACAGCACGGCATCGGATGGGTCTTTGACACCTGCGCAGATTGTTGCGCAGGCGGAGAAAATCGGCCTGAAGGCAGTTGCTTTGACGGATCACGATACCCTTGCCGGCCTTGAAGAGTTTCGCAAGGCCGGCGATGGCTCCCCGGTGGAATGCGTTCCCGGAGTCGAGCTGGCTGCGCAGAATGTCGGAACATATTTCGGATATCATATCGTCGGGCTCTTTCTGCAGAAGGAATCTGCGGAGATGACGCAGCTGCTGACGGATTGCGTGCGATGGCGGGAGGAACGCAACCAGGCGATTCTGGAAAAGCTGGCGAAGATGGGGGTGGTGATCTCCATGGAGGAATTGCACCATCTTGCGCAAGGAGAGGTAGTCGGGCGTCCCCATATCGCGTCCGCTTTGGTAGGACATGGCGTGGTGCCGGATGCCCAGGCGGCTTTCGAGCGGTTGCTGGGGTCGGGAAAAAGCGCATACGTCCAACGACGGTTGCCTACGCCGGAAGTCGCCATTGCCGCCATTCATTCCATGGGCGGGGTGGCGATCTGGGCGCACCCCTATACCAAGGGCAATCTCACCGTTCGCCAACTGCAGTGCCTGGCGGTGGATCTGAAAGCCATTGGGCTGGACGGCATCGAGGCGGACTATGCCATGCATACGCCTCGGCAGCGGGAAAATGTGGCGGCTGTCGCCCGGGCGGTGGGGTTGTTGCCTTCCGGTGGATCCGATTTCCACGGGGTGCATTTCCGGAATGTCCAGCTTGGCGTTGGAACAGGGAAACTCCAGGTCCCAGACCGCTATCTGGAACCCTTGCGGCGACGTGCTGCCGTGCGGAAGCAGGGGATGACGGAACCATGACCTGGCTGCGTTTCGTGCTGTGCATTGGGGTTTGTCTAATGGGCATGCTTTCGCGGGCGCAGAGCCTGGAACTGAAACGCGTGGCCAGGGAGCTCATCCCTTCGGGAGACGCCAGTACGGGCAATACCTATGTGGCAAAGAGCAATATTTTAGCTTTGCGGACGCGCTTTCGGACAAATGGCCCTGCGCGGTCCTGCTGGGATTTGCCGCTTTCCATGGATCTGAGCCAATCCGCGGGAGTTCGTCTGCGCTTCCGCTGTCTGAATGCGGATCTGGCAAGCCAGTTGAATCTCTATCTTCAGGTGGATGGCATTTGGTACTGTGCCTCGATGGCGCCAAGAACCAGTGGACTCTGGGAGGAGATTGTGATTTCCAAGGCGGCTTTCTGTCCTGAAAATGGCGCCGGGGCCTCTTGGCGAAAAGTCGAGCGGATGCGTCTTGCCGCCTGGCGTGGCGCGCCGGGGGACTATGTCATCCAACTGGCAGCCGTGGAGTTTCTGAAGGCCAATGCCTCTTTGGCGCTGGTTCGGTGCGGGGGGCGCAGGGAGCTTCCCGAAGCAATACGTCGGGAGGAGGACCGCTATGCGCAGTTGCTGGGAGATTCGCTGGTGGAAGGAGGGATCCATCCGGCGGTGATCGACGAAGCGGATGTGACTTTGACGCTCCTGAAGAGTTATTCCTGCGTGGTCCTTCCCAATGGAGAGAATGCCGGGGAGAATGTCGTGAATCAGCTAGGTGCCTATCTGCGCCAGGGCGGACGCATCATGGCCTTCTACGGCGTCCCTCCGAGACTGGCGAATCAGATGCGTCTGCCTGCAGGGAAATTCATGCGGACGGCTAGCTTGCCACGGCCCCTTGAACAGATTTGCACTGCGGGGAACAGCGGGTTCAGGCAGCACTCCGCAGCATTTCTTGCGGTGGCGGTGCACCCCTCGGAAAATCTGAAATTCCGGGCATGGTGGGTGGATGCCGCGGGGAAGATGACGAAATATCCCGCCATCGTGCAATGTCCTTACGGCTTCTGGATGACGCATGTCTATCTGGGGCAGGATGAAGAGCACGCCATTCCCGTGTTGGCTGCGTTTCTGGAGGAGTATGTCCCCGGATTGCGTTCCGTGGCGGCGGCGCAGCTGGTGCGGAATGCACGCTTCGCGGTCGCCAATGGCGGGAAAGGCACTCATGCTTCGGCGCAGAATGCACTGGAGCGGGCGGTGGCACGGCAGAAGACCGGAGACTATCCCGGCGTGGTCTCCGCAGTGAATGCCGTTTTCGGAGCGCTGGCGGACGAGGCTTTGCCGGGAGGGGCGACTGCCGCCGGGGAAAAGGGGGCGCCTGCGAATGAGATGCGTGGAGTATGGCTGCGTTCTGCTGCCGGGTTGCCCGGGGAAAGCTGGGGGCACACTCTGCGTCGTCTGAAACTTGCGCAATACAACGCCATCTTTCCCCATCTGCTGTCGCCGTATGCCGTGGCCTGGTCCTCCCAGGTGGTGGGACGGCGAATGGAGAATGCTTCCGACGAATCCATGGCTGCCTTGATTGCCGCTTCGGAAAATTTGAAAATCCAGGTCCATGCCTGGTTCCAGGTGCTCGGCGTGGCGGATGCCCCGGAGGGCGTCCGCAAGGAATGGGCTTCCCAAGGGCGCCTCCAGCGTAAGAGCAATGGCAATGCCCTTCCTTGGCTCTGCCCCACGCAACGGGAAAACCGATTGCTCCTGGTGCAGCTCTTGACGGAGTTCCTGCGGAAATATCCCGTCGCCGGTGTGCAGTTCGACATGCTTCGATATGAGGGCAGTGGGGGATGCTATTGTGAACATTGCAAGGCGGCTTTCGCGCGTTATCTAGGACATCCCTTGGGGAATTGGCCAGAATGTACGAAGGAACCTGCCCAGGAAAAGAAGACCTGGGAGGCTTTCCGGCGGCACCAGATTACGCAACTGGCAAGTGAATTGGCCGAAGCGGCGCGGCGGGCACGCCCGCGGATCAAGGTCTCCGCCGCCGTTTATCCTAATCTGGATGGCGCAAGGACCAGCGTCGGACAGGATTGGAGGGAATGGCTGCAGAGGGATATCGTGGATTTCGTCTGTCCTATGGACTATCGTTCTTCTACCGCACTTTTCCAAGGCGATTTGGCGCGCCAGAAGAGCGAGACGGGAAAATGGGCGGACAAAATTCGCCCCGGCATTGGCGTGACGGTCAATCAACTTTCTCCTCAGGAGACACAAAGGCAAATCCAGGCTGCGAGAAATGCCGGATTGGACGGTTTTGTTCTTTTTGAGCTGACTGTGCGGGTCGCTTCCGATATTCTGAAGTGATGAATCGAGGGGGCATACGCACGGAAAAAAGGAGTTTTTTCTTCTTTCTGCCTCCGCCGCGCTTGCAAAACGCAAAATCGCCGTTACAGTACGCGCACTTTCGATGCTCCTCATAGCTCAGTTGATAGAGCGCTTGGTTGTGGCCCAAGAGGTCGCCGGTTTGAGCCCGGCTGAGGAGCCCATTTTTTTGTGCTTTTACCTCATGACAAGGGACTTGCTCCTGCGTCAACGGGCAGACGTGCTAGAACGACGATGGCCAATTCTGTGGCCAGGCAATTGCCCGCATTTCCATAGGAATGCGGGTTTTTTTGTTTACGAAAAGGCTTTTGCAAAAGCCTCGGAATGTTCTGTGTTTGGGGTTGACCAGGAGGAGGAATGGCTATGGGGAAACGCATTGCCGTGGTGGCTGTGTGGATTGAAGACAGAGGAGTGGTGCCTGAAGTGAATCGGCTACTAGGCGAATATCAGGAACTCATGCGGGGACGGATGGGGCTGCCTTTTCGGGATTTCTCCGCGAATCTGATTTCGCTGATTCTGGAAGGAAATACCGATCAGTTGGGCGCCCTTTCCGGAAAACTGGGAATGCTGCATGGAGTCACGGCGAAGATTCTCTTCCTTACGAAATAGCCGTAGGGATTTGCCGTAAAAATCCAAAGCATTACCAAAAATGAAATCCTTCACGCTGATCGAGCTTCTTGTTGTCATCGCTATCATCGCCATTCTGGCCGCCATGCTGATGCCCGCCCTGGGAAAGGCCAGGGCACAGGCACGAAGTATCGCCTGTTGCAATAACCTGAAGCAGATCGGCCTGGCTTCCAATCTCTATGCCATGGATTTCGGCGGTTACGTCGCGCCTAGCTACTATGGACTGGCTGACGAGGCGGCTGTCCAGGCATACGGAACCTGGGATCTCAAGTTCGGACCGTATGTCGGGTGCAGCACCAACGAGGAACAGACCCTGCCTTTCGGAACATGGCCCGTCTTCCAATGCCCATGCGATGCCAATGGCGCCGCCGAGTTTGCCGCCGAGCGTAGGCGCAGGTCCTATGCCATCGTCGCAGGATATGTGAACATCAAGTTTCCCGCGCATGTCATCGACTACTACCAGAAGCCGTCTTCCACTTATTTCTTTTCGGAGGTGGATTACGCAGGAAATACGGATCCCAATGGCTATGCCCTGACGTATGGGCCGAAAAACCGTGTCGGAGTGACGGGGAATGGGCAGAGCATGGCGCTCAAGAACTCCCGGAGCATTGGCGCAAATCACTTTGACGGCGCATGGATCATGTATCTGGATACCCATGCCGCCCTGGTAAAACATTGGAGCTTCCGAAATTCTGTCGTGCCCTATCTGGTCAATACCAATGACGAACTAAAGTTTGCGGATTGTCTGGAAAATGCCAATTAACGGTTGTAGTTATTTGGATGGGGGCTATATTGTACATGGTCCCGGAGACCTTCTCCGGGTAGGACAAAAATACTTTTCAGGAGATGACATGGAATTGAAAGACAGTCAGACCGCGAAGAATCTCGCGTTCGCCTTTGCCGGCGAATCCCAGGCCCGCAACAAGTACACCTATTTCGCCAGCGCGGCGAAAAAGGAAGGCTACGAGCAGATTGCCGCGATTTTCCAGGAGACCGCCGACAACGAGAAGGAGCATGCGAAGCTCTGGCTCAAGCATTTGAATGGCATTGGCACCACCGCCGAGAACCTGCAGGCCGCCGCCGAAGGCGAGCATGGCGAGTGGACCGAGATGTACAAGGAGTTTGCCGAGACCGCCCGCAAGGAAGGTTTCGAGGAGATCGCCTGTCAGTTTGAGGGAGTCGCCGCCATTGAAAAGCACCACGAGGAGCGCTATCTGGCTCTGCTGAAGACCATCCAGGAAGGTTCCACCTATGTGAAGGTCGGCAAGGTCATGTGGATCTGCCGCAACTGCGGTCACATCATCCTGAGCGCCCGTGCTCCGGAGAAGTGCCCGGTCTGCAATCATCCCAAGGCGTACTTCCAGCTCTTCCAGGGGGACAATTACTAAGCTGCTTTCCTGATGGCCCAAAGGGCTGTTGTCGAATCTCGTCGGAGGGCGACAACAGCCCTTTTGTTTTTGAGGGGATTGAAATCGGCAGTTATTGCAGGCGCTGCTGGCGGCGCGGATCGAAGGCATTGCGGATGCCTTCTCCCACGAATACGCCTAGAAGCATGACGAGGAATAGGGCCAGGGAAGGATACAGCGTCAGCCACCAGGCAGCCCGCTCGCCCTGTGCCTGGGAGAGCAATTCCCCCAGGCTGGGGGAGGGGACGGGAAGGCCGAACCCCAGATAGTCCAGGGCGGCCAGGGATCCGATGGCGCCGACCAGGGAGAAGGGGAACAGGGTGATGAGGGGAACCAGTGCGTTGGGCAGGATGTGCCGGAAGGCGATGGTCCAACCGGAAAGGCCGATGCAGCGCGCCGCTTCCACAAAAGGCTGTTTGCGCAAGCGTAGCGTTTCCGCGCGCATGTAGTAGGAGATGCTGATCCAGTTGAAGAGCGCATAGCAGACAAGCAAAAGCATGAATCCTGCGCCGTAGATGGAGCCCATGAGAATCATGACATACAGGAAAGGCAGTGCGCTCCAGATTTCTATGAATCGCTGGCAGGCCAGGTCGGTCAAACCTCCGCGATAGCCCTGGAGGATGCCTGCGAATGTGCCGCCGGCCAGGGAGAAGGCCACAAGAAGCATTCCGAAGTTCAGCGCGATGCGCAAACCGTAGAAAATGCGGGCAAAGACATCGCGTCCTGCGTTGTCGATGCCGAACCAGTGTCCCGCAAGGGGGCGGAAAGGGAAGCGGGCGGCTTCGCGTTCCACGGTAAGCTTGTAGGTGCGGTCGGTGGTAATCTGGCATTCCCAGGAGGATGACGACTCCTGGCCCGGAGCGATGGCCGCGCGGCCCTCCTTGATTTTCTGGCGAATTTCCCCTGGGAGATTTTCAAAGGCCTTGCGATTGCGCGACGGCAGACTTGCCCCTGTGGGGAATTGCCAGGTGCCCATGCCTTTGCCCGTGCCCGGGGGGAGAAGTTCCAGCGCACGGGCGCGAAGGGTGCCGCGTCCCTGGGGACGAGGCGTGCCGGAGGCGGCGAAAACCAGCTCGACGGGGGGGAGGGAAGTGCCTTCAAGAGGTTCAAGCGTTACGGAAAGGGAGTCCACCGCCTGGCCTTGCCAGCGGGGAGCCAGGCGCTCTTGCAGATCGGCGGGCAGACGCCACAGCTCGCCTAGATGCTTCCCCGTGCAGTCGGAAAGAGCTGTTTGGGGAGGAAGGAGGCTCTCCCGGCCGGTGGCTTTGGAAAGGGTCAGGTCCTGCCGTAGCGTCAGGCCCGCCACCCGGGGTTCGGGAAATAAACGGACAGTCTCCCGGAGACTTCCCGAAATCTCCTCTTTGGAGACAATGCGGTAGGGATCGTTCCTGACGGGCGCCCAGAGGACGAAGTCATGCTGGAATACACCCAGCCGCGCCAATTGAAGATAGTCCGGGCGAGTGTTGCTTCCGTCCGGAAGAAAAGCGCTTTCCGGATAGAAACGAAATGCGGGAAAATACCAACGGCCCTCGTGGCGCATCGCCAGGGGGCGTGTATTGCAGAAGAGTTCCGCGCCCAAGGTCAGGAGGTACATGGCCAGCAGGAGCAGGAGGCTCCACCATGCGCGCTTGAGCTGCCGGAAACGCTTCAGGCGTTTGCGGAACAAAGGGTTGAAGCGGAAAATGCTCATGAATGAAGTTGACGGGGAGGCTTGTCCGGCGTGTCAAGTCCGGGGTGCATCTGGAATTTCCTGCCGGCGAGCTCGCCTGCCGCGCGGGCTTCTTGGGAATGCAGCTGTGCGTGGCGAGTGGTCCTGCGGAGATGGGGAAAGGCCCAGCGGCAGTATTCATCCAGGTGGGTGTGGTCGCTGAGGACCAGAGCTCGCATTTCCGGACGCTGGCTTTGTTCCCGAAGCGCGGACTGGAAACCAGTGAGAACGCCGATCTCGTAATCCTGGCGGACTTTTGCGTTGGTCAGGACTTTCGCGAGAAGGATGGAGGGAAGGTCGTATTTCGCATGGGAGATGTAGGCGTTCAGGCAGTCATAGACGTAGGTGGCGATGCGAAGGTCCTTTCGGCTGCCGCTCAGGCTGAGCTGCCGTCGGAAGGCGCCAGGCTGCTTCGCCTCGATGTCAGGCACATTTTCCCAGATTACGCGAACATGGTAGAACTCCTGCAGGATGCTGCCTAACACGGATTCCCGCACGGAAATCCGTTTGAAAAGGGGACCGAGCCCAATCGTGAAGAACTCCGTTTCGGAACTTGCGCGGCTTGCGCTTTCGCCGAATTCCGTTACATACCGGGCTTCCAGTTCGCGGGCTTTCAACAGGGCGGATTTCGCTTCGTGCTCGTTGGCGCTCTCGGATAGGGACAACAGCTTCCGAATTTTTAACAGCAGGCGCGATTGGGCCGTGACGGCGCCTTCCTCCCGGGCTGACTCCGTTTGGTCGGTATAGACGATTTCGTCCAGCAGGGGATAGCTCCCCGATGCCTGCGGACGGGCTCCCAGAAGTTTGCACATTTCCAGAAAACGAGGGCCGTGCGGAAGTTCGTCAAGTCCGGGAAAAAGCGTCTCTATGGCCTGGTGGGCAGTCTCATGGCGCACCACATCCACGACGGCAAACCAGGGATGGCGCAAAATCAACGACTCCACGAGCTCAATGCATTGGATCTTGCCCCCGCGCCATTGGCCCCATTTCCCGCCCAGGTCGGGAACGACCGAGAAGAGAGGCTTCCGAAGCTGGGCACGGGATTCCGCGGAAAGGCGGGAAACCGCGATGCGCCATTCCTCCTGCAAGGCGGATACCAGAATGGATGATGGAATTTTCGTCGGCATATCCGTAACGTAATGTGAATCGGAAAAATTTCACGCATAACGCCATGGCAGATTCCGGATGTGAATTTATATTATTAAATCTTACGGTTCCCTTTGTGACGCCGGAACCATAAGATCCTTTGTCCAAAGGCGTCAGAATTCCCCAAACAGAGTAACAAAATTTCAACCCCTCGCGTATGAGCAACATTGATTTAGACAACATGCCGTCGATGGAAGAGCTGCTGAACGGAAAGACCGCTCAGACCAAGGCCATCCAGGAAAACTCCATCGTCAATGGCACGATTGCCGGCAAAAACGAAAATGGCATCCTCCTCGATGTCGGTGGCAAGGCGGAATCCTTCATCGACCGCAACGAACTGAAGGACTTCGACAACCTGAAGATCGGCGATGTTCTGGAGGTCTATGTGGAGCGTCTTGAGGGCGAAAACAGCGCACCCCAGGTCTCCGTCAAGAAAGCCGAAGGCCAGCGCGCGTGGGACGATATCGTCAACAATCATACCGAAGGCTCCCTCATCACTGGTAAGATCACCAGCCGTGTCAAGGGCGGTCTCATCGTTGATGTGGGCGTCGAGGCCTTCCTGCCTGGTTCCCAGGTGGATATCGGCGCTGTCCGCGACCTGGATGTCTACGTCGGCCAGGAAATGGAATTCAAGATCATCAAGATCAACACCGAGCGCAAGAACGTGGTTCTTTCCCGCCGCGAAATCCTCGAAGAGCAGCGCAACACCCAGCGCGCCAAGCTGCTGGAAGAGCTCCAGCCCGGTCAGATCCGCAAGGGTATTGTCAAGAACATCACCGATTTCGGTGCTTTCGTGGACCTCAACGGCATGGATGGTCTGCTCCACATCACCGACATGAGCTGGAGCCGCGTCACCGATCCTCATACCGTGGTGCACAAGGACCAGGAGCTGGAAGTCATGATCCTCGAAGTGGACAAGGAGCGCCAGCGCGTTTCCCTGGGCCTCAAGCAGAAGGAAGGCAACCCCTGGGATACCGCCGATGTCAAGTACCCTGTCAACAGCCGCGTCCACGGCAAGGTTGTCAATGTCATGCCCTATGGCGCCTTTGTGGAGCTTGAGGAAGGCATCGAGGGTCTGATCCACGTGACCGAGATGAGCTGGACCAAGAAGGTCAACCGCGCCGGCGACGTGCTCAACATCGGCGACGAGGTGGATGCCGTTGTTCTGGCTGTCCACAAGGACGACCGCAAGATTTCCCTCGGCCTGCGCCAGGCTCAGTCCAATCCCTGGGAGCTGATCAAGGAGAAGTATCCTCGTGGCACCCGCATCAAGGGCAAGGTCCGCAACATGACCGGCTATGGTGCCTTTGTCCAGATCCAGGACGATATCGACGGCATGATCCACGTCTCCGATATGAGCTGGATCCGCAAGATCAACCATCCCTCCGAAGTGCTCCAGAAGGGCATGGAAGTCGAGGCCGTCATCCTGGACGTCGATGTCGAGAACCAGCGCATCAGCCTGTCCATGAAGAAGC
This sequence comes from Lentisphaeria bacterium, assembly GCA_024405215.1. Lineage (GTDB taxonomy): Bacteria > Verrucomicrobiota > Lentisphaeria > Oligosphaerales > Oligosphaeraceae > UBA1724. The sequence continues at coordinate 1,411 of JAKSPB010000036.1, read as the reverse complement.
TCACCGATGATCCCTGGCAGAACATCCAGGAGAAGTACAAGGTGGGTGACACGGTTCAGGGCAAAGTCACCAAGCTGGCCAGCTTCGGCGCCTTCGTTGAATTGGATGGCGGCATTGATGGCCTGATCCACATCTCCGAGCTCTCCGACGAGCGCGTCAACCGCGTGAAGGACGTTGTGAATGTCGGTCAGGTCGTGACTGCCAAGGTCAAGAACATCTCCACCGAAGAGCGCCGCATTGGTCTGACCATGCGCAGCGGCAATTCCAGCGCTTCCAGCGAGGCTGCCGCCGAGCGTTCCACGGGCAGCGCGACCTTCGCCAGCGCTCCCGAAGTGGGCGGTCTCGGCGGCCTGGGTGCGGCTTTCGATGCTGCCATGGGCGCCAAGCAGGATGCCGATACTCTCGAAGTGAATGGCACCAAGGAATAGTCTTCTGTTCCTGAACTAGGAAACTAGTCAACGCCGCTGCGGAAAGCTCGCTCTCTCCAGCGGCGTTTTGCGTTTCTGGAAGAAATTCATTCCATGAGGAGAGAGAAAGAAAAGATCGCAAGGGAACGAGGAAGGCAACCGGCGGTCAAATGCGCTGTTGCCGCATTGCTTCTTTTGATGATGGGGATCGGCATGGCCGGATTGCATTGCTTTCCCCCGGAAAAATATGACTTCTGGCCTAAGTGCCTTTTTCATGAGGCAACGGGGCTTCTTTGCCCCGGATGCGGCGCGACAAGGGCGCTTTTCGAGTTCACTCATGGACATTTCCTGCGTGCCTTGCGTTGCAATCTGCTTCTTCCCGCGCTGCTCGCGCTTGGCGTTGGATGGCTGCTGAAATGGAAATGGCTGAACGGAAGAAAATGCATCTTCATAATGCTGGCAGGGGTTCTTGCCTATGCCATATTGAGAAACCTGCCTTTTGAACCTTTTACCTTGTTGGCGCCATAGACGCTTAGGAGTTGAAACATGAAATACAATATCCAGTGCCCTCATTGCGGAAATATCCTGACTGTGGAAGAGGAGTGGGCTGGACAGCAGGGCTTCTGCTCCCATTGCCACATGCAGTTGACAATCCCCCCTCCGCCTTCAACTGGTGACGTGCCTCCGGTCTATCTGGAAAACCAAAGCCATGGAGGAGAACATCAATATCTGGCTATCGCAGGATTCGTGGTTTCCTTGTTCTGCTGCTGCTTTGTCGGATTGATTCTTGCCATTGTAGCAGATCAAAGAATGAGGCGGAGCGGGGACTTCCAAGGACACGGTTGGTGCGTGGCGACCTACTGGATTGTGGGACTGCAGATTGTTTTAGGAATCATCCAGGTTCTGTGCGGCAGCCTCTTCACCCTATGAAGGAGATTGGGCGTCCTCCCCCCCCCTTCCGTTGCGCCTCGAAGCGCGTCCCCTTGCGGCGTGGAGGGCGTGAA
>JAKSPB010000035.1 GCA_024405215.1 Lentisphaeria bacterium | reverse complement strand
TGTATAGTTTTTGTATAGTTTTTGTATAGTTTTTGTATAGTTTTTGTATAGTTTTCCCCATTGGGGCAATCCGAACGAAGGTAAACCTTGTCTTCTATCTATCACTATACACAAACTATAGCCACTATACAAAAACTATCCTATCACTATCACCCACTATACACAAACTATCCTATCACTATACCGTCTCCCAGTCGCGGGAGAGAGCCGTCCGGGCCTGTTCTCGCATTTCTGCCGAGTCAAAGATCCCGAAGACACTGGAGCCGCTTCCGGAAACGATGGCATTCCGCGCGCCGTGATCTTTCAAAGCCGCGATGGCCTCGTGGATCGGCGGATATTTTTCCTCCACGGCGAAGCCTAGATCGTTCCAAAGGTAATTGGCCCAGTTGACGTCTGCCGGCGGGGGGAAAGGCATTGGAGCGGCGTCTTCGGGGCGTTTCCAGTTTTTGTACGCCCAGGCCACAGGGGAGGCGAAGCCCGGATAGATGGCCAGAAGCTGCAATTCAGGAAAATCCTCCATGGGGGTCAGGATATCGCCGATGCCGGTGGCCAGCGAAGGCACGGGATTCAGAAAGAGCGGCACATCTGCGCCCAGTTCCGCCGCGATCCCATGAAGTTCTCGCGGGGTTGCGAGGTGCATGAGGTCATCCACTTCCAGCAATGCCGCGCCGGCGTCGGAGGAACCTCCGCCCATGCCGCCGCCTACGGGAATGGCTTTCTGCAAGGTGATGTGGAAATCAGCCGGGATGCCGAATTTTCTGCAGTATGCCTCCACAGCGCGGCAGGCCAGATTCTCCCGAGGATTTCCGCCGCCTGGAATGGAGCGTCCAGAGAGTTCCAGCGTCATACCCTTTCCCACGGGATTCGGCGTGACCGCCAGTTGATCTACCACACGCCAGTAGGGATAGAAGACCGTCTGGATATTGTGTCGGCCATCAGAGGGACGGAGATCGCCCACGGTCAAATACAGATTGACTTTGGCAGGAGTGCGTCGCATAATGAACGGGCTGCGTTATTCAGAGCAATGCGAAACCACGAATGAACACCTATGGACATCAATGGGTTTTACGCTGAAGACATTCGCATTGCCATCATGGATTTTGCCTTTTCCGAGGTTTGTCAAAAGTTATAATGGCATTGCGACAAGTCCTTTTCATTCGTGTGGGTTCGTGTTCATCCGTGGTTCAATTTCCCGGATTTCCAGAGTGTCCAGCTGGAGTTCCGCCTGGTCATCGGGATCGGAGACTGGACTGAGCTGCAAAGTGAGAGTTCCATCCTGCGGATGGCGGTATTCGCCAAAACTGGTGTATGCACCGCGATAATATGCGTTGCCTTCGTCAAGCTCGTCGGCCCGGAGAGTCAGTTCTCGGGGAGAGCCATTGAAGACGACGCGAACGATCCGTTGGGAATTCCAAGGCCTGTTATGATAGAGCTGACGAGTCAAGATGCGCAGCTGATAGGTTCCCGCCGGCAAGTAGCACTCCCATTGAATGACATCCGTAGGATTCTTCCAGTTCCGCAGGCCGCCGGCAGGCGTCACGAAGCAGTGGCCGGTATCTGCGAGGCGTTCGCCGGCAGGACCGATGAACTCCGACCCGGGAGAAACCTGCCGTTCGCCATGAAATAGCGCGGCATGACGCGGCGCCAGCACCAGGAAACCATTTTGCAGACGCAGGCGCTGGTCATAGACAGGCGTCGCCTTGAAGGTGATTTGCACAGGGCGGTTCTCCGTCGCCAATTCTGCCAGCCCCTGCAATCTCAGGGAGCCAGACGCCAGACGCTCGTAGGGAACGCTGCAAGTGTCGATGTCGCCTTCAATACCGGAAAGGACAGCGGAGTCTCCTGCGTCGCTCATGGGGAAGAGCCAGAGCCGCGTACCTTTGGCGATGCATCGGCACCAGGAAAGCTCCTGCGGGAAGGGATTCCGCCCGTCGCATTGCAGGGCTTCGTCCACGTATGGACGCCATTCCGCCAGGCTGTCCAGAACCACTTGCGAACCACGTGGAATTCTTCCTCGGGCATCGGGACCGAAATTGATGAGGAGATTGGCGCCGCGCTGCGCCACATCCAGCGTGATTTCCTGAATGCGGCGCGGCGTCTTCCAGTGCTGGTCGTCGAATTTGAACCCCCAGGTGTCGTTGAGCGTGACGATGGCCTCGGCGGGGAAATCCTCCGCGGAAACACCGGCCGGAAGTTCATTGTCGCCAAGAGTGCCGTAGTCACCCATGGATTTGACGCCGCAGACCCGGCCATTCACCAGGCAATTCGGTTGAAGACGATGCACCAGATCCAGGATTGCCTGGGCACGCTCCGCAGTAATCTGCGGGAAAGGGCAATCGTTCCAGAGGACGGAAATGGGACCGTAGTTGGTCATCAGCTCTTCAATCTGCGGCAGGACTTTCCCTTGGAAATAGGCCTCGAAATCCTTCTCGGACTGTTCGGGGAAATCCCAGTCGTTGCCCCAGCTGGTGGTGCCGAAATTCAAGGCGCAAGGACGAGGATCGCCGCCGTCCTTCTCGTGCCAGTCCAGACAATGAGAGTAGTAGACACCCATCTTCACACCATGGCGCTGGCAGGCATCGGCGAACTCCCGCATGAAATCCCGATGGCACGGCGATGCCTTCACACTGTTGTAATCGGAATATTTGGTGTCGTACAGGCAGAACCCGTCGTGGTGCTTTGCGGTGAAAACGATGTATTTCAATCCCGCTTTGGCGAAATCCGCGATGATTTTATCGGCATCAAACTCCACGGGATTGAACTGTGCCGCCAAGGGAGAATACTCCGCGTTGGGAATGCGCTTGACCGCCTGGAGCCACTCGCCCAGATACTGGGTATGCTCGCCTTTCCAGATGCCGCCGGGAATGGCGTACAAGCCCCAGTGGATGAATGCGCCGCAGCGTAGTTTTCGAAACCAGCTCTTCTCCATATTGCAAAAGTATTTTGAGTGCCGAACTCGACGGACATGTCAGAGGTTGTCCAGTGTTCCGTAGAGGGCGTTTTCCGTCGCGCGGGTAATGGTAAAGTCGCGGATATCTCCCACATGGAGCTCCTCTGCAGGTTCGAAGAGCACCATCTTGTTCAAGTCGCTCCGTCCGCTCCAACGCCTGGGATTCCGAGCGCTGGGCCCCTCCACCATGACTTGGACCGTACTGCCCACGGCTTTGGCGTTGGCGGCTTTCACGTAGTCGTTCAGTTCCTGCAGCAGGATCTGGTTTCGCTCGTGCTTGACCTCTTCGGGGATGTCATCCAGAAGAGTCTTGGAGGCCTGGGTTCCCTCCCGCTGCGAATAGCGGAAGATATACGCCATGTCGTAGCCCACTTCCCGCATGATCTGATGGGTCATCTCGAACTCCTCCTGGGTCTCGCTGCAGAATCCCACGATGATGTCAGTGGAGAAAGTAGCCTGCGGAACGCGTGCCCGAATGGCGGCGATGCGGTCCAGATATTCCGCAGCCGTGTAATTCCGGTGCATCAGCTTCAGGATGCGGTCGCTTCCGCTCTGCACGGGAATATGGAAGGACTTGCAGACCTTCGGGAGCGTGGCCACCGCCTCCACGAAACGGTCGTTCATGAAACGCACATGGGGCGAAGTAAAACGAATGCGCTCAATGCCATCCACTTCCTGCAACGCCTCCAGCAAATCCGCGAAAGCGGAGAACTCCGGCGTGTAGATCCCCTGCGCCCGGGCCTCGGAGACGCCATACGCGGTGATGTTCTGTCCCAGAAGCAGAATTTCCTTGGTGCCGGTGTCCGCCAGCATCTTCGCCTCGTCCACGATAGCCTGGATGCTGCGGGACTTCTCGCGCCCACGACAATATGGGACGATGCAGTAGGTGCAGAACTGGTCGCATCCACGCATGACGGAGATTTCGGAAATGAGGCGTCCTGGACGATGTCCGTCCAATTCCCGGAAGACTCCGGGACCCATCTCGATGGCACACTGGCGGGAGTGCTCTTTCAGGCATTTATCCACCATGGCGGGAATGTTCTGGAGCTGATCGGTTCCGGCCACGAAATCCAGGTGCGGGAGTTCTTCCAGAAGCTGTTCGCCCATCCGCTGCGCCATGCAGCCAATGACGCCGATGACCAGGTCGGGCTTGACACGCTTCAGCTTCTTCATCAGGCCGACTTTACCGACGACTTTCCGTTCCGCCTGGTCGCGGACGCTGCAAGTATTGAAAATCAGGATGTCCGATTCGGCTTCCTCCGCGCATTCCTGATAGCCGTGCATTTCCAGCAGGCACGCCAGGGCTTCGGAGTCCCGTTCGTTCATCTGGCAACCGTAGGTCTTGATGTGAAAGGTAATGGGCATAGTTTATATTACCGGCATGTTGAAGAAAATTCTTGCAATCCTATTGGCCTGTGCGCCGCTTTTTGCACAGGACTTCCTGCGTGACATGGAAATCGGCCCCCAGCGTTTCGAGGTCGTGGAAATCGCGCGCACCCCGGAGCAGAAGGCGCAGGGCCTGCAAGGCCGGATGCATCTCCCGGACACTGCCGCCATGCTCTTCCTCTCCGAAACTCCCGCGCCACTCGTCTTCTGGATGAAAGGAACGCTGATTCCGCTGGACGCCGTCTTTTTTGACGCCGAGGGGCGGATTCTCTCCGTACAGACCATGGCCGTGGAGCCGCCGAAGAAACTTCTGGAGACGGAGAGCGCCTACGAGCGCCGCCTGAAACGCTACTCCTGCCTGGCGCCTGTCTTCGCGGTACTGGAGATTCGTGCCGGACTGGCAGCGGAGCTGGGACTGAAGACGGGCGATGTGGTTCCTGCATTGGCGGCGCAGAGGCTGCTTCCGCTACTGCATTGACATCGGCAAGACAGGCAATGCCTGTAATATAATTAAGATACTCGCTAGCCTGAAAGAATGGACGAGAAAATAGTCATTTTAAGCTTCGGGGGAAACCTGGGAGATGTGCCGCGGACTTTCCTGAATGCCTTGAAGGGATTGGAACAGGCCGGTTTTCGCATCCGGAAAATCTCCTCGGCCTTGCGCAATCCCGCCGTGGGATGCGAGCCCGGCGCACCGGATTTCTGGAACTGGGCGGTCCGGGGAGAATGGGACGGAACTCCAGAAGAGCTCCTGATGGTGACCCAGGCGCTGGAAGTGGCAGCCGGCCGGCCTCACGAACATCCGCATTGGCATAGCCGCACCCTGGATATCGACATCATTTTCTGCAACGGAGAAACACGCAACACACCCGAGCTGACCATCCCCCACCCCCTCTGGCGCACCCGGAATTTCGTATTGATCCCCCTGCGGGAAATTGCTCCCGAAATCCTTTGTTAAGCAATCCAGAACGGAAAGCCCCCTTCACTGGGACAACGTTGAAAACGGCAGCGTCTGCTTCCCAAGGGAAAGGAACCCACAATATGCCAACGAAGAAAAACATCATTGTTCTCGGCAGCACGAACACCGACATGGTCATCAGCGGAAAGCGCATCCCCGCGCCAGGAGAGACGGTTTCCGGCGGAAAATTCCTGATGAACCCCGGCGGCAAGGGCGCAAACCAAGCGGTCGCCGTGGCGCGTCTGGCAAAGGACGCGCAGTGCATCTTCATCGCAAAAGTCGGCGACGACCTCTTTGGACGGGATTCCGCCGTGCGTCTGGCAAAGGACGGCATTGACGCGCGCCTTGTCGTGGACCCCCGGGAACCCAGCGGCACAGCCCTGATTCTGGTGGACGAGAATGGCCAGAACTGCATTTCCGTGGCGCTTGGCGCCAACGGGACCCTCTCTCCCGCAGACATCCAGCCTGTGCTGACGCAATTCCCCCTCGCATCCGCCCTGCTCATGCAACTGGAGACCCCTCTGGAAACGGTCCTCCACGCCGCGCAATTCGCCAGGGGCGCAGGAATCCCCGTGATTCTGAATCCCGCGCCAGCCCGGGAACTCCCACCGGAATTGTATGCCTGCCTGGACTGGATTACGCCCAATGAAAGCGAGGCAGAGCTGCTGACCGGTGTTGCGGTAGTTGACGAGGCGTCCGCCGCCCAGGCGACCGCAATCCTCCAGGCACGCGGCGTGAAGCACGTGCTGATCACCATGGGCGTCAAGGGCTGCTGGTGTGGCGACACCCAAAAGCTCTATCCCTGTCAGAAAGTCAAGGCAGTGGACTGCGTGGCCGCCGGCGATACCTTCAACGGCGCCTTCGTGGTGGCGCTTTCCGAAGGCATGGCCTGCGAGGACGCCGTGGAGTTCGCCCAGAAGGCCTCCGCCGTCTCCGTGACCCGCCCAGGCGCCCAGGCATCCGTGCCATATCGGCGCGAAATCCAGTAGCCGCATCGTGACAGAGCATTTTCGCCGCAGATAGACTTTATAGACTTTGGAGAAAGAAAAGATGACCTGGATGACCGAATGCTATTCCCGTACGCTTGTGGACAATCATATCGCGGACGTGGACCCTACCGCCATGAGCAAGTTCTTGCCGCAGGAATACGCGCGGATGATGGCATTGGCAGGCGCGGAGTCCTCCATGGTCTATGCCTGCGACCATAACGGGAACTGCTACTATCCCACCAAAGTCGGCCACCAACATGCAGGCCTGCATGGACGGGACATCTTCGGCGAGACCGTACAGGAACTGCACAGGCGGAGCATCGTCCCCATCGCCTACACCACCATCACCTTCCATAACGATTCCGTCAGACGCTTCCCCCATAGCGCCCAGCGGGACATCCAGGGGAACACGCCGAAAGGCAGATATCTCATCGCCTGTCCCAACTGCCAGGACACCAAGGAATTCTACAGACAGCAGATTTCGGAAATCGTCCAATATCCCGTCGCCGGCCTATTCATCGACATGACCTTCTGGGACATGCTCTGCTGTTGCGACAACTGCCGCAGACGCTTCCGGGAACACTATGGCGCGGAACTGCCTGAAGTCATCGACTGGCGGGATCCGCTCTGGCGAACCTACGTGAAATTCCGCGAAGAAAGCTGCGTGGAGCTGGCGAAGGAACTGACGGAGCAAGTGCGGCGTCTGCGCCCGGACATCACGGTGGTGCACCAGTTCGCCGGCATCATGAGCCTGCTTTCCCGAGGACAGTGCGGACAAATGCAGGACTACTGCGAATACGCGACGGGAGATTTCTACTGCGGGGTGGAACAGCATCGCTTTGGCTGCAAGATGTTCGATGCCTACACGCATCATCATCCCTACGAATACATGACCAGCCGCTGCGTCAATCTGTATGACCACACCTCCACCAAAAGCGATCCGGAACTCTTTCTGCACGCCCTGACCACACTGGCCAACACCGGCGCATACTTCTTCATCGACGCCATCAATCCCGATGGCACCCTGGAGGAGCCCTTCTACCGACGCCTCGGCGACATCAATGCCCGCCTGAAGCCCTTCCGCCAGGCAATCCGCTCCCGGCAGCCTCGCCTGACGGCCCAGACGGCGCTCTATTTCTCCCCCGCATTGGAAGCCAGCCACGACATCGACGGCATGCCCATGGCCGAGTGGCACGAGGAGGCCATCATGAGCAGTACGCAGGTGGATGGTCCCCGGGAGACCACGCACATCGGAAAACTCCTCAACGCCTTGCATGTTCCCTGGAAAGTAGTCACGGAAACCAGCAGGAACCTGCAAGACTTCCAGACCGTCATCGTGGCAGGCGCCGTCAATCTGCGGGAAGAAGAAGTGACAAGGCTGCGGGAATTCGTGCGCCAGGGAGGAACCCTGCTGGCTACGGGAAAAACTTCCCTGCTGGACAAGAATTTTGAACTGGCGGATCTCTTCGGCGTGGACTACACAGGCAAGGATACCGACCTGGCCTGCTACAACCAGCTCCCCGACGGACGGCTGGTCTTTGCCAAATGCCACGCGCCGCTCGTGGCCCCACGTCCGGACACCAAGGTCCTGGCGACGCTGAATGTGCCCAAATTCCCCTACAACGATCCCCTTCGCTATGCCTCCATCCATTCCAACCCGCCGGGAATGCCCCTGGATGCCCCCGCCTGGACGGAACATGCCTTCGGAAAGGGACGCTGCATGTGGCTGGCGACCAATGTCCTTGGCGTCCCCCAGGCCTCCCAGGAAGAGTTCGCAAGGGAGGTCCTGCGGAGCGTCCTCCCCATCAACCCCATTGTGAATGCGGAAGAAATTCCGCAGGCCGTGGAAATCACCCTGTTGCGCGGCAGCCAGGGGGAACTCATCGTAACGGCGGTGAATTTCCAGCAGGAACTGCCGCCCATCCCCATCCACGACTTCAAAATCCGCCTGAGGTTGCCCGAAGGCTTTGCGCCAACCACCGTCCTGAAAGTTTCCGATGGAACCACAAGCGCGCCTGCCTTGCAGAATGGCATCCTGACCCTCGCCCTGGACGATCTTGCCTACGGAGAGTTCTGGGTGGCGAAGTAAAAAGGCTGCCTTCCGCCCACGCCCGCGCACCTTGTATAGGTTGCCCGGCCATCGGCAGGATGCCTTCCTTCCGACATTTGGGAGCATTTTCTTCCAAATTCTTCCGAATTTTCAGTTCTTTTCCCAATAGATACGTCCGAATCCCAGATGCTGCATAGGGAATGATACACCCCCTATGCAAAATCGACGGTTCCCTGAAAATGCCTATAGAGCCTCAGGAATGAACTTCCCGTACTTGCCAGCCGCGACAAGGAAAGCGTTGCCGCGGGGATTCAGCGGACAGCGCGAAGCCCGAATACGAAAAAACCTGATTCCGCCGTTCCGCCCGCATTCCGAAAAGCATTTTCCTCAAGGGAAAACTTGTTTTTCTCCAGCCCCTATATTATAATGTAAAAAAAGCATTTTCCGGATTATATTAAACGTTTGTTTCCATTTTTCCCACAAACGATTGCTCAGTGGAATCTTGCCCATGAAAATTTCAGAATATCTCAGGCCAGAGCTTATCAAGCTTGATTTGGTCAGCGAAAACAAAGAAGACCTGTTCCCGGAAATGGTCCAGCTTTTCGTGAAAGCCGGTCTCGTTTCGGATGCGGACGACGCCGTGCGCATTCTGGAGGAACGTGAAGCGAAGATGTCCACTGGCGTGGGCAACGGCGTGGGCATCCCCCACGGCAAGCTGGAAGGCGCGGAGCACTCCCTGATCGCCATGGGCGTCTCCAGGAACGGCATCGACTATGATTCCTTGGATGGCGAACCCGTCTATATCGTCATCACGATTTTCGCCAATCCTTCCAATCCCGCCCAGCATATCGAAGTCCTGGCGGAAATCTCCCGTCTCTTCGCCATTCCGGAATTCGCAGGACGAATCCGGAACGCCCGTTCCGCCCAGGAGATCCTGGACATCATCGCCGACCAGGAATAACTTTCGGAAGAATTTCTCATGGAAGACTTGCTGGAACGGATGCTGGCGGTTGACCAGCAGGGCGAGGCCATCGTAAAGGAAGCCGAAGCAAAGGCGGTGCAGATCCGCGAGGAGAGTTCCGCTGCGCTGGCGAAGGCCAATGCCGACACCTCGGCGAAGCTGGCTGCGGAGTGCCAGGTCCTGGAAGCCGAAGCGGTGGGCGCTGCGGAAAAACAGCGCAAGGACTCTCTGGAATCCGCCGTCCGTGCGCTCGCGCCACGCTGCGTGAGCTTTGCACGGGAACTGGAAACGCACCGCGACAAACTGTTAAAAGAGCTGCTGGCCTTGTGATAGTCTTCGTCAATGTCCGCTTCCTCTCTCAATCTCGGTATTGACTTTCTCTACGCCAGAGTCCATGGCTGGTGGGGCAGAAGCGCCCACGGCGAACTTCTGGACAATCTGACCCGTGCCGCGACGGAGGAGAACTTCTTCCACCAGCTTCAGGCGGCAGGCATCATCTCCATCACGGATCCCGCTCGAGTCCTGGAACAGCTTGTCCTGCGCCAATATGAACGGCTTGGGCAGCTGGGCGAATATTTGGGCGGCGCCTTTCAGAAATATATGCGCACCCTCCAGGATTCCCTGGAACGGGAGAATTTCAAGGCCATCCTGAATTATCGGTTCTTCCCCGAACGGGAGACCAAGCTCACCGACACCTTTGTCCGCTTCCCCGGACACGCCATCCACGAAAAGGACCTCATGGCCATGCTGGAGGCCCCCGACACGGAACATTTCATCCGAATGATTCCCGAGGACGACTGCCGCGAAGAACTGGCCGAAATCACCCGCCAGCTGGCCAAAGACAAGGACATCATGCGCGCGGAATGCGCCGTGGACAACCTCTCCTTCCGCCGGGAACTGGCCGCAGCACACCACCTGTGGGGTGAAATGAAGGATGTTTTGCTGAAACTCCAAGGCTACGAGATGGACTGCATCAACATCATCACGCTTCTCCGCAACGCCAATTTCTACCACCTGGACGCGAAGGGCCTCTCCTACGCCTGGCTGGAAGGCGGCCTGGAACTCTCCAGGGAACTCTTCGACCGCCTGGCCACGGTGCACACCCCACAGGAAGTCCTGGCTTCGTTGCCCGCCACATACCGTTCCGTCTTCCCGGAAGGCCTTTCCGGCACCCAACAGGGCTCGCTGGACAACCGCCTCCACTGCAAACTCGCCCGCCTGGCGAAAGAGATTTTCTACGATTCCGTACATCCCCGTCGCGCGCTGGCGGCTTACCCCATGCTTCTCTACTTGGAAACCATCAACCTCTCCCGCATCTACGAAGGCATCCGCTTCAGTCTGCCTCCGCGGGACATCGCCGCGCTGCTGATCCGATAACACCCTACCCCGGAGCCACTCATGTTCCTGCCGAACCGAATGGTCAAAGTCAATTTGCTGGTCTTCAACAAGTATCTTCGCCCACTGACGGAAATGCTTGGGAAATCCGGCCTGCTGCATCTGGTAAACGCAGCCCAGACATCCAGAAGCCGTCTGCTGGAACAGCTGGACACCCAGGTGGACATCCAGGAAATCGAGCAGATGCTGACCCGCGGCGACGTACTGTTGGAAGCCCTGGGCATCGACCCGGAGGACACGCCGCCGGTGGTCACCAATCTTTCCCAGGCGGAAATCACCGACCTCTTCGACAAGGTGGACAAGCTCTACCGCAAGCAGGCGGAGAACCTCTCCCGTCTGCTGGAAGACGAAACCGGCCTACAGCACCGCAGCCACCTCCTCGCGGACTTCCCCTTCCCTACCCTGCGGCTGGAAAGCATCCGCAACCTCTCTCAGCTCCATGTGGAAGGCGGCACGCTGAAAGGCGATGCCCTGATCCGCGCCCGGCAGACTCTTGCCGATGACGCAATCTTCATCCCCTCCGAAAAGAACTCCGGCGAAGTCCTGGTAGTCACCAACCGAAGAAAGCGCTTCGCGGTGGACGATACGCTGGAGAAGTTCGGTTTCGAACGTTTCGAAATGCCCGAAATCGCGGCAGCGACTGTCGCGGAACAGCGCATCAAGATCGACGCCAAACTGGACGACCTCCGCGTAAAAATCAATGACGCCCGCATGGCGGTAGTCGCCCTGGGCGAAGAGTTCGGCGGCATCCTGCTGGCCATCCGCAAGCAGCTCCATGGCCTATTGGCCGTCCGCGAGGCGCAGGGGCTCTTCGGCCATAGCCGACAGCTCTACTGTGTTTCAGGATGGCTCCCGGCGGAACAGCTCCCGACGTTGCAGAAGCTAGTGGACGAAGCCACTGACAATACAGGCGTGGTGGAAGCCATCGACGCCGATGAAGACGAGCGCGTGGCGGCCGGCGAGGAGCAAGTCCCCGTGCAGCTCTCCGGCAATGGCCTGACGCGCCCATTCCGCCTGCTGGTCACCAATTTCGGAATGCCGAACTACCACGAGCTGGATCCCTCCCTCCTGGTGGGACTGGCGTTCGTAGTCCTCTTCGGATACATGTTCGGCGACTTGGGACAGGGCGCGGTGCTCTTCCTGGCGGGTCTAATCGCCTTCTTCAAGAAAGGAGCCAGCGAACTGGTCCACGACGTAGGCACGCTGCTGATGTGCAGCGGCGGCTCCGCCATGATCTTCGGCACCCTCTACGGAAGTGTCTTCGGCAGCGAAGAGCTCCTCCCCCGGCTCTGGATCTCGCCATCGCCCATGCACACGAAAGACCTGGGACAGCTGCTGCTGACCGCGGTCGGCATCGGCGTTGCATTCCTCAGCATCTCGTTGATCTTCAACATCATCAACCATTTCCGCGCCAAGAAGTACTTCGAAGGCACCTTTGACAAATACGGCATCCTGGGACTGATTTTCTACTGGGCCTGCCTCTGCGCCGCGCTGATGGCGGTCACCACGAAGACCTTCCATCCCATCTACCTCTTCTTCATCATCACGCCGCTGGCACTTCTGCTCATCCGCATCCCCCTGGGGAACCTGATTCGCCACCACTCCCTCTCCGGCGAGGAAGGCGGACTCTTTTCCGGTCTGCTGGAAGGCGTCATCGACACCATGGAAACCTTGACGGGATACCTCTCCGGAACCGTCTCCTTCATCCGTGTGGGCGCTTACGCCATCTCCCACGCCGCCCTCTGCCTGGCCATCTATTCCATCATGGGCATGCTGAACAACGTGCCCGGAAACTTCTTCTTCAAGCTTCTGGTCGGAGTGATCGGCAACATCATCATCATCGGCTTCGAAGGGATGGTGGCCGCCATCCAATGCGTCCGTCTGGAATACTACGAGATGTTCTCGCGCTTCTTCCAGGGCGGCGGCGTCGAATACAAGCCTTTCAAAATCAAATGAGGCAATTGCAAAAGTCGCTTGTGGCATTTTTCGCGATTCCGGGGCGTTTTTCCTCCAAATGCTTCGCGTCGTAATGAACTACGCCTCGGCGCACTTGAAGCAAACTGCCTCCGCAATCCCTGAAAGGTGCCTTCAAATGGACTTTTGCAATTTCCTCAAATAGTCTTCATTCACTACTCAACCAAACAACCAACCATTCAACCATCATGACTACCTCCCGTTTCTCCAAGTTCTTCCGCATCGCGCTGCTCCTGCTCTTCTTCGCCGCCGCCCCCGCCGCCTTCGCACAGGCCGCGCCCGAGGCCCAGGAAGCCGCTACGGTCGTCGCAGCACAAGCCGCGCGTCCCGCAGCCTTCTATTACGCCATCGCGGTATCCATCGGCGTTGGATGCCTCTCCGCCGGCTACGCCGTGGCCAAGATCGGCTCTGCCGTCATGGGCGCGGCCGCCGAGAAGCCTGAAATCATGGGCAAGGCCATCGCCTTCGTCGGTCTGGGCGAAGGTATCGCGCTCTTCGGCTTCCTGGTCGCCCTCTTCCTCTACACCAAGATCTAGCGGGAAATGACTCCTTTCCGGTTCATTGGAGACCAGGACACCGCGCTGGGATTCCGCTTCGCAGGCGTCCCCGGCGATGTGGTCGCCAACGCCGAGGAGGCCTCGCGGGCCTTCCAGGCCGCGCTGGCGGACCGCGAACTGGTGATCCTGGTCCTGACGGAGCAGGTGGCCCAATGGATTGACCCGGAGGTCACCGCACACAAACTGACTGCCTCCCGGCCATATATCGCCACCGTGGAGGACATCTGGGGAAAGCGCAGCAAGGCGCGTTCCTTGGAACAGCTCATCTACGAGGCGGTCGGGGTGAAAGTCCTCGAACAGAAACAATAGAGGCAATTGCAAAAGTCGCTTTGGACACTTTTCAGGTCTTTTGCAATTACCCCAGTAGCTTTACTTGACATGGAAGCCCGTTCTCAGGAAGAAAGACTGCAACAGGAAATCCTGGCGGAGGCCAGGAACCGCGCTGACAAAATTGTCGCCCGCGCCAACAGCGCAGCGGCAACCGCAAAGGCTCGCGCCGAGAAGGAGGCGCAGGCCCTGCGCGAACGCACGCTGGAGCAGACCCGCAAGGAAGCCGCCGTCAAGGCGCGGAACATCGTCCAGGGCATCTGGATGGAAGAGCGCAAGATGTGGCTCCGCAAGCGTGAAGAATGTCTGACGGAGTTCTTCCAGAGCCTTCTGAAAGACGCGCAGGAACTGACGGCGGACGACCCGAGCCGCGTGAAATCCCTGGAGAAGCTGGCGAAGGAAGCCCTGGGGGCCCTGGAGGCCAACGAAGTGGTCGTGTCGGTCTCCGAAAAGGATCTCACGCTGGTGACTCCGCAGTGGATTGCCGCGCAGGCAGGCCGCGAAATGCAGGCCACGGTCATTGCGGACAAGGCCATTCTGGGCGGAATCCGCATCGCCACTCCCGACGGCCTGCGGGTCTACGACAACACCTACGCAGGACGCATGGCGCGTCTCCAGGAAGACTTCCGCCGGGAACTGGCCGGCTGCGACGTGCAAAAGCATTGATTTTCAGCATGACCCGGCGGCGCGTTCCCTACGATTTCCCGTAGAGAACGCCAAAGGCGGGAAATGCGATACCGCACCATTATGGATACAGGCATCATCATCCGAATCAACGGCCCCATCGTGGAGGCCCGCCAGATGGACCAAACCGGAATGCTGGAGGTGGTCGAAGTCGGCAACCTTCGGCTCATCGGCGAAGTCATCCGCGTACGTGGCGACGTAGCCACCATCCAAGTCTATGAGAATACCAGCGGACTGCATCCCGGCGAACCCGTATTCTGCTCCGGTCGCGCCCTCTCCGTCTGCCTGGGCCCCGGGCTGCTGGGCACCATCTACGACGGCATCCAGCGCCCCCTGGACCAGATTGCCAAGAAAGGCGGCTCCTTCATTCCCCGCGGAGAGAAGACTCCCGCCTTGGATCTGGACCGGAAGTGGTCCTTCAAGCCCACGGTGAAGGAGGGCGACATCCTGGAGGCAGGGCAGGTACTGGGCGAAGTCCAGGAGACCGAAAGCGTCCTGCATCGCGTCATGATTCCTCCGCGCCAGCGCGGCAAAGTGACGAAACTGGTCCCCGCCGGCCAATACGACGGCCATGCGATCCTCTGCGAATTGCTTGACGAGGCAAAAGGAACCACCTACAAGGTGGGGCTTTTCCAGTATTGGCCTGTCCGTGTGCCGCGTCCTTCCCAGTCGCGTCTGCCGCTGGGTGCGCCTCTGCTGACCGGCCTCCGGGTGGTGGATACCTTCTTCCCCCTTGCCAAAGGCGGCGCGGCCGCCATTCCCGGAGGCTTCGGCACCGGCAAGACCATGACCCAGCAGGCCCTGGCCAAGTGGTGCGAGGCAAAGATCATCGTCTATATCGGCTGCGGTGAACGCGGCAACGAAATGACGGAAGTCCTGCGCGAGTTCCCGCAGCTGGTGGACCCCCGGACTGGCCGTTCCCTGATGGAGCGGACCATCCTCATCGCCAACACCTCCAACATGCCTGTGGCCGCCCGCGAAGTCTCCATCTATACGGGAATCACCCTGGCGGAATACTACCGTGACATGGGCTATGACGTAGCCATCATGGCCGACTCCACCAGCCGCTGGGCCGAGGCGCTCCGCGAACTCTCCGGACGCCTGGAGGAAATGCCTGCGGACGAAGGCTTCCCGGCCTATCTGCCCGACCGGCTGGCGTCCTTCTACGAGCGCGCCGGCCGTGTGCAGACCCTTTCCGGCGACGAAGGCACGGTCTCCGTCATCGGCGCCGTCTCCCCGCCGGGAGGCGACTTCTCCGAACCCGTCACCCAGCATACCACGCGATTCATCCGCTGCTTCTGGGCACTGGACCGCGATCTGGCCAACGCCCGTCACTACCCCGCCATCTCCTGGCGGAACTCCTACAGCGAATACCTCCCCGAAACCGCAGCCTGGTGGCGCAAGAGCGCCATGAACTGGCAGGACCAGCGCGAAATCCTGATGAACGTCCTGCAAGAGGAGACCAACCTGCAACGCATCGCCAAGCTGGTCGGTCCGGACGCCCTGCCCGAAAGCCAGCGTCTGACGCTCTTCGTGGCGGAAATCATCAAAAACGCCTTCCTGCAACAGAACTCCTTTGACGCCATTGACATGTACTGCTCCCCCAAGAAGCAGCTCTGGATGATGGCGCTCTTGGCGACCTTCATCACCCGCGCCCAGGAAATCATCAAGAACGGCGGCACCCTGGCCGAAATCCGGACCATCCCGGATTTGGACCACATGAACCGCATGAAGTCTGAAATCGCCAATGACGACCAGGCCGCCATGAGCGCACTGGAACAGCGGATCTTCTCCGAACTGGACGCCATCGGACATCATCACGCCGCCTACGAGAACAACTGAAATGCCTGAAATCTTCGCCAACCATGCCGGACTCCAATATACTGGAGTCAAAAATATCGACGGCCCTCTCGTCTTCATGGAGAATGTCCATGGCGTCGCCTACGATGAACTCGTGGAGGTCGCCGCCCCCAATGGCGACCTGCGCCTGGGACAGGTCCTGGACGTGACGGGAAATACCGCGCTGGTCCAGATCTTCGGCGGCACGGACAACCTCTCCAAAGCCCAGACCCGCGCGCGTTTCCTGGGGCACTCCCTCCAAATCCCTGTTTCAGAAGAGATGCTGGGACGCGTCTTCGACGGTCTTGGCCGTCCCAAGGACGGCCTTCCCGCGCCGCTGGCACGGGAATACCGCGATGTGAACGGCATCCCCGTGAATCCCTACTCCCGTGAATATCCCCGTGACTTCATCCAGACCGGAATTTCCTCCATCGACCTGATGAACACGCTGGTCCGCGGACAGAAGCTGCCCATCTTCTCCGGAAACGGCCTTCCCCACAACCGCATCGCCGCCCAGATCGCCCGCCAGGCGAAGCTGCTGAATGAGGATGTGCAGTTCGCCATCGTCTTTGCCGCCATGGGTGTCAAATTCGACGTGGCCCGTTTCTTCGTGGATTCCTTCGAGCAGTCCGGCGTTCTCCGTAACGTGGCCATGTTCCTCTCGCTGGCAGACGATCCCTCCGTGGAGCGTATGATCACCCCCAGAAGCGCCCTGACCTTGGCGGAATACCTGGCCTACGACCGCGGGATGCACGTGCTGGTCATTATCACCGACATGACCAACTACTGCGAGGCTCTGCGTGAAATCGCCACCGCCCGCGGCGAAATCCCCAGCAGAAAGGGCTATCCCGGATACCTCTATTCCGACCTGGCCTCCATGTACGAACGCGCCGGGCGCCTGAGCGCCGGTGGCGGCTCCATCACCCAGATGCCCATCCTCACCATGCCTTCCGACGACATCTCCCACCCCGTACCCGATTTGACCGGATACATCACCGAAGGCCAAATCGTCCTGGACCGCGAGATGTACCAGCGCGGAATCTACCCGCCTGTCGCCGGCCTGCCATCCCTCTCCCGTCTGATGAAGGACGGCATCGGCAAGGACCGCACACGGGACGACCATCCCCACGTCGCCTCGCAGCTTTTCGCGGCGTACTCCAAGGTCAAGGACATCCGTAGCCTGGCGGCCGTCATCGGCACCGAGGAGCTCTCTCCTATCGACCAGCTCTACATGAAGTTCGGCGAGAAGTTCGAATCCACCGTCATTGCCCAGGGCGAATACGAGAACCGCTCCATCGAAGAATCCCTGGCCCTGGGCTGGGAGGCGCTGAAGATTCTCCCGCGCACCGAGCTGCTGCGTGTCTCCCAGGAGGAGCTGGACCAGTACTACGAAGACAAGTCGCAGCCATCTCCCGAGGCATAGCGTATGGGCAGACTCAACGTCGCACCAACCAAGAGCGTCCAGCTGAACCTGAAGCGCGATCTCGACATGGCGACGGAGGGATACAACCTCCTGGAGCAGAAGCGCGAGATTCTCGTCATGGAGATGATGCGCCTTCTGGCGCGTGTCCAGGTGGTCCAGAAGGAATTGACGGAGCGCAGGGAGAAGGCCTACCGCGTGCTGCGCATGGCCATCGCCCAGAATGGCTATATGCACCTGCGCAACGTAGCCAGCGGCGTCCACTACGAACACCAGGTCGCAGTGGAGACCACCGTCACCGCCGGTTTCCGGACGCCGCATATTGCCGCAAACCACTCCGATTTCCATTCCCAGTATGGCTTCGCGGGAACTGACGCGCTGGTGGATGCCACCATGCAGAATTTCCTGGAAATGATGGAGACCATCGCCGCCCTGGCGGAAATGGAGACCACCGTTATGCTTCTGGCCCGCGAGCTCAAGAAGACCCAGCGGCGCGTCAATGCTCTGGAACACATCTTCATCCCCGACTATAAGGCAACTTTGCATTATATTGCGGAAAGTCTGGAATCCAAAGAACTGGATTCCTTCTTCACCAGCAAGATGATCAAGAAGCGCCTGGAAGCGGCGCAGGAAGTTCCGAAACAGGATTCATGAATCCAGCATCAGCGAGGTAGGACAAAATGGCAAGTCAGCAGGAAAAGTTTCTGAAACGAATTCTTCTTGTCGTGGACGGTTCGCAAACCTCGGAGGAAACTACCGCCTTCGCCCTGCGCATGGCGAAGGCACTGGAAAGCGAGCTGGTCGCCGCATACGTCATTGACACCGCTACGATGGACTACCTCCTGCAAATGCACATCTTCGTCGCCGAAGAGCGCGAAGATTTCGAGGAAGCCATCCTGGAAAAGGGAGAGGCCTACCTCAAACGTACGCAAAAATTGGCCCAGGCACTGAAAATTTCCGTGGAAACGACAATCCTGCGCGGACGACTCCACCAGGAGATCCTCCGCTATGTTCGCCAGAAAAATATTGACGCCATTGTCATCGGCGGAAGAAAATACACCAACCACGGAAAGGACATCTTCTCCGTGGAACGGGACCTTCTCCTTGAACTCTCCACCATCCCCGTGATTCTGGTGAAGTAGCTGGAATCTCCCTATGCTGTGAAACAAACACGCAGCTATGGTTTCAGCATGGATTTCCGGTTTCCGTTCGGGTGGATTTTTGGTTTGCCTACCCTTATTTCAGCCCATTCCGGCGTCGCAAAGCGTATTCCGTCAGCAACAGCAGAACGACCATCGGAAGAATCAATACGCCGGGCAAGCAGGAGGAATCCAGCACCTGAAGAGGAATATGTTCCGACTGCGGCAGTTTCTTCCAGTCTATGGGGGCCTCCAAGACCTTTCCGCCGGTGATGCGGGCGATATCCCGCATGAGCTGGAAATCCGGCTTCAGAAGATTGCGTTCCTTGCCATTGGGTTGAACAATGAGATATTTCTCCAGCGTCAGCGGCGCAGTGCCGGGAGCGCAAAGGACATTGAAACGGAGATGCACGGCGCCAGCGACATCGGGAACATAGTGCGCCACATAACGTCCTGCCTCCAAGTCGGGAAGCAATGGCAGCTCCTGGGTCGCCCCGTCATCATCATCGGCAGTGACCGTCAGACGGGCCTGCGGAGCCTGTGCAGGACGGAAATCGGGTCCCAGGATGCGAATGGCCAGGAGATTGTCCTGATTGGCGATCAAGGGTTCGTCCGGCAAATCTGGTTCCAGCTGGGGCTGTCGATTTTCGCCAAGCCAGGAAGCGGTCTGTCGCCAAAACTCCCGGTGAATGTCATGCGCATCACCGGAAACGGCCGCCTTCCCTGTAAGCGTCCAGCGCCACGTCTCGCCAAGTCCGCTCCAGGCGACGCGTCCGGCGCCATAGTTTCCCGCTGCCACGAAAACGGGCGCCTCCTGGCTGTCCCGCAATACCACGCGGGCAATTTTGCGTGGATTGCGACAGACCGTATACCGGCTGCCCAAAGGCAGTGCGATAGGTTCCGCCAAGAGTTCGTCAAAGAGGAAATCCGCAGTCGCCAGCCTGATTTTTGCCGCGATTCCTGCCTGGCGAGATTCGAAATCCGTTCCCGGCAGCAATGTC
This sequence comes from Lentisphaeria bacterium, assembly GCA_024405215.1. Taxonomy (GTDB): domain Bacteria; phylum Verrucomicrobiota; class Lentisphaeria; order Oligosphaerales; family Oligosphaeraceae; genus UBA1724. The sequence goes on along the minus strand of JAKSPB010000035.1, from coordinate 13,355 downwards.
CGCAGGCCCTCCGGAAGTTCGCCGGCGTCTCCTAGAAAGAGGAGTCCCCCGCCCTGATTCTCCACAAAGGAGCGAAGAGCATCCTGCTGCGCAGGAGAGAATGCAGCCGAGCCATGGCAAGGAAGGATGACAGTCTCGAAGTCCCGATAGAAGGCAGGGTCATCCGGAAAGGCGTCCTCCTTCAACTGGCAATCCATCGTATAGAAACGAAGATCGGGCTTCCATTCGGCGGCTAGCTTCTCGTTGGCGTCATCGGGCAACCCCAGGCGAATCACGGCGGAAAGCCGAAGGTGTTCAATCTGGCTTAATGCCCGTCGCAGGAAACGCCACTCCCAACTGGGATTGACAGCCAGGAAGAGCACCCGGGACTCCGGTGCCTTCTGATATTCAAGGACATGGCTGGCGAAGTTGTTTTCCGAACGGGCGTCCTCCTGAGGAACTTGAATTTCCGCGCGGATGAGCCGTTCGCCAGGAAGGTCCGATATCGGCAATGCCATGCGGCACTGAACAGAGCCATTCGCCGGAACCTGAAGTTCCTGGCTGGCCAGCACGCCGCTGGAATCCCGTAGCGACAGTACCACACGACGATTTTCCGGAAAGGTGCCCCTGACAGCCAGATATGCCTCGCCGGATTCCTGGATGGGAATTGTGGATGGCGTTTTCGGAAGGAACTCCACGGCGAAATCAGGAAGCTCCGCCTCGCTGCCCAGACAAAGCGTGGAAACGGGCAGCCCCCTAAAGGCCAGACGCTTGGCGGCCTCCAGCGTGTTATCCCAGCTCCGTCCATCGGAAATCAGCACGGCGGAACGGATGGACATGGCGCCGACGCGTGAGGATTCCTGCGCCAGGGCGTCCAGCGCGGCGCCAATGGCGGTCTCGCCAGGCAACGCCGCCGCAGTTTGCGCCTGGACGGGCCAGGGCATCTGCGATGTCTGTGCATCGCCGAAACGCCACCGTATAGAAGGAATTTCGCCAGGGATGTCACTGGCCGCCTTGACGGCCGATTGCCAGCGGCTGACGGACTGGCGGTCCGGTAAAAGACAATCCCGTTGCACCTGCATGGACGCAGAACCATCTACCAGGACAGCGATACGGGAAGCATTGGGCAGTAGAAGTTCCCTATGGCGAAGCGGCTGGCAAAGCCATAGCGCCAAAAGCAGTACGGCAGCCAGCCGCAGACACAGAAGCGTCCGCCGCAATCGTAGGGAATGCTCCTCCTTCTGTCCCCGGAAGGCTCGTAGAACCAACCAGCCCATGCACAAGATCCAGGCCAGAATCAGCCATGGAGATAGAATGGGCCGAAAGAATACCATGAAGGGAAGGGATTCAAATCAAGGAAAAGACGGACACCAAAACAAAAAGAAAGGCGGATACCCAAAGAAGGAAAATAGCAAAACAAGGTCCTTCGGCGGTTTCCGCCGAAGGGCTTTCGATCATTCTGCGTGTTTTGCGCTCCCGCGGCCGGCGAAACTGTTTTGCCATGCGTCATCCGAAGAATCGGCGGAGCATGGCGAGCCTCCTGGCACGCGTCTCGGCAACGAACTCGATCTGCGAGGCGACCATCTCCTCCATTGTCATCTCCAATGCGCGGCGATGATCCAAGAACCGCTTTGCGCGGGATCCCATGGAATAGAGTTCCTGCAGAAAACCGTTCTTCTCAAACTCCTCCAGTTCCTCCGAAGTCAGATGGGACCCCAGGAAGTCCTCATGAAGAATGCGGGCAAAATGCCGGTATCTCCGCGCCACCTCCTGCCCCAGCATGGGCGCACGACGGTAACTGGCATAATAGATGGAGAGCTTTCGGACCACGACTTCACGCTGGGCGATGGAATCGAACTGCTGGCTGACCAGATCCAGTTCATTGCAGATGAGATTGAAGGCCGCGATATCACCGAAAGTGAAGCGGCGGATGGTCTCCACTGGCGTCCGCCCTTCCTTCAAATCCACCAGGAATGCACGGCGGATGAGTTTCTCGGAGAAAGCCCGGATCGCCTCCTCCCATTCGGTCAGGCTCTGTCCAACGATGCCAAGGAGGGCCATGGCCAGCTTGGCCGCGCCGTCTGGTTCCGCCAGAAGCAAATCCGCCAAAACGATAATGGGCTTGTAGGTGGATTCCAGATGACGAAGCTCCGCTAGCAACGCGCTGTGCACCCAGGCTTCTTCGGACTCGGGAATCTCCCGGTCCAGAGAAATGAATTTCTCAATGGAAATGCCAAAATTCTGCAGGGTATTGACCAGCCAAGTAAAGAGCCGTTCCTCGGCGGCACGGTCGGTATCCACCAGCAACTTCAGATGGGAGAGGGCAAGGTTGCGCGGCGGCGGCGCTTTCTTGCGCCACGCCCGCAACGCCAGGCGATCCAGCAGACGGTCTGCATAACGGACCACCAACGGCCAGTCCTCCAGCAACGCCTCATCGCCACACCAGCGCAACATCCATTCCCGCAAGTCCGGAAGGATTTCCGCAGAATTCCGGAGCACCCAAAGCATATCGCGGATGACCTCCGGCGCCAAATCCCCCTGATGCTGTCCAAGATAGCAAATGGCCCACTGCTGGAAATGCAGTTCATCCAAGTTCCAGAGCACACGGAAGCCGATGCCGAAAACCGTATCCACCACCTCCAGGCGGCGGCGATAGGAATCCGCAGCGTGGAAGAGAGGTTCGGGGATATTGGCCTGGCTCATGATCTTGCATCGATCCAGGGCATTGTAGTCAAAGGCGCTGGCAAGGACCAACGCCTGGGAAAAGGTGGAGTTCGCCCGATCCCTCTGTTCGGGCGCGGCATGGATTTCGCCAGCTTCCAGCAAACGCTGCGCGGAACGCTCCAGCGTCTTGAAATACTCCTTGAGAATCAGCTTGCCTTCGCGAATGGTGGGTGTGTCCAGATAGAGTTCCACCAACTTCGACACTTCGGCGGCGACTTCCTCGAAAGCATCCTTTTCGCAGCGCCGCGCCAGGAGATCCAGACGACGCTGCTCAATGCAGGAGAGGTCGGGATTGAGCTCCTCCAATGCCTGGAGGCGCTCCAGCAGCTCCGCCAACGCGGCGGCAGGCGACATTTCCTGTGGATCGGGATAGCGCATGGTCGTTTCCCCGATTGCTTATTTCCCCATGGCCAGGCGGAGGCCGAATTTGTCGGGCAGGCGCGCCATGTAGATCTTGTTCTGCGCAGTCTCCACATCGTAGGGTTCTCGGACGATGTTCAGCTGCCGCGTCTCCCACTCGTAGATGATGGCGCAGGCCCGGGGATCCCGGTCGCGGGGCTGGCCGACGCTACCGACGTTGACCATGATCTTATGGTCCGCCGGAAGTGTACAGGGACGGATGAAATCCACGAAAGGCGTCTTTCCCTCGCCCATGTCCAGACCGATCAGCGGGGAATGGGAATGTCCGCAGAAAGCCAGCTGGCAGGGTTGCTTCTCGAAATTCGCGGCGAAAGTCGCCTCGTCCATGCAGTATGCCCATCGCCTGGAAGCGAAAGACGAGTGCAAGGCGAAGATATTTTCGCCCAGCTGCAATCTCATGGGCTGGTCTGCCAGCCACCGCAAGTCATCCAAAGAGAGCTGTTGCTGAGTCCATTCCACGGACTTGATGATCTCCGGACGCAGATGGGAGAAGGTATCGGGCAACAGGGAACTGGCGTATTCGTCATGGTTTCCCATGACGCAGGGGATCTCCCGTTCGCGAATGATCTGCAGACATTCCACGGGATTGGCGCCATATCCCACGATGTCCCCTAGACATACGATGAGATCGCAGGATTCATTGTCAAGACGTTTCAGGATGGCCTGGAGGGCTTCCAGATTTCCATGAACGTCACTGAAAAAACCGATTTTCGTCATAGTGAGTATCCATAGCGGAATTACATTAAGCGTATTCATTGTTTAAGATAAACATTCTAGCGAGTTTTGCCATACCGGACACTCGCCTTCCAGCCTGACATGCTTCGAAAATTCTATTATCTTTTCTTGCTTTTGGCAATCCTCTTCTTCGGGACCTTCTTTCTCTTCCCCGTCTGGCAGATCCTTCAAGGAGGAATGACCGACGGCAGCGGCAAGCCCAATCTTTTCTATCTGGCGGAAGTCTTCCGCAATCCCCTCTATCGCGACGGCCTGGTGAACTCCTTCCTCATTGCCGGTGGAACCACACTGTCCTCGCTGATCCTCGCCCTGCCACTGGCTTGGCTGGGAGACCGCTATGACTTCTGGGGAAAGAAGCTCTGGAGCGGGATGCTCCTCCTGCCCATGATCCTCGCGCCCTTCGTGGGGGCCCTGGGAATGCAGTGCATTTTCGGGCGTTTCGGAGCCTTCAACGAGCTGCTGGTCCATCTGGGAATCCTGGCGCCCGGCAACGAACCGGACTGGTTCGCCGGCGGATTCGCCGCCGTGGTGGTGCTAGAGGCGTTGCACCTCTTCCCCATCCTCTACCTGAATCTCACAGCGGCTTTCGCCAACGTGGACCCCGCGCTCCTGGAGGCAGCCGAGGACTACGGCTGCACGGGATTCCAGCGCTTCCGGAAAGTCACCCTGCCGCTCATCCGTCCGGGGCTGTTCGCCGGATGCACACTGGTCTTCATCTGGTCCTTCACGGAACTGGGAACGCCGCTCATGTTCAACTACGAGCGCGTAACCGCGGTACAGATCTTCCTGGGCATCAGCGAAATGGGAAACAACCCCATGCCGTATGCCCTGGTCGTGGTCATGATGACAGCAGCCATACTCGCCTATCTGCTGGCCAAATGCTGGTTCGGGCGGGACAACTACGCCATGAGCGGAAAGGCCGGACGAGCCGTGCCACCCGTGCACCTGGCCGGATGGCGGAACGCCCTGGCCGGCGGATTCTTCGCCGTCATCGCCCTCATCGGCGTCCTGCCGCACCTGGGCGTCCTGGGCCTGGCCACCGGGCGCGGATGGTACCGCACGGTCCTCCCGGTCCAGGGGACGCTAGAACACGTGGCCGCCGCCCTGGGGCACAACCTGACCGTGCCCAGCATCATCAACAGCCTGCGATACTCCGGACTGGCGCTCATTGTCGCCATGGTCATCGGCCTCTTTATCGCCTGGGCAGTCGTCCGCGGAAAGCATCCCGGAACCTGGCTGCTGGACGCCTTGGCCATGCTGCCGCTGGCGGTCCCGGGGCTGGTGGTGGCCTTCGGATACCTGGCCATGACCCAGCGCGGGCATTTCTTCCACTTTCTGAATCCCATCGAGAATCCCGTCTGCCTGCTGGTCATCTCCTACGCCATCCGCCGCGTCCCCTACGTAGTGCGCTCAGCCGTGGCCGGCCTTCAGCAGACCTCCGTTTCCTTCGAGGAGGCCGCCGCATCCCTGGGGGCAAAGCCGCCGACCATCTTCCGGCGCATCACCATGCCGCTCATCGCCGCGAATCTGCTAGCCGGCGCCATCCTGACCTTCAGCTTCTCCATGCTGGAAGTCTCCGACTCCTTGCTGCTGGCGCAGAAGGCCGCCTACTATCCCATCACGAAGGCCATCTACGACCTCTCCTCCTTCCTAGGAGAAGGCTCCGCCATCGCCGCCGCCCTGGGACTCTGGACCATGCTCTTCCTGGGAGCATCCTTCCTCATGGCAGCCGTCCTCCTGGGCAAGAAGCTCGGAGCCATCTTCCGAGGGTGACCATATTGTCTTTTGCAAGGGATTTTTATTTATTTGCACTAAAATTCCCTTGCGAAATTTTAGAATAGATATGTTTTTTCAGCATTCAGGCCTCTTCAGAGGATAAATCCATGCCTACGACAAATCTCACCATCCGCATTGACATATCCCCAAAAACAGGAAGCCGAAAAGCTTTTTGACAATTCGGGAATGAATCTGACCTCTTCCTAGCAGGAAAATTCATCGGTGTGCAAGAATGTCATATTCGGCCAGACCGGCTGCTAATCTATCCCTTATGATCATGATGCGCTTGTTTTGACGCTTTCACGGACAGGCTCACATTCAAACTGTTCTGAATGTTCCTGTGACATTATTCCCCATAGTCCGTTCCTGTCGGGTTATATTACATGCAATTTCCATTTCCCCCATATCATTGAACTAGAAACAATCCAACGACAATGACTGAAATCTCCTCTCTGCAGAAAGCCCGCGCTGCCTATCAGCCCCGCCTCCCCAAGATCCTGGCCGAAAATGGTCCCTTCGCCACAGCGAAACTGGGCGCCCCCACCCAGTCAGTGGCTGACCAGGAAGCCATCAAGAAACTTTTCCCCGATACCTACGGCCTGCCCGCCATCGACTTCGTTCCCGGCGCGCCTTCCGCCACCAAGGCCATCAAGGCCGGCGTGATCCTCTCCGGCGGACAGGCCCCCGGCGGCCACAACGTCATCGCGGGTCTCTATGACGGCCTCAAGAAACTGAACAGCGCCAACGAACTCTATGGCTTCCTGGGCGGCCCCTCCGGACTCATTGACGACAAGTACATCGTCCTGGACGACGCCATCATCGACTCCTACCGCAACACCGGCGGCTTCGACATGATCTGCAGCGGCCGCACCAAGCTGGAGACCGAGGAACAGTTCGAGAAGGTCATGGCCAACTGCAAGAAGCACGGCATCAACGCCATCGTCATCATCGGCGGTGACGACTCCAACACCAACGCCTGCACCCTGGCCCAGTATCTGGTGGCCAAGAACGCCGGCATCCAGGTCATCGGCTGCCCCAAGACCATCGACGGCGACCTGAAGAACGCCTGGATCGAAGTCTCCTTCGGCTTTGACACCGCCACCAAGGTCTACTCCGAACTCATCGGAAACATCATGCGCGACGCCAACAGCGCCCGCAAGTACTGGCACTTCATCAAGCTGATGGGCCGTAGCGCCTCCCACATCGCCCTGGAATGCGCACTCCAGACCCATCCCCAGGCATGCATCGTCTCCGAGGAAGTCGCCGAGAAGAAGATGTCGCTGCGCCAGATCGTGGATCAGCTGACCTCCATCGTAGTGAACCGCGCCGAGAACGCCATGAACTTCGGTGTCGTCCTGATTCCCGAAGGCCTCATCGAGTTCATCCCCGAGATCCAGACCCTGATCGCCGAGCTGAATGACATGCTGGCCAAGAACCAGGCCGAGTTCGACGCCCTCTCCGACATCGACTCCAAGATCGCCTTCGTGGAAGCCCGCTTGAGCGCCGGCAGCGCCGATGCCTTCAAGCCGCTGCCCACCGCCATCAAGGCCCAGCTGGTCGGCGACCGCGATCCTCACGGCAACGTCCAGGTCTCCAAGATCGAGACAGAGAAGCTCCTGGCCCAGATGATCGAAACCAACATCAAGGCCAAGAACGCCGCGGAAGGCAAGAAGATCAAGTTCTCCAGCCAGTGCCACTTCTTCGGCTACGAAGGCCGTTGCGCCGCGCCCTCCAATTTCGACGCCAACTACTGCTACTCCCTGGGCTACACCGCCAGCGCCCTGATCAACTCCGGCAAGACCGGCTACATGTCCTCCTGCCGCAACATCTCCAAGCCCATTGACCAGTGGGTCGCCGGTGGCATCCCGCTGACCATGATGATGAACATGGAGCATCGTCACGGAAAGGACGTGCCCGTGATCAAGAAGGCTCTCGTCGACCTGAACGGCAAGCCCTTCCAGACCCTCGCCGCAAACCGCGACGCATGGGCCAAGGGCGTTGAGTTCTGCTATCCCGGCCCCATCCAGTACTTCGGCCCCGCCGATGTCTGCGACCAGCCCACCAAGACCCTGGCCCTGGAACATCTCTAGGGTTTTCGGGCTTTTGTGACGGTGTTTTTCCCATTTCCGTTTGCGAAATGGAAAAATGCCGTTACAGTATGGGCCGTCACGAAAAGGAGATGTAAAAACATCTCCGACATCCCTTTGGGGACGAAGAGCCTGTTCATATCGGAAAATCCCCCCCCCTCTTTCCGATATAGAACGCAACTTATCGCTCTTCGTCCCCTTTTTTTTACCGTCACGGATTGACGGCACAGACTTGATTTGTGCCCGAGGCGCAGGACTCGGGAAAATGCCAACTCTGAACACGCTGGATTGCAAAAGCCTCTACAGCCCTTTCCCCCTCCCCTTATGGATCTCTCCCGACTGGCACTCCTGGCTGGCGATGACGCCCTGGCACGTATGCACTACGCCGATTTCCTAGTCTGCGGACTGGGCGGCGTAGGGGCATGGGCAGCCGAAGCCCTGGCACGAAGCGGTGCAGGGAGCCTGACCCTGGTGGATTACGACCTGGTACAGCCAAGTAATCTCAATCGGCAGTTGCTGGCTCTGCAAAGCACTCTGGGACGCCCCAAGGTCCAGGTTCTGGCGGAACGCCTGAAAGATATCAACCCGGAAATCCAGCTGACGCTGAAACAGCTGCGCCTTTCGCCTGAAAACATCCCCGCACTGCTGGGAGAACGCCATTGGACCGGCGTACTGGACGCCATCGACGAACGTCAGGCGAAACTGGCGCTCCTGGAGGAATGTGTCCAGCGCAATCTGCGCGTAGTCAGCAGCCTGGGCGCCGCAAATATGACGCGCCCAACCGGCCTGGAAGTCACGGAACTCTCCCAGACCAGCGGAAGCCCGCTGGCCCGCATCATACGGAAGACGCTACGAAAGCAAGGCATTGAAAAAGGCATCCTGTGCGTCGCCTCGAAGGAACTCCCCATCCTATGCGAGGGAAAGGCCGAAACCGAAGGCGAGCGACGCCCCATGGGCTCGATCGTCACTGTCACAGCGACCGCCGGATTCCTCTGCGCCAATGCCCTCATGGCGCCCCTTCTTCAGCTGGAAACACGTCCCCGAAAAGGAGAATAACCTGAAATTCATCCTGGACTCTATTATTAGGAAATCATGACCAGCAAGTCCAATAGAATAGCCTACTATCATCTTCCTGGACTATTCGAGTGCCATGAATTCTACCGTGTCTTCCTGCCTCTCTTCCAAAAGCATCGGGAATACTTCTATGATTGGTGTGATATCGGCTCCATCTATGGTGCCCCTGCCGAATGCCTTTGGGGAGGAGGACGCCTCGGAGGCGGCGAAAATGATGCCCGGAAAATTCTGTCGCTGATGCAAAAATTCGGAATTTCCGCCCGTTTGACCTTCAGCAACTCTTTGCTGAAAGAAGAACACCTTTCCGATGGAAAATGCAACGCCCTCTGCGCCTTGTTCAACAACGGCAATGGCGTGCAGAATGGCGTCATCATCCACTCTGAATTGCTTCTGGAACATTTGAGAAAGAACTATCCCGGGCTGTATCTCGTCTCCTCTACCACAAAGGTCTTGACCGCTTTCCGGCAATTTCAAGACGAGCTGGCACGGGGGGAATTCCGCTATGTCGTGCCGGACTTTCGGCTAAACCGCTCTTTTGACAAGCTGGAGACCCTCTCCGAAGCGCAGAAGGCCAAGGTGGAGTTCCTCTGCAACGAATGCTGCTGGACTGGCTGCGCGGACAGAAGGCGATGCTATGAGAATGTGAGCCGACAGAACCTAGGCGAGGATTGTCCAGACTTCCCTTGCTCTGCACCGGGAGGAGCAAAGGGATATCGTTTTTCCCAAGCCATGGCCAGTCCTGCTTTCATTGGCATTGACGATATCCGGAATATCTATCTTCCTGAAGGTTTCTCACACTTCAAGATCGAAGGACGGGGACTTGGCAGCGCAATTCTCCTGGAGTTTATACTATACTACTTAACCCGCCAGGAATGCCAGCTGAAAGTCCGCGAGGAAATCTATCTGGATAGCATGCTGGATCTATTCTAGGGGAAATGCTTCTTTTATAGGATAGATAATAGTTTGTGTATAGTTCTTGTATAGTTTGTGTATAGTGGTAGAATAGCCAAGACAGGCGGGTTTCCCTAGATAGAAAGTTTGCCACCACAAGGAACTATACAAAAACTATACAAGAACTATACAAGAACTATACAAGAACTATACAAGAACTATACAAAAACTATACAAAAACTATACAAAAACTATACAAAAACTATACAAAAACTATCTATTATCCTATGCGAAGGCGGTATTCTCGCCTTCGCATAGAACAGCCTCCTACTTCAGCAGGATTTCCACGTATTTCATGCGGTCGCCGGCCTCCGGCGCAGGAATGGATTCCGTCGTGACCTCGGCATCATCCTTCAACGCGGTATGGATGACGCGGCGTTCGGCAGGCAGATAGGGCCCAAGACGCTTGCTCTTCTTCCAATGGCGGACTTCCTTGGCGCAGTCCAGGGCCATGCGTGTAAGCTGGTCGACAGTCTCGTCGTCCAGGATGCAGCGTCTGCCATCCTTGTCGCGTTTCGGAGCATCGCCGGTACGTCCTGTGGAATAACCGTCGATTTCCACAGGAACCCAAGGTGCATCCTCGTCGTTTTTCTTGATGATTCGGTTAAGCACAAGTTCCAGCGCCTCAAGAGTCTGTCCCTTCCTTCCGATAATCCTGCCGGCGTCCTCGCTGGCGAGGTTGAGCTTGAAGCCCTGCCCTTCTTCCGCGTTCTGGATCGTGGCTTGTGCCTGGAAGTCCAGGAGCTCCACCATCTTGTCCAGGGAATTTTTAGCCAATGCCTGAAGTTCTTCTTGTGTCATGAAAAGAGTCTCCTAAAAGAAAGGAATGAATGGAAAGGGTTCTTACGCAACCTTGACGGTCTTTTTTTCCAGCTTCTTGAAGCAGAGCATCTGGACGATGGTGAAGAGCTGGTTGACGGTCATGTAGAGGGTCAGTCCGGCAGGCATATTGTAGAAGAAAACGACGAAGACCAGGGACATGATGTTCATCATCTTCGCCTGGTTTGGATCCGGCATGGGCTGCAGGCGCTGCTGGAGGAACATGGTCACACCTGTCATGATGGCCAGAGGATGGATGGGCAATCCGAAGATGGGATCCGGCATGGAGAGGTCGCTGACCCAGAGGAACCCGGCGTTGCGGATCTCGATGGCGCCGCGGAAAGTATTGAACATGGCGAAGAAGACGGGAATCTGCACCAGCATGGGCAGGCATCCGCCCATCTGGCTGACGCCGTTTTCCTTGAAGAGCTTCTGCTGCTCGTAATACATCCGCTGGGGATCGTTCTTGTACTTCTCGCGGAGGACTTTCAACTGGGGTTGGACGGCGCTCATCTTCTTCATGCTACGGGTGCTATGCCACATCAGCGGCATAAAGACAGCCTTGACGATCAGCGTAATCAAGATGATGGCCAAACCGTATGCGTAAGCGGGAGAGAACCATCCGGCAATGCCGTTCAGGGCCTTCAGCAGCATCTTGCAGAGCCAGCCCATCCAGTTGCAATGCCAGAAGAAGAAGAGATCCATATTCAGGATGGAGGAAATCCCATGGCCCATGGGTTCCAGCAGCTGGTAGCTCTTGGGGCCCGCATAGCCCGTGACCGTAATGACCTGGCTCTCGCCAGGCTGCAAGGTAACGGTCGGCAGGACCGCCTTGCCCGCGAAGAGCTGCTGCGGATAAAATTCCTGAGGCTCCTTGGCAAGGAAGCCGGGGAAGACCGTGGGCTGGCCGCCCATCTTGGGTTCGCGCAAGGCGAAGAGGAAATACTTGGAGGAGACGCCCAGCCAGTTGGCAGGAGTGACCAGGTATTTCGCCATCTTGGCATCGTCCATCTTATCCGGAGATATCTCCTTCAGAGACAATGTCTTGGCATCATCCTTGGAGGCTCGTCCGTAGGCCACGCAACCGGAAAGGTAGCGGGAGAAGGAAGTATTTGACTCATTGGAAAGGAAGTCGGGAAGAACGCCGCTGGAGAGAAGCATCAGGGGAACCGTGGTGACCGCACTGCCCGTATTGGTGACTTTCAGCGTATACTGGATCGAATATGGCTGGTCTTCCACAGGAACCAACTCCCAGCTTTCATCGTAGCGGAAGGCGGCAGCCGCATCGGAACGGTGGGTCTTGACGCCCTTTTCGGTGATTTCCGGCTCCGCGATTTCATACAATGCGACGCCATTCACGTCCAGGGACAGGAAAGGCGCCTTCTCCTGGCCCATGACCACCAGGTCGTTCTTGCATTCAGGCTTTTTGGTCTGGACGGTATAATTGTCCAGAGTGACTTTTTGGACACCGCGGCCCATGGCATCCATCACGACCTTGAACTGTCCAGGAACCGTCAACTCCACGGGTTCCCGCTGAATCTGCTCTTTCCCTACAGGAACGATTGCCTGTGTAGCCTGCGCCACGACAGCGTTGTCGGAAGCCATGGCATTGCCCTGTGGCTCCGCCTGAGGCTGCGCCTCCGCACTGGTCACGACAGGTACGTTCTGCTGCTTCTTCAGGCTCTGATAGTTATAGAAAAAAATACCGACCAGCGCCAATGCACAGATGATGGAGCCAATCAGAGATACCGGGTCTAGTTTCTTCATTGTTCTTTACGAGGGGGAACGGGATCCACGAGGTTTCCGTGATAAAAAGGATTGCAGCGCAAAATCCGCCAGGCCGTCAGCCAGAACCCCTTCCAGAATCCATGGACAAGGAAGGCCTCTCGGCCATACGCGGAACAAGTGGGCGTGAAACGACAGCATGGGGGCTTCACGCGGGAGATCGTAAGTTGGTAGCCACGAATCAGCGCCGCACAGATTCGTGCCGCCATTCCGGGGGAATGCTCCGCACCGTCCGTCTTTGCGCCGTCTTCAGGATGGAGTGGATTTTTCGTCGTCATCCAAGGAGACAAGGACACCTGCTTTCAAGAGATTTTTGCGGATTTCCGGAAATACATCACCAAGTTTTGCGTTCTTGATTCCTTTCCGGGGGATCATCAATACCCAGCAAGGTGCGAGATTTGGGAAGAGCTGTCTCCAGCATTCCCGTAGAAGTCTTCTGGCCCGGTTCCGCACTACGGCGTTCAAATCAAAGCGCCGAGAAATCAAAAACGCCGTCCGGCGATCCATCTCCGGCGGCGTTTTCAGAACTACAATGACGCTATATCTGCCGGCCAGATTCATGCCATTGGCACGAACGGCATCCAGATGTGCCCGGCAGCGCAGGCGTGCGGCGGGGCCGAAGGCCTTGTCGGAAGAGAGTGCTTTCCCGCAGGACTCGGCCATGGCCTTGAGACTCCTGCAAGATTACACCGTCAGGCGCTTACGGCCAACCTTCCGGCGATGGGCCAGAATCTTACGGCCGTCGGCCGTAGCCATGCGCTTGCGGAAACCGTGGGTGCGCTTGCGGCTCTTGACGTGGGGCTGGTAAGTCATTTTCATGGTGGTAATTCCTTATGAAAGAGGTTGATATGAATTAAGAAAAAAATTGTCGCCTAAAATGGCAAGTTGCTAAATATAAGCGAAAAAGAGCGAATTGCAAGGTGATAGGAACTTTTCCGTGGAGAAATCGGGTCGGACCTGCCGGACCTGCCGGACCTGCCGGACCTGCCGGACCTGCCGGACCTG
>JAKSPB010000034.1 GCA_024405215.1 Lentisphaeria bacterium | reverse complement strand
TCTTGCCGATGCTCATGACTTCGCCGACGGCGCGCATCTGCGTGCCCAGCTTGTCCTGGACGCCGCGGAATTTCTCGAAGGCCCAGCGGGCGAACTTTACCACGACGTAGTCGCCGCTGGGGACATACTTGTCCAGCGTTCCTTCCTTCCAGTAGGGCAGTTCGTCCAGGGTGACGCCGGCTGCCAGCAGGGCGGAGACGTATGCGATGGGGAAGCCGGTGGCCTTGGAGGCCAGCGCGGAGGAGCGGCTGGTACGGGGGTTGATCTCGATGATCACAACGCGCCCGTCGCGGGGGTTGCGGGCGAACTGCACGTTGGTGCCGCCGATGACGCCGATGCTCTCGACCACCTTGTAGGAGAGTTCCTGGAGCTTCTTCTGTATGTCGGGGGCGATGGTCAGCATGGGGGCGGTGCAGAAGGAGTCGCCGGTGTGCACGCCGACGGGATCCACGTTCTCAATGAAGCACACGGTGATCATCTGGCCCTTGGAGTCACGGACGATCTCCAGTTCCAGCTCTTCCCAGCCCAGCAGGGATTCCTCGATCAGGCATTCGTGGACCAGGGAGGCCTGCAGGCCGCGGTTGGCGATGGTCTGCAATTCCTCCACGTTGTAGCAGAAACCGCCGCCTGTGCCGCCCATGGTGTAGGCGGGACGGACCACCACGGGGAAGCCGATTTCCTTGGCCGCCTGCTGGGCTTCCTCCACGCTGTGGACGATGCGGCTGGGAGCCATCTGGACGCCCAGGGAGTTCATGGTGTCCTTGAAGGCCTCGCGGTCCTCGCCGCGCTTGATGGCATCGATCTGGACGCCGATGACCTTCACGCCGTAGCGGGCCAGGACGCCCTTTTCGGCCAGCTCGCTGGAGAGGTTCAGGGCGCTCTGGCCGCCCAGGTTGGGCAGCAGCGCGTCCGGACGCTCCTTGGCGATGATCTCCTCCATGCGCTCCACGTTCAGCGGCTCGATGTAGGTATGGTCGGCGGTGCCGGGATCCGTCATGATGGTGGCGGGATTGGAGTTCACCAGGACAATCTCGTAGCCTAGGCTCCGTAGCGCTTTGCACGCCTGGGTGCCCGAATAGTCAAATTCACAGGCCTGGCCAATGATGATCGGACCGCTTCCGATGATCATGACCTTCTTGATGTCCGTACGTTTCGGCATAAAATCTCCTTGGGTGGAAAGAACTTAAGGGTATGGAAGATGTTCCCGGCGGATCACCTGGGGTGAATCTCCCGGGGATGATTTCCGGGCAAACCTACTTAATATACTCCCAGACGCCGGAACTGGTGGACGTGGAAACGGGAAGAATCCATGGAAAAAACGAGTTTGCTCCGTATGCTCTGTACTGTTTGCTCTGAACGCAAAGGCGCCCCGGCTGAAGGACAGCCGGGGCGCGTGAGGGGCGGTCAGGTTTGGGCGGAGAATTTAGTAGAGGGCGAAATCCGTCAGCAGGTAATTCCCCTTCTTGTCTTTCACGAAGTGCATGATGTAGCTCTTTCCCTGGAACTGGAAAACAACGCAATCCTGGTTGTTTTCCGAGTCGCGGTTGAAGTTCTGGTTGGTTACGTCGCCAACGTTGAAGGACTTCCCGAAGACCGTGTCAAGGTTTTTCTTGACCATGCCGTTGAGGGCGCCGGTCTTCCAATATTTGCCTGTGGTGGACCAGCCGGATTTTGACGCCTGTTCCACGGCGGAGTTGAAGATGCTTTGGGCCCCGCTCATCTTCTCCAGCTGCGCAGCTGCCTGTTCCGCAGTCTGTTGCGCGTCGCCTTTGGTGTTGTGCTTTACCTGGAGGACGATGGCGAAGGTGGCCAGGATGATGAGGATGATGGAAATGACGGCTTTCTTGGTATTGCCCATGGTGTTTTCCTGTTAGGTGGTTGCTTGTGAAAAGGGGAACTTCTGACGGCGATGGCTATTTCAAAGATATGTCATCGGGAATGAGCGCCAATCGGAAGCCCAGGTCGTGGTTGATGTTCCTGGTGTGGTTTTTCGCGCGCGAGGCGGAACGGCAGGAATCGGCCTCGTAGCCCCAGCTGCCTCCCCGGTAAACGCGCTTGGCATTCAGTTCGCCTTGCACAAGTGGATCCGTCACGGCGGTATCGGGATATTCGTCATAGGCGTCCAGGCACCATTCCCAGACGTTGCCGTGCATGTCATGCAGGCCGAGGAGATTCGGGGCCTTGGAACCGACAGGATGGGTCTTGTATTCGCCGTTGCCGGCAAACCAGCAGATGTCATCCAGGAGGGCGCCGGAGTATGCGGCTGCGCTTCCCGCCCGGCAGGCCATCTCCCACTGGGCTTCCGTGGGAAGGGAAAAACGATAGCCTTCTGGACGGACGATGTTCGCGTCCGCATTGAGCTTTTCGCAGAACTCCTTTGCCTGGTCCCAGTTGATTTCCTCGACGGGATTCTCGTCGCTTTTGAAATGGCTGTTGTTGGTTCCCATCACCGCATTCCAGATGGCCTGGTTGATTTCACAGGCGCCCAGCCAATAGGGCTTGGTGATGGTGACTTCATGGAGCACTTCATCGTCCTGGCGGACTTTTTCTTTCTTGTCGCTGCCCATCAGGAATGTGCCTTCCGGACAATAGCACATCTGAATTGCCTGTCCTGCGATGACAAAGGAGAGGGCCTTGGAAGAGAGTGCCTCTTTGATTTTGTTCTTCAAGCCATCCGTTTGTTCCGGCAAGGCTCCCAAAGAACAGGCGGAAGAGAGATTGCTCATGGCGGAATAGAGTTTCCCTGCGTCCAAGTCGGTTTCCGCTGCTGCCAGGAGGACGGGGATCTGCGCCTTGCGTTGAATGTTGCGTCCAATGACATATGCGGCGACTGCTACACCGATGACGATGGCCAGGCAGATGACGGCCTTGAGCCAGCAAAGGCACTTGCAGTGGCACTTTTCATCGCACGTCTTTTGGGTATTGCACATGGAAGTTTTGAAAATAGGAATTCCCGTCCTGGATAGACTTGTTGGGAAAATGGTCCAAAATCATCACAAGCCCTTGATGAAGGAGAATCACCAAGGGCTTGTGGTATTCAGCTGTTTAGGCAGGCGGGATTAGTCCTTGCCGTCGCCGCCGATCTGCATGGCGATCTTGCTGGTGTCGCCGTCGCCGGAGTTGCCGAGGGCGTCCAGGTCGCTCCACTTCACGGTGGCGGCGTGGCCATCGGCGTAGACCTGCTGGTTTAATCCGCCGTGGCGGCAGTATTCGTTTTCGACTTCCTTGATGGTCAGACCAAAGTCGTGGTTGATGCAATACCAGAAGACCCAGCTGCCGCCATTGCCGGCGAAGGAGCAGCGATCCAGGTAGAGGATGAAGTTGCTGGGAGAGGTGGGCTGAACGCAGCGGACCCAACCGGCCTTGGCACCCCAGCCAGTGTAGGAGGAGGCGTTGCCGCTGTCATCGACTGCGGGGTCGATCTGGGTGTTGTAGCCGGCTCCGGGATTGTACTGATAGCCGGTCTTTGGACGGGTTGTCTTGGGAGCGCCCTTCCAGTTCTCTTCCCAGGCGTTGGCGCCGAAGCTGGGGCACTGCCACAGTTTCCAGGCGCCTTCGCCCTTCGTGGCCAGTTCGCCGGTCTTGGCAGGATAGGTGCTGCCGGTGGTGCACAGCTGGTTGAAGCAGTAGTAGTAGCAGTTGTCGCCGCTGTCGTAGCCGGCCTTCTTGCCCCACTTGGAGGGATGGTAGTAGTCGTCAGAGTCGTTGGTGTAGAGGATGGTGCCCAGGCCAAGCTGCTTCAGGTTGTTGATGCAGGAGATGGCGCGGGCCTTTTCGCGGGCCTTGGAGAGGGCGGGCAGGAGCATGGAGGCCAGGATGGCGATGATGGCGATGACCACCAGCAGCTCAATCAGGGTGAAGGATTTTTTCATTTTGTGTTTTCCTTTTTTGGGTTTTGTTTTGAAGAGGGAAACAAGAGCTCTTGTTTCGCACAATACATATTATCGTAAAAAAAACGGAAAAATCAAGCCCTCTGAACAATTTTTTGGGGGGAATTGTACCTAAGTTTCCGTTTCCATTATGAATTGTCAACCGGATTCGTCCTTTGCCCGAGGCGCAAGCCTCGGGAGAATGAAATGCCAGAACGTGCAGGAAACCTAAGTATGGAATTCCCTTTTGGGCATGAATTACGCCACGGGGGAGGGATGCGCTTGCCAGCCTTCCGTTCTCCCGCTCCGACGGATGTGCGTCGGAGCGGGAGCCATCCGACTTCTCGAACCCGTTAAAAGGTCAGCGGGTCTGGCGGATGAAGTTGATGACGTTGGTCCAGTCCTGGTCGGTGACATCATGGATGCCGTGTCGCTCGTAGTATCCGAGGGAGGGGCTCATCAGGACTTCTTCCAATGCGGGATATTCCTGGCTGGGAAGGGGCTTTCCGCCGAGAAGCTGGTAGGTCTCCTGGGCGCCCTTGACGGCGAGGAACTGTCCCATGGGATCCGCCCATTGGTCTTCGTGGGCGCTGGTGACCAGCACGGGGCGCGGCGCGGCCAGGGCGATAAGGGTGTGCTGGTCGAAGGGGAGGATGGCGGGATTCTGCGCGTAGGGCAGTGCCTCGTGGGTGACCCACCAGGGGAAGAAGTGGTCGATGACTTCCAGGGTCTCGCCGTAGTTGCGCCGGGAGATCTTCGCGCCTGCGCAACCGGAGCAGTTGCTGATGGCGCCCGCCCATCCGGGGTCGTTGGCGATGGTCCACAGGGCGGTTTTCCCCAGACGGGAATGGCCGTGGGCCCAGATGTCCTTCGCGTTGATCTCGGGGAAGGAGGCGGCCAGTTCCCGGAGGATGCTGTAGCCGTATGCCCAGGCGCTGATGGCGGTGTACTGCCGGTCGCGGGGCGTGAGCTCGGATTCATCGTGGAAGAGCCGGAAGACGCTCTCCTTGCGCCCGAAGACGTCATCGGGATAGAAGTCGTAGCGTGCGCAGGTGATGACGGCGAAACCGGCGTCGGTCAGGAGGCGGAAGTTCCAGCGGCTTTTGCCGTCGCCGCGTGGTTTTTGCTGGTCGCGCCAGGGGGAAAGCGGTACGTCGGGGTCATCGGTGCAGCCGTGGTTCCCCGGGAAGTTCATGGCCACGATGGCAGGAACAGGCTGGGCCGCCTTGGGGATGTAGCAGAGGACGGTGACTTCGTGACGCTTGCCGTCATTGCAGAGGGTCAGTTTCAGGATGCGCTGGAGGGCGGTGCCGTCGAAGACCTCCTTTTCTTTCAGTATTTCCACTTCACGGGACTGTGGCTTGGGCGGCAGTTCGCCATAGAGAATGCGCGTGATGTTCCGGAGGTGGGTTTCCCGCAACGCCGGCCATTCCTCCGGGGTAGCGATGCGTGCGCCGGTGTCGGGATTGACCAGCGTGGAGGGGATGGGCAGGTCGCCGGCTGCGCTTTCTGCGAAGTTTGTGTTGGGTTGCACGTAGGCAAAGTCACGGGCGTGCGCTTCCCAGAAGGGCTTTAGGTCGCCGTCTGGTTTTGCCAAGGTGAAAAGGGGCGTGCGGGGCCAGGGGAGGAATTTGTCACGAAAAGGGTAGCTCATGAGTGTAGTTGGGGTCTGCAAAGAGAATTTGCGGGTGGATTGTGGGATTTTTCAGGCGCCAGGTCAGATGCGTCAGACGCAGCAGCGGCGTGTCGTTTTCCACTGCGTGCCGTACTGCGTTGGCGGAGCCCGTCAGGATGAAGAGCTTCTTGGCGCGGGTGATGGCGGTATAGAGGAGATTGCGCTGGAGCATCACATGGTGCTGCCCCAGAAGCGGAGCGATGACGGCGGGGAATTCGCAGCCCTGGGATTTGTGGATGGTGACCGCGTAGGCGTGCAGGAGCTGCTGGCACTCGTTGGCCTGGTAGGAGACGGTCTCCTTGTCGAAGGCCACGGAGAAGGACTTCGCCTCCCGGTCCACGGCGACGATGCGTCCCATGTCGCCGTTGAAGACCTGCTTGTCGTAGTTGTTCTTGGTCTGCATGACCCGGTCGCCAAGGCGGAAAATGCGCTGCTGGTCAGTGCCGGTCAGCGTTAGTTCCGGCTTTTCCGGAGAAGGCGGGTTCAGGACTTCCTGGAGCTTCTGGTTCAGGGCGACAGTGCCGCATTCGCCCTTGCGCATGGGAGTGAGCACCTGGATGTCCTCCAGCGGATCCAGTCCGAAGAACTCGGGGACGCTGTGGGAGCAAAGCCTGGTGATGAACTCCTGGCAATTCTGTGGCTGGTCGTTCTCGTAGAAGTAGAATTCACCTTGGGTGCCCTTGGGCGGATTGGACAGGTCCGGCAGGCGCCCCTCGTTGACGTCATGGGCGCTGGTGATGATGCGGCTGCCATCCGCCTGGCGGTAGATCCGTTTCAGGGAGACTACGGGGATCCGACCGCACTCCAGCAGGTCATGGAGGATTGCGCCGGGGCCGACAGAGGGCAGTTGGTCCTTGTCGCCCACCAGCACCAGCCTCGTGTCCGGAGCCACGGCGGCCAGGAGGCTTTCCGCCAACTCCTGGTCCAGCATGGAGACTTCATCCACGATTAGGATGTCGCATTCCAGGCGGTTCCCCTGGTTGAACTGGAAGTCGTTGGCGGCGGGATCGTATTTCAACATGCGGTGGATGGTGCTGGCTGTCACATATTTGGCGGATTCGGAGAGGCGCTTCGCCGCACGGCCCGTGGGGGCGGCCAGAAGGATTTTCCATTTGTTGGCGATGGCCAGGTCCACCACGCTGCGGATGACCGTGGTCTTGCCGACGCCGGGACCGCCGGTGATGATGGAGATCGGTGCGGTCAGCGCGGTCTTCACCGCTTGGCGTTGTTCGTCATTCAGGACGATTTCGCCGGGACGCTGCGGGAGTTGCTTCAGGCGCTCGTAGGAGGGGAAGCGGTTCGACAGGTGGGCGTTCACCAGCACGGCCAGGTTGGTCTCGCCATCTTCCATCCGTGGCAGGTAGCAGGAGGGTTCCGGCTCTTCGGGAAATTGCAGTGCCACGATGGCATGGCAGGCCAGCGCTTCCTGGTAGCCTTTGTCCAGGGCGTCCGGGGAGGCATTCAGCAGCCGTGCGGCTTCGTCCAGCAGGCGGCTTTTGGGAAGATAGACATGTCCGGATTGCGAGGACTGGTCCAGGGTGTATGCCAGGCCAGAGGCAATGCGGATGGCGGCGTCCTGCGCGATGCCCAGGCTGGCGGCGATGCGGTCGCTGGTCAGGCAGCCGATGCCTTCCACTTCCCGGGCCAGGCGGTAGGGATTCTGGCGCACCAGCTGGGATGGGCTGCGGCCGGGATAGCGGTTGATGATCTTTCTGGCCATGGCGGGGGAGATTCCCAGTCCTTCCAGGAAGATCATCTCTTCACGGGATTCGGCGGCTTTCCCCCAGGCGTCGACGATGGCTTGCAGACGTTTTCCGCCGATGCCGGGCACTTCTGAGAGGCGTTCCGGGTGGTGGTCCAGGATGTCGAGAGTCTTGTCGCCGAATTTCCTGACGATGGCCTTTGCATAGACTTCGTTAATGCCGGGAAGCACGCCGCTGGCCAGATAGCGCTCGATGCCCGAGGCGCTGGTCGGCAGCAGATACTTTGATGTTTCCACCTGGAACTGCCGACCGAATTTCGGATGGTCGGTCCAGTGGCCGGTCACCTGGACTTCCACGCCTGGCATGACACCCGCCAGGTTTCCTGCCAGGCAGGCGTCGGCAAGGCCGTCGGCACGTTTCAGGGTGACCACGCCGTAGCCGTTTTCCGGATTGGCAAATACAGTGCGCAGGACCGTGCCCGTCAATTCGGTCTCGTTCGGCAGGGGAGT
Source organism: Lentisphaeria bacterium (assembly GCA_024405215.1). Taxonomy (GTDB): domain Bacteria; phylum Verrucomicrobiota; class Lentisphaeria; order Oligosphaerales; family Oligosphaeraceae; genus UBA1724. The sequence goes on along the minus strand of JAKSPB010000034.1, from coordinate 25,306 downwards.
TGTCGTCGGAAGCGTCGGTGGCGGCTCGATGCCATGGAGCTTCTTGAGGAGCCAGGGGGGCTTGGGTTTCCGTAATGATGAATTTTGGGGCATTTCGTTGCAAAAAAACAATAAAGTCTCGCCTACTACGGCGTTTTTTCGTATTATAGTTTGTCAAGCGCGTTTCGTTGGCAATGCGCAAGGGAATTTCTATAAGGAATAAATCATGCTTCCGCAAAACATCGACATTGACATCAAGACTCTTTCTGAACTGGATTTCGGCATCTCCCGCGTGGGGACGCCTACCTTGGATTCGCCGCTGAAGAACTCGAAGTTCGTTGACGACACGGAGAGAATCTGCTATTTCGCGGACGCCGCGTTGAATCAGAAGTTCCTTGAGGAGAAGAAGGCCATTCCTTCTTTCCTGGCGGCTGGCCCGCGGCGCCAGATGTTCCACGACCCTGCGTGGACCCGTGCCGGCATTGTCACCTGCGGCGGCCTCTGCCCGGGACTCAACGATGTGATCAAGGGCCTGGTCAATACCCTTTGGTACGTCTATGGCGTGGACAACATCTTCGGAATAAAGTATGGTTACCAGGGACTGAATCCCGCCTATCGGCTGAGTCCCATGGAACTGAATCCCGACGTCGTGGATGACATCCACGCCGAGGGTGGCTCCATCCTAGGTTCCTCCCGCGGCGCACAGCCCGCGGAGGAGAGGGTCAAGACGCTTGACCGCCTGAATATCAATATCCTTTTTGCCATCGGAGGCGATGGCACCCAGCGTGGTGCGCATGCCATCGCCATGGAATGCAAGAAGCGTGGCGTGGAGTGCAGCGTGATTGGCATTCCCAAGACCATCGACAACGACCTGAACTTCATGGACAAGACCTTCGGCTTTGAGACGGCGGTCCAGGCGGCCGCGCACATCCTGAGCTGTGCGCACAACGAAGCCAATGGCGCCTACAACGGCCTGGGCCTGGTGCGCCTCATGGGCCGTGACTCCGGCTTCATCGCCGCGTACGCCACTTTGGCGAACTCCGTGGCGAACTTCTGTCTGATTCCCGAGGTGTCCATCCGTCTTGAGGGGGCTGGCGGCCTGCTGGCGGCCTTGGAAAAACGCATGGAGCGGAAGCATCATGCGGTGATCGTGGTGGCGGAGGGCGCCGGCCAGGAGCTGCTTGCCGACGTGCATCAGGTGGATCAATCCGGCAATGTGCTTCACAACGACATCGGCGTTTTCCTGAAGGAGCGAATCAAGCGGCATTTCGCCGAGAAGAATCTTCCCATCTCCATCAAGTATTTCGATCCCAGCTATGAGATCCGAAGCCTGCCCGCCAATGCCAGCGATTCCGCCTTCTGCCTGCATCTGGCGCAGCACGCGGTCCATGCGGCCATGGCTGGCATGACGGACCTGGTGGTGGGCAACTGGCAGGGATATTTCACGTATGTTCCCAGCGTGCTTGCCACTTGCGCCCGACGCAAGGTGGATCCCTATGGACAACTCTGGCAGAGCGTGTTGTTGAGCACACGCCAGGCGAAATTGCTGGATGGCCAGTGCGGCCCGGATTCCAAGGCCACCGGCCTTGATTAGCCGAAACCTTTTTCCGAACATCTCCTGAAAAACAAAAAGCAACCTCTAACAAACAGGGCATTTATGGCTGTACAACTCAAAACGTCATGCCTGCACGACCTGCTGAAATACGCAGTGGACGAGCGGGCCAGTGACTTGCACATCCGAGAGAACAAGAATGTCCAGCTCCGCATAGATTCCAATCTGGTGCAGCTGGACTATGAGACGGACTCGACGATCTTCAACCAGTTCTGCAATGACATCGTTCCCGCAGGGAAATACGAGGAGTTCAAGGCGAAAGGCGACCTGGACTTCGCCTGGCAGGAACCCGATGTCGGGCGTTTCCGTGTGAACCTGCACTTGCAGCGCGGCGATCGTGGCATTACCATGCGCTGGGTCAAGAGCAAGGCCCCCACGGTGAAGGAAGCCGGTCTGCCGGAAGTGCTGAAGGATATTGCCTCCAACAGCAACGGCATCATCTTCATCACGGGCACCACGGGCAGCGGCAAGTCCACCACCATGGCCGCCATGCTGGATTTCATCAACACGAATTTCCAGAAGCACATCATCACCATCGAGGATCCTATCGAATACACCTTCGAGGACAACAAGTCCTTCTTTGAACAGCGCGAGGTTGGTTTGGATGCGGAGACTTTTGAATCCGCCCTGGTTCATGCCCTGCGTCAGGATCCCGATATCATCGTCGTCGGCGAAATGCGCAACCGTGTCACCTTCGAGACCGCTCTGGCGGCTGCCGAAACCGGTCACATGGTGATCACCACCTTGCATACCAAGGATGCCCCCCAGTCCATCAACCGTATCCTGGACATGTTCACCATCGAGGAGCGCGATTCCATCCGCAAGTCCCTCTCCGATGTGGTGAAGGCAATCATCTGCCAGCGTCTGGCCAAGAAGGCCTCCGGAAAGGGTGTCGTGCCCATCACGGAAATCATGACCAACGTTCCTATTGTGAAGAAGTTGATCTTCGATGGCCGCATTGACAAGTTGCAGCAGGCCATCGAGGCCAACGAGGAAGCGGGCATGATGACCTTCAACCAGTGCCTCCTGAAGCACTACAACAACGGTGACATTTCTGAAGAGAAGGCTCTGGAGCTCTCGGACAATCCGCAGGCTCTGAAGATGAACTTCAAGGGAATCTTCCTCACCGATTCCGGTGGTATCATCCAGTAGTTCTCTGCGTGGATCTCCATGGCGTCCCCTTCCCATCTCAAGCTTTCTCCCCGCCGGCGGCGCATGTTGCAGGCGGTCTTGGAGAACAATGGGGGAGGGCGGCGCGTTCTGCACCGTCGTCGCCACCGCCTGGACAGTGGCACGGCGGTGTGTTCGTTTTTGCTTTGTTTGATGCTATTCTGGATTTTTCTGAGTCTGCTTTATGAATATGCCCTTTGATGATCGGGAAGGCGTTGTGGTCCTTGGAGGAACGGGATCCATTGGTCGCAATACCCTTGCCGTGCTTGCTTCAATGCCAGAGCGCTTCCGTCTGGAGGCGGCGACCTGCCGTTGCTCCTTGGAGAAGCTCGTTGATTTGACAAAAGATTTTCCCTTCGCGAAGCTCTTCTGTGCGGAACGTCCGCAGGATTCCACGCTTCCCGACGAGGAGGCCGTCTTGGAACTGATTGGAAGCGACCGCGTAAAGACAGTAGTCTGCGCCATCCAGGGGATCGGTGCACTGAAGTTCGTCCTGGCCGCTTTGGAAGCCGGAAAGCGCGTTTGCCTTGCTACCAAGGAAGTCATGGTTGCCGCAGGCGAATGGGTCACGGACGTGGCGCGGAAATGCGGTGGAAAGATTCTTCCCGTAGACAGCGAGCACTGTGCGGTTTTCCAGTGTCTGAACGGCGAGAAAAAGGCCGCCATGAAAAAGATCTGGCTGACATGCAGCGGCGGACCTTTTCACGCGCATCCCGAGGTGGATTTGCATTTCGTGACGCCGGAACAGGCGCTTCGGCATCCCACGTGGAACATGGGGACGAAAATCACCCTGGATTGCGCGACGCTGATGAACAAGGCGCTGGAGATTCTGGAGGCCGCATGGCTCTTTGGGGCCACCGAGGAGCAGATCGGCGTGGTGATCCATCCGCAGTCCATGGTGCACTCCATGGTGGAGTATCGGGACGGTGCCGTGCTGGCGCAGTGCGGTCCCACGGACATGAAGTTGCCTATCCAGTATTGTCTTACCCACCCGGAACGTTGCCCGGCTTTCATGAAACCTCTGGATTTCACCCAGGCCATGCATTGGGATTTCCTGCCGCCGGACACGAAGCGCTTTCCCGCCCTGGAATTGGCTCGGAAGGTCTTGCGCATGGGCGGCGCGGCCGGCGCGGTCTTCAATGCGGCAAATGACCTGGCGCTGACGCGTTTCCTGAATCATGAGATCGCCTTTGACGAAATCGTCCAGACGGTGGCTGCGGCTCTGGAATCCGCACCCCGTAGCGCCCCTCGTTCCTTTGAGGAAATCGCTGCGGCGAAGGAGCAGGCGGAGAAGGTCGTCGCAGCCTGGCGCTAAATCTAGACCAGACCTCCTAGTTTCCTAGGCCTCCTTGTCCCTTAGGTCTTCTAGTCTCCCAGGGGGCAAATTTCCCTTGTTGCTCATGTCTTCTCTTGTCTCCCTCATTCCTGTTTCCGATTATGCTTCCGAGGCGGTGCTGGACGGTCTCCGGCAGGCGATGGCGCCTTTTGGCGGCATGCAGGGGATTGTCCATCCCGGCGACCGGGTTCTCCTGAAAGTGAATCTCTTGGCCCCGGCCCGTCCGGAGGAAGCGGTCACCACTCATCCGGAAGTCGTCCGTGCTGTGATTCGCCTGGTGCGCGAGGCCGGTGCGTCTCGCATTCTGGTGGGGGATGGTCCCGGCGTGGGAAGCACGGCGGAGAATATGCGGGCCTGCGGAATCCAGGCAATTTGCGACGAGGAGGGCGCGGAGACCGCAGTCTTTCAAGAGACCTCGATCTATGAAAATCAGGAGAATGCCATTGGCAAGCATTTGGAGCTGACCAGCCATTTGAAGGAAGTGGATGTGGCGATTACGCTTCCCAAGCTGAAGACTCATGTCCAGATGGGTTACAGTGGCGCCTTGAAGAACCAATATGGCCTGATTCCGGGGACGCAGAAGGCACAGTATCACTTCCGCTTGCAGGACCGCGATCTTCTCTCGGACCTGATGATCGACATCAACCGCACGGCGCGGATGAAGCTGGCGGTGATGGACGCCATCGTCGGCATGGAAGGGCCCGGGCCTCACGGCGGAAAGCCCCGGAAAATCGGTGCGCTGGTCGTGGGGACGGATCTCGCTGCCGTGGATGTAGTGGGCTGTTCGCTGATTGGATTCGATCCCGCGAAATATCCGCTGCTGCGCGCGGCGAAGCGGGAAAACTATGGCGCTGTTTCCCTGGAAGAGATCCAGATTGCGGGGGGGGCGCTGGAGTCTCTGAAGGTCCCTGATTACGAACTGGTGAAGGCCCCTGCCAATATTCTGCGTCTGCTGCCGCTGCCAAATTGGGCGCTGCGATGGTTGCGTGGACAACTGGCCCCCACGCCTTGGATTGACAAGAAGAAATGCGTCCGATGCCTGAAGTGCCATCGGGGATGTCCCGTCAGGCCCGAGGCCGCCATTGATCCTCGCAGGGAAGGCGGCGGCGTAAATCACCGCACCTGCATCCGATGCTATTGCTGCCACGAGTTCTGCCCCGTGGACGCCATTGAATTGCGGAAATCCTGGCTGGAACGCGTCTTCCACTTGACCGCCATCGGCTCCTTCGGCTGCCGCATGCTGGGGAAGATCGTCTCCATTTGGAAATAAAAACGGGACTATATATTTGCCATTAGGGATTTACGATATGAACTCGTCCTGTCCCCGTGGCGCAAGCCTCGGGGAAATGCACAGGTGATTTAAGTTGATTTCCAATAAAAAATCCCCCTTGCCGGCATGGAAACGGCAAGGGGGGATAGGGTGCAACGCAGGAGGGAAATATGTTTCCTCCTAAACGTGGCGACGGATCAGATTTCCAGGATTTCACCGAAGTGGACGGTGATTTCCGTGGATTCTTCGCCATGTCGGTAGGTGACTTGGACGGCCTTGCGGTCCCACCAGCGGATGTTGAGCAGGTAGAAGCGGCGTGAGCCGTCCGGCAGGTCGTATGCGGCGAATTCCACGTCTTCGTTGGAGAGGATCCAACCGCGTTGGCATTCCTTTTGAGTGGCCGCTTCCGCCTGCTGGCGCATGGCGGCAAGGTATTCCTCCCGGATGGCTTCCTCGGCAGGCCAGCATTCCGTGGCGAAGAAACGCACCAGGCCCTTTCCGATCTGGCGGACACGGACGCCGCCGGCCGTGCGCCAGCCTGCGCCGAGCAGCGTGTCCAGCGCGGAATCGTCCGGGTAGTCCACGGGGGCGTTTCGCTTCAGGGAGCGGTTCAGGTGGCGACGCGTCAGCAGCAGGTCTCCGCCGTTGGCGACGTAGTCCAGAAGCTTCTGGCCGTCGCCGTCTTCCCAGCTATGCCATCCCAGCAGATGAACCGCGCGGTATTGGGACAAATCGGTCTCCCACGGAGCGATGTCCAGGCTTCCGTAGGGCATGCCCGTATACCATCCCTGGGGGGCGTCCGGGCAGTCATGGGCATAGACGCTGCTGAATTTGCTGCGGGGGAAGAAAAGCTTCAGCAGGTCGAAGGATTCCTCCGCCTTGCTGAACTCCCATTCCTTGCCGGGATATCCCCAGACATCCTCCCGTCCGAAGCAGCGCCAGCCATCGTAGCGTCCCTGGAGGGCGGCGACGGGGGCCACGAGCTGGCCGCGGCGCGGATGGCGTTCCATGAAGCGTCGGAAGCGCTGATGCGCATCCTGATGGATCAGGCAGGTGTGGCTGCAGCGGTCGTAGTCGGCGTATCGCTCTTCCATGCGCCAGAGGCCTTCTTCGGTGTTGATGTCGGTGGCGCCCTGGAGATAGCTTGTGGCCAGTGACAGGAAATAGCGTTCGGCGTGGCTTTGGGTATCCGCAGGGGTGGAACCCCATTGGACGGCCAGATGGGTGCCGAAATCCTGTTTTCCGTAGGCGCGCGAGGCACCGCGGAGCGCCGAGAGAATCACCTCTTCCGGCCCATACATCTGTTCTGCCAGCAGGCAGTCGTATCCGGCCTGGAAGAAGTAGCGGAAGAGGGTGGAGGGACCGGAATGACGGGTGGAGTCGCCCTTGGCGTCCTTCAGGTTCTCGACAAAGTACTCCGCGGCCTCCTTGGCATTCTGCGCCTTTTCCGGATCGAAGAACCACCATGTCTTGAAGTCATTGCGCTTCGGGCGCACGTGCGGCTGGATGCCGCCGGGATTGACGGTGCGCGAGAGGATGTCGCCGTAGGGTTCCGGGAAATGGTTTCGCCCCCAGATTTGATTGTGCCAATAGCAGAAGGAGCCGTCATTCTCATGGGAGCGCCGTCCGATGTAGTATGGCCCCTGGAGCATTGCTTCCGGCGGATTGGCGGTCATCCCGGGCAGCTCGCGTCCGTCCACCATCAAGGTGTAGTGGAATTCCAGTTCGTTCAGCAGGGCGACGGTCTTTTTCCACATCGGTTCGTTCAGGCTTCGTCCACCACCCCAGCGGTAGGAATGGCGGAAGCAGATGCAGTTGCCTACGTGGTTTCCCATATACCATTCCAGATAGCGCTCCATGTCCTCCATGGTCTGGGGGATGTAGATGGAGTCGCCGGTTCCCAGATAGACGGGGGGATTGGCGGCCGATGCACTGGCGACGCGGAAGGAATCGGCGTGTCCCGCCGAACGCAGTTCGAAGGTCTGTTCCGCCTGTGACAGCGCCGGAAGCTTCATGGCGTGAAGACCCTTCTCTGCATAGCGGCAGGTGCGGCCTGCCGCGGTGACGGAGACATTGTCCTGGTTCGTGCGAAGCAGGACGGTGAATTCCTTTCCCTTCGTCACGGTCTCCGGGGCGCCAACGAGTTCGAAGTCATGTGCACCGAACTCATGGAGTTCCAGGCCTTGGAGGACGAAGCCTATGGCATTCTCGTAGTCATTGAGAAGGCGCAGGGTGAAGATGTGCTTTCCGGGGGCAAGCGCTCCTGCTGGGAAGGTGTATTCGGGGCGGCGGACAATGCAGGAGTACTTTTCGCCCCTGAAGATTTCCTTCCCGTCGATTTCCACGGCGCATTCCAGCCAGTCACGCCGGGAAAGGTTTTCGCCGACATAGTTGAATTGCTCCAGCCGCGCCTGCGTCATCGCCAGCGGCGGGATGATGTTCTGGCCTCCGTTGAATTGCAGGATGGAAGAACCGGCCAGCAGCTTCCCCGTGCATTTTCGGATGCCGATGCGCAGGATGGCGCAGACGGTGTTTTTCGGCAGGGTGAAGTCTTTTTGCAGGACAGTCCAGTCGTAGCTTCCTTCGGGGAAGGAGATGGCGACGACCTGGTCTGGGGCGTCGAAGACATCGTTCGGATGGCGTCCCTCTTTTGCGAAGTAGAGCTCCAGCCAGAGGCCCGCTTCGCCTTCGCAATGGAAATCCGTCGCCTTGACGGGGATGGCGAGGCGGCAGGCTGCGCCGGGTTCCAGGTCTCCCTGGTAGAACTTCAGGTAGGCGTTGCGGGGATGATTGTCGCCGTGGCAGGGGAAGTCCAGCGCGTATTTCTCGTGGTAGGTGTCGCGGGTGGTCAGTACGTCGTCGATGACCATGGCGATGGCGTATGGGGCGCCCCATTCGGTGCGCCAGCGCCAGAAGTAGTCCGTTTCGCCGATGAGGCGGATGTCATGGGAGACGGGGCCGCTGGAGGTCGGGACTTCAAAGGGGATGCTTACGCTGCCGCAGGGCGGAAGGTAGCCAGTGCGGTCGCCAGTGGCGTGGCGGACGATTTCTGTGCGTTGAAAATTTCTCATGGGGAATGGAAAAAAAACACGACTGAACAAAACGCAGGGAAATATAAAATATAATCACTGCGTAGGGTTCAGGCGTGATTCAGAACAATTTCTTACGCTATTGGTAAAGGATCCTATTTGATCCAGACATTGGCGGGTGCGGACCAGTAGAGTTGGGCTTCGTTGCTCCACACGTCGCCGATTTTCACCGTCACGGGCTTGTCGTTGAGGAACCAGAGGGAGAAGCGCAGGATCGTGGCGTCCTCTGGTTTGAACTCCGCATTGCCCTCCTTGAGCATGTCGCTTGTGGGGGTGAGAAGATACGTCCAGTCTGACGCCAGCTCCGAATGGAAGTCGTAGTAGGTCTCGTAGGTGGTGAAGTTCGGCGTGCCGCAGTAGAAACCGCTATGGGCGATGACCTCGGAATCGTCAACGGCATAGCGCGCGAAGAAGGATTTCACGGGAGTGCCCTTGGGAATGGGGAAGTCCAGATAGAGGCGGGTGCGGTTGTTGTCCAGGGCTTTTTTCGGGGGGACGACCAGTTCCAGGTAGCTTTTGCAAGGGGCATTGGCGTCCTGGCGGACAGTGTATTTCAGCTTGCCGTTTACATCGCCTTCCAGTTTGACCTGGCAGCCGGCGGGGATGCCGTCGTCAAAGGCCAGGTGCCGCGTGGAGGTCTGGAGAAATTCATCCAGGAAGACTCCCTGCGTCTGCTGAGGGACGGGCTGCAGGGGATCCACGGCGACTGCGGCGAAGATGGCGGTGGCCGCGCCGGACTTGCAGGCGGGGATCACCTGGAAGGACTTCAGGGCCTTTTCGGGATGGGGGTTCTCCCAGTCGTAGGCGTAGAGGGAGCAGAGCCGCGTGTTGGCATCGGGGCCGCGCAGCACGAATCGGGAGTAGATGCCGCTGGCTTCGCTGTTCCAGCAGTTGTAGTGCCAGCGGTAGGTGGTCTCTTCTTCCACGCTGGTGCCGTCGGTGTAATTCACCTTGAAGGTGAACATGGGCTGGCGGTTCATGTGGTTTGCGTAGTTGTACATGGAGGCGTCGCCGGGAAGGCCTGCGGTCAGCAGAAGGGAGATGCCTTTCATCTGGCCCTGCAGGGGCACCGTGACGGTCTCGCGGGAATACTTGTCCATGCCGCCGGAAACCAGGATGGCGGCCAAGGTGTCCTGGGAGGCGGGAAGCAGCTGGTAATGTTCCGGGGCGCGGGCCGCGTCCTGCTGGAAGCCTTCCAGGATGGACCGGTTCAGGCTGAAGAAGTTCAGGTCTTTTCCGACCACGCCGTTGAAGTGCCTCTGCAAGGGGATGGCGGCGTAGTTGCGTTCCACCGTGCGTTCGGGATGTCCGAAGGACATGCGGCGGCGCAGCAGGAAGGCGGGATCCCAGGGGAGCTCCTGCAGTTCCGTCTTGTTATCGGGATTCCAGCCGTATTCGGCGGTGAGGGCAGTGCCGGCCGCCGCGTCGTTGTTGATCCGGTCCTGATGGGTGAAGTGGCTCCAGACCCACCCCCAGTAGGTGAGGATGATGCCTTTGCCGCCCAGTTCCTTGGTCATCAGGGGCAGGGAGCGGGTGTTGCGGACCTTGTTGCAGAAACTGACGCCCACGATGGTTTCGAAGCCCTGCTCCTTCAGGAATTCGTAGTGGCTCCTGTGGGGAACCACGTCGTAGTCCCAGAAGTCAAGGATCACATCGCGGGGCATGGCCTTCAGCAGCGCGGGTGCGGTGGGGGAGAAGGAGGCGCGCTGGAGCAGCATCTCGTCCTGATAGACGATGGGGATCACGCCCAGGCCCTTGGTGTAGTCCAGCAGTTCGGTCATGGTCGCCGCCAGCTCTTCCGGCGTGTGGCGGCCGCTTTCGCAGTAGTCGCATTTGTCGGCTTGGCAGAGATTGAACTCGTCCAGACAGACGTGCAGGTATTGGGGGCGCATCAGGCGGACGGTCTCGCGCAGGCCGTATTTGCTCAGCTCGATGGCCTTGGGCTTCTTGACGCAGATGCTGGAGTCCCAGAAGCGCTTGTACGTCTTCTTGTTGCCGACCTCCTCGTAGAAGTTCGGGTAGTCGGCCAGCCAGCTGGCGTGGGTGATCAGCTGCAGCTGGGGAATGATGGTGACGTAGTTTTCCTCGGCGGCCCGCATGATCATGTCCAGGGATTCCTGGGTGAGGGTCTCCTTGCGCTGGAAGGGTGAGTCCTGGAAAGGCAGGTTGGCGCCGAAGCAGAGCTGGACGGCGTTGAACTTCAGGGAGCCCATGGTCTCGAAGAATTTGCAGAAGAGGGGGACGTTCTTGTTTTCCAAGGTCTTGCAATCCAAGTGGTAGCCGCGCCATTCCAGGCCGGGCCAGTCCTGGATCGAACAGCCGGGAAGCCTGGGGACGGCGCTGTTGTCAAGGAGGTTGCGGAGGGTTTGGACTCCATAGTAGAGGCCCTGGCAGGTGCGGGCGGCGATGTGGATGCCCTTGGCGTCAATGTCGAGCGTATATCCCTGGTCGTTGGCGGGAACGCCGTCGGCTGTCAAAGTCAGGACGCATTGTGCGTTGTCGTTGGAACGGATGGCCTGGATGCCGAATTTCCCCGTCGTGGTGTCGTTCAGCTGGCGCAGGACGGGAGTAAGCTCTTCCGGCGCGGAGACGACGAGCTTTTCCGGAAGCGCGAAGGCATCCCCTGTCCGGGAAAGCTTCTGTACCGAGGGGACCAGCAGCGGAAAGTCTCCTTCCTGATGGTAGTTGTCGATGGTGAATGCCATGGACCAGACGGCTAGAAGCAGCGTGGCTGCACAGAAAAGTTTGCGCAGGGTGTTTGACATGGGAATAAAGAATTTTTTGGGGGGTATGGGGGCGGAAAAAGTCCGTGTGAAAATCCATGTCGGTGATTTTGCCGATCAGGAAAACCATCGAATGGTCTTTAAAATAACAATCGTTCCTTTTTTGTTTTGACTTTTCTTTGGTTAAAGAGTTCTTATGGCGTGGTCTTGTTAAAAAAGTATAAAATCAATGTTTTTGGATAAGTTTTGGCCGTTGGGACATTTCCGCTTTGGCGTTGCACTGTCGGCCCCGCCGGCCCCGTCCGACCCGTCGGCCCCGTCCGACTTCAAATAGCTCAGAATGAATTATATTTACCGTCGGTCAGGCGCTAGACAAGTGTCGCCAAATCTTGGTAGGACTGTTTCTTGTTATGAACACCAGTAGTTTACTCATCGCGGGCATCGTTTATTTCGCGTTTGCCTACATCGTCTATGGACGCGTCTTGGAAAAGATCTTCAGGGTCGACAAGTCCCGGAAGTGTCCCTCCGAGCGGATGGCGGACGGCATCGACTATGTGAAGACCAATCCGATGGTGCTTTTCGGACATCATTTCGCCTCCATCGCGGGCGCGGGTCCCATCGTCGGGCCGGTTCTGGCCGCCAAATACGGCTGGGTTCCCGCCGTCGTCTGGATTCTTCTGGGATGTGTTTTCATCGGCGCCATGCACGATTTCGCGGCCATGTATCTTTCCGTGCGTCACGACGGCCGCAGCGTGGCATACGTGGTCGAGAAGGAACTGGGGTACTGGGGACGCCAGATTTTCCTGGTCTTCTGCCTGGTGCTTTTGGTCTTGGTCGTAGCTGTCTTCACGGACCAGGTTGCCAATTCCTTCCTGAACACGCCGTCCGTGGCCACCAGTTCCATTTTGTTCATCGTGCTGGCGCCGATCATGGGCTGTGTCCTGAAAAACAAGCTCCTGGACTTGCTGGAGGCCAGCCTGATCTTCGTGCCGCTGACCTTCCTCTGCATCTGGCTGGGGACCCTCTTCCCCTGCGATCTGCCCGCGTTGCTGGGGGTCTCCGTTTCCCAAGCACGTATCGTGTGGTACCTTATCCTTCTTTATTATGCTTTCATCGCTTCCACGATTCCCGTCTGGTTCATGCTTCAGCCTCGGGACTACCTGAACAGCTTCCTGCTGTATGCCATGATGATCGTGGGCGTTGCGGGCGTCATCGCGGCCCGTGCCACCCTGACAATGCCCACGATCGTCATTCCCGAAGGCGGCAGCGTGATTCCCGATGTCTTTCCGCTGCTCTTCGTCACCATCGCCTGCGGCGCCTGCAGCGGCTTCCATTCCCTGGTGGCCTCCGGCACCAGCAGCAAGCAGATCGCCAATGAGAAGGACATCCGCCGGGTCGGCTACGGCGGCATGCTGGTGGAAGGCGTCCTGGCCATCATCGCCATCTGCTCCGTCTGCTACCTCTCCGCTGAGAATTACGCCACCCTGGCGTCCCAGACCCACAATGCCGCGCCTACGATGTTCGCCATGGGCGTTGGACACTTTGCCGAGGCCCTGGGCATTCCTTCCTACATCGGCAGCACCTTCATCGTGCTGACCATCTCCGCCTTCATCCTGACCAGCCTGGACACTGGCACACGCCTGGCGCGCTTCTTGTGGCAGGAACTGGTCATGCCCAGCGAAAAAATGCCCGCCGTGAACAGCGCGGACGCGCCCCAGCGTCCCATTGGCCGCGGACGCGCCTTCCTGGGCAACCGCTGGACCGGCACCATCGCCATCATCGTCCTGGCCTTCCTGATGCTCTGCACGGGCGAAAGCGTGCGGATGTGGCCTGTCTTCGGCGCGGCCAACCAGCTGCTTGCCGCCATGACGCTTCTGACGGTGACGCTCTTCCTGCTGCGCAAGCGCTATCCCTGGCTCTTCGCCATGCTGCCCATGCTCTTCATGTGGGGCGTCTCCGTCTTCGCCCTGGCGAACCTGATGCAGGCAAACTGGGAGAAAAACAAGTACCTCTCCTGCATCGCCATCCTTCTGCTGGTGATGGCGGTCATCCTGGCCGTCCTGGCGGTAAAGCGCCTCCTGAACGCCCGCAAGAACTCGCAGGGCGTTTCCGCGCCATAGGAGTTTTCGGTGATTGCATCCTCGAGTTGCCTGCGTGTTCAGCCCCGGCGTTTTCCGGGGCTTGCGCATCGGGCACAGGACAAGCCCGTGTCGGCAATCCATGACGGCAACTCCAGTAATTTCCTTAATTTTGGGGAAGAGGGCGTTATTTTTTGGAAAAACGTGTGGCGGTACTTGATTTTTCAGGAAACTTTCCTATAATTTTAACGTCCGCGATGTTTCGTCGCATTTCAACCCATACCCAACTCCCTCAAAGACAACCCCAAATTGAAGTCAACCATGAAGAAAAACTTCACCCTTATCGAGCTGCTGGTGGTCATCGCGATAATTGCCATACTGGCCTCCATGCTCCTGCCTGCGATTTCCTCGGCCCGCGAGACGGCCCGCCAGATCAGCTGCGTCAACAACATGAAGCAGATCGGCCTGGTCTTCCTCATGTACTCCAACGACAACAATGACTACTATCCGTCCTACTACATCTACAATTCCGAGTGGGGCGGCTACATGGACTACTTCAATTATTTCGTGAAGTACGAGAACGTGGCATGGAAACTCTTCTCCTGCCCCGCTTCCTCCAAGTCCCAGGCGTTTGACGGCAAGGACTACAGCAAGTTGAAGGCAGGCGTCGGCTACACCTTCAACTACAGCTGCTTCGGCTTTCAGTCCGGCCCCAAGGACAACCCCCACAACAACCAGCCTGTGACCCTTGGCGAGGTGGAATCCCACTGCTCCAAAGGCGAGACCCCCGTCATCCTCGCGGATGGTCCGGATGCCCTGTCCACCACCACCACCTGGGACTCCACCAATATCTTCCAGGGCTGGAACGTGGTCTGCCGCGAGGACAATGCCGAGGCCTACTATGCCGCTTCCCGTCGTCATGGCGGCTTGTGCAATGTCCTGCTGACCGACTATCATGTTGAGAGCATCGGCAAGGGCGAGTTCGACAGGAACTACAATTCCCACAAGTCCCGCTACTTCCGTCCCTTCAAGCACGCCACTCTCGGCTGGCTCGGTTGGCAGCCCTGATTTGTATAGCTGAATCGTTTCTTCGCCCGTCGGAGCATGTCTCCGCCGGGCTTTTTTTGTATACTTCCGGTTCTTTTTGTCCAGAAAATCCGTGGCGAATATTGTAAATTCGTTTGACGGTAATATTTTAAGGCAGTTTTTCATTTCCATTCTTTTTGTTTCTCCAACAAAATCCCTTTTTCCCATGAAAAATCGATCTGTCCTGTTTTTCCTTTTGCTCGGAGTGCTTTGCCTCTTCTGTCTTTCCCCTGAGATTCTAGCCCAGGAGGCCGAGGTCGTCGAGGAGGCTGCGGAAACTGTCTCCAGCCGTTTCACGGGCACCTTCTGGGCCGCCCTGCCGCCGCTGTTGGCCATTGGCCTGGCGCTGATCACCAAGGAGGTCTATTCCTCCCTCTTCCTCGGAATTCTTTTCGGTGGCCTGCTTTCCGCCGATTTCAATCTCTTCTCTACGATTGACAGCGTCGTCAACCATGGTCTCATCGGCGCTGTCGCTGGCAGCGCAGGCATCTTCATCTTCCTGGTGATCCTGGGTATCATGGTCGCCCTGATCAACCGTACCGGCGCCGCCGCCGCCTTCGGCGCCTGGGCGCACAGGAACATCAAGAGCCGCACGGGCGCCATCCTGGCCACCTTCGTGCTGGGCATCCTGATTTTCATTGACGACTATTTCAACTGCCTGACCGTCGGCAGCGTGATGCAGCCCGTCACCGACGCCAACAAGATCTCCCGCGCCAAGCTGGCCTATCTCATTGACGCCACCGCCGCGCCCATCTGCATGATCGCGCCCATTTCCAGCTGGGCTGCAGCCGTCTCCGAGTTCGCCAAGGGCACAGGATACAATGGCCTGGATCTCTTCATACGCGCCATCCCCTTCAACTTCTATTCCCTGCTGACCTTCGTCTTCGTGCTGTGCATCACCTTCATGAAGCTTGAGTTCGGTCCCATGGCCCGCCACGAGCGAAACGCCATGCTGAAGGGCGACCTCTTCACCGAAGGCGGGGAAGTGGACAACGGCGTCCGTCCCGGCGAAAACGCCAAGGGCAAGTTCATGGATATGCTTCTGCCCGTGCTCGTTCTCATTGGCGTCTGCGTCTATGCGCTGGTCTACGTTGGCGGCTATGGCGAGAATGGCAAGACCTTCCAGGCCGCTTTCGCCGATACCGACGCCACCGTGGCTCTTCCCTGGGGCGCACTGATCGCCCTGGTTCTTACCATCATCTATCTGGTCGGACGACGCGTAATCTCCTTCAGGGAGGCCATGAAATGCGTTCCCGATGGCTTTGTCGCCATGGTTCCCGCCATCCTGATCCTGACTCTGGCCACTTCCCTGAAGAACATGACCGGCATCCTGGAACTGAAGGAGTTCATCGCCAGGCTCATGGAAGGCAACGCCGCCGAACTGGGTAACTTCCTGCCCGCCGTCATCTTCCTGGTCGCCTGCGTCCTGGCCTTTGCCACGGGCACATCCTGGGGCACCTTCGGCATCCTGATCCCCATCATCTGCAGTATCTTCCCAGGTGACAGCCAGCTGCTCATCATCGGCATGTCCGCCTGCCTGGCCGGCGCGGTCTGCGGCGACCATTGCTCCCCCATCAGCGACACCACCATCATGTCCTCCGCAGGCGCACGTTGCGAGCACATCAACCACGTCAGCACGCAGCTGCCTTACGTCATCACCGTGGCCGGAGTCTCCTTCGTGGGATTCCTGCTGGCCGGCTTTACCCAGAACTGGTTTGTGGCCTTCCCGCTTACCGCCGGACTGATGATCCTGATTCTGGCTGGCCTGAAGTTCATCACCAAGGACAACGCCCAGGCCGAATAGCCTGAGCTTGTCAGGAAAACGGGTGAATTGCATAAGCGCCCTCAAAGCGACTTTTGCAATTCCCTCAATGATCCGCAGAAGGCGGTTTGGCGTCTTCTGCGGATTTTTTTTGTGATAAAATGACAAGTCAATTCCCGCCAAATGGCGACAATCTTGCAGAAAAGATATATCTTATAGACAAATACACTCTACATCCCTATTCATAGGAATTTTTCCCAAGCATGGAACAGTCCAAGATTCGCAACATCGCCATCATTGCGCACGTCGACCATGGCAAGACCACGCTGGTCGATCAGCTTTTCAAGTATAGCGGCATGTTCCGCGACAATCAGAAAGTCGAGGAATGCATGATGGATTCCGGCGATATCGAGCGTGAGCGCGGCATCACCATCACCAGCAAGAACGGCTCCTTTTCCTATAAGGATTATACGATCAACATCATTGACACTCCCGGACACGCGGATTTCGGCGGGCAGGTGGAGCGTGTCCTGAAGATGGCGGACGGCGCGCTTCTGCTGGTGGACGCCCAGGAGGGTCCCATGCCCCAGACTTTCTTCGTGCTGAAGAAGGCCCTGGCGCTTTCCCTGCCCATCGTGGTGGTCATCAACAAGGTGGACAAACCGGCGGCGCGTCCAGACTGGGCGGTGGATCAGGTATTCGACCTCTTCGTGCGTCTGGATGCTCCGGACAACCTGCTGGATTTCCCCGTGGTCTATGCCTCCGGACGTGACGGCTGGGCGGTGGACAATCTGGACGACGAGCGGAAGGACCTGACGCCGTTGTGCGAGCACATCGTCAAGGACATCCCCGCGCCTTCTGGCTCTTCCGACGGCCCCTTGCAGATTCTGATTTCCACTCTGGATTACTCTCCCTATCTGGGCCGTATCGGCATCGGCAAAATCACCAGCGGCAAGATCGACATCAACCAGGCGACAGCGGTGGCCATGCGTGACGGAAGCCTGAAGAACGCTCGCATCACCCAGATCTTCCGTTTCGAGTCCAACAAGAAGTTCCAGGTGAACGAGGCCATCTGCGGCGACCTCGTCGGCATCGCCGGCATGAACGACGTGACCGTTGGCTGCACCTATACCTCTGCGGAGGATCCCATTCCCCTGCCGCCCATGCCCATCGACCCGCCTACGATCTCCATGAACTTCCTGCCCAATGGCTCTCCGTTTGCCGGCCAGGAAGGCACCTACGTGACATCCAGTCATCTGGAGGAGCGTCTGCGTCGCGAGACCATGTCCGACGTGGCCTTGCAGGTCGTGCCCATGGGCGTGGGACAGGGCTTTACCGTATCCGGCCGCGGCGAACTCCATCTTTCCGTGCTTGTCGAGCAGATGCGCCGCGAGGGCTACGAAATGGAGTGCACCCGTCCCGTGGTCATCTTCCAGACGGGCCCCAATGGCGAGAAGCTGGAACCCTACGAGGAACTGACCGTCGATGTGGATCAGAACTACGTGGGTCCTGTCATGGAAAAGTTGGGCCTTCGCAAAGGGCGCATCCAGTCCATGGATTCCGAGAATGGCATGGCCCGCATCGTCTATCTGATTCCCACCCGGGGGCTCCTGGGCTACCGTTCGGAGTTCATGACGGACACCAAGGGACTGGGCGTGATGAACTACATCTTCAGCGGCTACGAGCCATACGCCGGCGAGATCATCTACCGCCAGCATGGCGCCATGGTCTCCATGGTAACCGGCGAAACGGTCCCCTATGCGCTCTTCAATCTGCAGGAGCGCGGGCGCTTGTTCCTGGGACCCAACGTGAAGATCTACGCCGGCCAGATTGTCGGCGAGAATGCCCGTGAAGGAGACATGCTGGTGAATCCCAGCAAGGCGAAGAAGTTGACCAACGTCCGCGCCGCCGGCTCCGACGAGAATATCATCCTCACGCCGCCTGTCCAGATGAGCCTGGAGGACTGCATCAGCTTTATCAATGACGACGAGCTGATGGAGGTCACTCCCAAGAGCATTCGCCTGCGCAAGCGGGTACTCAAGAAGTGGGGATGGAGCGCGCCGGCTGATTAGGATGTCGGAAGAGTTCCCTGTCATCGGAGTCGTGGTCGTGGGATTCCGTTCTCCTGAACGGACCTGCGCCTTTGTGAAGGAACAGCTGCCCAGGCTGCCGTTTCCTGTGGCCGCTTGCGTGGTGGACGTGGCGTCCACGAAAGAGACCCAGGCATGTCTTGAGGAGAATCTTCCTGCGTCCTGCCTGAGGCTTTTCTTTGCCGAAAATCTGGGGTATTCCCGGGGGAACAACCGGGGCGCGGAAGCGCTGAGGACGCATTGTCCCGGCCTGAAGTATCTTCTCGTCTGCAACGACGATGTGCTTTTCGACGAGAACTCCCGTCTGGAACGGATGGTGGAGTTCCTGGAGACGCATCCGGAATGCGGTATCGTCGGCCCTGATGTGCAGGGGACGGACGGTCTTCCGCAGTCTCCTTGGGACACCGCGGCCGACCTTGGGGCGAAGGAGCGGTTCCGTCGTTGGCGGTCGCCATTCGGCGGGCCGTCCCGTCCATGCTACGCGGTCCGTGGATGCGTGTTGCTGGTACGGGCGGAGGCCTTTTTCGCCGTCGGCGGTTTTGACGAGGAGTATTTTCTTTTCTTCGAGGAGCCGGTGCTGGGCGAGAAGTTCCAGAAGCGTGGACTGGGCACGTGGTATCTTTCAGAATCACGGGTCACCCATCTGGGCAGCGCCACCATCAAGAAGGCGCTTTCCAGCTGGCGGATCTACCGGCTCTACCGCCGGAGCTTCCTGCTGACTGCGCGGAAGTATTGGGGGTGGTCCTGGGCGAGGCGGTTTGTCTGGCCGCTCTGGCATCTCCTGGCCAGGCTCTGCCAGGGGATTTTCCATTAGCGGAAAACGGCATGGTTTCTTTCGGTTATATTATGTCATCACTCTGAAACGGTGCTATGAAAAATATCTGTCAAAACAAGAGAGCTTTCCACGACTACCAGGTCCTGGAGAAACTTCAGGCGGGAATTTCGCTGACGGGGACGGAGGTCAAGTCCTGCCGCAATGCCGGGATGTCCCTGGCGCAGGCCTATGTGGCCATTGACGCCAAGGGCAGCGCGCAGCTGATCGGCAGCAATATCGCGCCGTATGCCATGGGCAGCTACAACAACCATGCGCCCACCCGACAGCGCCAGCTTCTTCTCCACAAGAAGGAGATTCGCAAGCTGAAGCGCGCCACGGAGGCCAAAGGATTGACCATTATTCCGCTGGATGCCTATTTCGATGATCGCGGACACATCAAGCTGAATATCGGCCTGTGCCGCGGAAAGAATCTCCAGGACAAGCGCGAGGCCCTGAAGGAACAGATGGACAAACGGGAAGTCGAACGCGCAATCAAGGGCGCGTAGGAAGTCGAAAAGATGCTTGTTTCCGATTTTGATTTCGAGTTGCCGCAGGAGCTGATCGCTCAGCGGCCCCTGGAAGACCGCGCCGCCGCACGGATGCTGATCCTGGAACGGGAGACGGGGGAACGCCTCTCTTCCGATTTCCACCATTTCGCGGAGTATCTCCACGAGGGAGACTGCCTGGTCATCAACGATACGCGGGTCATTCCCGCCAGACTCTGGGGGGAACGCCCGGAAAGCCATGGACGGGTCCAGGTCTTCATGCTGGAAAGCCGAGGCGGGCGCAAATGGCAGGTCTTCCTGAAGCCCGGACGGCGCCTGCGCATCGGCGCACGCGTGATCCTGGAGGGCGCGGGCACGGGGCTTACCGTGCTGGAGAAGGAGCCCGACGGCGCCTGCATCGTGGAGTTCGACGACGAGGATGTGCTTTCCATTCTGGAGAAATACGGCAAGACTCCGCTGCCTCCCTACATCAACCGCGAGGCGGAGGAGTCCGACAAGGAGAATTACCAGACGATCTACGCGGCCAATCCCGGCAGCGTGGCGTGCCCTACGGCGGGGCTTCACATGACGCCGGAGATCCTGGCGGAACTGGAGGCCAAAGGCGTGCGCATCGCCCGTCTGACGCTTCATGTGGGCGCAGGCACGTTCAAGCCCGTGGAGAGCGAGACTGTCGAGGGGCACGTGATGCACGAGGAGCGCTACACGCTTTCCGATGAGGCTGCGGAAATCATCAACTCCACGCACCGCAATGGCGGGAAGGTCTTCTGCATGGGGACCACTTCCGTTCGCACGGTGGAGACCTGCGCCGACGGCGACACGGGATTCGTCAGAGCCGGCAGCGGCCGCACCAGCATCTTCCTCTATCCGCCCAAGAAGCCCCACGTGGCGGACGGCCTGCTCACGAACTTCCATCTCCCGCAGTCCACGCTACTGATGCTGGTCTGCTGCTTCGCGCCTTACGATGCGGTAATGGCCGCCTATCGCGACGCCATCCGGATGCGCTACCGTTTCTTCAGCTACGGAGACTGCATGCTTCTCTTGCCGCCAGGACGCGGCGTTGTCCCGAATCCCGCTTGACGGGATATAGTAACGACATCTTCGGCATCTTGCGGTGAAGTTCCTGCGTAGGTGCCTGGCGAAATTTCTTTTCTCTTCCTTTTCTTTTCCTTTTTTTCTCCTTTTTTCCCCGAATATGTTGAAGCTTCAAGGTGTCTACACTGCGCTTGTCACTCCATTCCGCAACGGAAAAGTCGACTATCCTTGCCTGGAGGCGCTGGTTGAACGCCAGATTGCCGCGGGTGTTTCCGGAATCATTCCCGTGGGGACCACGGGCGAATCCCCCACTGTCACCGTGGAGGAGCATCTGGATGTGATCCGTTTCGTGGCGGAGAAAGCCAACCGCCGTTGCCAGATCATCGCGGGAACCGGCGCAAACTCCACGGAAGAGGCGATCCGCCTGACGAAGGCCGTCGAGGATATGCCCGTGGACGCCACTTTGCAGGTGACCCCCTACTACAACAAGCCCTCCAGTGAAGGTCTCTACCGTCATTTCGTGGCCACGGCGGAGTGCACCAAGCTCCCCGTCGTCCTCTACAATGTGCCTGGCCGCACGGGCAAGGAGATTCCGCTGGATGTGGTTCTGCGCCTTTCCAAACATCCCCAGGTGGCCGCCATCAAGGAGGCGGCCGGCAGCGTGGAGCGCGTCAACGCCATTCGCAACATGTGCGATCTGACGGTTCTTTCCGGCGACGACAGCCTGGCCCTGCCCATGATGTCCGTGGGCGCCACGGGCGTCATCAGCGTTCTGTCCAACGTGGCTCCCGAGGCCTACGTGAAGATGTGCCAGATGGCGTTGGCCAACGATTTCGCCGGCGCCTACGCCATCCACAGGCGCTATTATCCTCTGGCTCACGACCTCTTCCTGGAGGCCAATCCCATTCCCGTCAAGGCGGCGCTGGCCGACATGGGGCTCCTGGCCGAGGAATACCGCCTGCCGCTTTGCGAGATGGGCGCCGCCAACCGGGAAATCCTGCGCAATACCCTCCACAAGCTGGATCTCATCTAGTTCCCTGTCTTCATGAGCGAATTTTCCAACAAGCCGGTGAAGGGCGTGCAGTTCGACTTGGTCGATTTGCCGCCTCGGGGGGTGGATCTGGATGGATCGGTCCCCGCCTTGGAACTGGGGCTGGAGGACGAGGAGCGCTTCTGGTTCACCGCCCCAGTGGAATACCATCTTCATCTGGAGGCCATCAACGGCGGAAACGATTTGCTGGTCACGGGAGGTCTCAAGACTGCCATGGACTGTGTCTGCGACCGTTGCGAGGGCGTTTTCCCGTGGCCAATTGAGACGGATGAGGTCTGTCATGAGTTCGAAAATGCATTTGGTACCACGATTGACCTGTCAGATGCGCTTCGAGAGGATATATTAATTACTTTTCCGCAGCATTTCCTCTGCAAGGAGGATTGTCTGGGGCTTTGTCCCAGATGTGGTGCCAACTGGAATGACGGTCCCTGCGATTGTCCAGACGACTCCGGCGAGGAGGATGAGGACAATCCCTGGGCGGCTCTTGACCAGCTGGAAAAATAGAATTTCGGATTTTTTTTCAGAATCCAAAACACAAGCAACCCAAAGGAGTTAAGGAACAATGGCTGTTCAGCAATGCAAGCGTAGCAAGATGCGTGTCCGTCAGCGCAAGGCCTCCAAGCGCTATGAGGGTCTGGAACCCCATACCTGCACCAATTGCGGTGCCGCGTGCCTGCCTCACCGTGTCTGCACCAAGTGCGGTTTCTATGATGGCCACCAGGCCCGGCAGATCATGCAGACGGCCGCTAAGGCACAACCCATAAGGAGGCCCCGCCTATGGCATCCGATGTCATCGTAGCAGTGGATATGATGGGCGGGGATTTTGCGCCGTCCGCAATTACGGGCGGCGTAGCCGAAGCGCTGGAGCGTTTCGGAGACGCGTATCGTTATCTCCTGGTAGGCGATCAGGAGGTGGTCCGGAAAGGATTGGTGGAACTCGGTGTGAACGCCGAGGATTCCCGGCTGGAGTTCGTGCACGCCCCGGAAGTCGTGGGGATGAACGAGCATCCGGTGAAGGCCCTTCGGGAAAAGCGCAACAGCTCCATTGGTGTTGCGATGGACATGGTGAAGGCCGGTCGTGCGGGTGGCGTATTCAGCGCCGGAAACACGGGTGCGGCCGTGGGAGCGTCCTTCCTCAAATGGCGTATGCTGGAGGGATTGGCGCGACCGGGTATCGCGACGGTCATGCCGGGCGAGAAAGAGCCGTGGATTCTGATGGATTCCGGTGCGACGGTAGATTGTACGCCGTCGGTTCTGGCGCAGTTCGCCATTATGGGCGATCTGTATGCGAAGCAGACGCTCAAGTTGGCGAATCCTCGCATTGGCCTCCTTTCCAACGGAACGGAAGAGGGCAAGGGGAACAAGCAGGTCCAGGATGCGTTCGGGCTGATCAAGAATATCCCGGGGATCAATTTCATTGGCAACGTGGAAGGTCATGACCTCTTCTGCGGCAAGGTGGATGTGGTGGTCTGCGACGGCTTCGTGGGCAATGTTGTCCTGAAGACCAGCGAGCAGCTCTGCAAGTCCATGTCGAATATGATCAAGGGGCAGGTCATGCAGAAGTTCTGGTGGAAGATGGGCGGTTTGCTCTCCAAAGGCGCCTTCAAGGAAGTGAAAAAGCAGACCGACGCTGGCGAAGTCGGCGGCGCGCCGTTGCTGGGCGTCAAAGGATGCTGTGTTATCGGGCACGGGAATTTCCAGGCCCATGCAGTGGCAAACGGCATTCGCGCCGTGGGCGAGCTCATTCGCGAAAAGCTGAACGACCGAATTGTGGAAGTCATTCACCAGTACGCACTGGATTCCATCGGCTGAGCGAAATCGTTTTTTCGGGGGGAAGTTCCCCTGTCAATTTCTTTTATCCAGAATGACCACACGAATTGGCTTGATGTTCGCCGGGCAAGGTGCTCAGCATCCGGGAATGGGGCTGGCGCTTTCTCAAAGTTCTCCAGCGGCAGCAAAGGTCTTTGACGACGCTGACCGGATTCTCGGATGGAAACTCTCCGAGTTATGTTTTCAGGGACCGCAAGAGGAATTGACTGCATGCGCCCATTGTCAGCCTGCCATTTTTGTGACGAGCCTTGCGGCATTGGCCGCCCGCCGGGAGACGCCTTCGGCTGAGGAGGAATTCGTCATGGCCGGCGGACTTTCCTTGGGAGAGGTGACAGCGGTGACTGCAGCGGGGATGGTGGATTTCGAGCACGGGCTGAAGATGGTCGCCCGGCGTGGCGAACTGATGGACGAGTGCTGCCGACGCACCCGGGGCGCCATGCTTGCCGTGATTGGCGCGCCTGACGAAGCGCTTGAGGAGGTTTGCCGGAACCATGGAATCCAGGTGGCAAACTTCAATTGCCCGGGACAGCGCATCTTGAGCGGCGAAAAAAACGCAGTGGAGGCAGCCGCCAAGGACCTTGAAGGCGTGGCGATGAAGACGCAGCTTCTGGAGGTCGCTGGCGCTTACCATTCGCCTCTGATGCTGGAGGCGGCAGAGGCTTTCCGCGAGTTCCTGACGGATATTCCCTTCGGGGCGCCGAAGATGCCGCTGGTTCATAATGTGCTGGGAGGGTCTTGCGAGGACTCTCGTGCACAGATCGTGGATTTGCTCTCCCGGCAGATTGTTTCGCCGGTTCGCTGGGAGGATTGCGCCAGGGCTATGATGGGCGCTGTGGATGCCCTGTGGGAACTGGGCCCCGGGCATGTGCTCTGCGGGCTGGCACGGCGCATTGACCGGCGCTTCCCTGCACAAGCCAGCGATTTGTAGGCCGCCCTGTTCGCCCCGTCCAACGTTTCCCCCCGCATTTCAAGGAGTAATCATGGGAATACTTTCTGGTCAAACCGCAATTGTCACTGGTGGCACCCGTGGAATCGGCCGCGCCATTGTGAAGGCCTTCTTGCAGGAAGGCGCCAAGGTTGCTTTCTTCGGCACGAATTTGGAAGCTGCACAGGCTGTTGCGAAGGAGTTGTCGGCGGAATGCGGCATTGACGAATCCATGGTGGCTGGCTATGCCTGCGACATCAAGGACACCGGCGCCGTCCAGACTGCTTTTGATACTGTACTGGCCGCTCTTGGCGGCAGTGTGGACATCTTGGTCAACAACGCCGGCATCACCAAGGACAACTTGGTGATGCGACTGCCGGAGGCGGATTGGGACGCGGTGATCGACACGGATCTGAAAGGGGTCTACAACTGCATCCATGCGGCGGTTCGCTCCATGCTGAAGGCACGCAAGGGTCGTATCATCAATATCTCCTCCATTGTAGGCATCATGGGCAACGCCGGTCAGGCGAACTACGCGGCCGCCAAGGCCGGCGTCATCGGCCTGACCAAGGCGGTGGCCCGGGAACTGGCCAGTCGTTCCATTACGGTGAATGCCGTTGCGCCGGGCTTCGTCCAGACTGCCATGACGGACGTCCTTTCCGAGGCTCTCAAGGAGAAGCTCAAGACGCAGATTCCGTTGGGACGCATCGCCCAGCCTGAGGAAATCGCCGCCGCCGTGCTTTTCTTTGCCTCTCCCGCTGCCGCGTACGTAACCGGACAGGTCCTGGCGGTGGACGGCGGCATGGCGATGTAGGACAATACTTTGGTTCGATTGCCTTCCCAATATCGTCAGTGGGCGCAGTATATCGCGCTTTTTCTGGCTTCCCAGGTGCTGGGGCTGATTTGCTGGAGCCTGGTGCCGATGTTGGGACCGATTTTGCTGGACCGTGCCG
>JAKSPB010000033.1 GCA_024405215.1 Lentisphaeria bacterium | reverse complement strand
GATTGCAAGCCGCTCCGGGGATTTTTTCCATCTTTTTTGCGTTTTTTTTCGTTTTCCCCGCGGTTTCCCTGCGTCCCACCCCCTTTTGCACACCTAAGACGCGGCGCCCGAAGGATCGCAAGGGGCGAGAATTATTCGATTCCTTCCTCCGGTCCCGCGTCTTCCCTTGCCATATCATCAAAGTTCTGTACAAACATTTGCTTCACCAGCTGCCGAAGTTCTTCCAGCAAGCGGCGTCCCGCCTCTGGACGATGGCGGTAAATTTTAAGCGCCCATTCGAAGTTTCGCAGCATATTTTTCTTCAAGCACTTCCTCAGCCATGCTTTCAGCCTTTCATATTCCTGCCTTTCCACGATCTGCTCATCCAGCTCGCCATTCAAAAAGCGTTTGACAAGCGAAATATGTGTCAACCGACACTGGGTGCTTTTCCCATTCTCCCAATTTCTTTCGGTTTCCCATTTCACCTCAAGAATGTCTGCGAGTTTCTCCTGAGTAAGATGCAACGCCATCCTTCGTTGGCGTAACCTCTCTCGATCTCCCTTTGAAAAGGCCCCATCAAACGGAATGCTCTCTTCTTCCTCTTCGGCTTTCATCATCCTTCTCTCTCCTTATCTGGATTTTTGGAGGCTGTCCGGAGTTCTTTTCTCTCCCATGGCATTTCTCCTGACAATTTCTTCGACCCTTTCCTGAAACTCTCCCCATCGTTCCGTTTTTTCCAGGCAAGAGAGCATCTCGTGATACCAATGCAGATGATAAAAGCACAGGCAAAGTTGCAGCAGTTCCCTTTCGTCTCCTGCAAAGTCCCTCTCCTCCTTTTTCTTTTGCAATATCTCATCATATTCCCCCGATAGAAACCTTCTGACCAACCTTGTCTTCTGCGGATTCCTCTGCCTGCCCCCTTTTCCCAATTCCCAATTCCGCAGGGTAGTCCAATGTATTCCCATCGCATCGGCCAGCTGCCCATAAGTCAATCCAAGCCTTTGCCTACGCGCGCGCACTTCTCCACCGATACCTGGGAGTGGCTGCGTCCACTCCTGACGCCATCGCTTTGTTACCTTCTTTGCCATCCTTACCAGCCTCGCGTTCTTCCCGATACCTGACAGGCCATCCGCTCATTGAAAAGATATGGAAAAAAGGAGTCTGTCGCAAGAAAAATCTTGCAAAATCCCATAAAATTCCCCACTTTCATTGTTCCCCCCCTTGAAATCCACTATCCGCCGCATCGACGCCCTCCCCCGCGCGACGATGCGAGCAATCAAACCTACGAGACAATAGCCCCTACATCTCAAGAATCTTGGGATCCGGCAGGACCTGATTCTTGACAATTTGGTAATTCATCTCGAACTCAGGCAGATATTCCGCAGCAAACTCCTTCGCAAGGACCAACCGTTCCGGCGCAAGATGCGCATCGCGGACCAGAAGCATCCCCAGGAAGGCAATGGTCTCCATGCGGACCACGGAATAGGCCATCTGGTCAAAGAAAAGCGTATTGTCATTATGCTGATCCACGATGGCAATCGCCTCATCCACCTTGGGACGAGCCGCATTGAAAGCTTGAGCCAGTTCTGCGGTCTCGCCTTCATACGGCATCGCAGCCAGTTCCTCATAGCGAGAAACCAAGGAGCGTTTCTTCACTCCGGCAATCGCCGCGACAATCTGCAGCTGCGTGGTTCCTTCGTAGATATTGGTTATACGCGCATCACGGTAGTATCGCTCCGCCAGATGATCGCGCATATACCCCTTGCCGCCATGCACCTGGATACCATCATAGGCGACGCGGTTGCACATCTCCGTATTGAAAGCCTTGGTCATAGGAGTCAGGACATCCGCCAGACGCCCATACTCCTTTGCCTTCGAACGCTCATCGTCGGCCGCCACGCCACGGCGAACGCGATCCTCATAGGCGTCACGCAGATCCACCACGCGGCTGGTCTCGTAAAGCAGCACACGCCCCGCCAGAAGGCTGGTACGCATCTTGACCAGCATTGCATTTACGGCGCCAATCTTGTCAATGGATTTTCCAAACTGGAAGCGCCGCGCCGCATACTCCTTCGCACAGCGATAGGCAGCTTCCGCAATCCCCACCGACTGAGAGGCAATCGCCAGACGCGCGCCATTCATCAGGCTCATGACGTAACGGATCAATCCCATCCGACGACTTCCCACCAGCTCGGCAGGCACATTCTCAAAAGTCAGTTCGCAAGTCGGCGAACCATGCAAGCCGAGCTTGTCCTCAATGCCACTGATCTTCAACTGCGGACAGGACTCCACCAAGAACATGGAAAGCCCACGGCCATCCGTCGTCCCCTCTTCGGTCCGCGCCAGCACCAGGAGCGCCTTAGCCCGTCCATTGGTAATGAAACGCTTTTTGCCATTGATGAACCACTTTCCCGTGGCAGGATCCAGCGTGGCCTTCGTCTGGACGCTCTGCAGATCGCTACCGGCTTCAGGTTCCGTCAGAGCCATGGCGCCATCCACTTCGCCATTCGCGAAGCGAGGAAGCATCCGATCGCGTTGCTCATCACTGCCGAAGCGATAAAGCGTCTCCGCAATGGACTGAAGTCCGAAGAGATTCTGCAAGGAGGCATCACCACGGGAAACCATTTCGGTCATCATGGAATAGACCGTCGTAGGGAGATTCAGTCCCTGGTACTGCCGAGGCAGCGTCACGCCGCACAGATTATGCGCCTGAATAGCAGCCAGATTCTCCTGTGTGCCGTGCGGATAGTCGACATGTCCGCCTGCCAGGTGAACGTTGTCTCGATCCACCTGCGTCGCCCGCGGTGCAATGACCTCGCCCGCCAGTTCGCCGGCCTCTTCCAACCTCGCACGCGCATCCGCCAAGGCCTCCTTCAAATCAGCAGGCGCGGCAGGATACTTTGCCTTTTGCGTGAAGTCGTCTTCGCGAAGACGGAAGACCTCCGCCAAATCCACATGATCAAAGTGAAATTGGAGATCGGTATTGTCCAGAAAGAAATTTTCAGCCATAATTCCAGCAAAATCAATGAAGTAACGAAAACATCGGTCCTAATATACAACACGAATGGAAAATTCATGGAGAATTACATATTTATGTTTCCTGCATGTTCTGCCTTGACATTTTCCAGAAGCTTGTGCCTCGGACACAGGACAAGTCCATGCCGTAAATCCCAAACGGCGACTCAAGAATGTAGTTCCCAATTCATGCGGCAACAGGGCGATTCCCATTTTTCCCCGGGCTTTTCTTCGTTCACTTGCACCCGACGACCTCCATTGGCCTACTGCGAACACCCCCAAAGCGCCAAGCGGAAAAGCCTGCCCCTCTTCCCCTTGGCGCACTTGATCGTTATCGCTTACTTCGTCATATTGGCTTGTTGCCTTGCGGCCGCGCGTTCCTCCAGGATCCGTCTGGTTTCGTGAGAGCGTTTTCTGCTGATGGGATAATAGAGGAAGCAAATGAATGCAAGAACGCAGCCGAGAACGGGAAACACCACGAAAAAAGCCTTCATTTTGAAAGCGACTTCAGGGGGCAGGCCACTCGTCTGCGCCACATTCACATCGAATCCAGTGAATTTCAGCATGAAGCCGCTGATCAGCACGGTAATTGCACCGGAGGCCTTCTGGATGAATCCACGCACAGCTCCGAAGATCCCCTCGCGACGGCGACCGGTCTGCAACTCATCATCGTCGCAGATATCCGCCATCATGGAATCCAGCGTAAGCCACAGCCCCTGGTTGGCCAAAGCCCAGATTCCCCAGGAGATGAGCTGCGCATAGGGATGTTTCGGGGTGATGGTGAACCACATGGAGGAATAGGCGATGATCCAAATCACCATGCCGGTCAGGAAGGCCTCCCGCTTGCCCGTCTTCCGGGAGAGGAAGACAATGAAGAAGATGCTGAAATAGCGAATGATGGCTCCCATGGAACCGATGGTTCCGGCCAGCTTGGCGTTTCCCACCTCGTCGCCATTGAAGACCAAATAGAGGTTGAGGAAATTCCCGATGGAACCGCAGGCGTCCGTGCCGCACAGCACAACAAAGAATCCCAGCACGAGAATCAGGAAAGGCTTGTTGCGGAAGGTATCCGCAAAGGCCGCGAACATGTTCTGCTTCTTCAGCTCATGGTTTTCGTTGTCCACCACTTTCGGGGGAACAGGCTTTTCCTTGCATCCGAAGACAGGCAGCATGCCTGTGATGATCATAAAGACGCTGGCACCGATGGAGGTGATGATGGCACCCTGCTGGATGTTGCTGAATTTTTCGGGATCGACGCAGACCTTGTAGATCCAAGGCAGCGTCAACGCCCCGATGAGGCCAAGATACATGCGCCAGGCAAGAACCCGTGTGCGCTCGTCATAGTCGTCGGTCAATTCAAACCCCAGCGCGGTGTAAGGAACGCCGAAAAAGGTATACGCCAGCGCATAAAGACAGCCAAGGCCGGCGATGTAGAGGAACGGCCCATTGCAATACCATGCATTGTTCACGGTGTCAAGACACGGCGGCGTCCAATGCAACGGCAGAAGTATCGCGCAGGAAATGACGCCGAAGAAAATCAACGGACGGCGACGACCCCACCTGCTGCGGAAGTTGTCCGAGAAGTTTCCGACCATCGGGTCGGTGATGGCGTCGAAGAAACGGGGGATGGCCAGCGCAATTCCCACAAGCGCGGGATCCATCTTGAAATAGTTCACATACACATAGAGAAACAGAAAATTGAGCACATTGAACATCACGTTGTCCGAAAGGCCGCCAAAGCCCCACAGAATCCGTGTTTTCATCGGAACGCTGTTTTTCGTTTTGTTTTCCATCTGTTTTTCTTCTGCCATGCTTGCTCAAGCTGTTAGTTTCCAAAGGGAAAGCCATTAGGTCACTCACGGGATTCGCTCGAGGCAATTTCACCTCGCCCATCTCAACTCCTTAATTTATACCTGTAATCCATGTATTTTTACAAGTGCGCTCTTCTTGGCTCCCTTTCTTTGCTTGTTTTTTTTGAAATTGGCACAAAACAACCATTCGATGCCAATTACAACAACCCCTCTATGCCCCGCGTCAAGCACCCAGGGCATTTCCAAGACCTCCGCGCCTTCCGCCGTCCGACGATTGCTCCTGACGAGTTTTCAAGTCGAAAATCATCAAGGCACTTACGAAAGTCCCCAAGGGTGAAAAGCACCAATTGTTACGTTATAGTACACATCGGACGCTTCGTTTATGTTGAAGCAAAACTGAAAAATTAAAAAAATGAAACGCTTCTCTTTTGCCGTATTTTCCCTCGTTCTTTGGACATTTGCCGCGTTGCTCCCTCTGGAAGGCGCAGAAAATGCTCCCTTGACTCCCGGCGCGGCCATGCCCATGATTTTCCACGCCGTTCAGGCCTTGCAAGGCGTAGCGAAAGTCTCGGATCTGGTGGAAATGCCCAATTTGGACCAGAAGAACCATATTTACCTCAAATTGGAGACTCAGCAGAACATTGGGGCCTTCAAAGTCCGAGGCGCCTATTTCATGATGAGCAAGCTTTCTGCGGACCAACGCTCCAAAGGCGTCGCCACCTGTTCTGCCGGCAATCATGCCCAAGGCGTGGGATTTGCCGCAGACAAGTTCAATATGCAGGCAACGATTTTCCTTCCTAGCTCCACGCCGAAGAAGAAGATCAATGCCGTCAAATCCTATCAGAATGCCCATGCCATCCTGGTGGACGGTTCTTTCAACGACGCAAAGCTCGCCTGTGAAAAATTCGTCCAGGAATCAGGGGCGACCTATGTTCCTCCCTACGATCACGTGGACATCATTGCCGGACAGGGAACGATAGGCTGGGAGATCATGCACCAACTGCCCCAGGCCGACGCCGTTATCGTCCCCATCGGCGGCGGCGGGTTGATTTCCGGAATCGCACTGGCCGTCAAGGGCCTCAATCCCCAATGCCGCGTCATCGGCGTCCAATCGGTTTCCTCCAATGCCATGGCGCTTTCCATGCAGGAAGGCAAAGTAGTTGCCCTGGACAAGGTATCTACGGTAGCGGACGGCACTGCCGTCGCCCGTCCTGGCGACATCACCTTCGAGGTCTGCAAGAACTACGTGGATGAAATCGTCACCGTGACGGAAGAAGACATCAAGAACGCCATTCGTGTTCTCTACAAGGAGTGCAATGTCACCGCCGAAGGGGCAGGCGCCCTTTCCGTGGCGGCCGTCCTAAGCGGCAAGCTCAACGTCGAAGGCCAGAATATCGTATGCGTTATTTCAGGCGGCAACATAGACCCCGACCTGCTTCAATCCATTGTAGCCGCCGACAATAAGCAGCAAAAGAGCTTCCACGTTGTCTCCACCGACAAGGCGCCGGCGGCGGTTGGCCCCTACTCCCAAGCCATCCAATGCGGCAATTTCCTCTATCTTTCCGGGCAAATCGCATTGAATCCGGCAGACGGACAACTTGTCGGAACCGACATCCAATCCCAAACCGAACAGGTCATGAAGAACATCCAGGCAATCCTGGCCGCTGCCGGCTACGATATGACCCACGTAGTGAAAACGACTTGCTTCCTCTCGGACATCCATGATTTTGCCGCCTTCAATGAAATCTACGGCAAATTCTTCACGGGGAAACCCGCAAGAAGCTGTGCAGGAGTTGACGCCTTGCCGAAAAATGCCCTGGTCGAGGTTGAAGTCATTGCCTACAAGGAATAGTTCTGCGGCATCCTCATAGCATAAAGCTGAATCAAGGGGGGGGACGGTATAAATTGCCTTCCATTGATAATTCTTTCTATAAGGGACGTCCCATGTCGCGTGTCTTCATAATTGACCAGGCGAACGGTTTCATATATTCGAGAAAAGAGTTCACCCGAGATGGCAAATTGCTGTTTGAAAGGCGGTTCGAGGAGATTTCATTTGACACGGCGACAGAGGACGATTTCAAGATAGACCTTCCCGTGGAGGGAGAATACCGCTTCTTTTCTGATGTTCTTGCAATGCTTGCCGACTTGAAACTCGCAGAGAACAAGGCGATAGCTGGCCAGGTGCTGTTGCGGAGGTCCGTGCGACACATCCGCAGATGATGTCCTCTGCGGACGTTTCGCCATTTCACCAGTCGCTTTGCGGCGTCCGTCTTCGCCTTCGGCTACGCCGTGGCGTTGGGTTGTTCAGGATGGTTGTGGCTATTTTTCCTTTGCAAATATCAGAATGCGGCTGGCGGCATCCCGTTCCTCCAGTGCGACACAGATGCCGACAGACATCAGTGCCTTGCCTGTAAGCCGTTTGCCGTCGATTTGATAATAGGCATCAGGCCGAAGGCCTTTCAGCCTGATGCGCAGCGGCGCGGCATAGGGATGCATCTGAAGACGGCAGAGAATCACAAATCCCTGCGTCTTGTCCTTTGCAATGAAACTCCAGCAGACGACCTTGTCAAGCCGTCCTGGCGCCTCCAGCCGGAAAAGGTCGCCAGAGGCCACCAGCGGATTGAGCTGATGATAAAGGGCGGTCTGCTCCCTGACCATCTCCTGCTCTTCCTTGGAAAGCTTCGCCAGATCCAGTTCATATCCAAAGGCGCCTGACAGCGCCACGTTGCCACGGGTGGCGAAAGGAGTGACGCGTCCGGTCTGGTGATTCGGACAGGCCGACACATGCGCGCCCATGGCGGAGCATGGATAAAACAGGGAGGTCCCCATCTGGATGCGCATCCGCTCGCAGGCGTCACTGACATCAGAGCACCATATCTGCGGCGAATAGCGCAGAATGCCCGCATCGAAGCGCCCGCCTCCCCCTGCACACCCTTCTATCAGCAGATAGGGGAACGCCTCCAGCAGCTTTCTGTAGAGGCTGTAGGTCCCCAGCACGAAGCGATGCGCCACCTCCCCCTGCCTGTCTGCCGGAAGCCAACTGGAACCGCATTCCGTCATGGTTCGGTTGCAATCCCATTTGATGTATTCAACATGGACTGTTTCCAGCAATTTCTTCATTTGCCGGAAGATGGCTTCCACCACTTCTGGATTGCCCATGTCAAGCATCATCTGATGACGCCCGATCGAGCGCCCGCGCCCGGAAATCTGAATGACCCATTCGGGATGCGCACGGAAGAACTCGCTGTTTTCGGAAACCATTTCCGGCTCAAACCACAGGCCGAATTTCATGCCGAGGGCGTTGATTTTTCTGACCATGCCCGCCATGTCAGGAATGATGCCGGCATTGACAAACCAGTCGCCCAGACTACTTGTGTCGTCACGCCGCCTGCCGAACCATCCGTCATCCAGCACCAGCATATCCACACCCAACGGCGCAGCTGTTCGCGCAATGTCCAGCAGCCGCTCTTCGCTGAAATCAAAATACGTCGCCTCCCAATTGTTGATGAGAATAGGACGTTGACACAACGCCCAACGGCTGGGAAGCCAATGGTTGCGGAAGAAATCATGGAAATGGCGCGACATGCCGCCGACGCCTTCATCGGTGAAGGTCATGAACGCCTGTGGCGCGGTGAAGCTCTCCCCCGGCCGAAGTCTCCAGCTGAACAATTCAGGGTGGATTCCCAGAAGTACACGCGGCGACCGCATCTGCGGCACTTCGATTTCGCCGAGAAAATTTCCGCTGTAGGCCAACATGAAGCCCCATACACGACCATGGTCTTCAGTCGCCTCTTGTTCCATCACTGCAAAGGCAGGATTGACGCCATGGCTGCTAATTCCCCTCACGGAGGAAAACTGAAGCACGCCGCGTCCCAACGCCCGCCGTTCAGGCAGACGCTCCTGGCCGTAATATCCAACCAGGCTCAGGCTGTCGTAGTCGCCAGCAGGCAAATCCAACTGAAGCGACATCACGCGCTCCAGTGTCACCGCCCGTCTGCCTTCATTCACGACCCGCAGACCTCGCACAATCACATCGCATCGTGGGAAAACCACGTAATCCAAATAGACCGCCAGCCCGGTAACCGAATCTACCAGTTTCAGTTCCAGCGTTTGCACATCACTATCATTGCCGACATACGCACAAGGAAGTTCTTCAAGAATCGGAACACCTGAATAGACCCGATAGGACACATAGCGCCAATCGGTGGCAGGTGTTCCGTCCTCACCTTTGGAAATCAGTGCTGGAATGCGGTAGTCACCTGTATTGAAGCCGCCGAATTCCTGGGGAAGCAAATCCTTGCAGTTGGCCTGGGGAAAAGTGGTCAAGTCAGTCCAATAGGGCTCGAATGGGTGAGCATTGACGGCCTCAGCCAGTTGACAAAGCCCGCTTCCGTCATCCACAGCAACATCGTAGCTTATATGTTCAGCAAGCCCTATCTGGTTAATCCTGAAAGAATAATGCGTATGAGCAGTGCTTAACTTGAAAAGCAGAGGATTCTCAAAAACTGTAATTGCCATCGTCGTCTGCATCCGAAAAACAATGCTTGAAATGAAAAAAACGGCCAACCTCTCTCAATCATTCGTTGCTTTCCAGCACCTTGGAGACCTCCACCTACCCGATTCAACAAGCGATGGCAGACTAAGCCAGTTTTTTCAGGAACTGCCGAAGCAGGGCTGCGTTGCCCCCACCTGTTTCCTCAAGGAAATAGAGCATCTCCCAGGTAATGCGCTTTGCGACTCCCCTGGACGCCAGCAGTTGGACCTTGATGCGTTCCACATCCGCCGTATTAAGCAAGGAACGTCCGGCCTTGGGAAAATCGACATTGAAGATTTCGATATTCGACCAAAGCTGACATCCGATATGTTGGGCCGTCCTATGCCATTGCTCGTATATTTTCCCTTGGGTTTCCAGAGGCACGCACAATGTTCCAACAGAGTCCTGCGGAGCAAGATAGTCAGGAGCAGCCTTCGAGAAGATCGTCTGCCAGTAGTCCGCCATGTCGTCGATTTTCTCGCCGCAGTCATACGAATAAGGTGAAATCAGAATGGGCAGCCCCGGCATGGTCTTTCTCACATGCGTGAACAGTTCTCCATAGAACTTAGCCACGGCATTTTCAAACGAGCGATTGCGTTCGCCCACATAACCAGATTCTGAACTAAAATACACGCCCTGGAAGCCACCCTTGTAAATACGGAAGAGTTCCTGAAGGCACTGCCAGTGTTCATCCTGCTCCTTCTTCAGGCTGCTTTCTTCGCCATCCCATTTGCCCTGCCAGTTGTCCACGGAGCCTAATTCCCCCAGATAGAATTTCATGTTCAGGGAATTGGCGGCCTCCATCGCGGGCGTCACCACATCCCAGGTCTTGAAAGAACTGAAAATCTTGCTCGGATAATAGCATTCCTGCAGCTCCTTCCAGGCCACTGCCTGAAAGATGACTGTATCCACGCCGATCTCCTGCAGGCGCATCAGGCGTTCACGCCACTGGTTCGCATTCAAGCCAATCATGCTGCTGCGGTAGTCAGGTGCATGGGCGTAGATAAACGACCCTGTAATGGGCATGAAACTGTCGGGATCTACCTGGAACGGTGACGGATTTGCCTGTATAAAGCTTTGGTTTTTCGCCAGAAAGTCATTTCTGCGGGCCACAAGCTTTTCGTATTCCTCAACAGCAGGCTGATAAACACGATAGTCATAACTTGGATCACTGTCTATGTGATACATTGCACTTCTTCCTTTTTGTTATTTTAATTCTATCAGACGGAAATCACGCAGAGCCACGGGAACAGTCAAGGCATCTCCATTCACCTGGAGCACCTCTCCGCTTTCCATGTCAGTAGCTGTCCGCCCGAAACAATTGTCCATGTTGAAATCAAATGGTGTGTCTTGGTTGTTGAAGAACATCAGCAACTCACGCCCATCGGCTTCACGCCAGATTGTCACTGCGGTGTTTTCACCGTCGGCATTGATTCGATGTCCTTGCGCTTCTGTCTCCCAATACGGCAAATATTCCGACGCCTCAGTCAATCCAAAACGATCCAGGCCTTTCCATATTTTCAGGGCGACATCATTGAGCGACGTACGGTCCGGCATGACATCGTGCAGCAGCAGCAAGCCTGCAAGATGACGTTCCGCCCAGGGGGACGCTTTCCAGGTCTTGCGTTCCATTGCAGGCACAAATGGCAGGATGCGGTAAAGCTGGCTGATGTAGATGATTCCCTGGCCATAGATGTGCGGAAGCAGTTCGGCGCGCATCTGGGACAATTTCATCTTCTTGTAACTATGGTCCCGCACCAGGACATCACACCACAGTTCACCTTCCAGGAAGTAATCGGAGAAACTGAAGCCGCCAATGCGGGATGTCGCACCAGACATGTGCATCACGACAGGCGACTCATCGTCATTCTGATGGAGATACTGATAGATGCGTTCCAGAAAACGACGATGCTCACGGATGGCAAACGTGGACTTTCTGCCGGATGGCGAATCGTAGCCATGATTATGCTCAGGTCGTGCGCAGGACGGCCACATCATCAAATCGAAATAGATGCCGTCGATTTTGGGATTCTCGCGGCGGCTCTTGTCAAGACGCCAAAGATAGAAATCGCAGTAGTCGTCGCCCTTGCAGACTTCTATCATGTCATCCTGGTAGGTATAGAGGGAATCTCCATACAGCTTGTCCTTGTCCCCTGAACGCCAGAGTTCTCCCTGCCAGATGGTTTCCGGCGCATTGCGTCCGATACTGGAATACGCGGCATACCAGGCCGTGCGGTACTCCTTGCTGGGAAGGATGTCATAGTTCCAGTAAGGCTGGACTTCGATGGGCCAGGCATATCCGTCGGCGAACTCCTGGATGCCTTCAGGAGTGGTCTTCCATTCGGGATATCCTTGATAGGAATATGTCGCCGTCCACCATGATAGGTTATCTGGGTAGTCTTTTCCCTGCCGTGCAGCGCCATTATGTCCGAAAACGTGATTCGGACGCAAGGTCCGCGCGACTTTGGGCCTTGGCCTGACAGGAGTCGGCATGACATAGAAGCCGTATTGGAAATCTGATGGCATTGCGGTCGGCTGGTCAATCATGTTCAGAGTTGCATGGCAGCCGTCCTTTTCACGGTGCAGTGTCAATTGTTTTCCGACATCCTTATTGCTCCAATGCTGATCCGATTCCAGACCGAAACTCAGCCCTCCTTCTTCATTGCCATACCAGAAGGAGCCAAATTGGCCGAACAGTTTCTTTGTCCAGGTATCAGGAAGAAATCCCGTGTCAGTCAAATCACGGTATCCGGAATTCAACAGCTTAGCCAAATGATTCGGCATGACAAAATCCACGGAGAGATGCTCAAGGCTTTTCGCATGGCTCTGCGCAAAGGCGATATCGAACCAGATGAATCCATCATAATCGATGGTTGCGGCAACCTCGACTTTCCCGACGCCCGCCATGTTGCCGGAATTGCGAAGAACCGCCTGGCGTCTTGTAGCCGTCTCGATTTTCCAGCTTGTGCCCTTTCCTGTGCTTTCCCGTCCGCCAACTATGGCCGACAAACGAGGCGAAGAGGCAAGATAGGCATTTGCTCCAGACTCGATCAGCGGAAATAGTTCATTGTCTGTAAATGTGTAGCGGCGGTTCCAGCAGCACACTTCAATCGCTTCAGCATCCTTTTTGACTTCAAGTGGTTCCCATGGAAATGCGACGTCATCGCTAATGCCCAGCGTATTGCCAGTCCACGGCAGTGCGCTGGGAAATACAGTCAAATTCCGTCCCATGGCACTGCGAATGACATGTCCATTGTCATCAACGACATCCATGCAAAGTTTGTAGTTGCCTGGTTCAATGTCCTTCAACGGCAGCAGCGATTCCTGCCGACGCTCCTGGACAGCAATCTTGGGGAAAACGCCTACCGTCTCTCCACGTGAATCCTGCAACGAAAACAACAGGCTTGTCTTTTTATCAGGCGTCTGCGAAGTCGTGACCCGAAGCATGTTGTCCGAAGTGTTCTCGCCTGGAACTCGCCGCAGGTTTTCAATCGCCGCCGCCTCTGTAACCTGGTACGGATATTTCGCGGAATATACAAGTTGATTCTGCCTATACGCATTGAGGTAGAGATTTCCGCTCTTTCCGAGAAGGTCCTGGTCACTTTTGTAATGGCAGACTCCCCCGATGGCTTCCACTTCCTCGCCGAATACAGGAAACTCGGTCATGGCAGTTTCATCATAGCGCAGGCAATGCAATTCAAGCCTGTCCGCATTGCAGAGGATGTCCGCCCTGCCCTGGTCCAAATCACCCAGGGCCTCCAGCCGGAAAACGGGCCCCTGCTCCTTCCCAAACTGCATTACGCCGAATTTGTCACGTTCAAGATAGCCGCTGTGGGCGTTGATCATCGTATATAGGCCATCTCCAGGATTGCTTTCGCAGAAATTGAATGCCCATTCCATGTCCGGTCGAGGCTTTTTTCCAAGCGTTTCAAATGGTATGGCCGCTTCCAGCTGCCAAATCTCGTCGGTTGCCGTTGTCTCGACCTGCACTCCCCTACCATTCCAGCCAACTCCCAGAGCGCTGTTTGCATCGGGCACGACGTGCTCGTCATAGACAGCTTTGCCCCAGTTGAAAATGAAATGATAAAAGTCCGGCGTGTCTGGAGTCGGATCTATCATGAAATCAACGCTGTCATCCTCCCAGACGTTTGCATCGTGGTCGTGTTTTTGAGCCTGCGGCAGACGATGATGTCCTTGACTGCTCAGAGCGACATAGATATAATCTGCGTCGTACGAGAAGTAGAAAATGCCCTGGTGGCTTGCATAATGCGCCTTGGGAATACTCAGCCAGCCCGTTGTCTTCAGCGCCTGGGAATATTCCTCTTCATGGATGATGCCGTCAATGGACGGAGCTGGAGCCACTGGCACTACCATGAACGGGCGTGCCTTTCCTTGAGACGAAGGGCTGGCCACTGCCTCGGTTTCTATTTTCAGATTTCGTATATCACTCTGTCCCAGAACATTGGCTGGAATATCTGTTCCAACGATCAATGTGTCTGCAAAAAATCCCTGTTCAGGCAACTCAAGGTTGCTTGTCGGCAGCTTCTGGGACTGGCCATCGACAGTCAGCTCAACCGCTGCGGGGGACCATTCAAACACAACATCGTGCCATTCCCTTTCAAGGTCAAGAGCAACGTAAGGGAATAATGCGGGAATCTTGCGGCTTCCCTGAACAGCCGCCCCGGGCGTTCCATAGCACACCTGCACAGAAGGCTTGCCAGTCGTGGAAGGGAGCAAATAGGTGACATGGAGGCGGGCCCGCTCCGGTCCTCTCACTTCAAGCAGCATATTGAATCCCGTCGTTCCCAATTGCCAGTCGACTGGCCGAAACGAGAAGCTCAGTTTTCCCTGACGCAGCGGAAATGGAGAAGCCGCCCCCAAAAGCCTGGCCGCCTGCCTGGTGTCATTCAAGCGATATACCAGGCGCGCATTGGAGCCATCATCCTGCGTTCCAATGCGCAGGGAGGAATCCACGATTCTTGCATTTGCTACCGGCGTGCCTTGGCATGGGGCGGCCATGACCTGCGGAATCATGTCCTTTTTGAAATCGCAGACGAATGTTTCTTTCATTCCTGCCGTGGCAGACAACGCCAAGATGCAGGATATTGCAAAGACCATCAGTTGTTTCATCATTGGACTTCTCCTTCGCAGGTCATTGGTTTCTTTGCCTATCAGCAATTACAGATCGCTTGCCCAGAAGGGATATGTATCGTAATCCTTATTCGGTTTCGGGGGAATGTAGCTCAGCGAACTTGCATGACCATCCAGATAGGTCATGTTCCAGTAGTAGTTGCCGTGGCGCTGTGCAACAGGATAGGAAATCTGGTAATGACTGATCATAATGCCGCAGTCGGAATCACCAACCCAGACTTTCTCTGACGGAGAATTGTAGCCGGTGATCTTCAATTTTTTAAGGCTCTGATTCTCAGCCGGGTTCGTGAGAATCGCCTTGTCCATGCCGCGGTCCTGGCCATAGTGGGTGTATCCCCATGAAGCGCCGGACTTTGCGTATTCCTTTCCTTCGCTCGGGCACTTGAAATTCGGGAAAATGCCAGTTGTCGGATGAGCGGTGATAAAGCTTGTCCAGTTGTCACCGCCAAACAATCCCTGGGTGATCAGCACTCTATGGTAGTAGTAGCGCGCAGTGGCGTCAATCGGAATGTAGTCTTCGTAGTCGCCTGCGTAGATGATTGTCGCAAGGCTGATTTGCTTGAGGTTGTTGATGCAGGCAATCTGGCGGGCCTTTTCGCGGGCCTTGCTCAATGCAGGCAGAAGCATGCTGGCCAGGATGGCGATGATGGCGATCACCACCAGCAATTCAATCAAAGTGAAGGCATTTCGTTTCATGGACTTGTTTCCTTTTTTGGGTTTGCGTTGACTACG
Organism: Lentisphaeria bacterium; assembly: GCA_024405215.1. Taxonomy (GTDB): domain Bacteria; phylum Verrucomicrobiota; class Lentisphaeria; order Oligosphaerales; family Oligosphaeraceae; genus UBA1724. The sequence continues at coordinate 20,368 of JAKSPB010000033.1, read as the reverse complement.
GAACTTGAAAAAACAATTATTGAACTCCACAAAAATCATCAAATGTTATCTGCGAGGCAGTTTTTTTCATCTTCGCAGCCGCAGCCGCAGCCTTTCCGGCAGCTTCGCCCGTCGGAATTGCATTGCCTAACACCCGGTATGTTGAATGGGCATAAAAGTCGCCGCCGATGCAGCGGCCGCCCAAAAGAAGATTGGAACATTGCAAGGGCTGCAAAGACCGGAGAGGTATGTCGTATGGCTTGCTGATGATTCCGCCATTGTCGTATCCACTCTGCCGATTCTTGACGGAACGATGAATGTCGACAGCGACATTGACGCGGCAAATGGCATCGTCGTGGCATCTGCCGGCACGCAAGTCGTCTGCCGTCAGCCAGTAGCGTGTCCTGATTCTTCGCCCTTCGCGCAATCCCAACGCCGAAGCCGTCGTCACCAGGCATAATCCGCCAAATTCGGGAACATTCTTCTTCAATGTTTCTATCTGCTTGAAAATCTCCAGGCGGGCGTGTGTCAGCGCTGCAGAAATCGCATCGGCGTCGTCCGGATGGATGTTGTATTCGTGATTGGACATCAGCAGATACTCATCATCTTTGACACGAAACAAGGTCGGCATGCGATAACTCGGAGAACAGCCGAATTTTTCCAATTGATGAAGCAGGGTCAGTTTACCGATATCTCCCGCCTGCTTGCAGTAGTCTGGAATGCGATCTGCGGAAACGCCACAGCATACGGCGCAGAGACTCGCGGCCTGCGGCGCACCGTTTTCCGGCGCGCCGTATTCATAGTCACAGCCCGCATGATACGCCAGAGTGCCGTTGCCTGTGCAATCCACATAGACTTCCCCAACAAATGCCTCCCGGCCAGACGGCGACTCTGTCACAACGGCAGATATGCGGTCGGCGTCTTTTATCACGGAAACCACAAGAGTGTTGTATCGTATGCGTATTTTGTTCTGCGTCAACACCAAATCAAAAAAATGCTTGACCACTTCCGGCTCATAGCTGTTATAGTCTCCTCCGGCTCCCTGCGCCTCAAGATAATCCAGCATCTCCTGCAGAAAACCTCCCTTGCCCGCCGCGTCAATGACATTCGACATCAGACCGCTTGTCATGATTCCTCCTGGCATGGAGGAACTCTCCAGGACGATCACGGAACAGCCGAGGCGCGCCGCCGTCACCGCAGCCGCAACACCAGCAGGACCGCAGCCTGCAACGACCACATCGGCCTTCCCGGCAACAGACAAACGTTTGGCTTGTTCGATGAAAAAATCAATGGACATGGCTTCCATGGGAAAAACTAGATGTTCAGGAGGTGGTCGCTGATTCGCTTTCCGCCGGTTGTCTCCCGGACAATCAGCGTCGGTTCAATTCGTTCTATGCTCGGCTGCGAACTTGCCGTCAGGGAATCTATGACTTTTTTCACAGCCAGATGCCCTTCCTGGCGCGTGGGCTGATGAATCGTCGTCAACGAGGGATTTAGCCAGGCGCTGGCAAATATGTCATCATAGCCGGCCAGAAGAATATTTTCGCCCAATGCAATTTCCATTTCTTTGCACAATCCGATGAGATCGTATGCCAGGAAATCGCTTTCGGCGAAAACGCCTGTCTTTACTCCGTTCTTATCCAGCTTGGCCAGAAGAGGACATGTCAAGGCCTCGCATTTGATTCCGTATTGCGTTGCTGCATCGCGGAACCCTTTTTCGCGCAGTGGATAGCGCTGCCTCCCGCTGACGCAGAAAAAACGTTCGCATCCGCATTCGAGAAAATGTTCCGCAACCCTGCGCCCGCCAACTTGTTCATCAATCTCAATGCGATTGATCCTTTGAATTTCATCATCTTCGCATAAATTCAAATTGCTTTCCAAGTTAAGAAGCAGAAAGGAACTATGCTTCCTTGAATAATCCAAAATGACTTTTTTGTACTCGTCTGAAAGAGTTGGCAGTAAATCGTGGGATCCTTGTTCAGGAATTTTCAACTGCGGCGCATAGGAAATGACTGCCGCGTGAGGAACGGAATGAATTTTTTTGAAAAAATCGAAGAAATCCTCTTCCTTTTTCCCGAAGAAGAAATTCACAGGGAAATTTGCCTCGCCTGCCGCCTCGGAAATCCCGTAAACCAAATCCGCCACCACGCGATGCCCCACATCGGGAACAAAACACAAGATCGTGGCGCCCGAGCCTTTTTTCAAGAAAGAAGCCTGGCGATTCGGATGATATCCCAGCCGCTGGGCCGTGGCAAGCACCAATTTCCTGGTCTCTTCGCGAATCGGATGCGGTGTACGTCCCGGATTCAATGCCCTGGACACCACCGAAACGTCAAGGTTCAGTTCTTGTGCTATGTCTTTGAGTTTTATCATCTCGCACTTTGCATTCCCTCGCAAGACAAACCTTTGTCTTGCAACGGAGCTAATATAGCATTCCTGGCTTCTTTCGTCAAACTTCCCTTTGTTTTCTCCGGATTCCTTCCAGGAAGAAAGCCCAATTTCCACGACTGCCCGCGTATACCAGAGCTAGCAGGCAGAAAGGACATCCCCTGCTGTTCGCAATGACATTGGAATATAAGAAGCCTGAAACGTCAGCCGCCCGAAAATAGAACTGTCGTTTACTTGATGTCCTGATATTCCTTCACCATATTCCATGGCACCAGAAATCCAGCGCCATGTGCGCAGAAGATGCTGGAGGATGGATTCTCCTGATCAGCATCTGGATCATAACCGCGCGCGGCTACCACTTCGTCTTGATTGTGGCATGGCTCATAGCCGCACACGACCATGCCCAGGACGCCCTGCCCCTTGGTATACGCGCGCAGGTCATTCAAGTAATTCTGCATTGTCGCCACGGGAACCTTTCCATGCAAAGTGGAGAAGTCCTCTGAGGTCTCATCCAGTGCACAAGTGCCGTGCATTTTATTGAGATCGGCCATGAATCGTCCGACACAGTTATTGGGAACAACCGCCTCGTAGGCATAGATAGGCTCAAGCAATATGGATTTCGCCCCCATCAGCCCTTGACGAATCGCGCGGTAGGTTGACTGTCGGAAATCGCCGCCTTCGGTGTGTTTCAGATGGTCACGTCCCGCTGTCACTTCGATCTCCATATCCGTCAGCGGGCTTCCCGTCAAGACACCGACGTGAGTCTTTTCCCGCAGATGGGTAAGAATCAAGCGCTGCCAGTTGGTGTCCAATTGCTCGACGCTCAAGTTGCAGGCAAGACGCATTCCGCTTCCACAAGGCAATGGCGACAATTTCAGATGCACTTCCGCATAATGTTTCAGCGGTTCGTAGTGCCCCACGCCGACCACGGGTTCGAGGATGGTCTCCTTATAGGCAATACGCCCCTCTCCGAAGGTCACGTCAATGCCATATCGTTCCCGCAAGATGGTCTTGATGACTTCTGTCTGCACGACTCCCATCAGCATGACGTGGATTTCGTGCTCTTGCTTGGAATATTCCACATGAATTTCGGGCAACTCCTCCTCTAGTCCGTGCAGAATCTGGAGCATCTTCGTATCGTCAAGCCCATCGGGAATATTGACTGCGTAGATCAAGGCAGGTTCAAGTTTGAAGTCCGTCACGCCATGAGCCGCGCCATACGCCTTGCCCGCAAAGGAATCCTTAAGTCCAACCACCGTGCAAAGCTCCCCTGCCCCGACCTCATTGACCTGTTCGAACTTCTCGCCATTGTATATGCGGATTTCGTTGATTTTCTCTTCGCCAAGATATTCCTTGACTTTCAAAGCCCCCCCCGTTACTTTCAGGTTCGTCAGACGATTCCCCTGGCAGTCCGAAGAAATCTTATAGACCAGTGCCCCGAACTCATCTCCCGTTTGCGGGACGGCGAAGTATTTGTTCAGGACGTCCAGCAACTCATCCACTCCGTCATTCCGCAAGGCGGAACCGAAGACGCATGGAAACAACTTGCGCTCCGACACCAGACGCAAGATGTCCTCGATATCCGGAACACCGCCATTCAGATATTTTTCCAGCAGATCGTAATCAAGTCCAGAGATCTGCTCATTGAAATCCTTGCCGAAGAGGCACTCGCAGGAAAAGTCGACCACTCCTGCGCTCAAGCCTTTCTGCAATTTTGCAAGCAGGACCTCCCGATTGGTGTCGGGCAGATCCATCTTGTTCACGAAAATCAGCGTAGGGATTTTATACTCTTCAAGCAAATTCCACAGCGTTCTGGTATGGCTCTGAATGCCGTTACTGGCATTGATCAGGAGAATCGCGCAGTCCAGGACGGAAAGTGCGCGTTCCATTTCGGCACCAAAATCCACGTGTCCGGGAGTATCGATCAATGTGATTTTATCGGAGAGATTGGCCTGCTTCGAAAAGATGGTTATTCCACGCTGACGTTCAATGGCATTATGGTCAAGGAAAGCGTCTTTGGCATCCACGCGTCCCTGCGTGCGGATTACTCCGCTCTTGAACAGCAGGCTTTCCGACAGCGTGGTCTTGCCTGCGTCAACATGTGCTAGAATTCCAGTTATGAGCTTAGACATTTTTATACATTTATGGTAAAGTCTTGTCAATTTGTCACATCATCTGTTGACGATTCCTTAGCGGGAGGCGACAACGAGCTGGCCCATTGATGCGACTTGAAAACAAAAACACAACAGACAATACAAGCAACATCGAGAAACACAACACGTTGCCATTAACATGCCCCCAAAAACAGAAAGCCCCTTCTGGGATAGCGGAACCCCGCAAAAAAACGCAGGATTGTTTTCATAATACATTTTCCCCAAAACATCGAATCAAAAATACATCGCGCCTTCAAGCTTGCCACGGAACCGTTCCGGCCATAACATAATCCCGGAATCCGTTTCCCGCCACCACAAGGCCAGTTCTTAGGCGGTGGTTGTGAAAAGAAGGCGCCCAGAAAGAAACAGCCCTGTCGTTTTTGCAGCAAACAAGAGGACTGCTTAAGGAAATAGGGCTTTCCGATCCGGCGTTTTCTTCTGCTGCATCGCCTTTGAGACAGGAAATTTCCTCCCGCCCAGCGAAAATGTGCGAATAACAAAGTCCTTCTTTTGAAGTTACATGTTTTGAGAATATATTTAGCCGAAAACAAGACGCCGAAAGTCTATTTTACGGATGTCGGTCTTGCTGCCTGCCCCTCTGGGAGTCCAATCCGCGGAGACGGTCTGCCGCGATTCCTTGCACTGTCAGTAAAAATGCCTTGAGGCAATTGCAGAAGCCTCCTATGACAAGACTATTGATCATCAATCCCGGATCGACATCGACCAAGGTAAGCCTCTTCGACGACGAGCGAGTTGTCTTTGAACGAAGCCTCTTCCATGACTCCTCGGTGCTGCTCCAATTTGCCCATGTCAACGACCAGCTTCCCTTCCGCTACGGCGTCATCATGGAGATGCTGCAGGAAGAGAACGTCGCCCCCGAATCCATTGACGCCTGCGTTGGACGCGGCGGCGGTGCCTGCTCGCAGCCCAGCGGCGTCACCATCGTCGATCCCAAACTCGTGGAAGACACGGCGAACGGACTCAGCGGCACGGAACACCCTGCAAAACTCGGCGTCATGCTCGCCTGGAAATTCGCCTGCGAATATGGCAAGAAGGCGTACACGCTCAATCCCACGAATGTGGACGAGTTCGGCGACCTGGCACGGCTGACGGGCATCAAGGGGCTCTACCGCCTCCCCCAGGCGCACGTCCTCAACCAGAAAGCCGTCGCCGAATTCCACGCGACAAAGCTGGGGCTACGATACGAGGATTGCAATTTCATCGTGGCCCATATCGACGGCGGCATCACGGTCGCCGCACACGACCACGGACGAATGGTGGACGGCAATCTGGGCTCGGACGGCGAAGGCGCCTTCACGCCGACCCGCATCGGCTCGGTGCCCGTCCTACAGCTCCTTGACTACATCGAGCGGCATTCCCTGGAGGAGACACGGCTCCTCTGCGCACGCTCCGGCGGCTTCGTGGAACTCTTCGGGACCTCCAACGCGGCGACCGTCCATTCCCTCGTCGAGCAAGGTGACCGCAAGGCAACGCTTGTCTGGCAGACGATGATCTACCAGATCGCCAAGCTCATCGGCGGCATGAGCGCCGTTCTCAGCGGACACGTGGACGCCATCCTTCTCACTGGCGGGCTGGTCCGCTATGCCGACGTGGTCGACGGCCTTCGCGCCAGATGCGGCTTCATCGCCCCCCTTGTGGCCTATCCGGGGGAAATGGAACAGGAAGCCATGGCCCTGCCCGTACTGAAGGTGTTGCACGGCGAAGCCACGGCACGCACCTACACAGGACGGAATGTCTGGACAGGCTTCGAGGGGCTGGATCTGTAGTTTTAACGCGGCGACAGTATCTCAGCCCACGGGGGCGCAAAACGACGACGGCAGCGCACAGTACGGAAGCCGTTCGAAGAATTCGTCCTTCGCCCAGACGCGTCGGACTCGTCGCCCCGGAAATTAGCCTTGGCAACAGACGCACAAATCCCTGTAGGGGCATTATTTTAAGGCGTTTTCCCTTTTCGCAGGATTTTCCTGCCTCCCGCAGTTTTTTTTCAGGGAGCAAGCCATCCCTTTCGCAAAATGCGTCTTATTGATTTATCCAGAGCAGCCGACCAGCGCAGCTTCGACGACAGCCATAGCTACAGCATCGACAACCGCGAAGTCGCGCTGAAATCCGCAAGCTGCCGCTACACCGGCCTGGTGCACAAGCTGACGCTCTCCTCCATGACGGGATCGTACATCGACTTCCCCGGACATATCAAGGAGACGGACAATGGCTGGGATGCCAAGAACTTCCCCCCGGAACTGCTCTACCGCATTCCCTGCCGCACCATCCACCTGGACCGTCCGGACCGCTCCGGCGGCATCACGGCGGAAGATCTGCGGCAGGCGGCAGGCGGCGACATCAAGACGCCTTTCCTGGTCATCAACGCCTTAGGAAACCGTCACTTCTGGGAAATTGAGCAACGCACGGTCTGGCTCGCCATGGACGCCGTGGACTGGATCATCTCCACCGGCTGCCGCTGCATCCTCTCGGATGTCTATGAAAGCACCAGCCTGGACGGCGTCTTCCTGAAGCTCTTTGGCGCCGGCATCTGCACCGTCTGCGAGCCCGGCCTCCTGGCTCCTTTGCCGGAGACGGCCCTCGTCAGCGTCATTTTCTTTCCGATTCCCTCCGTCAAGCAAATCCCCTGCCGCATCCTGGCAGAAGTCGAAGAATAAAAGAGGTTCCCATCATGTTGAAACGTACAGAACTTGAGAAATCCCTCCAGAACCTGGGCATCAAGAAAGGCGGCGTGGTGTTGCTGCATAGCTCCGTCGTAGCCCTTGGCCCCGTGGAGGGCGGTCCCGAAGGCATCATCCAGGCCTTCCTGAATGTCCTGGGCCCCAAGGGCACCCTGGTGGTTCCTGTCTTCGGCAAGTTGGGCATCCTCACGGAACTGGTCCGCAACTGGAAGGGCGCCGTGGTCAGCGACGCGCCCGTGGGCACGCTGGCTGCGGTGGGCGCCAAGGCGAAGAGCCTCCTGGCCGACCACCTGAAGGCAGCTACCGCACACGGCGAAGGCAGCCCCTACGACCGCATCGCAAAAGCCGGCGGACAGATCTGCCTGCTAGGCGTGGACATGGACCGCAACACCATGCTCCACTCCGTGGAAGCCTGGCTCGACCTGCCTTATCTCCGCACAGTGGAGACCACCTCCCTGGACGCCAAGGGAAAGTCAGTCACCCGCAAGTGGCCCTGCTATCCCGGCCCCCACCGAGACTTCATCGGACTGGACAGTCTGCTCCGCCTGGAAGGAATCTCCGCCGTGGCGCGCATCGGCAATGCCCAGGTCCGTCTCATTGACGCGCAGGCCATGATGGACACCCTGCTGGAAGTCGGGCAGGACGACCCGGCCTTCGCGCTGTGCATCAACCCCGCCTGCGCAGACTGCGTCTCTCAGCGCGCCGCCATCGCCAAGAGCATCTTCGCCAAGGAGTCCTTCCATCTGGCGGCAGCCGCATCCCTTTGCGGGCGCTACGTTCCGGAGATGGTCGAGAACCTGAAGGCCGCAGGCCTGGAATGGATCGAACTTGACTTCATCCAGGGCAAAGCGGCAGCCTACCTGCCCGCAGCCAAGCTGCAGGCCGCCGTGGCCGAGCTGAAGGAGAACGGCATCGGCATCTCCGCCCTGCGTCTTCCCGCCTTCCCCGCCGACTGGGAAAAGCGCGCGGACGACTGGGCGGCAGCCGGCATCACCCGCGTCATCGCGCCGCTGGCCGCCGCACTCCCCGAGGCTGAAAAGGTTTTCAAGAAACTGAAGATCCAGCTGGACTTCGTGAACACCGGCATCAGCTCCGAAACCGCCAAGGCCCTCCTGGCCACCGCCACCAAGGGGCGCAAGGACCCCCGCGCCTTCGTCTTCAACCCGGCGGAATTCGCGCTGGCAGGCGAGCATCCCTTCCTGGGCTCCTGGAGAATCGGACGGTTCATCCACACCATCAGCCAGCTGGACATGGCTGACGCGCTCTGGGACGGCACGCCCGCGAAATTCGCCCAGGGCAACGGCGAGGTCCTGGAGATGCTCTCCATCTTGCGCTGCGGGAACTTCAACGGCTTTGTCGTCCTGGGAGGCGGCCACAAGTACCCCGGCACCTTGGCCGAAGCCGTCGCGCAATTCCGCGACGCCATCGAATAAGGCTCCACACGCACTTTCCCGGCACCGGACGGTGCCGATTTCAGGTGCCTTCTCCCCCTGCCGGGAGAAGGCGCCAGGACAACTCCATCAAACAAAATATCATGGCTGAACAACACGAATTCAAGACCGAAGTCAAGCAGATGCTCGACCTGGTCATCCATTCCCTCTACTCCAACAAGGAGATTTTCCTGCGCGAAATCATCTCCAACGCCTCCGACGCCATCGACCGCGCGCGCTTCGAATCCCTGAAGGACCCTTCCGTGCTGGAAGACTCTCCGGAATGGAAGATCAAGCTCATCGTGGACAAGGACGCAAAGACCCTCACCGTCCGCGACAACGGCATCGGCATGACCGCAGCGGAAGTGGAGAAGAACATCGGCACCGTGGCCAACTCCGGCACCAAGCACTTCCTGGAGAATCTCAAGGCCAACAAGGAGGAGCTTCCTCCTGAGTTGATCGGCCAGTTCGGCGTGGGCTTCTACTCCGCTTTCATGGTGGCCGACGAAGTCACCCTGATCACCCGCCGCGCCGGCGACAAATCCCAGGGCGTCAAGTGGATTTCCAAAGGAGACGGATTCTACACCCTCGAGAACGTCACCAAGGAAACCCGCGGCACCGATGTCATCATCCATCTGAAAGACGACGAGACCGAGTTCCTGGAAGAGTGGCGCCTCCGCAACATCGTCAAGAAGTACTCCGACTTCGTGGAACATCCCATCGCCATGGACGTGGAGCACCAGGAGCCTGTCAAGGACGCCGACGGGAAGGAAGTCAAGGACGCCGACGGAAAGCCCGTGCCCCCCGTGGTCTCCATCGTGGAAGAAACGCTGAACTCCCAGAAGGCCATCTGGCTGCGTGCCAAGAACGACATCAAGAAGGAGGAATACGACGAGTTCTACCGCCACCTCTCCCACGACTACCAGGAGCCTTTCGAGACCATCCACTGGTCCGTGGAAGGCCAGGCCGAATTCAAGGCGCTGGTCTACATCCCCCAGAAGCCCATGTGGGACATGCTGGTCCAGGAAAACCGCCCGAAAGGCCTCCAGCTCTACGTGCATCGCGTCTTCATCACGGACACCTGCGAACAGCTCCTGCCCCGCTACCTGCGCTTCCTGCGCGGCGTAGTGGATTCCGCCGACCTGCCACTGAACGTCTCCCGTGAAATGCTCCAAGAGGCCCGTGCCCTGACCATCATCCGCAAGAACATCACCAAGAAGGTCCTGGACACCCTGGCGGACATGCTGAAGAACGCCCCCGAGCGCTACGATGCCTTCTACACCAGTTTCGGCGCCGTCCTCAAGGAAGGCCTCCGCGAGGACTTCGAAAACACCGAGAAGATCCAGAACCTGATGATGTTCCACAGCACCACCCTGGAAGACGGCAAGCGCACCACCTTGGCCGACTACGTGACCCGGATGCCCGAAACCCAGAAGGAGATCTACTACCTCACCGCGGAGGACCTGGTCAACGCCAAGAACTCCCCGCAGCTCGAGGCCTTCCAGAAGAAGGGCTTCGAGGTGCTCTTCCTGACGGATCCCGTGGACGAGTTCGTCATCCCCTCCATCGAATCCTACAAGGACAAGCCCTTGCGTGACATCTCCAAAGGCGATGTGGATCTGGACACCGAGGAGGAGAAGAAGGCCAAGGCCGACGAGCGCAAGGCAGCCGAGGAGACCAACTCCGCCCTGGTCGCCAAGCTCCAGGAGCTCCTGAAGGAGAAGGTCTCCCAGGTCAAGCTCTCCAACCGCCTTACCGACAGCGCCTGCTGCCTGGTGGACGCCGAGTGGGCCATGAGCCAGCAGATGCAGCGCATGATGAAGGCCCTGAAGCAGGAAGTCCCCGAGACCAAGCAGATCCTGGAGATCAACCCCGCCCATCCTCTCATCGCCGCCCTGCGCGACGTCCTGGCCAAGGACGCGGAGAGCCCGAAGCTGGCGGACTACGCCAAGATGCTTTTCGACTCCGCCCGTCTCATGGCGAACCTGCCCATCGACGATCCTCGCGACTTCGCGAAGCAGATCGCGTCCCTGATGGCCGATTCCCTGAAGTAGTCCCCATAACACCCTGTGGGGCGGAAGAAATTCCGCCCCGTCTCAAACAAAACACTCCAAAGGAAACAACAATGGCAAACCGTCCCCTCAATGTCGCGGTGGTAGGTGCCACCGGTGCCGTCGGCGTGGAAATGCTGAAGACCCTGGAAAAGCGGAACTTCCCCGTGAAGAACCTCCGCCTTCTGGCCAGTGCCCGCTCCGCAGGAAAGCAGACCCGGTTCAAGGGCCAGACCTATACCATCGAAGAACTCACCCACGATTCCTTCAAGGACATCGACGTGGCACTCTTCTCCGCAGGCGGCTCCATCTCCAAGGAGTTCGCTCCCTCCGCAGTCAAGGCTGGAACCGTCGTGGTGGACAACTCCAGCTGCTTCCGCATGGATCCCGATGTGCCCCTGGTGGTCCCCGAAGTCAACCCCGAGGACATCAAGAAGCACCATGGCATCATCGCCAACCCCAACTGCACCACCATCATCATGCTGGTTGCAGTGAAGCCCCTCTATGACCTCTCCCCCGTGAAGCGCATCAACGTCTGCACCTACCAGTCCGCCTCCGGTGCCGGCGCCAAGGGCATGAACGAGCTCTTGGAACAGACCAAGGTCGTGCTGGCCGGCGGCAAGCCCGAACCCAAGGTCTTCAAGTGGCCCTACGCCTTCAACGTCTTCAGCCACAACACCGACATCGGCGAAAACGGCTACAACACAGAAGAGATGAAGATGGTCAACGAGACCAAGAAGATCATGCACGACGACGGCATCGGCGTCTGCGCCACCTGCGTGCGCGTCCCCGTCCTCCGCAGCCATGCGGAAGCCATCACCCTGGAATTCGCGGACAAGGTCTCCGTGGAAGCCGCCCTGGAAGCCTGGAGCAAGGCCCCCGGCCTCACCATCGTCAACGATGCGGCGAACAACCATTTCCCCATGCCCAGCGAGTCCAACGAACAGTACAACGTCCTGGCCGGCCGTCTCCGCTACAACCTGGCGGTTCCCAACAGCCTGGCCTTCTTCGTCTGCGGCGACCAGCTGCTGAAGGGCGCCGCCCTGAACGCCGTCCAGATCGCCGAACTCCTGTAAAGCGAAAGACGGAGAGCAAAACGCGCAAAATTGCAAAATAGGCAAAAGCCTTCGGCGAAACCGCCGAAGGCGGCTTTTGTTTGCCTTGCCTTTTTTGCGTGTTTTGCGCTCCTGCGGTCGAAGGCGCCACATAACGGCGCCTTCCTTTTTTCCCTCTCTGCCATCCATCTCCCTTACGCCATGAAACTCATCCTTCTGTTCCTATTGCTGTTCGGTGTCAGTTTCCTCCAGGCCCAGGAAGGTCCCTGGTTCAGAGAGATCAAGACGCCGCTTGCCTGCCAGGAGGATGCGCTGAAATCTTTCACGGCGCAACTCCGCGAGGGCCTTCTTGCCAAAAAGACGGCAAAGGAACTAGTGGTTCTCTCCCCGATCAAGGACGACTCGCCACGCGTCCTCTTTATCACTCTGGGAGACGGAATCTTTCCCGGACGGACCTACTATGCGGCCGGAAAGAACTTCCAGGACGCGCTGTCGTTCCTGCTGACCATTATTGAAAAGCGTGAGCCGGAATACGCGGCCGCCATCAAAGCTGACCTGGAGGGCCAGCTCAAACAGGCCCAGGAAGAGAAACGCCAGCTCTCATACATCGTCAAGACCAAGCTGGACAATCCCAACGCCTGGAACTCCCTGCGGCTGGACATCGTCCAGGCAGTCCTGCCTGTCAACGACTTTGTGGTCAATTCCTCACGCCTGCTCCTTTCCAGCGTCGTCGGCATTGCCTTCGACCAGACAGCGGCATTCGCCTTTCCGCCGGAACAGCTGACCGGACGCTATCTTCTGACCGAGGAACGCCAGTTCTCCATCACCCGTGTCAGCAACCTGATTGCGGAAGCCAACCTATGGAGCGCCATGAGCCTCTGGATGCAAATGGGCGCCTCCAGCGTCCCCTTCAAGGTCACCCTCTTTGAATGCGACAGCTATTTTGCGAACGAGAAGGGGTCGCAGCGGCTTTTCCGCGCCCATCCTGCGCGAATCGTCCGACAGCCCAACGCGACCTCTCTCCGGCCCTTGAAGGAAAGGCTCCTGTCATTGGTCAACGCCAACGCCGGCAATATCACGCAGCCATTCCCCGAGTGGTTCGCCAGCCGCGCGGATGGCCAGACCTCCATGTTCGACCAGGCCGCACTGCTTTACACCTTGACGTACGCCCACTTTTACGGCAAGGAACTGTCCCCGCAGAACCGCTCCTCCGAGGCCATCCAAAACACCGCCAAAGTTCTCCTCAAGGCGCTAAAGCACCTGGATGCTGCGGAAAAGGCGGAAAACGGCCAGCTCGTCGCCAGGGAACGTCGCAAATCCAACGAACGCACTTTCGCCATGGTGGTGGAAGACGAAGACCTGGACGACGCGGGCGAGTTCGAGGTGCCGGCCCGTATCAGCGATCTGAAGACCAACGCACTGGCCTACCTGGCCCTCCAACGGGCAGCAGAAGTCCTTCCCGAAGACAATGTCACCGGATCGCTCTGCCGCCGAAATCTCCGCCAGCTTTATCGTCACATCTCCACCCAGATCAACGCAGAAGGCAACTACCTGCCGGAGGTGCTCTACCCCACGCGTCTTCCCAAGCCCACCATGAACGAAGAACCCCTTCCCGGCCCGGAAGAAGCCTTGGAGACTGCGGCGCTTGTCGGCCTGGCCTTGGAAGCCCATCGCCTGGAATTTCCCGAAGACAACACAAAGCAGCTCCAGAATGATCTGAAGGAATTGCGCAACGCCCTAGGGGAAAAGACCATCAACTCCTTGGCGGATCATCCCTTCTCCCCCTGGCTGGCCATGTTCCTCGGACAAGACGCCACAGCCCAGAACCCACAGCGGCAGGCACAGTTGCTGCGTCTGGCGCTTGCTGCGGAATCCGGCCTGGAACTCTCGCCCATGCTCCCCGACATGTTCGGCGCCGACGCCAACATTCCCAGCATGACCTACGCGGCGGAGCGTCTGGCCACCGTCGCCATTGCCACGACAGTCCTGGCGAAGAACGGAATGACCGACGATGCGTCCGCCATCCTGCAGGACGCCTGGCCGCTCTGGGTCTTCCAGCAGCAGGCGAACATGGACCTTGCCGCAGCGTCCGTCCTTCCCCGTCCGGACCAATATCTGGATCTACAGCGCGACAACCTGGCGGATTACGGCTTCACCCTCAACGGGCAGACCACCCAGTTCCTGGCACAGCATTTCCTATTGCAGGCCCTTGCCGCCTTGGGCATTTCTGACTTCCAGCCCACGGAAGAAAAACGCCAGGCCTGGGAGAAATGCTGGGCGCAGTTGGATCATCGTCCGCTCTGCCTGGCACCGGAGCTGGTCCTCAAGGGCGTTCCCGGCGAGGAAAACAAGCGCGCGCTGGCAGGATCCCTGAAGGATCCCACGATCAAGACCATCGAGGTCCCCAACGCCAACTTGACGATCCGCCCTGGTGCCGCCGGCTCCGAACACATGGAAGCCAAGGTCTTGGATCGCAAGCCCGCAAAGAAAACCAAGAAACGCTAGTTCCGCCCGCGACGCCTTGCCGAAGGCTTGCGCTTTCGGAGCAGGAAAGCCCCCGCCTGGCCACCGTGATGCGCACGCGCGCCCTTGCCGGAGGCTTGCGCCTGGAACACCCCCAAAAATCAAATTTAGGTTCGCCCTCACCGCACCGAAAGATTCATCCATCCCATGGCTGGTCGCATTCTCATCATCGCCGACGGTCCTGCCGCCCTCTCCTATGCCCCGGAACTGATCACCCGTCTTCGTCAGAAGAAGTACACGGTCCAAGTCGCCCCCACAGCCTACGACGGCCCCTCCGCCCTGGCCTTTGTCAGCGAACTGGCCTGGGCTACCATCTCCGGACATCCCTGCAAAGCAATCGAGAAGCTGGATGCCGAAGCATTCCGCCAACAGGACCTGATTCTGCTGGCTCCTGTCTCTCCGCAGGTCCTGGAGGTCTTCCGGCGGGGCAAGGCGCTGGCATATTTGCAGGAAGCCGGGAAGCCGGTCCTGGCGGTTCCCGCCAGGCTTCCTGACGCAGTCGACGAAGACCCCGTGCTCTTCCAAACGCAGATGCCCTCCCGCAGCCGCCTATGCCTGGGCGAAACGCCTCTGGAACTGGGTGCCATGGGCGCACTGAAGATCACGCCTACCGAAACGCTGTTGCATTTCGTGGACGCCGCGCTCTCCAAGAACGACCTGCAAGGCAAGAGCGCCCTCATCACCGCCGGGCCCACGGCGGAAGACCTGGATCCCGTGCGCTATCTCACCAACCGCTCCACGGGAAAGATGGGCGTGGCCCTGGCCATCGCCGCAGCCGTCCGCGGAGCGGAAGTCCATCTGATCCATGGACCTCTTCAGACCACGCTGCCGGAACTCCCCAACCTCCATGCCATTTCCGTACGCTCTGCCGCGCAAATGCACCAGGCGGTTGTAGACCACTGGCACCATCTGGATTTCGCGATCCTGGCGGCGGCCGTCGCCGATTTCACGCCCGACCACTATGTCCCCCAGAAGATCAAGAAAATCGACGGACAGTCCCTGATCCTCCATCTGCTGCGCACGCCGGACATCCTGGCGGAACTGGGGTCACGGGAAGACCATCCCTATCTCGTGGGCTTTGCCGCGGAATCCGACGACGTGGAAATCAATGCCATCAACAAGCTGCGCAAGAAGCGCTGCGACCTCATCTGCGCCAACGACATCCGAAAGCCAGGATGCGGCTTCGCCACCGACACCAATCAGATCACCCTCTATTCCCCAGACGAGGCACCGATGCAGCTACCTCTGAAGGACAAGGCGGAAGTGGCCCACGATATCCTGAATCACATCGCCAAGCACCTTGTCAAATAGCGTCGAATCTGGCGGACCTGGACCTGGCGAACACCATTTGAAATTCCGTTTTCAGGATTTTTATTACCCGCATTCCCGATGTCTCATGCGGGATGCGGATAAATCAAGGAGCCACTTGCAAAAGTCCATTTGAAGGCACTTTTCAGGGATTTCGGAGGCAGTTTGCTTCAAGTGCGACAAGGCGTAGCCCGCTACGACGCGAAGCACTTGGAGCAAAATGCCACGAAAGAGCGAAAAGTGGCCAAAGCGACTTTTGCAAGTGGCTCCAAGGCTAAATGAACTAGGAGATTTTCTCATGAATTTGTCATGGCGCGAAAAGAAGGTCGCTTTCCTTGGAGATTCCATCACAGACGCGATTCACGTGGGGACGACCCGCAATTACTGGCAGGATCTGCAGGACTGGATGGGAATTGTCCCCCTCGTCTATGCCATCAACGGCCAGCAATGGATTGACATCAAGGATCAGGCGGAAAAACTGAACAACGAGCATCCCGGCGAAGTGGATGCCATCTTCATTTTCGCGGGAACCAATGATTTCAATGCCGACATCCCCCTAGGCGAATGGTGGCATACGGAAATGAAAATGACGAACCACAACGGCACCGACGTGCGCCGTCTGCATAGAATCGCGAATACGGACTGCGGATGCGTTCGTGGACGGATCAACACCGCCATGGCGTATATCCGGGACACCTTCCCCGAGCAGCAGATCGTCCTGGCGACGCCGCTCCATCGGGGCTTTTCCCAGTTCGGTCCGAACAACATCCAACCGGACGAATCCTACGCCAACGCACTGGGCCTCTTCATGGACGACTACGCCGAAGTCATCCGCGAAGCCGGCGCCATCTGGTCGGCCCCTGTCATTGACCTGTTCTCCACATCAGGCCTGCTTCCGCAACGTCCGGCATACGGCATCTATATGCATGACCCAGTGGACGACCGCCTCCATCCCAATGCAAGAGGACACGAAAAACTGGCCCGAGTCATCATGGGCGGACTTTCCGTCCTTCCTCCCACCTTCCGATAAACGTCAAGGGGTTACCCTTGGATCCCGCGGTAGGTCTCCCGGACTTTCCGGTAGCTTTCCAGGTTGCCGATATCGTAGCGCGCCCCGGGCATCTCCATGGCATGGACCGGCACCTGGGAGCAGAGCCAGGCGATGAAACTGCCGGGAGCATCAATCCCGCATCCGGCATCCAGCCCCTGCTGCACCCGCGAGACATCCTCACGAATGAAATAATAGAACGGCGGGCAGCACCAATGGCTTGGAGGCTCTGCGGGCTTCTCCACCATGGAAAGCACACGGTCTGCGTCATCCACGGAAAGCACGCCGCATTTCCGCAGCCGCGCCACATCGGGTTCCGCATAACGCAGGATGCAGGAAGTCCCCTGCCGCCGTGCGTAGCCCAGCAGGGATTTCAGGCTGAAATCCAGCAGGTTGTCGCCGGCTATGACCAGCATTTCCTCCTGGATCCGGCATTTCTCCACCGCCAGGGCGATGTCGCGCACCGCGCCGATGCGCGTCTCGTTGGAAGTGGTACCATCATCCAGGACGGTGATCTTCCATTGCGGACGAGCCGCAACCCACTCCTGAAAATGGCGGGCAAACTTATGGTTGCTGACGACAATGAATTCGTCGACGCGCCCCGTGGACGCAATATCTTCCAGCAGCCAGTCCAAGATGGTCTTTCCCTGGACTTCCAGCAATGGCTTGGGAAAATTCTCCGTCAGCGGATAAAGTCGGGTCGCATAGCCGGCGGCGAGAATGACACACTTCATTAGAATCTTCCCTCGGCTCTGCTAGCCTCTTTTTCCCAGACGGACAATCCTGGGTTTGATGACGCCGATGGAGTTCTCCGCGAAATCCTGTTTCATCCGCAGGAACATCGCCTCATCTTCGTAAGTGCCAATGATGGCGCCGCCGGAGCCGGTAAATTTCGCCGATGCGCCATTCTTGCGGGCCAGTTCCACCATCTGGCGGTTCTTCGCACTGATGGAGCCTGCGCAGACTTCGCACCGCAAATCAAAATTCCGGTTGATCAGCGCAGGCAGCCTCTCGTAGTGATGCTCCGCAATGGCCTCCCGGACTTGCTCCGTCAGAAATGCCCACTCCAGCATGGCGTCGCGCACGGCCTTGACACCGTCGTTGTAGTCGTCGCGAAGGCGGCTGTGGAGAATTTCGGATCCCTCGGCCAAATCGGTTCGATAGGCTACAAACAATTTCAGGTCGTCGGGAATTTCCAGCAACTCGTAACGTCCAGCGCCGTTCCTCTCCATGAACTCCGCATTGAAATCCATGTAGACCGGATAATTGAACGCCTGGGCGACGCGATCCTGAAGTCCGGCGGGAATCCCCAGTTCCTCCCGTTCCACAGCAAGAACCAGATTCGCCAGATATGCCGGCTCAATGTTCTTTCGATAGAAGCGCAAGACCGCACGCAACGCCGCGGTGATGATGGCGGAAGAACCAGCCATCCCCAGACGGTTCGGGATATTGCTGCTGTAGCGGATAGTGAAATTCCGTTCGGGAAGTTTCCAGCCCTGCTCCTGGGAATACTCCCAGAACTTCTTCAGACCGGCTTTCAGCAGACGGATGCCGCCGTAATAGCCGAACTGGGCCACATCCGCCGCCAGTGCATCCAGATTCTGGAAGACGCTGCCGTCTCGACGCGCCGGCAGCAATTCCAGTTCCGGGCTCTCGTAGAGTTCCACATCCGCATGGAAATTGCTGAAGACAAAGGCAATGGTCTTCCCATGATAGCCATCGGAGGGATTGCCGATCAGAGCAGCTCGCGGATATGCACGTGAACGAATGATCATGGATGTCCAGGGAGAAACGATTCAGACAACACTACTTTCTCATCCAGCGCTGGGCCTTCTTCTGGAACGATGCCTGGTGGGGATATTGGGAGGTGCTGGAAGACAAAGCGGCAAACTCCTTCATCTTCTTGCTCTGCTCGGAAGAAAGACTGGAGGGAATCTCAACCTGCACGCAGACATACGCATCGCCGCGGGAACCGCCGCGGGCGTTGGGCATGCCCTTGCCTTTCATACGGAAACGCGTACCGCTCTGGACACCGGCGGGAATCTTCAGATCCTCCGGCCCCGTGATGGTGGGAACCGTAATGACGCCGCCAAGCACAGCTGTCACGAAAGGAACGGGGACATTGCAGTAGAGGTCGTTGCCGTTTCGCTCAAAAATGTCGTTGGGCTTGACATTGATCGCCACATACAAATCGCCATTGGCGCCACCCTGAACGCCGGCCGCGCCCTGGCCGGCCAGACGCAGACGGTTGCCCGTGTCGATGCCCGCCGGCACATGCACGTCGAGCTTGCTGGTCTTGCGCACCGTGCCGCTTCCATGGCACTCCTTGCAGGGTTTCTCAATGATGACGCCCTGCCCGCGGCACCGTCCGCAAGGCTGGCTCATGCTGAAGAAGCCGCGGGACTGGCTGATCTGGCCCGTTCCATGGCAGTCGGGGCAGGTCTTCTTGGAAGTCCCCGGCTCGCATCCCTCGCCATGACAGTGCTCGCACTTCTCCGAACGCGGAATGGTAATTGACTTGTCGGCGCCGAAGACCGCGTCCTCGAAATCGATTTCCATCTCATAGAGCAGGTCGTCGCCGCGGCGTGGCCCGTTGCGATGGCGACGTCCGCCAAAGCCAAAAAGATCTCCCAGGTCGAAGCCCTCCGCACCCGCGGCACCTCCGAACATCTGGCTAAAGATATCCATGGGATCCATGCCAGGTCCGCCCGCGCCGCCCGCGCCGCCGCGCGTATAGGCATCATGCCCCATCGCATCGTAGCGCTGACGTTTTTCGGGATCGCCCAGCACCTGATAGGCGTTGTTGACCTCCTTGAACTTCTCCTCGGCCTCCTTGTCGTCCGGATTGCGGTCCGGATGGTATTTCAAGGCCAATTTCCGATAAGCCTTCTTCAGCTCATCGGCCGTGGCATCCTTGGAAACGCCAAGAACACTGTAGAAATCCTGAGATTCGCTCATGGAACCAAACCTCCCCCGTTACGATTATTTCTCTGCCTCGGCAACAGGCTTCTCCTCTCCTTCAGCCGGTTTTGCCGCACCGCTGGAAACCACCACCATGGCCGGACGAAGCAGTTTGTCGCCGACCTTGAAACCGGGTTTCCACTGAATCATGACCGTCCCCTCGGGGACCTCGTCGCTGGGCTGCGTTCCCACCGCCTGGTGAATGGCGGGGTCAAAGACCTGGCCATGGGCGTCTAGAACCGAAACTCCCAGATTGGAGAAAGTGCGCTTCAATTCACTGAAGGTCATCTCGATGCCCTGGCGCAACGCCGCCACGTCCTGCGCATTCTTGGCCGCTTCGACGGCCATTTGCAGGAGGTCATAGACTCCAAGCACATCTCCCAGGGTGCGAATCCGTGTGGATTCCTTCACGTCGTTCATCTCCCGCGCCATCCGTTTGCGGTAGTTCTCCTGATCCGCCAAGGCGCGCAGATAGTTCCCCTTCATCTCCGCAAGCTGCTCCTCCAGCGAAGGCGGCACAGGAGGCTCGGCGGTCTTCTCTTCCGAGACTTCCTCCGCAGGCTGTTCCTGCGCATTGCCTTTCTCCCGCGCCTCATCGGCGGACTGATATTGGGTGGCGGCATCTTCCACGGAGATCGTATCTTCTTTCTTTTCTTCGTCAGACATGGTTCTTTCCATACAAAAAAGGCGTTTGACTGCTCGGCGAACCCATACGCCGAAATGACGCTTTCTTTTCTCAGTTTTCGCGTCGTGCATAAGCGCCAAAGCAAAAA
>JAKSPB010000032.1 GCA_024405215.1 Lentisphaeria bacterium | reverse complement strand
CAGAAGATTCAATGAGCTGGTTCATAAAATGCTTCAAGGATGCCTTCCACTATTCCGGACGCGCGCGGCGTGCTGAATTCTGGACGTATTTCTGGCTCACTGTCATCTTCTGTTTGCTTTACTTCTCGCTAAAATACTGGCTATTTCCATCGGCTCCAACAGTTTTTAGCTATATTCCTGCCATTGTCTTCTTCTTCCCTGGCCTGGCGGTGCTCATCCGTCGTCTGCACGACACCAATCGCAGCGGCTGGTTGGGGGGCTGGTTTTACGTTTTTTACTTTTTATTCCCTCTGTTGGCAGCCTATGGAGTCGTATTCTCCCTTGTGGCGAATGTTTACGGCCTATACCTTCTGGCACTGGTCCTTACGGCAGGCGACATCGGCCCCAATCGTTATGGCGAGGATCCCATCGGCAATCCCGACAGAAAGCCAGGCAAAAGTTTTGGTGTGATTTTTGCAATACTCCTTGCA
This sequence comes from Lentisphaeria bacterium, assembly GCA_024405215.1. Taxonomy (GTDB): domain Bacteria; phylum Verrucomicrobiota; class Lentisphaeria; order Oligosphaerales; family Oligosphaeraceae; genus UBA1724. The sequence goes on along the minus strand of JAKSPB010000032.1, from coordinate 35,267 downwards.
GTCATAGTTCTCCTTTTTGTCCTGCTCCTGGCACTTCTTCCGCTGCTTTCCGCAAAGAGCCGCCCCAAAGCCAAGCAAACCTATTGTGTTAACAACCTGAAGCAAATAGGATTGTGTGTCATTCTCTATGCCGATGACAATGACGATTGTCTTCCCGCAGACATTCCCGCCTGCGTCAGAGAATGTTTCGGAAAGGAAGCTTCCGAAAAAGTCCTTCACTGTCAAAGAGATGAAACCGCAGAGTATTATGATTTCGCGGTAATTCCCGAAGGGCTGAAAATGTCGGACGTGGAATCTCCGGCGACTTTCCCCCTGGTGACATGCCACAATCATAAGGTCCACAAGCCGATTACCGTATATCTGGACGGCCACGTGGAAGTGGAATAGAAAAAAACAAATGCCACAGCTCCCGTGCAACAAGGCCGGGGAACTGTGGCATTTTGTATGTTCTATGTTCTGTGCCGCAGACTGCCTTATTTCACCACGAACCGGATGGTGTTTTTCATCAGAGCCGCCTGGGGGAATTTCAAGCGCAGCTGTTTGACGGGCAGGGCGGGCTCGGTCTGGTAGTTCTCGCCATCGACGATTTCGCAGGTAAAGTCGCCTTTCAGCAGAATCTCCAGCGTGTTCTTTGCGCTCTGCAGCACGAAGCCGTCGTCGCTCTTGCGGATGGCGATGCCGGGGGCGAGGGTGAAGTGCAGCTCATAGACGTGTTCCAATGGCGCGGACACGACGTCGTTCAAGGTCAAGGCGTCCTCTTCGCAGACGATTTCGCGGCTCCATTCCACGTCCTTCCATTCGGGCGTAGTGGAGTGCATGACCGCCTGGAAGCGGTTCCCGTCCCAGGGTTTCAGGAGGAATTCCGGATAGGAATCCCAGCCGTAGAGGCTGAAGGAATGGGCGTCTGGCGTATCGTCCACCATCATGGAGCTATGGGCGGTCGCCTGCTTGCAGGTGCGGAAGCTGGAATCGTCGTAATTGCAGCAGCCTGGATCATCCAGGAAGGCCTCGCCGTCCACGAAAAGCATCAGCGCGTTCTTTCCACCGTGGTAGTGTGAGAACTGTCCCGTGAAGGAAGAGACATCCAGTGCGGCGTAGAGGCGTTTTCCGCGCCAGACCGCCAGGCCGCCCAACCCCAGGTAGGAGGTCTTCGGCTGTGCCTGCGCATCAATGCCCATGGACTCCAGCAGGCCGTCGGGCAGCAGCGGATAGGCGTCGTTGATGACGAGCGTCTTGCCGTCGGGGCGGCGGTAGGTCGCCAGGACCTCTCCGGCCAGCTTGAAACGACGCTCCGCCTCGGGCTCCAGCGGCATTCCGAAGAGTTTGGCAAACGCCATGGCATCGCGGCCATGCCACGTCTCGAAGGAGTGGTAGGAGGGGGAGCCCTCGAAGAGGACGCCGTTTTCGAAGAAGTCGGTTGTTGCGTGCCAGGCGCTGCGGTTCAGCGCCAGCTTCTTCCATTCGCGGATCTCGTCGTCTTCTTCAAAGGCTGATGCGACATGAAGAAGCCCGATCTGGCGGACGGACTGGTGGTTTCCCTTTTTATGGGGATGGGCCTTTTCCTGCAGATAGAGGATGTGCCCGTGCAGCCGGATGCCGTCCAAGATGCGATCGAATTCGCCGGGCTTGAAATCCGCCAGGTCCTTGATGAAATAGAGCGTGTGCAGGAAATGGATGACGCGGCTTGCGGGCTGGAAGTCATACCAGATGTATTCCACGTCCGTCTCGTCGACACTGTATTCGGCGTAGGTCTTTTCGTTGTAGTCGTGGTTCATCCGATACAGGACGCGCTGCCAGTGGGCCTCCAGCTCCTTCGGGTCGCCGTTTCCGGGAGGCGGGCAGGTGTCGATAAAGTGCAGCATGGTGTCCTTCAGGATGTTGGCCAGGGCCTTGTCCTTCTCCAGCCACGCGGCGTGCGCCAGACAGGCAACCAGATAGCAGCGGTTGATCCAGCAGCTCAGCTCGATGGAGCGCCAGCGCTCATAGCGGTGGAAATCCATATTCGGGAAATCCACGAACTTGGAGAGTTCGCCGGAAAGGAACTTGCGGCGGATTTCACGGTCGTCGATGGAGCCGAGCAGGGCGCGGTTGATGAATCCGCCGCCGCCGTCAAAGGGATAGAGTTCCAGCAGGGAACGCCGCTTCCACAATTCTGCGGCGACGATGGGTTGATAACAGAAATTTGCCATGATTGAAGTTGTTTTCGATTTCGGGAGTAGTTGAGACTTTTGCAAAAGACTCAGTTGTATGTTGTATTTTATCGAAGTGATGCGTCCTTCTTGGCTTTCTGCCAGAGGGCGGTCCATTCCGCGGAAGAGTTGTCGGTCATTTTGCAGCCGGCCTCGGCAGTGGCTTTCTCCATATACTGGAAACGGCGGATGAACTTGCGGACGGCCGCGTGAAGCAGCTCTTCGCCCTCCAGGCCGCGAATCCGCGCCACATTCGTCACCACGAAGAGCAGGTCGCCCAGTTCCTCGGCCACGTGTTCGGCATTGTCCTCCGCAAGGGCCTCCTTCACTTCCGCAAGCTCCTCGTCCACCTTTGCGAGAGCATCCTGCAGCCGCGTCGCCTCGGGCCATTCGAAGCCGTTTCTACCGGCCTTCGTCTGCGCCTTCTGGGCGCGGGAGAGCCCCGGCATGGAGCGCGGCACGCCGTCCATCACGGACTTGCGACGGGACTGTTCGCCCGCTTCGCCCACTTTGGACTGCTCCCACCGATTCAGCGCCTCCACCGCGTTGTCGGCGTGATTCTCGCCGAAGACGTGTGGATGGCGCCGGATCAGCTTGTCCGCCTCCTCCTTGCAGATTTCCTCCAGCGTGAACTCGCCCTGTTCCGAGGCGATCTGCGCGTGGAAGAGGACCTGGAGCATCAGGTCGCCCAGCTCTTCGCGCATTCCCTCCAGATTGCGGTCCTCCAGCGCATCCAGAAACTCGCCGGATTCCTCCACGAGATTCCGCTTGATGGAATCGTGTGTCTGGAATTTGTCCCAAGGGCAGCCGTCAGGCTGGCGCAGGCGACGGACTACATCCGCCAGCCGCTGAAATTCAGAAGAAGCACTCATTGTTTGCCAAGGTATGGTTTTGACGAAAAAATGTCATTTCCGATAACATAGCGCACGGCGGGAAAACTCTTCTTCAGAACGTGATTTTCTTTGATGCGGCGTAGCGATTCAGGAGAAGAACCAGCTCAAGGTCCTTTGATTGCCCCTTTCGCAAAAAGCAATTTCCTATTCCGCGGCAAAATAAGGTTTGACGGAAATGTAGTTCAAAGTGAAGCTGTCTCCCGGTTCTGCAGTTTCATCGGAGAAGGTGACGGTCATGCTGTCTGTCTTGGGAATGAAGCGCCAGTAATGGATTTTTACGCTGTGACGATCCCAGTCGCTAAGCGCCAATGAGCCATCGATCAGGAATCGGGAGAGGGTATCCACCTCTTCGCTGAGGGTCGCGTCCACATGATGCGTCCTGTTGACATACTGTCCTTTGCGCAGGGAGTCGTAATCGCCGGTGACGAATTGCAGGACATAGGGGCGTCCGGGAGTGAGGCCCGTGATGCGCTGGCTGACCTGGGAGGCAGTCTCTCCGCGGACGAAGACGCAGCAAGTGGTTCCGTTCTGGACCTGGGAGCCCCAGCGAAGTCGTCCGTAGAGCGCGGAGACTACATCCCACCGCGCTTGTCCGCCTTTGCCTGTGCGCACCTCCCACTTCTCGAAATGCTCCCGGAAGTCTCCGTTATGAAGATGTCCAGGGAGGTATTGGAAGCCAAACTCCTCGGAAAGCAAAGTCGTCTTTCCTTCGACGCAGTAGTGCCGGAGGAGCTTCGCGGACCAGCGGTACATCTCTTCGGTGGTGTAGTGGTTTCCCCAATATCCGATGGCCGGCATATCCACGAAATCCGGATCCGTGGCCAGATGATGCAGCTGCATGTCCAGGGCGTATTTGAAATCCACTTCGGGAAGCGCGTCCAGCGAATAGAGCGGCGGCTGCGAGAAATTGCCGAGAATCAGGGCGACCTTCCGGGGCGCGGCCGGATTTGCCGCTTTGTAGGCGTTGTAGCAATGGTTCAGGCGCCGATGGAGGTATTCCGACATGAGTTTCTGCGTCTCCTGGCTGGCGCAGTAGGATTCCACCAGCAGAAGCGACTTGCTCTTTGCCGAATTGAAGACGGCGGAGATGTGTTCCAGGGCGATGGCGTTGTGGATGTCGGGCAGGCCGGTGGTCCATGTGTAGAGCAGCTTGCCTGCCGGTACCGGGTAGTTCCATAGCACGTCTGCCACGGCGGGCATGACGTCCTGGGAGTAGTAGTGCTCGTCCAGCGTCACGCCATTGTGGAGGGCGTCGTGCAGTTCTTTGGAGTCATCCAGACGCTTTCGGAAATCCGCGGCATCCTTTGCGTCCACGGTGACGATGTTTCCCAGCCAGCGCAGTTTTCCTGCCTTCCATTCCTCCAGGTGTTCTTCGGGGCAGGCAAAGCGATTTGCGGTCGTCAAGGCCGGGAAAACGTATTTGCGCGAGAACTTCCAGTCGTAGCGCGAATTCTGCCGAACATGGTTGCTTTCGCAGACCGCGCTGTGGAAGATCTCTGAAACGGCGCGGACAACGACGTGTCCATCCACGAGGGCCTTCAGGACATGTGGGCCTGCCGCAAGCAGTCGGAAATTTTCGCCGTCGAGGATCTCGCCATCCAGAAGGAGCCCATTTTCTGCCTGGACAAAGAGCCATTTCTCCTGTGCAAGCACGATTTCTTCCTGTTCTTCCGCTTTGAACTCCCGATTCAGAAGTTCCACCACGAAGTTGTTCAGACGTCTGCCCGGAGTGGGATTCCAGGAAGGGGCGGAAACGATGCGGATTTCATGATCTCGCCGGAAAATGGTCTCGCCGTTGTCTTTTCTGCGCAATTCCACATGGAGCAAATGGGTTCCCTGGGGGATTCCAGCCAAGGGGCAGGGGATTTCTTCCGTCGCCGCCATTCTGGCGATTTCAACGCCGTCCACGGCGAAGACCGCCTCCAATTCTCTCGCGGGGTCATCGGCAATGCTTCGGGAAAAACCACCGCGTCGGAAAAACAGAACTGGCTTCTCTGCCGGGATCTCCTGCAACAGTGGCGAATAGGGGAAAATGCGAGGTGGGGTCTCAAAGGAGACTCCTTCCGTGGGGAGCGAATAGGCCAGGGCCTTGTCCGACAGGGCGTGCAGACGGGCTTGGGCCACGTCCAGGCGCCCGGAGAAGCGTTCCAGGAAAATGGCGACATCGTATTTGCCGTTCGGGGAGGGCGGCGCGGTCAGTTCAAAATGGAGTTCCGTCCATTCGTCGCAGTTTTCCGGGAATTCGGAAATTCCGGTCCAATTGGCGTTTTCGTCGGAAGATGGCCTCAGCCCAAAGCAGACCTTGGACGCCCGGAAGTCATTGGCGCGGACCAGAATGGAGAGGGAATATCTTTCGCCGGGAACCAATCGGGTTCCTTTTTGCATGACGACAGGACGGGTCTTGGAAATGCCACTGCTCTGGAAACGGAGGACGCCGGAGGCTTCCGGTCCCTCTGTCCAAAGGAAAATCATATCTTGGAAATCGGTTCGTTCCCAATAGGGCGGGAAGCCCAGCTGGAGTTCTTCAAAATCTCCATTCAGGAGAAGATTTTCATTCGGTTTCATGGCACCCATGAGCGATACTCCAGCCAGAAGAGCCAACAGGATTCTTTTCATGGCAGAAAAACAAGAGGAAAAATGCAAGAAACAAAAAATCCATGTCCCACGGCATGCGCCATGGAGACATGAATTGCAAACAGACGAAACGATTAGCGGTTCTTGTCACCACCCCAAGCCTGGGTGCCGGGATACCAGTAGTAGGCGCGGCGCAGATAGCCCTCGGTGGTACCGTCAACAGCCTTGGAAATGCTCACAGCCTCCACGTGGCCGTCGCCCAGGGCGAAGTTGCAGTTGTTGCTATGGCGGAAGTACTTGGCCTTGACTTCAATGCCGCGGGCCATCAGGTCGCCGGGAGTGGCCCAATTGGTGATGCCATTGCTTTCAATGCCAACGCCATCCAGGAAGTTCACGTAGATGCTGGGATACTTGATGGAAGCGATGCGGTGCCAGGTGGCGGACTTGTTGCACTGCGCACTGTCTTCATCCATGGTGCCGCTGGCATAGATTTCCTCGTTGAAACCCATGCCCAGATTGCACTGATAGGAGCAGTTCATGCCGGCGCGGTCGCTGGTGGGGCAGGAGGGGCACATGTAGAACTTGTGCCAGCTGGAGCCGTCAGTGCCATCGGGAGCATTGGTCGGGGTCATCTTCGCACGGGGGTCCTTGGCCAGGAACTCGTCGCCGTACATGGGAGCGCCGGGCAGCAGGGGATTCAGGCTGTTCCAGGTCGCGGAACGCCAGTTGGTCAGATAGTCGTTGCGGGCTGCCCAGCCAGTCTGGCTGGGATCCTTGGCGGAGTAGCAGATGGGAAGCAGATAATCGTCAGAATCGTTGGCATACAGGATGTTGCCAAGCTGGACCTGCTTCAGGTTGTTGATGCAGCTGATGGCACGGGCCTTCTCGCGGGCCTTGGAAAGCGCGGGGAGAAGCATGCTGGCCAGGATGGCGATGATGGCGATGACCACCAGCAATTCAATCAGTGTGAAGGATTTCTTCATCGTTGGTAAGACTCCTTTGGTTGTTTTTTAGGAAAAAGAAGAACAGGAAATGCTCTTCTACTAGGGAACAAAAAGACATTTGTGGTAAAAAGAATTACCATTGTAAAAATTCAATGGTAAATTCTTCAAACCTCGGCTATAGTATAGGACAATTCCGAATGATTTTCAAGAGATTCAGCAAAATTCATTTTATTTTTTTACAATTGCGATTTTTCTTGTCATAAGATTGTAGAATACAAAATAACATTTTGCAAGTAAAGGAATTAAAATCTTTTACAAAAGACAAAACACGTCTAATTTGGTAATTTATGTTCTCGTTTATGGATAAATTCTGGTTTGCTTTCTTACCAAAGGGAATTGGTAAATCCAAACGACACAATTAAACAACTACCAAGAGAAGAGGACATTCTGCGTTCTCGCCTTTAGGAGCACCATGGGAGATGACAATGGAATTTGATTTTGCGGAGAATCTGAAGAAGAACAGCTTCGGGATGCTTCTGATGCAAGACATCAACAATGGTGTCTATTCGCCTGGAGAGAAGTTGCCGTCGGAGCGGACCTTGTGCGTGAAATACGGTTTCAGCCGTCCGACTGTCCACAAGAATCTGGAAGAGCTGGTACGCCTTGGCGTCTTGACGCGTGACAATCGCCAGGTCTATGTATCTGTCACGGAGCAGAATGACGATAAGGATACCGCCTCGCGCAGAATCATTTTGCTAATGAACTCAGATGGCTATGTCAATCTGACCTATCGGACGATGATCGAGGGCATCATCAGCCGCTTTGGCAATACGACAGTCATCAGGATGTTCGTGACGGCCGGAACGAATCCACGCCTGCCCGAGCGTTTCAAGGAAACGGATGTAGTTGTCGTTTTCGGCCTCTTCCTTGCACCGGGACTTCTGAAGAAGATCAGCGAGTGCTCCCATAACATTATCGCCATCAACTTCAACGTCAATTTCGCCAATTGGCTGATGCCCGACAACTATCAGGCAGGGCGCCTGATGGGGGAAACCCTCTATCAGGCGGGACATCGGAAAATCACCGCCGTATTGAACCGCGACGACTATCCGGAATTCGAAGAGCGTTTCCGAGGATTGTCCGACTATCTGGGCGAACGGGATATCGCCTTGGAGCGTCCTTGGATTCCCGCCTGCCTTGACTATCGGCATATTTCCGAACTCTATTTCAATGAATTCGCCCTCACGCATAAGGTCACCGCCTTTGCCTGTATGCGCTATCCGATGGCAATGGACTTGTATGATTACGCCTTTGACTATAATCTGGAAATCCCGCGGGACTTCAGCCTCGTGGGATTCGATGACACACACGGCTGCGCCTTCCTGTCCCCCGCCATGACAACGGTGCGCTATCCCGTGACCGAACTGACGGAAAAGCTGCTGCAGGCAATTCCCCAGGCGTTCCGCCGCATGCGTGGCGAAGTGTTTCTGCAGCAACGCCTGCAACCGCTGCTCATCAAACGCGCATCTGTTGCGGCGCCTGGGAATAGTTGTTAGTTGTTAGCGGATGCGCGGCGATTCCTGCCGAGAGCAAAACGCATAGCCCGAAGCCCCCAGGAAAAACTTATGCCTTCGCGAACTTGCGGAATTCGGCGGAACGTTTCAGCAGGTCGTCGTAGGTGCCTTCGTCTTCCAGGCGGCCGTCCTTCAAGAAGAAGATGCGATCGCAGGAACGGATGTTCTCCAAGCGATGCGTGACGGTGATAGTGGTTACGCCACTCTTCCGCACGGCCTCAAGCGCTTCGGAGAATGCATCGTCCGTCCCCTGGTCCAGTGCGCTGGTCGCTTCATCCAGAACCAGGATATCCGCATTGCGATACAAGGCGCGGGCGATGGCGACGCGCTGGCATTGTCCGCCAGAAAAGCGCTGGCCGTATTCGCCGAGCGGCGTGTCCATGCCGTTCGGCAGTTCTTCGACAACCCTCTCCAGCTGCGACAATGTCAAGGCATTCTGCAAGGCGGCGGCATTCTGTTCCATGCGTGTCCTGCCAAAGGCGACATTCTCCGCAACCGTTCCGTCCATCAGGAAAGGCTTCTGGGGAACATAGCCGATGGCGTGGCGCCAGGCAGGCAGGTTGTCATCGTCAAGAGTATTCCCGTCCACCATGATTCTTCCTTCCTGCGGCTTGAGAAAGCCAAGCAGCAATTTCAACAGCGTGCTTTTTCCGCAGCCTGTGGCGCCGACGATGCCGATGGCCGCGCCTTTGACGATTTCCAGCGTGAGGCCGGAGAGGGCAGGGCGGTCAGTCTGAGGATACGTGAAAGTCACGTTCTGGACGATGATGGACTTGTGGAATGCCATTGGCAGGACGGCGTCTTCATCGCAGGAATGCGCGGAACTCTGCGCCTCAAGCGTTCTCAAGTCATCGCAGACCAGCCTCAAGGACGGACGGAAGCGCTTGAATACGATAATGTTCTGCATCAGGTTGATGAAGATGGTCTTCAGGCGGACCAGGGCGATTGCCAGCAAGGCGATTTTCGGTGCGACTTCCTGCAGATTGCCGTGGCTGACCATCATCGCGCCGAGCGTCACCACGAGCAGCGACGCCATGGAAAGAAATTCCAGAAACGGCCATACGGAGCGCGTCTGCAACATGTTTTTCCCCTGTGCCGTCGCAAGGATACGCATCGCATTGCGGAAACGTCCTTCGAAGAAGCCGCGGCGCCCGAATACGGCGGCCTCCACGCGGCTGCCAAGGGCTTCGCCGCCCAATTTCATCGAGGTCTCACGTCCGCGCTGTTCTTCCTGGGCAAAACGGTGAAGTCGGCGGTTGCGCACGCCCAGCACCAGAAGTCCGGAGCCGCCAAGCAGCACAATGGCGACAAGCGTCATTGCAGGCGTCCAGCAGAGGAGCAGGGCGGTGACGCAGATGGCCAGTGCGACATATCGGAAGAACTCCAGGAGCGGAGTGTAAATGCCTTGAATGACATTGTCGCATTCCACGACGGCCAGGTTCAGCAGTTCCGTGGTGTTTCTGCCGGAAAGGAATTCGGCAGGCGCCATAAGGTAGTCGTGCAACAACCGTCCCGACAATTCAATGCGCCGGTTGGACAGAATGCGGTATTGCAGCGCCATTCCGAGAATATCCCAGGCGGTACGCAGGAAGTTCAGGGAAAGAAGCCCTCCGCCGGCAACCAATAGTCGTTGCGTAGGCGTCGTGATGCTCAAGAAAGAGAAAATACGTTCCAGCGCCTCCCCCGCAATCCCGCCGGGAATCTCTCCCTGCGTCAGGAGCAGGGAGATGAAAAGAGGAACTGCGGAGAGCGCCAGGAGTTCCAGGAGGGAGCCCGCGACGAGAATCGCCAGCAATATCGCAAAGCGCAAGAAATCCCGTCGGGAGAGCAGAAAACGAATGTCCCTCCTGAAGCTGCCCATCTGGTCGCGAGGCCAACTAGTACTTGACGACCTTGTGGTTGCGGCCGGAATCGTAAAGCGACATAATCATCTTGTGCGCGGTGGCCAGGACTTCCTCGCCGGTGATCGGAGGCTCCTTGCCTTCGGCCATGCAGGCGTAGAAGTCGGAAATCTCCTTGTAGTGGCTCGCGCCCCAGTAGGAGGGACCGCCGCCGTAGTTGAAAGCGAAGGAAGGATCGGGAGAGGCGGAGAACTTGCGGCCGTCGTTGAGGACGATGGTCGCGCTCTCGGCCTTCATCATGGCCTTGCCGTTCTCGCAGGTCAGCTCAAGTTCGACTTCCGCGTCATGGTTGTAGTAGTTCATGCACCAGAAGGAGGCGCGGATGCCGCTCTTGAAGGTGATCAGACCATCGGCGCAGTCCTCAACCTCGATGACGCCCTGGTGGGTGCGATTGGCCAGCGTGCAGTCCACGCTGTCGATGTCGTAGCCGCAGAACCAGCACATCAGGTCCAGAGTATGGATGGCCTGGTCGATGATGGAACCGCCGCCTTCCTTGTCCCAGGTGCCTTTCCAGTCGCTCTCGGTGTAGTAGCTGTCAGGACGGAACCAGGTGACATTGCACTTGGCTGCCAGAATCTTGCCGAGGCGACCGGAATCCAGGCATTGCTTGATCAGCTGCGTGCCGGCATTGTAGCGGTTCTGGAAGATCACGCCGAGCTTGCGACCGGTCTTCTTGGACGCCTTCACCATGTCCTCGGCCTGCTTCATGGAAATGGCCATCGGCTTCTCCGTCAAGACGTCGCAGCCAAGTTTCATCGCGGCGATGGCGACAGGTGCGTGCAGGTAGTGGGGAAGGCAGATGTGGACAATGTCCAGCTTCTCCTTCTTGATCATCTCCACATAATCCGTATAGGTCTTGACGGCAGCCTTGCGGTCGCCGCGGAACAGCTTCGCCATCGCTTCGGCACGCTCCGGAACCAGGTCGCAGACAGCGCGAAGATCAACACACTCCTGTGCAGCAGCCGGCATGCCGTGGAAACGAGAGATGCGACCACAACCGATGATGCCTACCCGAAACTTCTTCATGGAATCAAAAATCCTAATTGGTTGAGAAATCAAAAAAAGAAAAACAGTAAACTTTCCCTAATATATCTCACGCTAGAGGAACGGCCCGTGAAACGGATTCAGGTTTACAAAAGAAAATCTGCCATTCGGATTGATTTCTTCGTGATTCAGCATAAATTAAGCCTTGACAAGCTCTTCTTGAATTCGGGCGACATCCCGTCCAAGGGCTCCATGGGAAACATACCTGCAAGGCGTGTAATATGAAAATTGGTAAAAAATGGAAAATTCGGAAGAGCATCGAGCTGCCAGGTGGCCTTACAGGCGTGTACGGCCTGGCTCTATGCTTTCAGGTTACCCAGGAACGTGCAGCCATTGTCATAAATCTTCGGCGGACGGGGCAAAAAGGCTGCGATTTCGAATTGGGGAATGACATCTTCCTCTTTGACAAGCCAGGAGAATTTACTTCCTCATCGCCGATCACATTTCTGCGTTCATTTGCCGGAAAGCATCCGGTCGATGGTTCGGATGTGTATTTTGTGCGCTATGACAGCATGATTGGCTTTGTGCCTGAAGGTGAACTGTTGCCTGATGGACGCCCTCATCCACATGCAGGAACAGGCTTTTGCATGGGAACTTCCATAACGTTGCCGATGGAGGCCGTTGACAGTGGTGCCTGCGATGTTTATTCACAGAACAAGGGGTGGTTCGCCATTATTACCCAAATGGAGTATAAGGACGGCACTTTGCATGAGAAAAGTCGCCAGATCATCAAATCCATGGACTATTTTCAAGGTGCAGTGGGACCTGGACTTGCATCTGTTGTTTTTGATGGCGAGGATATTCTGGTTCCCTTTACGACAAAAGCTCCTGGAGACTTCGGCAACGGCATTCTTCGAATGAGCCGCTGCGGCGATGGCGATTGGAAGCCAGCAGGTTTCCAAATGATCGCCCCAGAAAAGGGGGACAACCCGCCGCTCTTTGCCGCACCAAGCGATGGTGATGGCCTAAGCGGCTGCGAACCGTCGTTGGCGCGAATGAACAATGGCAATGTTGTATTCACATGCCGAGAATGGGGGGCTAACCCCTGGTCACCAGAACCTTTGGATGCAAGCCGAGGCCGTATTTGGACCGGTTGCCCTGGCACAGATTCATTCCGCCTTGTATTTGAAAAACCATATTTCCATACGCTGTCGCCAATCACTGTTGGAGCAACTTGGTCTGGCAAACCTTATTTGGTTGCCAACGAATATAGCCGTACGGACTGGCGCGGGAAGTCAATTCCGTCTTTGAACATTCGTGAAAAACTTTTGCTTTATCCGCTGCAAGGAGATGACTGCCAACCACAGGAACCGCTTGTCCTTTGCAATGCACTGGCCGAATTCGGTGACCCTGGCCAGATTGATGGCGGATGGTTCGTTGATCATCCCCAGGGATGCCGTCTGCGCCTGGAAGGACGTGAACGGAATTTTGTGACATGGCGCGTCTTCAATGTCATGGATACCATAGGGCAAAAGCCATCTGAAAACTCTGCAGCCTGGATGGCCGAAATTTTCGACGGGGAGGAATAACTCCAGGAAAATCACAAAACTTTTGCCTAGGGATCCTTTGCTTTGCTCCACTTGCTCCATCATTGACGTTTTCGTGCTTTATCGCCCATAAAAAAATCCCATAGCACATATTATGCGACATGGTATGCGCTTCTACAGGAGGGGCGGGAGAACTCGTTCAGAAGCATTTCCGTTGTCTTCAAATGGCGGCCAAATATTATAGTATGCTTCGTTTCATCAATGGCACTGCATTGTTATCCGGTCGCATTGAAATCCCTTGACATCGTCGTTCTTGTCTATCAGCGCGTACTTGCCGATCTTCCGTTCTGGAAGGTTCACGCGAAATCCTTTTTTTCCTGGATCCTGTGACAATTCCCCAAGCACTGCTCCCCGCCAGAAAAATTCCTCTTTGTCTTCTTCTGGATACTTCGTCTATTTGTATCAAGGATGGGAACGCAGTGCTTTTCCCAGACATACAACCGTGCCTTTTCCAAGTTTTTTCGAATCCTTATGTCCTGCCTCTCTAGAAAATACCATCCAGGCGACGCCTTTCCCTGTCCCCAATGCGGCCTTTCCTCCGAAGTAAAGGAAACGTTTTCCGGAGATTCTCTCTTTGGCCCGGAAGAACGGAAGCTGACCTGCGCCTTCTGCGGCTGGGAACTTCCCGCCGATTGGATTGCTCCAACGGCAAAGACCTCCGCGGCACCAGGGAAAAGCCAGGATTCCGCTCTTTTGGACGATTTGTTCGGCAACGGCGATTCTCCGGACGACGGGCTGTCCTTGCAAGACGAGGAAGCGCGCTTCTGCAAGAACTGCGCCCATTTCCTGGCTACGCCTTTTGCCTGCCGTTGCCATAAATTCCAGACGGAGGTCGAGCCCATGCATTTTTGCAAGGAATTTCTGAAAAAATGAAACGACTCTGGCTTCTTCTTTTCCCCATTCTATGGGTCTCCTGCCATTTCACCCGTCCGGCACCTCCCCTGCCCGCGCCAACCTACGACATCTGGGTAAGCTATCTTCCGGAAACGGACCAGGAGGCGCAGTTCCAGCTGGGCGTCCGGCCAATTCCCATGGACAACGGCTGGACGGATCTACGGATGGAACGCGACCTTCAACGCATGGCGGATTGCCGTATCCGCGTCGTCATGCTGCAGTTGACTTCCGCACAGATGATTGATGCGGACTTTCTGAACCGTGTCCGGAAATTCTGTGAACTGGCTCAGCGGAAACAGCTTTTCGTTGTTCCTTATCTGGTTCAGGACAAGGATAATCCTGTTGTCTTGGAACGAGGGAACCTCCTACGCTACCTGGAATCCTTGAAATTCAAGGAAATTCCCGCGCTGCTCCAGATGCAAGACCGGAATGCCGTTCTCGTATCCGAAGCCTTCCAGCTTGAGGATGCGGAGGAGGGATCCTCCGAAGGAATCGCCCTGCTCCGTTTCGGCAAGGAACTTCCGTCCCGTCCGGACTGCCTCTTGCCGGAGACGGCACTTCTTCCGACGAGTTTCCGCTGGGCCAGCGCAGGTATCTACCGGGGCGATTCGTGGCAGCTCAAGCGCCAGAGAGGAAATGCCCTGGCAAAGCAGCTCCTGCAACTTCGCACAACTCCTCCACGCGTGCTACTGCTGGACAGCTGGAACGACTATCGGCGCGGTTCCTTCATGGAGCAGAACTCCCTGGATGGAACCTGCATGACAAAAGCAGTCAAAAACAGATGAGGCAATCACAAAGCCCATTTTAAGACTCTTTCCAAAGATTTCCGAGGCGCTTTGCTCCCAGCGCGACAAGTTGCCCAAGACGACTTTTGCAATAACCGCGGATCGGTTCTCTTCTTTCCATTTGTCGTGCGAGGTTGAACGCAGGCTTTATATTAAGGCGTTTTCCCTTAAAAACAGCATCCGCCGGAGATGGATGCCTTACACAACCCCCAACAGAATTGGAGATCGTTCAAATGAACAAGAAAACGGTTCGCGACGTGGATCTGAAAGGCAAGAAGGTCATCATGCGTGTTGACTTCAACGTGCCGCTCAACGCCGAGCATCAGATCACTGACGACACCCGCATCAAGGCTGCCGAGCCCACCATCAAATATGTCCTGGAACAGGGCGCAGCTCTGATCCTGATGAGCCATCTGGGCCGTCCGAAAGGCAAGGGCTACGAGGCCGACTTCAGCCTGAAGCCCGTCTGCGACTATCTCTCCAAGGATCTTGGCATCGCCGTTCAGTTCGCCGAGGACTGCCAGAATGCCGATGCCCAGGCCGCCGCCTTGAAGCCCGGCGAAGTCCTGATGCTGGAGAACACTCGTTTCTACAAGGCCGAAGAAGGCAAGGTCAAGAAGACCGACGAGATGAGCGACGAGGAATACGCCGCCAAGAAGGCCGAGCTGAAGGCCAAGAAGCAGCAGATGGCCGAGAAGCTTTCCACCTACGGTGATGTCTATGTGAACGACGCCTTCGGCACCGCTCACCGCGACCACGCTTCCACCGCCTCCATCGCCAAGTACATGAAGGCCAAGGGCTGCCCCAGCGTCGCCGGCCTCCTCCTGGAAAAGGAAATCAACTTCCTGGGCAACGCCGTCGAGAACGCCGTCCATCCCTTCGTCGCCATCATCGGCGGCGCAAAGGTCTCCGGCAAGCTGGAGGTCCTGCAGAACCTGATGAAGAAGGTTGACGCCATCCTCATCGGCGGCGGCATGGCCTACACCTTCCTGAAGGCCCAGGGCCACGAAATCGGCAAGTCCCTGGTCGAAGAAGAGCTGCTGGACACCGCGAAGGCCACCCTGGCCGACGCCAAGGCCAACAACGTGGACTTCGTCCTGCCCATCGACAACCTGGCTGCCGACAAGTTCGACAATGACGCAGCCATCACCGAAGTCGGCGCCGACATCCCCGCCGATCTGATGGCTCTGGACATCGGTCCCAAGACCATTGCCAAGTACGCCTCCATCATCGCCAACGCCAAGACAATCGTCTGGAACGGCCCCATGGGCTGCTTCGAGATGTCCAACTTCGCCAAGGGCACCTTCGGTGTCTGCCAGGCTGTCGCCGACGCCACTGAAAAGAACGGCGCCATCTCCGTGATCGGTGGCGGTGATTCCGTCAGCGCCGTCAACAAGAGCGGTCTCTCCGCCAAGATGAGCCACATCTCCACTGGTGGTGGCGCTTCCCTGGAATATCTGGAAGGCAAGCTCCTGCCCGGCGTCGCCGCTCTGGACGACAAATAGTCGTAAGGAAAAATAGCAAAAGTCGTTTGGGGCACTTTTCACGCATTCGGGACTTTTTCTCCAAGCGCTTCGCGTCGCGGTAAACTATGCCTTGGCGCACTTGAAGCGGACTGCCTCCGAAATCCCTGGAAAGTGCCTTCAAATGGTCTTTTGCTTTCCCTCTTTGGTCAAACAAATTCATCCGTCCCGGAGGAGTCTTCGTCTCCGGGACGGCAAAAAACATTTTTAGGAGAAAATTTCAATGGATCGCAAGAAAGTCATCGCCGGTAACTGGAAGATGAACATGACCGCCAGCGAGGGCGCCCAGCTCATCGCCGACCTGAAGGCCAACTGCGACGGCAGCTGCAAGTGCGCCACCGCTCCCGAGGTCATGGTCTTCCCCCCCTTCACCACCATCGCTGCCGTTCAGGAGGCCACCAAGGGCACCCCCATCATTGTCGGCGCACAGAATGTGCATTGGGCTGCCAATGGCGCCTTCACTGGTGAAATTTCCGCGAAGATGCTGGTCGAGATGGGCGTGACCCACGTGATTATCGGCCACAGCGAGCGCCGCCAGTACTTCGGCGAAACCGACGAAACGGTCAATCAGCGCGTCAAGGCCGCCCTGGCCGCTGGCCTGAAGGTCATCCTCTGCATCGGCGAGACCCTCGAACAGCGCGAAAAGGGCGTCACCGAGGCCATCATCGAAAAGCAGGTCCGCTGGGACCTGGCCGATGTGACCATGGAACAGCTGGACAACGTCATCCTGGCCTACGAGCCCGTGTGGGCGATCGGCACCGGTAAGACCGCGACCAACGAGCAGGCTCAGGAGGTGCACGCTTTCGTCCGCGCTCTGATCGCCAAGATCTTCTGCCCCGTCTGCGCCGGCAAGATCCGCATCCTCTACGGTGGCTCCATGAAGCCCGCCAATGCCGCCGGCCTGCTGGCTCAGCCCGATATCGACGGTGGTCTTATCGGCGGCGCCGCCCTCAAGGCAGCTGACTTCCTGGCTCTGATCAAGGCAGCTTGCTAACCGCAAGACGCCTGAGCGGAAAACATAGACAAGGCGACTTCTGCCTGAGCGCTTGGCGTAATGGCGGGATGCCGCCTTGTTTGTTTTTCGAATTGGTTCCGCAGGATGCGCCTTCCGGCGCAAGCCAACACAAACAGAATACGTATAACACGCAGAACATGGGAGAATTCCTTTTGCGTGAATAAGCCTTTTGTGTTTTTTGTGGTTTCCTTCGCCCGGCTGACGGACTGTCGGACAGGAACAACTCATGAAGATCTTCGTCGGCAAACGACATTCTTGGGAAACATCGTTTTCCTGAAACTTTTTTTTCTAGATTTCCGGAACTCTTTGAATATTTCATGGTCGTAGAGCCAGCACAACCAACTTTGACAGACCGACAATTGGTGGAGCGTTTCCAACAGACGAAGGACCAGACCGCATTTGACGAACTGATCAGCCGGCATTCAGGACATGCCTACCAGATTGCCTTCGGATACCTCTCTAGCCGGGAGGATGCCGAGGAAGTTGTCCAGGACGCCTTCATGCGCATCTACCGCAATCTGCCGAATTTCCGCGGCGATGCCGAGTTCTCCACCTGGATGTACCGGATTGTCATCAACTTGTGCAACAACAAGTACCGCTGGAACAAGATCCGCGGAGCCGGAAAGAGCATCAGCGTGGATGCCCCATTGGATACCCACGAATCCTCCGATGAAGGCAATTTGAAGCTGGAACTTTCCGACGAGCGGATGATTCCGGATCGTCAGGTCGCCTTCAACGAAATGCGCGACCGTCTGAATGTCGCGATGAAAGCGCTTCCGGAAAGTTACCGACAGGCGGTTCTCCTACGCAATGTGAAGCAGCTGGACTACGACCAGATTGCGGAGATTCTTCACTGTGCTGTCGGCACCGTGAAATCACGAATCAACCGCGGCCGTGAAATTCTACGCCAGGCCCTTGATCTCTAGAAAATTTGACCATGAAAGAAAACGAACCCCAATGCCCTTCTTCCGAAGAACTTCTAGAATTTTCCGAAGGAAAGGCCAATCCCGCCGTCTCCCGGCATCTGGAATCCTGTCAGAAATGTCGGAAATTCGTAGAAGGAAACCAGATGCTCAACCAGCTTCTGGAAGATTATTCCAAGCCTGCACCGGATTTTTCGGAACGTATCCAGGCTGCCTGCCGTGAACAGCGTCTGGAAGACGAATTCCTGACGCCGCGCCAGCCTGCCTCCCGCAAGGCTCCTCGGCTGGTTCTCTATCAACGTGTTTTGCGCGTGGCGGCTTTATTTGTATTGCTCCTAGGCGTCTTTGCGTTGCTTCGAATGGAAAAGAAAACCTCGCGCTCTCTTGCCGTGGCAGCGCGTTCTATTGAAACTCCTGCTGTGGCGGAGGCCCCAGAAGCGCTTCTGGCGGTTGTTCAGCAGCAGCCGCTCTCTCTGCCGGAAACAACCACCCTGCCCGCTGCCGTTGCTTCCGCTGCCGATGGTTTCTCCTGGAAAGACAATATGGCTCTCGGCAAGATGAGCAAAAGCCTTCCCCAGGACATCATGACGGTCTCCACCCAAGGCGGTTCTTTGAAGGCGATTCGTCAGAACGGTCTGTCAAAAATTTCTGACGAAGTCACACATATCTGGGTGACGGACACTCTGCCTGGCAAGAATGCCCTGGACCTTCCCGAAGGCTGTGCGTTCCAAGGCGCCGACACGCCGGATGAAAACGGCATTATCACCTGGACGGTTGTTGCGCCGGATTCCGTGGTTCAGCAACTGACGGACTGCCTGTATCAGAAGCATTGGCGGCTGGTCTCTCCTGCCGCACCGCAGCCCAACAAGAAGGAATTTGTCGCATTCAACGGCCATCCCGTGAAATATACCCTGAAGATTGTCACGGAATAAGACGATAAAACATAGTCATTTTCATTTGGAAAGACGGAGAGCAAAACAGTAAAACAGGCAAAAGGAAAAGACGGATTGCAAAATAAGCAAAATTGCAAAACAGGCAAAAGGGAAAGACGGATTGCAAAACAAGCAAAATTGCAAAACAAGGTCCTTCGACGGTTTCCGCTGAAGGACTTTTTGCTTATTTTGCTTATTTTGCGTGTTTTGCGCTCTCGCCGCAGGCGGAACTGGTTTGCTCGTTTTGCATTCTCGCCGCAGGCGAAGGATTTGAATCCGGAGGCTTTCTCTTCACTGTTTCGCACAGAGTTCCAACAGGATCTCCCGGGCAATGGGGCCCGCAACGCGCCCGCCTCCCCCGCCATGTTCCACGACGACCACCACGAGATACTTCGGGGCTTCCGCAGGGGCAGCCGCCACCATCCAGGCATGAGGCCTTTGGTTCCTGCCGTTTTCCGCCGTGCCGGTCTTCCCTAGGATCGCCAGTCGGTCCGTTTTCATGCTCTGGCCTGTGCCATGCGTCACGCATCCACGCATCCCCCCCTGCAAGGTCTTTTTCGTCTCTGTGGAAATCGTGGTTTCCCGCCGGATTTTCAATTCGTCGTTCAGATAATAGGATGGCGACAAGAGCCTTCCTGTCAAGGCGAAATTCAATGCCAGCGCCACCTGCATTGGCGTGGCAATCCATCCGCCCTGCCCGATTCCGCCGTTCGCCGTATCCCCTAAATGCCAGACCTTGTCCCTTTCCCGATGCGTCTTCACCCATCCAGGCGTAAAGGGAATGCCCGCGATTTCCTGTTCAGCCAATTCCTGGCCTGTTTTCTGGCCAAAGCCGAAGAATTCTGCAAAGTCATCCAGCTGTTCCGAGGAAAAACTCTGCGCCAAGGTGCAAAAATAGGTATTGCAGGACTGCGCAATGGCTTCCGACATCGTCAAATTGCCGTGGATATGAGTGCAATTCAGACGCAGCTTTTCCGTCAGTGAAAAATATCCGGGACACTCCACCGCCATTTCCGGCGTGGCGATGCCATGCTCCAAGGCATAGAAGGCAAAAAGCGGCTTCATGACGGAACCCGGCGGATAGTATGCCGCCAAAGCACGGTTCATCATGCCGCCGGATATATCATCCCTGTTTTCCTCCCCCAAAGGCGTGGCCGGCATGGACGCCAGGACAAGCACCTGCCCGGTTTCCATTTCCAAGGCCACGGCAGCTCCAGAGAGATTGGCCTTGCGGAAATGCTCCTCTGCCAGACGCTGGGCCGAAAGATCCAATGCCAGGCGGCAGTCGTCGCCTCGAATGGCCGACCTGGATTCCAAGATGTTGTTCCGGTAGGAAAGAACATCCGTCTGCAACAACTCCGAACCGCTCTGCCCTTCCAAAAGATAATTCAAGGCTTTCTCCATTCCGCTGATCCCCGAAAGTTCCAGAGAATTGGCATTCCAATAGCGTTCCAAGGCGTTGCGGGGAGGGGTTTGCCGGCGCGTCATTCCCCGAAGCTGCGGCGACACGTCGGGAAAGGCATAGATTCGCTTCCAGGAAAGCAGAAGCTCCGTCCCCGGATATTCCTTGCGCATCAAAAGCCATTTCGCCCGCGTATCCGCGTCCACGTCGTCCCATAAGGTCAAGGGCATGGCCGGCTGCTGTTCCAAATGCCGCAAAACCGTCTTGCGATCGGGACGATATTGGTAGAAGTCCGGCCCCAGCGCGGCACCCAACGAGGAGATCACGCTCTCCAGCTTGTTCAACGTCTCCGCCCGACGGTCCCGGGGATCCCGGACCAGGTCAGGACGAATCACAATGGCGTAGCTTGGCTGGCTGTAGTTCAGCGGCGTTCCGTCCCGTGCTGCCAGCGTGCCGCGGCACGCTGGCACATAGACTAGCCGCGTCTGCTCTTTGAGGGATTTCCGTTCCAGAGACTCGGTGGAACGCAACTGCAGCCAGGCCACCGAAAACAGTATCCCTAGGAGCAACACCGCATACGCCATTCGCAACGCCATGGCGAAACCGCGCGGTTGGAAGGCGTCTTTGCGCATCAACTCCTAGCAGTCGGCGGAATCCGGCACACGTCCCGGATCCTGGATGATTCCGGCAGCCAGGCGCTGACGCACAACTTCGTAGAGAACAATGGCGGTGGCGGTCGCCACATTCAGGGAGTCCGCCTCGCCAAGCATGGGCAGGCGCACCACCATATCCGCCTGCTGGAGCCATGGTTTGGTCAAGCCATATTGTTCGGCGCCGACGACCACGGCCACAGGGCCGGTCAGATCGACTTGCGTGTAGAGCTTGTCCACATGGGGAGAAGTGGCCAGGATCTTCACGCCATGGGATTTCAGCCAGGGAATGGTCTCGACGGTCGTCGCTTCCGCTATGGGCAGCGTGAAAAGATTTCCCGTGCTGGCACGCACCACGTTGGGATTATAGATGTCCGTCTTGGAATCGCAGAGAATCAGTCCGTCCACCTTCACGGCATCGGAAGAACGCATCATGGTGCCCAGATTGCCAGGCTTTTCGATTTGTTCGGCAACAAGATAGAAGGGATCGGCAGGAATCTTCAGATCCTTCAAGGTGCGATGGAGCTGTGGCCCGACGCCAAGAAGGCCTTCCGGACGATCCCGGTAGCACATTTTCTCAAATGCGGCAGGCGCCACGCGGATCAGTCGGGCACCCTGGGCGGCCAACTGCTCCAGAACCTCCTCTTCATGGTGCTTTTCCGCAGGAAAATACTCCGGGCAGACAAAGACCTCCTTGATCTTGTAGCCGCCTGCCAACGCACGCACCAAGGCGCGATATCCTTCCGCCAAAACCACTTGGCTATCATCGCGATCAGGGCGGTCCCGCCAGCGGGCGACCTGCTTGACTTTCGGATTCTGCAGACTGGTGATCTCTTCGTGGAAACGCATTGCCATTCTTCCGTAACTATGAATTGAGAATCTTCTCCAGAAGAGCCTCCGGAGTATTGGCCGACAGCAACAGGCGGCGATGTTTTTCACCTGTGAAGCCGACCTGAAAACTATGTTCGATGAACGCCAGAAGGTGATCGTAGTAGCCTTCCGTGTTCAAGACCGCAATGGGCTGTTGCATCTTGCTGTCGGGCAGCTTCTTCAGCCCCAACGCATCAAAGAGTTCATCCCACGTCCCGTAAGAGCCGGGCAACGCGATCAGCGCGTCGGATTCGGCGATCATCCGCGCCTTCCGTTCCGCCAGCGTATGCGTGAAAATGACCGACGTCAGTCCCGACATCAGAAAATCCCTGGGTAAATCATCGGGAAATACGCCTGTGACGCGTCCGCCATTTGCCAGCGCCGCTCCCGCGACAAGCTTCATCGTCCCGCAGGCGCTGCCGCCAAAGACCAGGCCGATTCCCGCCTTGCCAATGAGCGTGCCCATCTGGACGGCTGCGTCCTGGAAGACCTTTGACGGCGGCATCGACGCCCCGCAGTAGATTGCAATGTTCTTCAAGTGCATAATGTTAGAAGAAAGGCAGGAAGCACCACAGATACAGAATGGGCCCCATGGGAAGCAAACTGTCCAATACGTCAAGCACGCCGCCCAGGCCTGGAAGCTTTCCGGAATCCTTCACGCCGGCGGCGCGTTTCAGCAGAGATTCGGAAAGATCGCCAAGCAAGCCGAAGACGGCTGCGACCACTCCGAAGAGGATTCCCTGGATCCAGCCGAACTGCAATGACTTGGCACACAGCAGGAAGATCAAAGAGGTGATGATGCAGAAGACACAGCCGCCAAGCAACCCTTCCCAGCTCTTCTTGGGACTGACATGGCGCGAGAGCTTGTGGTTGCCGCCAGGAAGCACTTTTGCGAAAAGGGAGCCAAACGTATATGCCCCGATGTCTCCCATTTTGGTAACCGCCACCAGATAGGCAACCAGCATCGGCATGGTGAAGAAGAGCCGGACGATATAGGAGAGTTGCCAGCAGACGAGCACCCCCACAAGAATGGTGCAGGCGACTGTCCGCAGGGAGCTTTGATCAACGGGTCGCGAAAAGACTGTCACAAAAGCCCCTAGCAGGAAGAAAAGCAATAGCGCCACTTCCACCAGGGGACTGAAGTTGGAGACAATCAACATGTCGTCCACGACTTTGGTCGTATGGCAAAAGCAGATGTTCGCCAAAAGACAGGCACTGAAGCCGAAAAGAAGAATTTCCTGCGCGCCGAAAGGCTTCAGGCCCGTCAGGGTGCAGCCCTCGTGAACAGCGCCAGCCAGCATGGCAGCCGCCAGGAGGACAAAGAAGGTCTTGCCATAGGCGCCTGGCAGGAAAAAGGCCAGGCAGACGATAAGAATCAACGGAATGGCTACTTTTAAGCGATCAGAAAGCATGGCGAAAGGGGGCTGGAGATTCAGAGAAAATGGCTTTTGCAGGAATATAATCGTAAAATACAACTCCCCTCGCCTATACGCAGAAAACTTTTGTCGATTCCCAACGAGACAAGCGCGGGAAGCAGCCGGGACACGATGGCCACGCACCCCAAGACTCTCCTATTGACATTCCCCCTTCGCCCCAATGCGGTGCACGACGGCCATGCCCCCCCCATCAAACAACAAAGGCAGCCCGAAGAACCTCCGGACTGCCTTTCCTTTCGTATGTAGAATTGAATTTACTTCACCAGCTGCGCGCCATAGCCGTCGCAGGCTCCGAAGAGCGTGTAGCAGTCGGCCAGCGGATAGCGGTTGCCATACATGGAGACCTTGGTCTCGATGGTGCCGACTTTGTTCATGCCCAGGGCCTCGCGGAAGAGGTTCGCGGGGGAGTTTTCGTCATAGTCGGTTTTCTCGGAGTAGGTGGCGTTGAGGAAGGCGGTCAGATAAGCCGTGTTGAGACGTCCCTTGAAGACGGCGGGATCCTCCAGGGAGACATTGCCGTCCACATCCTCGATGCCGGGATAGTCGCACATGTCTTCGAATTCGTCGCTGTCAACCATCAGCTTCAGGATGCTTGGGCTCTTGGTGACGGTGACATCGGCGTTCTTGTTCAGGAAGAAGAGGTTGTTGTCAATGGTGATGTTCTTCACCAGACGGTCGAGGCCAGGCTGCTTGGCATCGCCCTTGTCATTGCCGATGCCGGCCATCACATTCAGGCCGAAGATGTTGTGATGGATATTGGACTTGACCATGGTCATGCAGCGGAAGCCATAGCCCATGTCGGTCATTTCACTCGTGCGGCTCCACGTATAAAGAACGGTGTTATAGGCGAATTCCACATCCAGCAGTTCGTTGGATTTGTTCTGCGCATTGGCGGAGCAAGAGACTTCGCAGGATTCCATGCGGTTGGCGACGAAGATGTTGTTCAGGATCTTGACGGAGCCGCAATACTTGGAAATGTTCACCGCATAGTTGCCGCCGTTGGCGAAAATGCAGTTCTTGATGACAACGTCGCCTTCAAAGCGATTCTGCGTCTCCATGTAGATGGAATAGGACTTTGCGGAAGCGAACTGGTCCTTTGAGCCCTTCGCGGGAGGCTCCAGCCACATGCCGGTCTCGACGCCTTCGGGCTTGCCCTTCACATCGTGGTAGCTGTTCATGAAGCCCTGGTCGATCACAATGCCGTCAATCACCATGGCGGGACCTGCGCCGGCAGGCATCTTCAGCGTGACAACGCTCAAGCCCTTGGTGTCGTTCTTCTCGTTCTTCGGCTGGATCAGCGTAGGATGCGCAACCACGTCACGGGAAGAAAAATCCGCAGCATAGCCGCCGATGATGGTGACAGGCTTGTCAATGATGATTTCGCTGGCTCCCATGGCGCCGGTGTAAGTGCCTTCGGCCATATAAATGGTATCGCCGGGCTGGGCATTCTTCATGGCGTCAAGAATCGCCTTGAAAGGCGCTTCTTTGGTACCAGGTCCCTTCTTCTTTCCTGTGGACTGGGAAACATACAGTTCCGCGCTGAAAGCAGCGGCTGCCAGGAGGCAAAATGCAAAACAAAGGAATTTTTTCATGATGTTTTTCCTTGAGATGTTATTGAGAGGGAAAATACTGAGCTGTTGGCAGCGCAGACTTTGTTTTTAATGTAAATCAAAAATTTTTTTTCGCCATAAGGGGACCAGGCAATCCGACCGGGGAAAAGGCGCAACCCGCGCAAGAATGAATCCCGGGGCGCAGGGGCACCCCGGAAATTGAACACCTATTCCCTTCTATTCACGATACAAAAACTATTGCCACGATACAAAAACTATCCTATCCCTATTTCTCCTGCTGGGCCTGTGCTGCCTTGGCGGAAAGCTCCTCCCAGCGGGCGTATTTTGCCTCCACCTCGGCCTTGGCTGAATCCAGTTGCGCGGTAAGTTCCGCCGTGCGGGTTCCGTATTTTACATGGAAATTAGGATCGGCAAAGATGGCTTCCAAATCTGAGACCTTGGTTTCCGCTTCCAGGATGGCCTCCTCCATGCCTTCCAATTCCCGTTGTTCCTTCCAAGTCAGACGGACCTTCTGGGGCTTCGGCGCAGGTGCAGTCGTCTTCTGCTGAATTGCCTTTGCCTTGGCAGCTTCCGTAGCAAGGGCCGCCTGGCGCCGCTGTTCCCGTTTTTCCAGATAGTATTGGTAATCGCCATGCTGGAAGACCACCTTGTTCTCGCCTTCAAAGGCCAAAATGTCGGTGCAGACGCGATTGAGGAAATACCGGTCATGAGAGACCACCGCCACGCATCCCGTGAAATTCATGAGGGATTCCTCCAGGATTCGAAGCGTCGAGAGATCCAGGTCGTTGGTCGGTTCGTCCAGTAGCAGAAAGTTCCCGCCTTTCTTGAGAACCTTCGCCAGCAGCAGCCGGTTCCGTTCTCCACCGGAGAGCTCTCCGACTTTCGTGGTGATCTCCTCGTCCTGGAAAAGGAATCTCCGCAGGTAAGTCCAGACCGACACCTTGCGGTTTCCGAACATGACGAAGTCATTTCCCTCGCCAATGTCCTCCACCACTGTTTTGGAATCATCCAGGGAAGTCCGGTGCTGGTCGATGTAGTTCATCTCGACTCTTTCGCCGATGCGCACTTCGCCATTCGTGGGCTGGAGTTCTCCCAGCAGCAACTTCAACATGCTGGTCTTGCCCAAGCCGTTCCTGCCCAGGATTCCCAGACGCATTCCGCTGGTGAAATTCATGGAGACATTTTCAAAGAGCCTCCGCCCTCCCCGTTCCAGGCTGACATTGGTCAGACGGGCGATGATATCGCCGAATTTGGCGGGTTCCGGCATCAGCAATTCCACATCCCGTTCCACGGGAGGCGGCGCGGCATTCACGGCGTCATTGAAACGTTGGATGCGGCTCCAGGACTTCGTGCCGCGGGCCTGGGGGCCCCGGCGGATCCAGTCGATTTCCCTGCGGATGAAGGCCAGGCGCTTCTCCTCGTTCTGCTGGGCGACTTCTTCGCGGATTGCCTTCTGGCGCAGGAATTCCGTATAGTTCCCTGGATAGCTGTAAAGGACGCCGTTCTGTAATTCCAGAATCCGCGTACAGACGCGATCCAGGAAATAACGGTCATGGGTGACGAAAAGGCAGGTCCCGCGCTGACGGTTCAAGTAGTCTTCCAGCCACTCGATGGTCTCGGTGTCCAGATGGTTCGTCGGCTCGTCCAGCAACAGCAGTTCCGGACGGTCAATGAGCGTCTTGCACAAGGCGACGCGTCGTTTTTCGCCGCCGGAGAGCTCGCCGGCAAGGCGGTCCAGTTCCGGCACGGAGAGGGACGTGGCCAATTCCTGTAGGCGGACCTCCAGGTTCCAGCCATCCCGGGCGGCAATCTCCCGTTCCAGCGCCTCCACTTCGGACGGGCGGCGCCTGGCGTCATGGCCTTCGTCGTGGCGGGTGCGCTCCAGGGTCCGGGCCGCCCCGGCCAGGATACGCTCCCGGACGCGCTCTTCCGCGTCCAGCTCCCCGGCCGGGGGAAGATAGACCGCGCGCAATGTCCGCTTCTGGGCGATTTCGCCGGAGTAGAAATGATCCCGTCCGGAAAGGATACGCAGCAGGGAGGACTTTCCCGCGCCGTTTCTTCCGACCAGCCCCACGCGTTCGCCTTCCCGCAGAAGGAACTCCTGGTGGTCCAGCAGAATGCGATCGCCGATATTCGCGCTCAGGTCCGTGGCGGAAAGCACCACGGGATTGGATTCCGGATCTGCCATTGGCTATACCTCGTAGATTGTCAGCTGGCAATCCAGATTGCCGTTCTTCAGCGGAAAACGCTCCACGGGACGAAGCGGAATGCAGCTCAGGCACCGAGGAGAGCCGGCCAGCACCGCCACCCGGCAGTTCTTCATGCGGGCGACTGCGTTTCCGAACTCCTGGAAGAGGCGGTTCTCCGCGTCCAGCCGCACGCCGTAAGGCGGATTGGTGACCACCAGCCGGCGCTGGCCGTCAAAGCTCAGTTCCCGCAGACGGATGGGGCGGAAGGAGATTTTTCCCGCCAGCCCTGCACTGCGGGCATTCTCGGCAGCCAGCTCCAGCGCCCGGGGATCCAGGTCGCAACCGATGATCTTCGGAAGCTGTCCAGCGGCGTTGCGTCGCGCTTCGCCACGCATCTCCTTCAGCAAAGAGGCCTGCCGTGCGCCGAAATTGGCCCATCGTTCAAAACCGAAACGCTGCCTGAAAATTCCCGGAGCGATGTTCGCCGCCCACATGGCGCCCTCGATCAACAGTGTCCCAGAACCGCACATGGGATCCATCAGCGGCGCCTGGCCATCCCAGTCCGTCAGGCGGAGGATGGCGGCCGCCAGCGTCTCTTTCAAAGGCGCCTCGCCGCCGGAGACACGGTATCCGCGCTTGAAAAGCGGTTCGCCGGAGAGATCCAGATAGATCGTGGCGCGGCCGCGGCCCCAGTAAACAAAGGCCCGCAGGTCCGGATCGGTCCGGGAGACATCGGAGCGCTCGCCATGGAAAAGATGACGTTGGCGATCCACAATGGCGTCCTTCAGGCGCACGGCGACGAAATCCGGATTCTCTCCGCAGGAAGGATGCGCGTATGCACCGCAGGAAATCGTCTGGGCGGGAGTCAGGAACTGCTCCCATGGCAGCCCGCAGGCACCGTCATAGACATCATCGAGGGAATCTGCGCGGAAACGCCCCAGCACCAGCATGACGCGCTGTCCTACGCGGCTGTGCAGGCAGGCCTTCCAGCCGTCCTCTTCTCGCCCCTGGAAGGGGATTCCACCGGAGTTCAAACGGGCGGAACGGAAGCCAAGGTCGCACAGTTCGTCCCGCAACACGGTTTCCGTTCCGGGAGCGGCTGTCACATAGAATTCAAACAAATCAGACATATCGGGAAATCAGAGGGAATTGCAAAAGTCCATTTGAAGGCTCTTTTCAGGGATTCAGGAGGCAGTTTGCTTCAAGTGCGCAAAGACGTAGTTCACTACGACGCGGAGCACTTGAAGCAAACTGCCCCGGAAGAGCGAAAAGTAGTCAAAGCGACTTTTGCAACTACCTTTTACAATTAGCATGCAGTTTCTGCACCAGCGCCAGTTCCTTGGTAAAGAGATGCCCGCGCTGGATAAGCTGCTTGAGATTCTCTTCCAGGACCTCCCAGTTCGCCTCGGAGGGAACACCGTCCCCCCACTTTTCGTCCTGTGGTTCGCGGAAGCGCCAGCGCAGGGTGTCGGCGAAGAACTCCACCTGGACCTGCCGTTTGCCATTGGGACCCTCCCGGTCCAGCCAGCCAATCGGTCTTCGCATGACTATTCTCCTCCCAGAAGCAATTCGCGCGAGCCGTCCTCGGCGTATTGGACGGTCTGGACGGGCAGGAACTTGCACGCTCCCTGGCGGAAATAGAGCTGTCCGGCCTGGTCCACATAGAAGCGGTCCGCCGCGAAATCCCGGATGACTGGATAGAAAACCACCCAGTCTCCCGCCTTCTTCAGGTCATTCTGGCGGGCGCAGGCAAACGTCTCCAGGGCATCGCGGAAGCCGCCGACGGGACGACGCTCCGGACGGGCGGCGGCCAGGGCGCGGAACTCCTCCAGCTGCGTTTCCGTAACCTCCATCGGCATGGGCGGGGAGATTCCCAGCAGCGGTCCGCCATCCATGTCATCCCCCTTCCCCGAAACCGGCGTGGCGAGAATGACGCTTGAACGCAGGTAGTCCAGACCGTCCAGAATGGCGCGTTCCACGGGGATTTCGTGCAGCCCCACCAGATGGCGGAGACCATTCTTACGATAGGTCAGATCGCCGGGATGGACGTTCAGGCAGGGAAGATCCGCCGTCAGATTGGTCAGCGGCACGAATCCGGCGAAAATGCCGAAGGACACCGCGTATGGCGCCAGCTTCTGCCGCAGGGCCTCTGTCCACTCCTCGCGGATCTGCTGCCCCCGGGGGGTGGCGATGGATACGCGCGTCTCTCCGCGATCATGATAGAACTTCCGGATATCCTCTTCCACTACCGGAAGATGGAAAATCTTTCCAAGTTCCCGTGCCCGGCTGGTCTCCGGCGCATCCGGCACCCGGCAAGCCACGGTGAAGGTCGTCCTCCGTCCCGCAGCATTGTCCTCCGTCCATCGACGAAGAATCTCTTCCGCATTGCTGCCGCTTCCCGACAGGAAAATCGCCGTCCTGGCCTGCTCATCAGGCTTTCCCGAAGGCAGCAACGACTTCAGTTCCCTAGAGCCAACATTCGTTTCCACACGCATCTCTCCTAAATTTTTCATCAATTTTCACTAAAATTTTCCCGCCAAGGCGGGCAACTTTTTCGTTTGCTGTCATAGTATAGCATTTGGCAGTCATTCTTAACTCTCACATACAACAAAAAGTCACACATTCAAATGAACAAGCTTTTCACTCGCCTGGCCGTTGTCGCCGCTCTCTGCACCCTTTTGGTCGCCGGTTCCTCCTGCTCCCTCTTCAAGAAAGGCTCCCGCGCCCGTGTCAACACTCTTCTGGTCACCGGAAACTACCTGAAGCCCCGCCTGCTCTGCGAACTGGCCCAATACCGTTCCAAGCAGCCCATCATCCTTTTCGAGCAGGACGAGGAAAGCGACGCACCGCGCCTCTTCTATCTCTCCGCCAGCAACAAGAGCGAGGAAATCTCCGCCGCAAAATTCGCCGGCTTCGTCAAGTACCTCAATCCCAAGACCGTCATTTTCCTGGGTGACGAATCCTGCGTGCCTGCCGAATTCGTGAACCAGGTCCAGGACGATTTCCGCGTCATGCACCTGAACAGCACCGACTGGGACCGCAACGCCCAGATGCTGGGCGAAATCCTCAAGCAGCCCAAGCTGAACCGCCTCTATCTGGAATACCTGCAGCGCTACGAGGAGAAGGCCGTCCCCGCCACTCCGGCCCAGTAGTCCACGCCTTTTCTTCTTCGGTGCCGCCTGCGCCGGAAGGATTCTTCTTCCGCCGCAGGCCCCTTCCCTCTTTTTCGAGCCCCCCTCCTACCATGTTCACCTCGCTCTATCAGATCGCAAAGAACACGTTCCGCGAATCCTTGCGGGAACCCATCTTCCTGCTGATTCTGCTTTCCGCCTTGGTGCTGATCGGACTCTACCCAATCTTCACCATCTTCGTCTTCTTCGCCCAGGAAAAGCTGGTGGTGGACAGCTCCATCGCCACCATGATGGTCTTCGGATGGGGCCTGGCCATCATGATCTCCAGCTATGCCATCAGCCGGGAAATCGACAACGGCATGGCTCTGCTGCTGCTCTCCAAGCCAGTCCAGCGCCCCGTCTTCATCATCGCGAAAATCCTGGGCATCTTGGCGGCCTTGACCGTCTTCTGCATCATCACGGGCACCGCCACCCTTATCGCGCTCCGTGTCGCCACCGACCAGTTCTGGATCGACAACTTCATGTTCTACGGATTCTTCGTGACCGTCATCCTGGCCCTGGCCGTAGCCGGCGCGTACAACTATGTGACCCGCTCCTCCTTCTGCAGCGCCGCTGTCTTCGCGCTGATGGTCGCCATGATCATCTTCGCCCTGATCGGACAGTTCAAGCCCGCGCAGGGACGCCACGTCGGACTGGCCTTCCGCGTCATCCCCGCCCTGATCCTAGTGGTCTTCTCCAGCTGGTCCATGGGAACTCTGGCCACCGCGCTCTCCACCCGTTTCCGCCTGGTCCCCAATCTCCTTCTCTGCGGCGCCATCTTCCTGCTGGGCCTGATGAGCGACTACCTCATCGGACGCAACGCGAAGGAACCATGGCAGCGCACGCCTCCTCCGGGCAAGGAACAGCTCTGGATCTGCGAATATACCTTCAGCCCCAAGGAACTGGCCAATATCGAGAATTGGAACGCCCCCATGCGCGTGGAGGACTATGCGGACTTCATGGTCTGGTCCGACAACGTCTCCAGCCCTTCCCTCCCCGGCCTGGGCAATGACCCCGAAGGCGCCTGGAAGGACGGCAACGGCTGGAAGAAGAACGTGGAGGATCTTTCTTCCCGTGCGCAGCTTATGGGCGTCTACAGCGTCAAGACCGGCTCGTGGATCATCCATAACCTGGGCGACTTCGCGGATTCCAAGAAGGAAGCCGACAAGGATTTCGAGGCGTATATCTTCCGTCGCTCCGTGAATCCCCCCCGCGTGCCCACGGGCGGCACCTACGAGCGTCCCGTGCCCGTCAACGGAAATTGGATCGCAAACGCCATCTACGCGGCTGTTCCCAATTGGCAGCTCTTCTGGATGGCAGACGCGCTCTCCAGCTCCGACTTCGACACATCCGTCCATAACCGGGAGGCATCGCTGCCCCCTGTCTATATGGGCTACAGCATCCTTTACGTGATCGCCATGAACGTCCTCCTGACGCTTCTGGGCATCCTGCTCTTCTGGAACCGCGAGGCCGGCACGCAAATCGCCTAGACCGCCCACGTCTTTTCAAGAAACACTCCCCGCACCCGCGCCACATTTTCTTTGTAGCGCGGGTTCACTGTGAATATCTTTCCACCCATAGGAAGAAACGACAATGTCCGAAAAGAACTTCTATCTGACCACACCAATCTATTATGTCAATGACAAACCCCATATCGGCCATGCCTATACCACAATTTTGGGCGATGTGCTCTCCCGCTGCCACCGCCTCCTTGGCGACCCCGTCCATTTTCTCACCGGCACTGACGAACATGGCCAGAAGGTGGAGCGCGCGGCACAGAAGAACAACACCGACCCCCTGACACACTGCGACACCTATGTCAAGCGCTTTCAGGAACTGTGGCAGCGACTGAACATCAGCAACGACGATTTCATCCGCACCACCCAGGGGCGCCACGTCACCGTCGTCCAGAAGATCCTGCAGGACCTGTGGGACCGCAAGCTCATCTACCAGTCCAACTACGAAGGAAACTACTGCGTCGCCTGCGAGAGATACTTCACGGACAAGGACCTGAAGGACGGGTGCTGCCCCGATTGCGGACGAAAGGTGGACACCCTGGTGGAAAAGAACTACTTCTTCAAGATGAGCGCCTTCCAGCAACAGCTCATTGACCATATCAATGCCCACCCCGATTTCATCCGCCCTGTGAACCGCCGCCAGGAGACTCTTGGTTTCCTGAAGCAGCCGCTGGACGATTTGTGCATCTCCCGTTCAAAGGCCCGCCTGAGCTGGGGAATCGAGCTGCCTTTCGACAAGGACTACGTGACTTACGTCTGGTTCGACGCGTTGGTCAACTACATCTCCGCAGTGGGCTATCTCGCGGACGACGCATCCTTCTCCAAGTGGTGGCCAGCGAACTTCCACCTCATCGGAAAGGACATCCTGACCACGCACGCCGTCTACTGGTCCACCATGCTGATGGCCATGGACCTGCCTCTTCCCCAGACCATCTTCGCGCATGGATGGTGGCTCGTCTCCGGGGACAAGATGAGCAAAAGCACCGGAAACGTGGTCAATCCCATGGACATGGCAGACAAGTATGGCGTTGATTCCCTGCGCTACTTCCTCATGGCGGCCATGTCCCTGGGGCAGGACGCCAACTTCTCCGAAGAGTCCTTCGTCGTCAAGTATAACGCCGACCTGGCCAACAACCTGGGCAATCTGCTCTCCCGCATGACCACCATGGTCGTCAAGAACTTCGACGGCAAGCTCCCCGCCATGGGCGAAAGCACTCCCGCCGAAGCGGAACTGGCCGACGCTTGCAAGAAGGCGGCCGAAAGCTGGGAGAACGCCATCAAGAACATGCAACTTGACCGCGGCATCGCCGACATCATGGCTGCCTGCGCGGCCACGAACCGCTACTTCGACGCCATGAAGCCATGGTCCATGGCCAAGGCCGGCGACACAGCAGGTCTGGCGAGGGTGCTCCGCAGCACGGCCGAGGCTCTCCGCGTCATCAGCGGCCTGCTCTACCCCGTCATGCCGACCAAGATGGAAGAAATGCGCAAGTCCATCGGCATCGCCGATGACCAGCTTGTTCCTTCCATGGCAAATCTGGGAGAGTGGAACCTGTTGCAGGACGGCGCCGTCGTCACGCCCGTCCCCGGCTCACTCTTCCCCCGCATCAAATTCGAAGCCAACGCATAGAAGAAACCATGCACGCGCGCCCTGTCATTCTGGACACCGACTGGTACACCGACGTGGATGACGCCATGGCCGTCCGCGCCCTGATCAACTTCCAGAAACAGGGCGTTTTTCGCATCCTTGGGCTCTGCATCAACGCCAGATTCGAGGAAAGCGTCCGTTCCCTGGACGCTTTCCTTCTGGCGCATGGCGTGGACGTCCCCCTCGGCATCGTCCAGGAATGGCATGACGATTCGGCGCCAAACGGCCCCTCCTACCAGAAACGCCTGGCGGCGATGAAATCAAAATATGCCGACAACCGCGCGGCGGAGATTCCCGCCAGACTTTATCGGCGCCTGCTGGCCTCCTCGCCGGAAAAAGTGACGCTGATTTCCATAGGCTTCACGGAAAACTACGCAGCGCTGCTGGACAGCGCACCCGATGAAATCTCGCCGCTGTCCGGTCGCGAACTGGTTGCCCAAAAGGTGGAAGAATTTTGGATGATGGCCGGAACATGGACTAAAGACGGCGGGCAGGAATACAATCTGGCTGGAGCCGGCGGCACCAATCCCCTCATCACCCAGAGCAGCTCGAAGGTGCTTTCCCTATGGCCGACGCCAGTCACCTTCCTGGGCTTTGAAATCGGCTATATGCTCCTTTCCGGCGGGAAACTGTCCAAGGACGATATCCTCTGGCAGGCGATGGATGACTATAACACCCAGGGATATCAGCTGGCCAGTCCGGAACAACACAGCCACCACTCGTGGGATCCCCTGACCATCGTCATGGCAGGACTGGGTTCTCCGGAAAAAGCAGGATTCTTCGAGATCCGCGGCCAGGCATCCACCGACCCGACTTCCGGCAAAAACCACTTCCGGCAAGATCCCGACGGACCGCATCGCTTTGTCGTCAAAAAGCACTTCGATCAGTTCTATTCCGATCTTATTGACGAATGGCTGAAATCCTGATTTTAAATATCCGTAATTTCGCGAAACCAAACTTCTTGACTTTCTCCTCGCCTGGTGGGAAAACCCCGTGCGAGGTGGTATAGTACGCCGTTTTTCTTTTCCGTTACGATTGTTTTCTCGTTTTTTTCAGTTTTTGGAGGGTAATCCCTTGAAAGTCCTGGTCATCAATTCCGGAAGTTCTTCCCTGAAGTTCACTCTTTTCGACATGGCCGACAAGTCCGTCCTGTGCAAGGGCCTTGTCGAGCGCATTGGCATGGAAGGCACCAAGCTGACCTACCAGGCCAAAGGCCAGAAGTTCGAGGAACCCCTGACCATTTCTCAGCACAGCGAAGCCCTCTCCCCCATCTGCGCCAAGATGACCGATCCCGAAATCGGCGTCATCAAAGACCTGAGCGAAATCAAGGCCATCGGCCACCGCGTCCTGCACGGCGGAATGGAGTTCACCCAGCCCACCCTGGTGGACGAGAAGGTCAAGGCCGGCATCCGCAAGTGCTTCCCCCTGGGCCCCCTGCACAATCCTGCCAACCTTGGCGGCATCGAGGCCTGCGAGGCATTCTTCCCCGGCATTCCCAACGTGGCCGTCTTTGACACCGCGTTCCACATGACCATGGAGCCCGCCGCCTATCTCTACGCCATCCCCCAGAAGTACTATCAGAAGTACGGCGTGCGCAAATACGGTTTCCACGGCACCAGCCACAAGTATGTCTATGGCGCAGTCTGCGACTACCTGAAACTGGATCCCGCCAAGGCACGCATCATCTCCTGCCATCTGGGCAACGGTTCCAGCCTCTGCGCCGTCAAGGGCGGAAAGGTCGTCGACACCACCATGGGCCTGACTCCCCTGGCCGGCCTGGTCATGGGCACCCGCTCCGGCGATGTGGATGCAGCCGTCGTCACGTTCCTGCAGCAGCAGGAAGGCATGAGCCCCGCCGACGTGGACAACATGCTCAACAAGAAGTCCGGATTCCTCGGCGTCTCCGGCAAGTCCAGCGACATGCGTGACATCCGCGAACTGCGCGCCAATGGCGACAAGGATGCCGCCACCGCATACGAGATGTTCCTGCATCGCCTCATCCACTACATCGGCGGATACTTCCTGCTGCTGGGCGGAGTTGACGCCATCCTCTTCACCGGCGGCATCGGCGAGAAC
>JAKSPB010000031.1 GCA_024405215.1 Lentisphaeria bacterium | reverse complement strand
TCGGACGTCTGGCGGGCAAGACCCTGTGCGACGACGGTGCGGTTGTCTCCGCGCTTCGCTACTTCTACGACAGAAACGGCCGCATCGAATCGCGTCTGGCCAACGGCAGGCTTCAGCGCTACTCCTACGACCTGCGCGGGCAGCTGACGGAGGTGCGGGACGCCGAAGGGAACATCCTGGAGCGCTACGCCTACGACCCCGCCGGAAACCTGCTGGAGAAGACCGCGGGCGGAATCACGACAACCTTCCGCTACGACGGCGCGAACCAGCTGCTCTCCCGCACGTCGGGTAATGGCTTCACGGTGGACTGCGCCTACGACGCGGCGGGGCGCCTGGTAAAGGAAGGAGACAGAAGCTTTTCCTACGGCTGGATGGACAAGGTCCTCTCAGTCACTGACGGCGACGGCGTCCGCACCTATTCCTACGGTCTGGACGGGCAGCTTGCCTCCGCCACGGACGCGGACGGCGCGGTCTCCGAGTTCCTCTGGGACGGGCTGGCGCTGATACGCCGGGACGGCGTGGACTATCTGAACGAGCCGCATCCCAACGGCGGAAGCCCCATCCTCGCCTCCGACGGCAGGGCCTTCTTCAACGACATCCTGGGAACCTCCCAAGGGACGCTTGATGGAGGAGAATATCGTGCGTCTTCCTTCACCGCCTTCGGCGACGGTGCTTCCGACGGCGTCTTCTTCACCGGCAAGCCGAAGGTGGACAATGCCCTCGGCTACACCTTCCTATTCCGAAACTACCGCCCCGACCACGGCAAGTGGCTCACCGCCGACCCCATGGGATACCCAGATGGGTGGAACAATCTGGCGTATTGTAACAATTTTATAGTAAATTCTATTGACATTCAAGGGTTGACAATATACTATTTTGTTGCACCTGCTGCTGTTGGTATATTTGGACATGCAGCAGCGATTTATGATCTTGGGAATGGCAATGTACGAATCATAGATTTCGGGGGGTATACTGATGCGGCTGGAGAAGGAATGCAATTTTCGTCAGTAAATGAAGCATATAATCGCCTGCAAAATGATAGACCAGAAGATGAAAAATTCAGGACAAGTGCCTTAACGTATGAAACAACCGATGAAGATACACTTATCGCTTTTGATACGACAAAAAGAAGCATTAGTAATGGGTATTCTTCTCTTGGCAATAATTGTTCTCAAGTAATTGCAGATGGCATAAATGCAGTTGGAGGATATCTTTCCCGTGATATTATTCCTAATAATGTAATTTATGACACTGCGCAGATGTATGCGACCCCATTTGTTAATTTTAAGTATGGTTATTCATTCTTTGAGTTCGTGGAGTAGTTAAAAATGATAAAGAAAACTTTAAGTTTATTTTTATTGATAATGATTATCTTATTACTAGAGCATTTTGTCTTTAGTGTAATCAATGAAGCAAACATAAAGAAAAATCGCGCAAACTGTGGGCTTAATTTTAAGTTGATACGAGATATTTATTTGGAAATAAAAGAAAGTGGATTAAAAGAAGGAGATTTAATAAATGAGTTAGAACATAGAATAAAAAATGTAAAGAAATTTTATCAGATAACGCCCCCAAAAAACTTTGATGATTGTTTGTTTTTTATGAATCCAGATTTTGATTTTAGTGATTCTATTGTTCTTTTTTGCGATGATTCCATACATCCGGGGTATAGACATATTTTGCTTTGCAATGGTGATATTCTTTTTATAAAAGAAAAAGAGTTTAAATTAATATCATTCAATGCTTTTTTGAAACATGGCTTATATTCCGAGAGGCAAAACCATACAAGTTATGAACCCCTGCTAAATTTTTCTGAAAAATAGTGCCATAAATGCCAATGCAAAAAACTGTTTCCATGACGGTTTTCCCTTTCCAGCTTTTCACATTGCTCCTTTCGGGCTGTTCGCGGTCATTGGGTGGCGCATCTGCGAATGCGCATGACGGCGCTCCTTCCGTGGCGGTGCTGTTCCTGGGGGCGGGCGAGCAGACGGCTGGGGAAGAGGAAGCGCATAGGTTTAGTTATGGGAAGCTTCCCTCCCATGCGAAGGGCCGTAGTGAATGTCCGTCCCGTCATGCCTGATTCAAATGTTTCTGCAAAAATAAGAGACATTTTCCGCCTAAAAAAATGTTTGACTTTTATGAAAGAGGCGTTATACTGGAAGAGTATTCTCGCATATCATTTCCGTCGTATGGAATTGCTTAATTTTCAAGGAGGTAGCGTCGCCATGATGAAAAGCGTCCATTCCTACGGTCTGGACGGACAGCTTGCCTCCGCCACGGCCGCGGACGGCGCGGTCTCCGAGTTCCTCTGGGACGGGCTGGCGCTGATACGCCGGGATGGCGTGGACTATCTGAACGAGCCCCATCCCAACGGCGGAAGCCCAATTCTCGCCTCCGACGACAGGTTCTTCTTCAACGACATCCTGGGCACCTCCCAGGGGACGCTCAATGACCGCGGATACGAGGCGTCTTCCCTTACCGCCTTCGGCGACGGTGCTTCCGACGGCGTCTTCTTCACCGGCAAGCCCAAGGTGGACAATGCCCTCGGCTACACCTTCCTCTTCCGCAACTACCGCCCCGACAACGGCAAGTGGCTCACCGCAGACCCCATGGGCTACCCCGACGGCTGGAACAACCTGGCGTATGGAAACAATCAGGTTACTGATGGATTTGACGCCAAAGGTGGTAAATGGGGCAATACAGAGTTTGTAGCGTATTATTATCGATTAAGTGGTGCCGATTGGTTAGATACTGATGATATGGGCCTCACGAATGATGTTTGGAATGTTATTACTGGGACGCACGATATTATCAACAAAGTAAAAACACAAATTGATGATTTGGTTAAAAACAATGTTAAAAATACTTCATTTTCCTCAGGAAGCAGTTCAACTGCATATAACACATCCAGAAGCTACGCTTTTGGGAGTATTTGTTTTTCGATGGGGGGCGGAACGGTATCCACATGGAGCAGTATTTCATATTCTTGGGATGAGTATACTATAGAAGATGTTCTATATAAAGGATATTCGTGGTCTGCGAATATGACAGTGTATTATAGTGATATTTTTATGGATCCTTTGGATGTTGGAATTGAGCTTGGAAATGCTTATGGGTACAGTCACACCTGGAATAACGTAACTCATAATGGCTATGGTTCGATCAAATTGGAGTAATTTAAAGGAGTACACTAGTGCCCGGTTAAGTCAACGAATTGAATGTCGTAACAAAAAAGAAAACCAAGCAGTTAACATCAAGAAACAAATCGCGACGGTTTGAAAATGATTTCGCATCATGAGAAAAGAAATGTCTTGTTTCCCAAGGGAAGTTACCCAGTAAAATGTTCATCAAAAAACAGTGTTCGTAAATTTTGAATTTTTAACCGGACAGTAGTGAAAGGAGTAATTAAATGAAAAAAAACATTCTTTGTGTTGTTTTTCTCGCTATTTTAGTCGGATGCTCTTTTTTTCAGGAGTCAATTGTTTTGGGGGATGTAAAATGGCAATATCATGGGGGGAAAAACAGTAGTAGCACGCTAATATTAAGAAATAAAAAGATTATAGGACCCTATAACATTTCTTTGTGGGGGGAGTATCCGTACATTGTCGGAGATTGTGTTACACAAGAAGCAGTTACCCTTTACTTTGTTCTTGATGTAAAAACTGGGGATATAGAATATCATAAGGATTTTGATTCTATTCGTCAAAAATACAAAATTAACTTTGATTATCGAGATTTTGTGACTTTTCAAGATTTGCATGGACAATGGTCAAAGCCAGAAAAACTTGATATCCTGAAAAAAAATTTAAGCATAAAACATATCCTCTAATATGGATGCGGCGGCGGATGGTTTTCACGCTTGACGACAATGGCGAAATCTCTGCAAAACTCGTGCCTTGAATTTCACGTTTGCCCGGAATTTCCGCAAATTTTCTCATGCTCCCTGAGCCAATGCAAAAAATTGTTTCCATGACGATTTTCCCTTTCCTCCTTCTCGCGTTGTTCCTTTCTGGGTGTTCGCAGTCGTCGGACATCGCATCCGCAGAGGCGCATGAGGACGGTCCTTCCGTGGCGGTTCTGTTCCTGGGGACGGGCGAGCAGACGGCTGGTGCGGAGGGAGCGCACTATTGGAACCTGGAGAAACTTCCCGTCTGCGGGGGAAATCGCGGCATGCGGTACACCGGCGTGGAGTGCGACGAACGGAAGGTGGCCGTGGCGCTTCTCTGGAAGCAGGACGATCCCGAATCGCCTGGCAGTCTTCTGCTGCGCTTCCGCGTGGTCTGCGACACGGAGGTCTTCGACCTGCCGACGGTCTCCTGGAACCAGCGTGACGACCATCCGCTGATCCACGGTGACACGTGGATGGCGAAGCTGACGGCGCATAATGCCATGGAGGGTGAAAAATGACGATACTACATCGCGCAGTGTTTTTTCTTTTTCTGCCGTTGCTGTACCTGTCGGCGGCGGAAAATCTCCGGGCCGTGCTCGAGGAGGCGTATGAGACAAGCCGCACGGCCAGCTATGTGGCGGAGATCGAGCAGCCGCGCCTTCGCGAGGAGAAGGACATCGCCAAGGTGGTCTACCACCGGAAGGTTGAGAAAGACGGCACGGTACTGCTCCGGGTGGATTTTTATGGCGCACAACACCTGCATTTCTCCTTCCTGTCCAACCGCGACGGACAGTATGCCATCGACGCCTCCACGGGGACGGCCTGGCAGGGCGGTGATTTCCTGCGGCTCTTTTGGCTGGAGAGCCTTCTGAACCGTCCGTGCCGCGAGGAATTCTCCCGTGCGGAATATTCCGGCCGCAAGACGACCTGGAAGGAACGCCCGTGCCGAAAAATCACCATGCGGATCCCCGACGACGCGGGAACGGAGGACGGGCCGCCCGTCTCCGCTTTCACGGGCTTCAGCGCGGCAGGCGACGCGGAGCAGCGGCGGCGACACCCCTTCACGCGGGAGTATCTGCTTGACAACGAGACGGGAGTGCTTCTCTCCCTTCGGAAGTACAATGCGCAGGGGCAGGTTCTCTCCGCCGTCAGCCTGGGCGAGGCGGATTTCCATCCAGTCTGGGAGGAGCATCCGGGCCTCTTTGACACGCCGTCGAAAATCAGCGGACGGGTGGCGAACGCCATGGAGTTCCGGGACCGGGTAAGCCAGGAGAAGGATGCCGCCAGGCAGAGGAGTTTCAAGAGACGTGGCCTGCAGTTTCACAGGTGGCAACTTCTCCTGGCTCTGCTGGGGGGCGCCTGCCTCGCCGCCGCCGTCATCCATCACAGACGGCAAAATGGAAACTGGTGAGCCGATGGTTCGCCTTTCTTCCAAAAGTCTGCTCATTTCCTTCCGGGAGTTCCAGCACCAGCGGGAATGTCTCCCGCATAGCCTGAAGCCTGGAATATAAGCATAGAACATGAAGCATTATGTTTCCATGAAGTTATCCGCTTCATATCAATCTAAAACAATTGATTTTCCAATTTTAGAATAAAACAATCGAGGAGACTAACGTGGTAAAAACATAAAATCTGTTTTTAGAATCATTTTTGATCCTAAAATAATAGTTTTATTCTTTTTTCAATTGTTTTTTATTGATTTTTTCTTAACTTTACGATTGCGTGTCTTGGAGCTTCTTGAATGCAAATTCAATTTTAAATTATTGTGCTCAATTTATTGAATTTAATATGTTTTTTTGACTTGATGTATCTTGTTTGATTTTTCAACGGGACAGCAGTGTTTTTGTGTCTTTTTAACGATGCAAACTGACTACGTCCAGAGCAATCGTGTTGGACCTATTCGTGCTTTCAGAACAAGCCGCCCACATGTTTGTTCGGTGTCATCGCCTTATGCCATCCAGCACGCCACGGAATGTCCCGGAGCAATATTCTTCCGGAGGGGGAGCGTCTCATGGCACTTTGCCGTAGCCTTCGGGCAACGCGGCGCAAAGGGGCAGCCTGACAGCGGATGCAGCAGGCTTGGCACGCTGCCAGGAATGCTCTTCAGGTGCAGAGGATCGTCCTGCAAACTGGGACTGGATTCCAGAAGCCCGCATGTATAGGGATGAACAGGATGGTCGAAGAGCTCCTTGACCGGCGCTTCTTCCATGATACGGGAACCGTACATGACGATGACGCGCGTGCACATCTCCCAGATGACGCCGAGATCGTGGGTAATCAACAATAATGCGCGTTGATTCGCATTATCGGCCGTCACTTCGTGCAACAGATCCAGCACCTGGGCCTGAATGGTCACATCCAGTGCCGTGGTTGGTTCATCGGCAATGACCAGCCGGGGCTCCAGCAACA
This sequence comes from Lentisphaeria bacterium, assembly GCA_024405215.1. Classification (GTDB taxonomy): domain Bacteria; phylum Verrucomicrobiota; class Lentisphaeria; order Oligosphaerales; family Oligosphaeraceae; genus UBA1724. Next base: position 29,515 of record JAKSPB010000031.1, on the reverse strand, counting down.
TGGCCATGGCGATCATCACACGCTGGCGCATTCCACCGGAAAGCTCAAAGGGATAGGCTTTCAGACAGCGCAGGGGATCCGCAATTCCCACGCGTTTCAGCCAGGAAAGAATCAGCGACTGTTCCTCCGCCTTTCCCATACGACGATGCAAGCGGATGGTCTCCGCCATTTGATCGTCAATCCGATGCAGAGGCGACAACGCCGTCATAGGCTCCTGGAAGACCACGCCGATTTCCGCGCCGCGGATTTTCCGCAACTCAGCAGGCGCCAGCCCAACCAGTTCCCTACCGCGAAAGCGGATGCTCCCGCCGACCGTACGTCCCGGAGGCGACGGCACCAGCCGGGGAATGGACATGGAGGTCACGGACTTGCCACAGCCGGATTCCCCCACCAATCCGACGGCTTCGCCGGCATTCACGGAGAAGGAGACGTCGTTCACGGCATGGACAACTCCTTCATCGGAATCAAATTCCACCGTCAAGTTGGATATGTTCAGAAGTTCGTCCATGTGCCGTATTGATATAAAAAAAGGGCTGTTGCAAAACCTTGACTTCAGGTGGCACCAACCCTTGTTCGCATTTCCGGATTCAATCTTCCCTTATGAAGCCGCGTGCGGAGACAGCAACACAACCAAAACACAGCAAAACACGCAGAAATCGCCTTTGACGATTGTCGCCGAAAGCTTTTGCCTGGTTTGCTATTTTGCTTGTTATGCCATCTTTATTTTCGTCCTGGAGAAAACAGGAAATGGACTATTGCAGAACATTGCGGTTTTGCAACAGCCCTATGTCCACAGCTAGTTTTTCTTCTGGGAAGCCTGGAAAGCCGCTTCCTGCGCAGCGGCATCAGCCCAGAGCTTCTGCTGCTGTTCACGGATTTCCTGGCGGCGGATCTTCCCGGAAACCGTCTTGGGAAGAGAATCCACGAACTCGATGACGCGCGGATACTTGTAGGGCGCAGTATTGTGCTTCACGAACTCCTGGATCTCCTTCATCAGTTCTTCCGAAGGCTCGTAGCCCTTGTTCAGAACAATGGTGGCCTTCACGACCTGGCCACGAGTGGGATCCGGCACGCCCGTGATGGCGCATTCCAGAACAGAAGGATGCTCCATCACCGCGCTCTCCACCTCAAAGGGACCGACACGATAGCCGGAAGTCTTGATCACGTCGTCTGCACGCCCCACGAACCACAGATAGCCATCCTCGTCCTTCCAAGCCATGTCACCGGCATGGTAGTAGCCGTCATGCCAGCGTGAAGCGGTTTGCTCCTCGGCGTTATGGTAGCCCATGAACAGACCAACGAGACGCGCATCGCCAGTGTGAAGGCACATCTCGCCTTCCTCACCCGATTCAGCAGGCTGGGTATCCGAACCAATGCGCTCCAGATCCATGCCTGGCCTGGGACGTCCGATGGAACCGGGCTCCGGCTCGTCCCACGGCCAGTTGGCGGCAATGGCGATGGTCTCGGTCTGTCCGAATCCTTCGCGGATGCGCAAGCCCGTCTTGTGAAAGAACTGGTAGTAGACCTCGGGATTCAACGGCTCGCCTGCAGTAGCCGCATAACGGATGCCGGAAAGGTCAAAACGACTCAAATCCTGGCGGATCAAGAAACGATAGACGGTAGGAGGAGCGCAGAAGGTAGTCACCTTGTGGCTGACCAGCTTCTCCAGCATCTTTTCCGCATCGAACTTGTCGTAGTCATAGACGAAGATGCGAGTGCCCGCAATCCACTGTCCATAGAGCTTTCCCCAGATGCATTTCGCCCATCCCGTATCCGCCGCCGTGTAATGCAATCCGCCATCCTCGACACACTGCCAGTATTTGGCAACAAGAATGTATCCCAGCGCCATGTCATACGCATGACTGACCATCTTGGGCATTCCGCTGGTGCCGCTGGTAAAGTAAACCAACATGGGATCGCCGGAGGCATTGCGCTCCTCGCGCGGAGGAGCGACCCACTCGTCGGAGCACTTTTCCACTTCGCTCCGATAGTCGAGCCAGCCGTCACGAGGACCGGAAATGCAGATCTTGACCTTCAAAGTATCGCCAGTGGCCGCCTGAGCTGCGTCAATCTCATCCAGAAGGCTGGCGGACTCCACAGCAAGGATGCCCTTCATCTGGGACTTCTCAATGCGATAGACCAAATCATGCTGCTTGAGCATGTGAGTCGCAGGAATGGCAATGGCACCAATCTTGTGACAGGCGATCATGGCCGGCCAGAACTCGTAGCGGCCCTTCATCACCAGCATGACATAATCGCCTTTGCCAATGCCTTCCTTCACCATGAGATTCGCCAGACGGTTGGCCATTTTCGCCATCTCCTTGAAGGTAATGACCAGTTCTTCGTCATGGTCATTGCACCAGACCAGCGCGACACGGTCGGGCTCTTCCTCCGCATAACGATCCACCACGTCGTAGGCGAAGTTGAAATGCTCAGGAACAATCAACTTGAAATTCTGGAAGAAGTCCTGGTAGGAACTGAATTCCTCGCGATTGACAAAATGAGAAAGAAGGGACATATTTGCTAAAGATTACTAAAATTTTCAAAGACAAAGAGAATTCCTCTTTCACTTGATTCCAGGGGACGCGCTGTCAAAATGCGCCATTTCCCAAAGAAAGGCCGGTCCGCATGATAATGGCGATGAATTTCGCAGGCTTGTCGCCGACGGCAGCCATGCCATGGGGGTTGTTGGAATCATAATAGATGGTGTCGCCGGGATTCAAGATAATTTCATTCCCGCAGACAACGACCTTCAAAACGCCCTCAAGGACATAGTCCATTTCCTGTCCCGGATGGGAGTTCAGCGCAACGGAGGCATCCTCGCCCTTGCTAGGACAAGTCACCAGCAGTGGCTCAATAAACTTTCCTTTGAAATTAGGAACAAGTTCATCGTATTGATATTGCTTGCGACGATTGACACGGACTCCTTTTCCGGCACGCGTCACCGCAAAGGAACTCATCCGAGATTCCCTGCCGGTCAGCAACAGGGAAAGCTCAACCTCCAAAATCTGCGAAATCTCATTCAAACAACTAACGGAAAGATCCTCGGAACCGCTTTCCATCTTGACATAGACGGATTCCTCGACTCCCAGTTTTTCGGCCACTTGGGCGGTGGTCAGTTCTTGCAGTTGCCGCAATTCACGAATTCTCGTCGCGATTTCATTGTTGAGATCTTGAGACATGGCAATACCCTAAATATGAGAAGGAATGAAAAAAGCCCCGGCGGAAAGAATTTCCCCCGGGGCTCAGGCAGAAGAAACTATCAGATTAGTATCTGCGACCGTTCCGGAGGATTCCCTTGGAGAGGAAACCATCGTAGTTGCGGCTAATCAGGTAGGTCTGAATCTGCCGCATGGTATCCAGCATGACACCGACGATGATCAGCAGGCTGGTGCCGCCAAAGAAGGAGGCGATGCTGTGCGGAATCTTCAGGAAGGAGTTCGCCAGAACCATGGGCAGCAGAGCCAGAACAAGCAGACCGATGGCACCGCCCAGGGTAATGCGGGTCATGGCGTGATCCAGGAAGTCACTGGTGGCCTTGCCGGGACGAATGCCGGGGATGTAGCCGTTGTTCTTCTGGAAATCATCCGCGATCTGAATGGGATTGAACTGGTTGGCAACCCAGAAGAAGGCGAAGACCATGAGAAGCGCCGCATAGATCAGAAGATAGCCGAAAGAGCCATACTGCAGGTGAATCGCCAGCCATTGGACGAAGGGCTTGGCAGGCAGATAACGGAGCACCATGTCAATGAAGCCAAGGATGGCGCCGGCAAAGATGATGGGCATGACGTTGGCGTAGTTGACACGCAGAGGAAGATAGGTGGTCTGAACACCTGCGGAACGACCGAAACCGCCGACAGAACGCTGCTGCGCATAACGGACAGGGATCTTCCTCATGCCCTCGGTCAGCATGATGGCGCCAACCGTCACGGCGACGAACAAAACAACGAGAATCAGCAGATGGACGATGGTCAGCTGGCTCTCACCCGTGGCACTGCCGACGAAAACCATCTGGTAAAGGCTGGCCAGAGCACTGGGGATACGCGCAATGATGTTGACCGTAATGATCAGGGAGGCGCCATTGCCGACGCCGCGTTCGGTGATCATTTCACCCAGCCAAGTGATAAACATGGAACCACCGGTCAGAATGATGATGGTCTCGACCATGAACCCAATGCCCGGATTCATGACGACAGAACCATCGCCCAACCCCAGACGACCGGGATTCATCATCGCCGCAGAGAACATGATGCCCTGGACAATGGCAACCGCCACAGTAAGGACGCGCATGATGAAATTGTATTGCTGCATTCCACTCTCGCCTTCCCGGACCATCTTGTTCAAGGCGGGAATGACTGGAGTCATCAGCTGTAGAATAATAGACGCGGAGATATAGGGCATGATGCCCAGCGCACCAATGGCGAATTTCTCCATGGCACCACCGCTGAAGAGCGCCAAAGTCCCCATCATGCCGGAAGTGCCGGCATCGTTGTTCAGGGCGCCGAAGAGCTCCTTCAGACGCGCAGGATCAATTCCCGGGCAGGGAATCGCACCCGTCAATTCCACCAGCGCGATCATCGCAAAGGTGAAGAGGAGACGCTTCTTCAATTCCGGAATCTTAAAGCAGTTCAGATAGGCGGAAAGCATATCAGTCCCTTTTTGTGAAAGTCAGAGATAACACAACGGGGCGACCGGCTGCCAGCGCCGCGAAGACCTGCTTCGCAACGCCAAACGGCTGGCCGAACGCCCCTACTTGAAAACAGACTGACTACTTGTCAGCCTTGGCAGCCAAGGCGGCCTTTTTGTGCAGAGCGGCGATGTGGGCAGCGTGCTTCGCAGCCTTCTTCTCCTCAAGGGTAGGCATCAGCTGTTCCACGGAACCACCGGCGGCCTCGATCTTGGCCTTGGCCTGGGCGCTGAACTTGTCAGCGGTGACCTTGAAAGCCTTGGTCAGTTCACCCATGGACAGAACCTTCAGGGGAAGGGGCTCCTTGCCGAGCAGGCCCTTTTCCCCCATGGTGGAACGGTTGCTTTCCGCCCCAGCCTCCCAGTTCTTCCCCAGGATGTCCAGGTTCACAACCTCGAAGAGGATGTGGTTGGCGTTGTTGAAACCACGCTTGGGCAGACGGCGGATCAGAGGAATCTGACCACCTTCGAAAAACGGACGACGCTTGGCGCCGGCACGGGCACCTGCACCCTTGTCACCACGACCGGCGGTACGGCCGTTGCCGGAACCGTCACCACGACCAACGCGCTTGCGAGCCTGGCGGTTGAAGGTATTCTTCAGTTCGTGAAGCTTCATGGAATTTCCTCCTTAGAGCGCCTGGATGTCGCGCTTCTCAATCATCTCGGCCTTGGTGCGGAGCATCTGCAGAGCCTCGAACGTAGCTTTCACCACGTTGGCCTGGTTGTTGCTGCCAAGGGACTTCGCCAGGACATCCTGGATGCCGGCCAGTTCGAGAACGGCACGCATGCCACCGCCTGCGATCACACCGGTACCCTGGCTTGCGGGCTTCAACAGGACTTTCGCCGCGCAGAAGCGGGCTTCGACCATGTGGGTGATGGTGCTGCCGTTGGTGGGAACCGTCATCAGATGACGGCGGGCCTGCTCGCCACCTTTGCGGATGGCGTCGGTAAGCTCGTTGGCCTTGCCAAAGCCCATGCCGACACGCCCCTTCTTGTCGCCGACCACGATCAGCGCGCCGAAGGAGAAGTTCTTGCCGCCTTTGACGACCTTGGTGGAACGGGTCACCACAATGGTGCGCTCCTCGAATTCGTCCTGCTCGACTTCACGCTCACGACGCTCATTGCGACGTTCGCCGCCACGACGCTGAGGACGACCCTCGCTCTTGCGGGAAGCGGCCGGAGCATTGGCCTCGGCAGTCTCCGCCACGGTCACATTTTCTTCAATTTCGTTTGCCACGGATGTTGTCTCCCTGTGTGACGGTTGTTACTAGAACTCAAGACCGGCCTTGCGGGCGGCGTCGGCCAAAGCCTTGACGCAGCCATGGTAGGGGAAGCCACCGCGGTCGAAGACCACCTTCTTGATGTCCTTCGCCAGAGCACGCTCGGCAATCGCCTGCCCGATGACTTCGGCGCTCTTGACATTCGCCGAAAGCTTCTGGGCCCGGAAATCCTTCTCGACAGTGGAAGCGGCAGCCAAAGTGATGCCGGCCTCGTCGTCGATGACCTGGGTATAAATGTGGGCGCCTGTCCGGCAGACGCACAGACGAGGCTGGGCCGCAGTGCCTGCGACCTTGTTGCGGATGTGGCGATGACGGCGAATCCGCTGTTCCTTCTTGCTCAATTTGCTCATTTCTCTCTTGTCCTCTCATCACTTGTCGCCGGCTTTGTACGGCGACCGCCACGAACCAGGGATTTGGTTCGCAGCGTGCTTTACCAAAGGGCGGAAGACCTGGCGGCGCTTTCACGCCGCGCGGTCGAATCCGCCCGGGACTACTACACCTTCTTGCCCTCCTTGAGGGAGAGCTGCTCGCCGGCGTAGCGAACGCCCTTGCCATGATAGGCATCGGGCACGCGGTTGCTGCGGATGGACGCGGCAGCCTGGCCAACCGCCTGCTTGTCAATGGACTCGAGAACAATGTGGGTCTGATCCTTGCAGGTGACCTTCACGCTCTCGGGAGCATTGTAGATGCGGGGGTTGCTGTAACCCAGGTTCAGGGTCAGTTCCTGGCCCTTCACGGCGGCGCGGTAGCCGACGCCAACCAGCTCCAGCTCAATGGTGAAGCCGGTGGTGACGCCAGTCACCATGTTGTTCAGCAGGCTGCGGACCAGGCCATGGTTCATCTTGGTCTGGCGGGCATCGCTCTCACGCTTCACGTGAAGGAGCTTGCCATCTTCGGAGATCTCCACGAGGACATCGCCGGGAAGAGCCTGCTTCAGGGTGCCCTTCGGACCCGTGACGGTAGCCATGCCGTCCTTGATCTCCACCTTCACCTTCGGATCCAGTGCGATCGGCTTGTTACCCATTCTAGACATTTCTGCTATTCCTCCGTTTTTGCGCTACCAGACATAGCAGAGCAGCTCGCCACCGATGTTGCGCTTGCGCGCGGTACGATCGGTAACCAGGCCCTGGGAAGTGGTCAGGATGGCCACGCCGAGGCCGCCGAGAACGCGGGGGATCTCGGAGCTGTTGACATAGACCCGGCAGGAGGGGCGGCTGATGCGCCGGATGCCCTCGATGACAGGCGTGGAGTTCTTGCCCTTGTACTTCAGGGTGATGTTCAGGGCTTTCTTGTTGTTGCCCAGGTCCTGCACCTCGTAGCTGTCAATGAATCCAGTCTCCTTCAAGGTCTCGGCCAAAGCGGCTTTGATCTTGCTGGAGGGCATGGAAACCGTGGCCAGCTTGGCATTCGAGGCGTTGCGCACCCGAGTCAGCATATCAGCAATTGGATCGCTCATGCTCATGGTTGTATGCCTCCCTTGTGGTTACCAGCTTGCCTTGGTCACGCCGGGGATCATGCCATTGCTGGCAAGTTCACGCAGGCAGATGCGGCACAGGTGGAATTTACGATAGACAGCACGGACACGGCCGCAGCGCTCGCAGCGGGTGTAGGCCCGGCTGCTGAACTTCGGGGTCCGTTGGGACTTGACGATCAGACTTTTCTTTGCCACAGCTGTATCCTCCTAGTTCTTGGCGAACGGCATGCCCATGAGCGCGAGCAGGTCTCTCGCCTCGTCGTCGGTCTTGGCAGTGGTGACAACGGTGATGTTCATACCCACCGTGTGCTTCGCCTTGTCCATGTCGACCTCGGTGAAGACGGACTGGTCCGCGAGACCGAAGGTGTAGTTGCCGGCGCCATCAAAGGACTTGGACGGAATGCCGCGGAAGTCGCGGACGCGGGGCAGAACGATGTTCACCAACCGGTAAAGGAAGTTGTACATGTTCTCGCGGCGGAGGGTGACAGAGGCGCCCACATTCATTCCGGCACGCAGCTTGAACTGCGAGATGTTCTTGGTGGTCTTGGTGATGATGGCCTTCTGGCCAGTGATCTTGCTCAGGGTGTCAACAACCTCGTTCAGGGTCTCACGATCCTTGTCGGGGGAGACGCCGCTGTTCAGGACGATCTTCACCAGCTTCGGAATCTGCATGGGATTCGTATAGCTGTGATTCGCCTTGAGCTGGGGGATCACCACTTCCTGGTAGTGCTTGTAAAGCGAGTTCGTAATCATTGGTGTCCTCCCTGCGCTTACGCCTTCTTGGCAGCCTGCGGACGAGCGTCGTAGCGCTCCTTGCCCATCACATTGGAAATGTGGATGGGGCCTTCCACGTCGATGATGCCGCCCTGGGGCTTGTCCTGGCTGCGGCGGATGGTCTTCTTCTGGATGTTCAGGCCTTCCACGTAAACCCGGCCGGCCTTGCGGTCAACCCGCAGGACTTTTCCGCTCTTGCCCTTGTCGGCGCCGGAAATCGCAACGACGATGTCGTTCTTCTTGATGTTGGCTTTGGACATTAGAGCACCTCCGGAGCAAGCGAGATGATCTTCGTGAAGTTCTTGTCTCGCAGTTCGCGGGCAACCGCACCAAAGATACGGGTTCCGCGGGGGTTGTTGGCATCGTCGATGATGACAGCGGCGTCACGGTCGAAACGGAGGCAGCTGCCGTCGGGGCGACGGATGTTCTTTGCGGTGCGGACAACGACAGCACGCACGACATCGCCTTTCTTGACGACGCCGCGGGGCTGGGCCTCCTTGACGCTGGCACGGATGATATCGCCGATTTCGGCGTACTCCTTTCCCTGCCCGAGGCACCGGATCGCCATGATTTCCTTGGCGCCGGTGTTGTCAGCCACCTCGAGTGTGGTCTGCATTTGAATCATTGTGGTTCTCTCCTAGGGCTGAAGTTTAGTCGGCAGCGGAGTGCTTCTGGATTTCGACCAGGCGCCAGCGCTTCATCTTGGAAAGGGGACGGGTCTCCATGATTTTGACCACGTCGCCAACCTTGGACTCGTTCTTCTCGTCGTGAACGTAGCACTTGGTGGTGTGCTTGATCACCTTCTTGTAAAGGGGATCTGCGGCGCTACGGGCGACATTGACAACGCGGGTCTTGTCCTGCTTGTCGCTGACGACGGTGCCGACACGCACCTTGCGGTGATTTTCACGGGCCTCCACCTGGGCGGGGGCCTCATTCTTCTGAGTATCTTCTGACATCTTGGTTTCCCCTGTGGTGGTTATGCCTTGGCCGCACGTGCGGTCTTCTCGGTTTCCAGACGGGCGATGTCCTTGCGGAGCTTGCCGATCCGGGCGGTGTCCTTCAGCTCGCTGGTCTGATACTTCAGACGGAGCTGGAAGATTTCGCGACGGTTGTCGTTAAGCAGCTGCAGAATCTCGTCGTCGGTCTTCTGGCGGATTTCGGATGCTTTCATCTTTGTTGAAATTCCTTGTTGTGCTGGCTGAAAAGAGCTGGCTCATTCAGCCAGCATCCGTGACTATTCGGCGACGTAACGGGTGAGGAAGCGGCAACGGACCGGCAGTTTGCTGGCGGCCAGCGCGAGGGCTTCCTTGGCGACGTTCTCGGAGCAACCAGAGATCTCGATGACCATGTTGCCCGGACGAATGACCGCGACCCAGAACTCGGGAGCGCCCTTTCCCTTACCCATACGGGTTTCCAGAGGTTTCTTGGAAACGGGTTTGTCCGGGAAGACACGCAGCCAGATCTGCCCCTTACGCTCCATCCGACGGGTGGCGGCGACACGGGCGGCTTCGATCTGAGCACCAGTGAGCCAGGCGCGTTCCAGAACCTGGAGGCCAAAGTCACCGAAGTCCAGCTTGTTATTGCGCGTTGCGAGGCCCGCGCGCGTTCCGCGTTGCACCTTTCGGTGCTCTGCGCGTTTTGGCATTAATGGCATTGTTGATTTCCTCCCAGTTTTCGGGTTTGCAGATCCAAACTTTGATTCCAATCAGACCGGCCAGGGTATGAGCTTCCACGAAGCCGTAGTCGATATTGGCGGAAAGGGTGTGCAGGGGCACCTTGCCTTCCTTGTACTGTTCGACGCGGGAAAGTTCCGCACCGCCCAGACGACCGCTGATACGGATACGGATACCTTCGGCACCACGCTCCATGGCGGTCTGGATGGCACGCTTCATAGCGCGGCGGAAAGCCACGCGGCGCTCCAGCTGCTGAGCGATGGACTGTGCGACCAGGGTCGCATCCACTTCAGGAGTGCGGATTTCCTTGACATCGACGAGAATTTCTTCGTCCTTGGCGATGTTCTTCAGTTCTTCCTTGATCTTGTCCAGGCCAGCGCCGCGCTTCTCTGCCTTGGCATCAGCCTCGGCGGCAGGAGCCTTGCGGTTGTTGCGGTCGGCCTTGTCGTCAAAGTGGCCGGTAATGATGATGCCGGGACGAGCGGTGAAGATCGTCAGGCGGATACGACGTCCGAAGCGTTCAATGAGCACGCGGGAGACGCTGGCGTTCTTCAGCAGGACATCCAGCTTTTCGCGGATGCGCAGATCCTCCTGAAGGAGTTCGCCAAAGGACTTGTTGATGCTGTCAGCCTTTTCCTTGCTACGCGCGAACCAGCGAGATTTCCAGTCCTTGCGGAGGGGCAGGCGGAAGCCAATCGGATTAACTTTTTGACCCACAGTGATTCCTCCTGATTATGCCTGATCCGAAACAACAATGCGGATATGGCTGGTGCGCTTGCGGATATGGCTAGCGGAGCCACGGCTGCGGGGCCAGAAGCGGCGCATGGTCGGGCCTTCGCCGATGGTGGCTTCCTTGACGATGAGCTGAGTGCGGCTAACCGCGCCCTGCTCGGCATTCTCCGCGTTGGCCACGGCAGATTTCAGCGTAGCCTCAACGAGTCTTGCAGCCTTACGCGGAATCAGAGCCACGGTATTCAACGCCGCAATGGCGGGCTTCCCCTGAATCAAGCGCGTAACCTGGCGCGCCTTGAACGGAGAGATCCGCACATACTTGGAAATGGCGATTTTTTCCATGTTTCCTGTGTTTAGGGTTTCTTGTTTGGGGGACGAAAGAAAAAACAAAAATCTTCTTGATGCCCTGGGCCATGCTTGTCAGCTTTTCCAGCGCATTCGTTGCCATGTCATCTAGTATAGCGAAAAATACGCCACTGAGACAACCTGTCCGTCTGCGGCAAGACACCCTGCCCAGACGGGATTCGGCACGATTCATCGAAAGAATTTCGGGAGCGACCCGGATTCTTCCCTGTCTCGATTGGAGATGTAAATCTGTTTAATATAGTCTATTCCCAGCTTTTTTCCACCTCAAATCGTCTTTTTTTCGGCAATTCAGGACGATTTTCCGTCTTTTTGACAGCAAGTCGCAATTGGCAATTCCTTCAGGCTGATCTTGTTTACTCCATCTCCAGGAGACAAAGCACAAAATCATCGGGGGCGACCTCCAGTAGAATTTTTCCCTTCTGGCATATCACGCTTCCCGTTGCCGAAAGGATCGTCGCCTTGCTCGCTCCGGGTAATGTCAATGACGTTTTTTCCTGGTTCCTGTTTCCGTAATTTCCGGCCAGAAAGAGCATTTTCTTGTCGAGACGCCGTGCGGTATAGATCATTTTTCCATTGTCTCCGACCACATTTTCATCCAATGCCCCCATCCAGAGGATATCCTCGTATGGCGAAAGCATGGCGAACGCCCGTGCCATATAGAAAAAGTCAAGTGGCGATTCAAAACTCAGACTGCAGAAGAACTGAATTCCGCCAGCGCCATTCATCAGGGTCTCGACAATATGCTGTTCTGTCAGGCGATAGTACGGCACTCCATAATAGGATCCCGTGCCACCGCTTCTCCACGGCTGGAGCACCGAGGTTTTTCCAATGGCGCGATAGACCTCCCGCATCTGGTCGTGGCATTCTCTCGTCCCTCGTCCATAGAAAGAGTTCTGGATCTCATCGCAATTTGCGGGATAGAGTCCACTGTACCCAAGGAAGGGCACTGCCCCTTCGCGGCAGGCGTAAGCCATGATGGGCGAAACCGCATAGTATCCAATACGGGGGCAGACGCGTCCGGCGGATGCCGCGCCTTCACGGACGGCCTTCGTGTATTCCGCCATCATCTCCGCCTGCATCTTGTCAAAATACTCAATCCAGGTCGCATAGCCACGTTTTTCCTTCTCCGCCAGGCATCGTGTGCACTTGTCCATGGTATCGTTCATCTGGTTCGGTTCCCAATCCTCGACGTCAAAGGTGATGGCCTCGCAGGGCAGGATGGCGACAATTTCTTTCACCCTTTGAACACTCTCCTGGAACTCCTTGCCCCGATAAGCCAGGCAAGTGGAGCGAGTGCATCCAATGCAACGCGATTCATTTTTGCCGCCATTCAGCATCCGCAGCCAGCGAGTAGGTTCCAATTCCAGGCGAATGCGGCGACCGGCAGCCTTCGCCTCCTGCACCTGCGGCAGAATTTCGCAAGCGCCTTCCACGTTTTCAACAAAATACATTGCCGTTGAAAGACCGACATGAAGTTCCGTCTCGTTGCATTCCGGGGCATCCTTGTAACGATTTTCCAACCAAAGCGAGGTGTCAACTTTCTGCCAGCGCGGGGTCACTTCCGGAATCTTCAGGAATTCCAAGGGCACTTGCACTCGTGTACCTACCTCGCCATTGACATAAGAGACAAATACGGCAAAACGCTGGTCAAGAGGAATAGCGGACGCATCAGAGACAGAAAAATAAAATGGTCCAAGCCCATAAAGCATCAATTCGGAGAACTTCTTGAAATCATATTGTTTGGGCGTAAACTTCCAGGAAGTCCTCCCCGCCTCCGTTGTCACCGACTCCAAATTCCGCATATCCGAAGGCCAGGCCTTGGTTGAACGGAACTCCACGCCTGCCGGCAACTCGATGGCGTAGGAAAAATCTTTCGGCGTTTCTGCAAGCTGATTGTCCATGACCAGATAATTGGGCAGGAAGAGTCCTTCGGCCAGGTAGAAGGTCGGCATCTTGGGCTTGAACACTAGACTGTCGTGGATTAGCAACACCGGAGTGGAGTGATAGATTTCATCGTAAGCGACCTCCAGTTGCTCCTCTTCCGTCGCCGCAATGACTGCCAATTCATCGCTGAACATATTCCGGAACTGGTCCACGGGAGAACGCAAGACGATATACCGTGCATCGGCGTTGACGGACAATTCAAAAGGATACATATAGGAAATGCGCTGTTTTCCTGTCGTGCTTTCCGGCAGATAGTAGATGCTCCGCCAGTCGCAGAGCTCCAGTTCGGTGCTACGGACCTTCTGCAGCGACTGTCCACGATAGAAATTTCGGCCGTCCTTGCTCGCCCAGACCTCCAGGACATCTGGAAAAGCAATCGTATACTTGTCAATGATTCCTCCCTGCAGACGAATCACCGCCTTGCGAACCGGCTTCACCTCGCCAAGGTCAATCATCATGGAGACGCCATTGACCGCACGTTCAAACCCTACGGCCTCCTTCTCAAACCAAATCTGTTGCGTCTTTGCAAAGACACCGTCCGTCAAATCCGTATCGTCCGAGCCACCCTTCACCGTCAGGGCATAATTCGGTTTGGGATTGAAGCTCACGGGAATGCCACGCGCCAGATTCTCTCCGTCACAAGCCTTCCGGAAGGCCTCCACCGCCTTTACCGGTGAATAGAGGAAGGCCTGGCTGTCATCCACGCGTGTCACCCGAAGATAGGCATACTCCATCTCCTGCCCAGCCTTTACGGAAAAGCAAGGGGATACTGAAGACACACCATCTGCAACGATGAAGGAAACCTGACGCGTATCCCAGCCATCTTCCGTCACGGCAATCTCCTTGATTTCCTGCGCGCACTTCACGCCATCGCCAGAATGTCCCACAAAGCCAAGCCGGGCGGCATTCCCCTTTTCCCCCTGAAAAGTCGTCTCCATGACTAATACATCACCCCCAGACACTGCAATGGCTTCCCCCGTCCAGACAAGATTCGAAGCAGATTTTCCGCCTTGCAGAAAAATCGCATGGGCGTTGTCAAAGCCATCCGGGGAAATCTCCTCCACGGAAGCAACGCCGTCATTCTGCCAAGACCAATTCCCAGGCAGCGTCCCCACTGCATCATGCTCAAAATTCCCTTCCCAAATTTCTTCAGCAAAGAAGACTGCACTCAACAAGAACAACGAAGCAAAGATTTTTCTCATGGTATGTCTGGTATGTACTATTTAAGGTATATATACGAATCGTAGAAGGCAGATGATCACACACCCACCAAAACCATTCCGGCGTCCCTGGCACAATCGTACCATGCCACGCCTTTTCAAGTTTACAAGTAAAATAAGTAAAAAAGTAAACTTCCCTCCCCTGCCACCAGCATCTATTCCCGATGCAACAATGCTCCAATGCCCAGTTTCTGGAAATCGCCTTCTACAACAACGGCTGCGGCATGAAACGGCCGCGCGACAACCACTTTCAAGCGAGCGAGAATCACCTCCTCCTGTTGCAAAGTCAGTTCTTGATTCACGCGAATTCCTTGAAGGGTCCCCTGGTCAAGAATCACCAGCTGCGCTGCGGCATCCAACCGCAAAATCGCACAGCTCCCCGTCACAACAGTCGAACCATCCGCAGAAGCCAGATCCATCGGCACAAGACATTCCTCCAATGCCGTCGACAAATTCTCCAAGCTCCGTTCTGCCTGCCTGCGACTCACCTCTGAAGCATTAGCCGCTTCCAGAATCGCCCGAAGAGTCTCCTGATGAACCGTCATTCGATTTGCCAGTTCAGAAAGACGACGTCGACACAATCCCAACACCTCAAGCATGAGGGCAGCCTCACTGTTTGCCTCAGTTTCCTCTCCTTCTGCATTTCGCACCAAATGCGCAGCAGAGAGTTCCATGCTTGACCAATTTTCCAGTGCCTGATCCGTTGCCATCAGCAATGAGGCATAACGACTCCGCAACTCTGCAATCTGTCGTTCCTTTTCCTTTCGTTCCCTTTCCGCCTGGGCAGCCTCCATCCTCATCTGGGCAACCAGCTCCTTCGCCTCCATCAATTGCAACCGCAACTCTTCTAATTCATCCGCGACGGCATTTCCCAGACCAAGGCAGAGAATCAGCCCAACAAGGATTGGCAGGAACTTGTACATTTATGACACACTAGCTTTCAACCAAGGACCTCTATTGATTTCGCGTATTCCGCAGCTTCTGCTTCGGAGAGAGAAAAGGCTTTGACAAGAACTTGGCAGATCTGCTCCGCGCTCTGCTTCTGCTCCTTTAACGCTGCCACGACATGAGCTATGGCTTTCTGCCATCCTTCCTCACGTCCTTCCTCACGTCCTTTTTGTTCACCGGCATCAAATGCTCGTTGTTTGATGGTGTCAATTCCCTTGCACATGTTATGAACCTCCTCTCCTGACACTAATTCAAAATCCAACCCAGTGACCTCGTTGATTACCCGATAGGCATCATCGCTCAATGAGGAAAACCCTTTATCATATTGCAAAAGTTCAGTCAGCGCCTCCGCATCATCTTGCACCTGGACATAATGTAACACCTGTTTCAGATCGCTGCGAAGCCTTCCAAATTCCTCTGCGGACATTGCAGCTGGCTCAATCAGATTCAATTTGCAATTCGTGCACATCTGCCGGACGATGTCATTCGGGAAATCTATCATTTCATGAAGGGAGCGTGGCCCCGTCCATCTGTCGCTTCCCCAATAGATCACCAACGTAATCACCGGCGTAAGTCTATCCTCTACCGACAACCCAGAAAGAAAATCCAGTCTGGTAACCGGCTTTTCGTCAACCTTCTTGCTCTTTGTCTTTTCATGCGCCATCGCCAATTGATGGATGTTTCGCGCGATTCGCATTGCGTCATACACCAGGCATCGTGCTGGCATGCTCAAGTCTATCCTAGCCTGATTTTCCACCCCGACCAGCAGATATTTCATGCCGCTTCCATCCCTCATGGCCACGCTTTTAAACACATCCCGATAGCGTTCCATCCAGAGCCTATCCCGTCCCCGTCCCAAGGAAAGCAACTCCTCGCCATCCACCTCCTGCAAATCTTCAGGGTGGACAATTTCCCGACCGCCAAACACGCGGAAGTTAACCGCGTCCGCAAAGATATCTTTCCGAGACATGAAAATCTTCGTGGCTTTGTCCTTTTTTCTAATCGGCATTTTCGTCTCCGTTTTCAAATCTTGCAATGTCGTTCGTGTTCGTTTCGTTCGGTCCGCGCTCCTAATATACCTCACGAAAAGAATATTTAACGTCCACGTAATGAAAGTCATACATATTCCCATGAATTTTCAAGGGAAGTTGACATTTCTTACAAAAAAACTCCCTCCATCCTCTCTAAAAAATCCCAAGAACGGATAGATTAATGAAAATTCTCTTTTCCATGCAACATTGACTTCCCATGAAACTTCGCCACATCTGCCTTTGTTTTCTTGTCGCCACCCTCACCTTGCTGGCCGCCCTTCCCGACGATGTGCAAAAACGTCTTGCTGACGGCTATCGTCTTGAAGGAACCGCTTTGATGTCTAGCGCAAACATCTTTGGCACCAAAGACATCATCCCAGCCCCCGATGCTCTGGAAGTCCGTTCGCTCCACTACAACCAGAGCGGCTTCTACCAGATGGAACAAAACTGGGACGCCTCCCGCATTCGCCAATTCGAGTTCACCGTCAAAAGCGACAAGCCAGGCTATTTCCGTTTTGCAGGAAATCTACTCAAAAACGGCATTAAAACTCACTTTTCCTGCACGACCTTCTCCGTCATTCCCGACGGCGTCTATCGAACATTCGTGGTGATGCCTCCCAACGATATCGCCTGGGAAGGCACACTTATCAACTGGGAATTGGCCTGGCAGGGACCTGCCGACGCCGCCATTGGTCTGAAGATGATAGATGCCAGCAATATCCTCAACGCCATTCCCGATGCCTGCCAGCTCCAGCCAGGCTCTTCAGCGGAAATTCCGTGCCTTCGCCCTCGCGCCAAGTGCACCCTACGCTGGCAAGGCGAAGAGGCCAGCCCCGGCGTTTCTCTGCGTTTCCTGGACCACAAGTTAAAAGAAATAGACGCATCAACCGTCGTCCTGCCCGCTGGTGAAAAGGAAATCTCCTTCACCACGCCAGAAGCGCTGATTCTTGCCACAGTCACACAGGAGGCGATTGCCGATGGCTACCCCATCCTGGAGCAGACCGAGTATTCTCCCATGTTCGAGCCCCAAGGAAAATGGCGCGGGAACTGGCTCTGGTTCCAAAAGGAAGAGGGGCCAAACTACTACAATGCCTGGTTTGAAAAAGACATCGTCCTGGACGCCGAGCCCGACTATGCCACCATCGCCTTCCTGGCCGACGACATGGCATACATCTACGTCAACCAGGAATTCTGCGGCAAGAACGAAGTCTGGCAAGTCCCCGTCCGCAGCAACATCACCAAGGCACTGCACGCCGGTTTGAACAAGATCCAGATCCGCGTCTACAATGGCGAGCAAGCCGCCGGCCTGGCTGCCGATATCTATATCCATGCGAACGGCAAGGACATCTATCTGGACACCGATGACACATGGCGCTGCGAAACAAAACTCAACCAGCCCCACTCTTTCCCCGAAGTCGTGGAAGAGCCCGTCACCGTCCTGGGCAATCCCCACCTGACCGCCCCCTGGAAAGCAGGCATCAGCTACCGATATGCCGGTCCCCGCGGTGCGCTGGCCATGACCGACAAGGCAGACGGCGCCATCCAAGCAAAAGTCCTTTCCCTCCCCCCCTGCCCCGTGGATAGCCTTCGCTTCCTTTTCACCTCTCCCGATGGCAGCGTCAAATCCACACAACTGCCCATCACCCCCCCTTCCCGGCAATGGACTGTCGGCGAAACGGTCACCATCTCCTACAAGCTCCCGCCTCTGGATGCAGGAGATTACCTTGTCACTCTGGATGACGACTATGTTGGACTTGTCGGCGACCCCGTCATTGCGGAAATCCACCAACAAGCAAAGCCCGCGCCGGAAATCCGGCAGGCACGTTTCCTGAACAACGGACGGCCTTTCATCATGCTGGGCGACCGAAAAATCACACCGGTCTTCTGGCACGCCATCGCCACCATCCGAAAAGAGCGCTTCCACGAATTTCCCCTGGCAGAGCGTTGCGGAACCGACAATTTCCGCCTCTGTGCCGATTTCCAGGACTTCTGGCTTGGCGACAGCAAATATGATTTTTCAAAATTCGACCGTGCCGTGGAACTGATGTATGCGGCACAACCTGACGCGGTCTTCTGCGTGCACATCAACTCACAGATGCCAGCCTGGTGGCTGGACGCCAATCCAGACGAAGTCTGCACGTTCCAGGATGGCTCCCGCACCGGCGCCGACCAATACAAGCAGAGCCTGGCTTCCCGCAAATGGGTCGAGGATGCGGCCGTCCCCATCCGCGCCCTCATTGCTCACATGCGCTCCCAACCATACGCAGATCATGTCTGGGGAATCAGCGTGGCGGAAAGCAACAACGGCGAATGGTTCTGGGACAACACCGACAACAGGCGACAGATTTCCTGGGGTGGCTACAACAAAACCGACCTGGAATTCTTCCGCGAATGCGTCAAAGAGAAATACGGCACTGACGAAGCGCTGGCAGCCGCATGGCACCGCCCCGGAATGACCTTCGACCAGATCGACGCCCTCCCCGACTGGCACCTCGTCCAGCAGGGAACCCTGGGCCGTCTGAAGGATCCCGTCCAGGATCAGATGCTCATGGACTGGCTGGAATCCCGGAACATCGCCCTGGGAAACGCCATCTGCCAATTCGGGAAAATCGTCAAGGACGCCACCGATGGCAAGTGGCTCTTCGGCGTCTACTACGGCTATTGGAACGAGCTGGCCTGCAACGCCTACCGGGTCCTGACGCTTACCGGACACAACGGACTCTGGAAGACCATCCAGTCCCCTTACGTGGACTTCTTCAGCGCCCCCTCCCGCTACAACTACCGCAAGAGCGGCATGCCCGACGGCATCATGCAGCCCTGGAGTTCCTTCCTTTTCCATAACAAGATGATCTACAACGAAATGGACTACCGTACGGCATACAACCGGATGCCCGAGCCGGAAGACATGCGCTACTACGTTGGACAGCCTACCACCGCCCTGGAAAGCGTCGGACACTGGAACCGCGCTTTCGGCATGAACGCCACGACCGGAATCGCGGGATACATCTTCGACCTCATCGGCGGAGAACTCTATGAAAAGGCCCTGGACGATGTGCTCCGGGAACAGGCCAGAGTCTATGAATCCCTGCCGCCAGTGACGGGAACCACGCCCAGCGAAGTCGCCGTCGTCGGAAACATCGACAGCGCATACTACACTCCAGGCACCACATCGAAAGACGTATTCGTCAACGCCATGGACGGACTGTTCCTGGAACTCTCCCGCCTCGGAATCCCCTACCACAGCCTCCTGACCGCAGATCTTCTGGATCAAAAAGTCACCATTCCCGCGCACAAGCTCTACATCATGCTGCCCACCCTGGTCCTTACCGCCGAGGAACGCACGGCACTCATGGCGCGGTTCCAGGCCGAAGGAGCCTCCGTGGTCTGGCTCTACGCAGCGGCGCCATTCTATCCTGGGCAATCCGCCACAGCAGAAGCCAACGCCGACTTCCTGGGCATACAGACCAGGCTGTTCAACGAGGAATGCCAACCAGCCATGACAACCATCCCCGAATACGGCGAAATCTTCTGCAAGAACATGCATCCCTCCGCCCCCTGGTTCCTGCCCGTGAAAGGCTTTGACGAAATCGTCGGCGAAGATACCAATGCCGAACCGCTCATGGTCCGCAAGGCCGTCGGCAAAAGCAACCACTACTACACCTGCCTGATGAACCTTCCCGCCGAACTCTACGCGGAAATTCTCTCGCGCGCAGGCGTACATCAATATGTAGCAAATACGAAGGACCAAATCTGGGTCGGCAACGACTTGCTCTTCCTATATGCGGTCTCCGATGGTCCCAAGCGCCTCACTCTCCCCAAGGGCTACCAGGCCGAGGCCATCATCGGCCCCTTTGAAGGTACACTCCCCTACAATGGAACCTTCAACGCCAAGGCCGGTCTTGCCTACGGCTTCCATATCACTCCGGCACCATAAATGCGGTCGCCGACAGAAAAAGTATTTTCGCCCCCAAAACAACCCGCGCAAGGATGCGCGGGCGCGTATTTGCCAATGCTATTGAATCAGCGCGAACAGAATATGCGCCACGGCGGTCTCTGCCGCAATGTCAGGGCGCTGCGGCGAATTGACGCAGAGGGTCTTCAGTCCATGCTGGTTGCGTAAGTCGGCAAGCATGTACGCGTCTTCCTGGCGTGGTAGGGTTGCCAGAAGCATCATCCTGCCGCCGTAGTGGCCAACCACCTCGTCGGGGGAAAGTCCTTCAAAAGGCCAGACAGCAGGGGCGTCGACCGGGTTGTGTTTGTCAAGTTTTGCAAATAAAAAAACATGTTTTTTTAGGCGGAAGGGATAAGAGGCATGGTGTATTCGGCCTGGCTTCGACGAGCAATGGGCCCTTCCTCTCCCCCATGCCGTACATTCCGTCTGCATTTTCCAGACCACGTCCGCCGGCCTTGCAGGGGCTGTCGGCGCAGACATTCCAGCAACCAGAGGTCTCGTCTTCTGAGGCTCCGGAAGTGCGTCCATGTTGAGACATCTCGTGTCCCCCATCCACTATTCGCACCCCTAACATAATAGAATGCAGGCACATGCGTCTCAAAGTCGTAGGACACATGCGTCTTCGCGCCGCCTTTACTCCTGCGGAATAAGGATATCGTTTCGTTGCCGCCGATGCGACGGACGGGAAACGAGTGTCCCCCCGTCCGTCAAGGAGTTCAAGATGCCAGGGATTTCCGGAACCGGAAGAGAGAGTAGCCGAAAAGTGCGGCGCCGATTCCGAAAAGCCAGGCGAATGGCTGCCAGACCATGGATAGATTCGCGCCTCGGAAGAGCACCGCCTGGCTGATTTTCACGAAATGGGTCGTAGGGGCCAGAAGCATGACCGTCTGGACGAACTCCGGCATGGACTCCCGCGGCGTTGCCCCGCCGGAGAGCATCTGCATGGGCAGGAGCACCAGAATCATCAGCATTCCCAGCTGTGGCATGCTGTCGGCGACGCAGGCCAGGAAGATTCCCATGGAAGTCATGGCGAACAAATGCAACGCCACCCCGGCCATGAAAAGCCAGTATGAACCGTTGATGGGAATGTCCAGATAGCCGTTGATGACGAACTTCACGGAAAGCGCCGTGGCGATCCACACCACGATTCCCATGGACCAGATCTTGGAACTCATGATCTGGAACGGCGTCACCGGCATGACCAGCAGATGCTCCAAGGTGCCGCATTCACGTTCCCGAATCAGCGCCGCGCCCGTCAGGATGATGGCCAACAGCGAGACATCGTTGACCAGCTGCATGAAGGTCTGGAACCAGGAATCCGTCAGATTGGCATTGAAGCGGTTGCGCGGAACGATGTCCGCAGCCACGAGCATGGTCTCCCCGCGCTGGAAATAGTTCGCCGCTTCTTCGCTGAAAATCTGCTGGATGTACGCTGCGCCCGTGAACGCCTGGCTCATGCGGGTGGCATCTACGTTCAGCTGGATGGAAGGAGCGTTTCCCGCCATCACGTCACGCTGGAAATTCTCCGGAATGACGATGACGAAAGTGTAGGTGCCGTTGTCCAGCATCTGGTCGACCTGGCTATTCTCAATATCCTTCGGAGGAAGGAAATGCGGCGGAAGCAGAGAATCGACGAGTCGTCGGGATAGCTGGGAGTGGTCTTCGTCCACGACGGCCACCGCGGCGTCGGTGATGCTGTCCGTGGAGGACCCGGAGATGGTAATGACTTGGAGGGAGAAGGCATAGAGAATCAGCGCGACCATGAAGACGTCCCGCAGAAGTCCCCGGATTTCCTTGACTCCCAGATAATAGATGTTCTTAATTGCCTGCCACATATTAACGCTCCTGCTTTTTCTGGAGAAGGATGGCTGCGCCGATGATGATCGGCGCTTCAATCAGCAAGGTCATCAGCGGCCTCCAGAGGTCGGCGAAGCCCAGTGCCTTGTTGAAGACGCCACGGGTAATCGTCAAGGCATGGCTTGTGGGATAGACCTCGCCAATCAGCCGTGCGAAACCATGCTGGGCGCTGACGGGGTTGAGCAGTCCGCAATATTGCTCCGCAGGCATCATGGTGGCAATGGCCACCAGGAAGATGACGGCAATCTGGCTATGGGTGACCGAGGAGGCCAGCATTCCGAAGCCCGTGGAGATGAAGCAGTAGAGCAGCAATCCCAAGCAAAGCGTCGACAGACTTCCCCGGATGGGGACCCCGAAGAAGAGCACCGCCATCAAAAGCAGAACGGCATAGCTGATCACGGAGAATCCGATGTAGGGGAGCTGCTTTCCCAGAATGAACTCCATGCGGCTCATGGGCGTGACATAGAGGTTGGTGATGGAGCCCAGCTCCTTTTCCCGGACCACGGAAAGCGCAGCCAGAATGGCGGGAATCATCAGAAGCAGCAGCGGAATCACGGCGGGGACCATGGCGGGAAGACTGCGCACGTCCGGATTGTAGCGATTGCGTGTCTGGACATTGAAGAGCGCGCCGGCAGTGACGCCCGCCTGACGGCTCATGGTGTTTAGCCAATGTGCGTGCAAGGCCTGCATATATCCCACGATGGTCTCGGCCCGGCTCGGATTGGAGCCGTCAATCCAGAAGGCTACCTGCGGCGAACGCCCCTGCTGAAGCTGCAATCCGAAATCCGCGGGAATTTCCACGACCACGCTGAGTTCCCCGCTGACCATTCGTCGGTCCAGTTCGTCGTGGGAAGAGACGACCGGATGTTCGGAGAAATACCGCGAACCGCTGATGTTCAGCGCATAGTCCACGCTGGCCTGGCTCTGGTCGTTGTCCAATACGGCAAAGGGAAGATCCTCCACATCCATGTTCATGCCATAGCCGATGACAAACATCAGAATCATCGCGCCGGCGGTAGCCAGGGTCACGCGGATGGGATCGCGCAGCAATTCCAGCGTCTCGCGCCGACAGCTCGCCATGAGGCGCCGCAAGCTGAAGTACTTTCGGAAGAATCCCCGAAGCCCGTCGGACTGGTTCGCCTGCGCAGACATTTCCGGTTGTTTCAAGACGACGGCCTCCTGAGCCTTGGCATCGGCGGCATTGGGATCCGCATCCTCCAGATAGCCAATGAAGGCCTCTTCCAGCGTGGCGGCATGGCGGGCCTCCTGGAGTTCGGCCGGTGTTCCGCAAGCCAGGGAACGCCCGGCGTGCATCAGGGAGATCCGGTCGCAACGGGCCGCCTCGTTCATGAAATGCGTGGTAATGAAAATGGTCACCTTGTCCCGGCGGGAAAGTTCAATGACCAGCTGCCAGAAGACATCGCGGGCCACGGGATCCACGCCGGAAGTCGGCTCGTCCAGAATCAAAATCTGAGGACGGTGGATGGCAGCCGCGGCCAGGCTGAGGCGCTGTTTGATGCCAAGCGGCAAATCCGCAGGCGTGGTGTTTTCCACCTGGTTCAGCCCGAAGCGGTCGATCATCTCCTGCACCCGGGAGGGCTGTTCCTCCTTGGGAATGCGATAAAGTTGCGCAAAGAGCTCCAGATTCTGCCGGACCGTCAGTTCGTTGTAGAGCGAAAAAAGCTGCGTCATGTAGCCGAGGTTCAGACGGACCGCCACGTCACTGGCGTCAATCGCCTTGCCGAAAAGCTTTGCCGTTCCTTCCGTGGCGGGCAGCAACCCCGTGAGCATCCGCATGGTAGTGGTCTTTCCGCAGCCATTGGACCCCAGGAAACCGAAAATCTCGCCGCGACGAATCTTGAAACTGACGTGATCCACGGCAGTAAAAGCCCCAAATCGACGCGTAAGACCTTCTGCTTCTATTGAATAGACACCATCCTCCACATCCAGTGGAGGAACCGTCAGCTCGACATGGCCGCTGTGCTTCTCCTCGGGAAGAAGCCGGATGAAAGCGGCGTCCAGATTATCCTGCCCTGTGCGATCCAGCAACTCCTTGGGAGTGCCGGTCGCCAGGATCTTCCCGTCGTCCATGGCGACAAGCCAGTCGAATCGCTCCGCCTCGTCCATATACGCCGTGGCCACGATAACGCCCATTTGGGGCTGAGAACGGCGGACATTGTCCACCAGGTCCCAGAATTGCCGACGCGCCAGGGGATCCACGCCGGTAGTCGGTTCGTCCAGCACCAGCAGATCAGGATCGTGGATCAACGAACAGCAAAGCCCCAGCTTCTGCTTCATGCCGCCGGAAAGCTTGCCCGCCGGACGTTTCAGGAAGGGATAGAGTCCAGTGGAACGGGTCAAGTGGTCGATGCGGCGACGACATTCCGCGTCGTCATGTCCGAAAAGCCGCCCGAAGAACTGGAGGTTCTCCTCTACAGTCAGCGTAAAATAAAGGTTCTTGCCCAGGCCCTGGGGCATATAGGCGATCTTTGGACAGACCCTGTTCCGATGGCCCTTGTCCCGCATGTCGCCTCCCAAGACCGTCAGCTGGCCTTCCGGGGGCATGGCATGAGCGCCGGTGACCAGCGACAGCAAACTCGATTTGCCAACGCCGTCCGGGCCAATGAGTCCAATCAGTTTCTGTGGCGGCAGGGTCAGGCTCACATCACGCAATGCCTGGACTTTGCCGTAGGACATCGACAAATTTTGGATACGGACAAAGTTCTCTTCCATGCCGGTGAATTCCCAAAGTGGCTAGTCAACGTTTTTCGGATTCTTCTCGGGAATGCCGGCCTCTTCTCTATCCGCACGGCTCAGAAGCTCTTCGGGCCACTTGGCATTCTTGTCCAAACGCACCCATGCCACACCCGGCAGGCCGGTCTTGACATAGTCGATATACTTTTCCAGCAATTCGGGACGGATTCTTGCCTTGACGCGGAACATCATCTTCTGGCGTTCAACCTGCGTCTCCACGGTTTTTGGAGTAAACTGCGCGGTGCTGGAGACATATGAGATTTCCGCAGGCACCGGATAGTCAGGAATGGCGTCCAGGACAATACGCACCTCCGCGCCGATCTCCACCTGGCCGGCCATCGCCTCGGGCAGGAAGAAAGTCATATAGACATCTGTCAGATCCGACAAGTTCAGCACACGGCCGCCCGCACTAAGCACCTCGCCTGGCTGCGCGATGCGATACTCGATGCGTCCGCGGCGGGGGGCTGTCAGGACAGTGCTGTCGAGTCCCTCCTGGATCACCGCGACATTGGCCTCGGCAGCCTGGATCTTCGCCTTGGCAGACTCCACGTTCGTCAGGGCGACCTTGTGTTCCGCCTCGGCCGACTGGATCTTCGCCTTCATGGCCTCGTACTCCGCCTGTGCAGCCAGGAAGACGCCTTCCTCGTCATCATATTCCTGAGCCGTGGCGACGCCTTTCTTGAACAACTCGGCAGTACGGTCGAAACGCTTCTTCGCAGAATTCATCTGCATCTCCTTCTGGCGGGATGTGGACTTGGCGGCCGCAATCTCGCTCTCGCAGACGGAGACTCGCGCCTCCGCGTTCAACTCCTCGGCCTTGGCTTCCGCCAGGCCCGCCTTCGCCTGAAGCATCTGCGCCTTCAAAGCAGTCTGGCTCATCCAAACAAGAACCTGGTCTTGTTGCACCAAATCGCCCTCGTTCACCAGAATCTCCTGAATCCGCCCCGCATCCCGGGTGGAGACAAAGACCTCCGTGGCCTCCAGACGGCCATTGCCCGAAACAAACGGCGGATACTCCCCTTGCTGGGAATTCCGCTTCACGTAATAACTGTAGATTCCGGCAATTATGGCAATGATGACAACCAGCGAGATGATTTTCTTTTTCATGGATTGCTTTTTTTTGACAGGACAATTGACAAAATTGAACAAAACGTGTCATAATATACCATTGAATTCCCTTTTTTTTCCGTCAGAAAGGCCTGAATCTTCGGACACTCGTGCCACGATGCGTTTTTCGGACGAGTACAGCATTGCCGTCGCAAGTTATAGTACGGGAAGATGCATTTTCGCATCTTTGGAACCCCTTTGAACCCTCATTAAAAAAACTCCCCTATGAAAGTGCATTTTTTATTCGGCAAGTCAGAGTCGGCACCGGAAGAACTGGCAGCCATGAAGGCCGCTGGATTTGATTTTGCAGAAGCTTCAGTCTCTACGATTTTGATTCCGGCGGAAGGTGCCGAAGCCTGGGCTGTCCAAAAACAGAAGTTGCTTGAAGCCCAGAAGATTCTTCAATATAAGAGTCTGAATGGCTTCTTGCCCGGCACCTTCAAGCTAACAGGTCCGGCCCCCACAACCGAAGCGGCCCTGGCGTATGCGGAGACTGCCTGCCGCCGGGCAGACGAGGTCGGCATTCCTTACCTGGTTCTCGGATCCAGTGCCGCCCGTAGCGTCCCCGAAGGCTACGACCTGGAAGCCGGCAAGGCTCAGTTTGTTGAGTACTGCCGCGAATTGTGCCGCCGCATTGCCGACTGCAAAGTCAGAATTCTCCTGGAGAATCTCCAGCGGAAAGAGAGTAATATTCTGAATTCCCTCAAGGACAGTCTTGCCGTCATGAAAGCCGCGGATTCCCCGCGCCTTCAGCTGATGGCCGACTGCTTCCACATGTATCAAGTCGGCGATTCTCCGGAATTGCTCAAGGAAGTAGGGGAGCATCTTTTCCATATCCACTTCGCCGATCCCGAAACACGGAAACTGCCGGGCTTTTCCAAGTCCACCTACCTGCTGGAGTGCATGAAGGTCCTGGCGGAAATGAAATACCAGGGCGCCATTTCCATGGAATGCAGCTGGATCGAGAAGAACTCTTCCTTCGAAGAGTCCTGGCGTGATGGACTTCGCGTCGTTCACCAGTGGATGGCGGAATGCTAATCGTACGGTAAAATCAAATCCAGACCGAAAAAGGCTGTCGCATAACCTCATTCCGAGATGACGACAGCTTTTTTGTTTCTTTTCCTCTTAGTTGTTCAAAAGGAACACATAAAATTTCATGGCTTGCGCAGGAGACGCAAGCTGTCGCAGAAGCGACTTTTCCCAAAAGAAAACGCCCCTTCCCGCGAAAGATGGCGTAGAAAAAACAGAAAGTCGCCATTTTTAGCCACGATTTTTGTAAAAAAATTAACATATCCTGCTATAGTACCGTAAATCCAGTAGTGTGTTGGTAAAATTCACAGATTTGCCAGAGTCCGAGGACCTCTGCTGTGATTTTCCATGGAGTTGAATGATGAAAACACGCCTTATATTTTGGACATCCATATTATGCTTTGCCGGATTTCTTCTGGCAGAGTGCTCCATCACAGACATCACGGTGCATCAGCGCTGGCCGTGGAATGGCCTTGTGGACATCACCTACCAGGTTGTCTGCGATGAAACAGATTCATCCGGCAAGCCTCTGCCATTGCGGCTGGAGTTCTCCGGCTACGATGCTCTGCGGCAAGTGGAGATTCCCATGACGACCCTTTCGGGAGACGGCGTGGATCAGTTCATTACCGCTGGCGGTCCCTACACCATCACCTGGGATGCAAAGACAGACAGTCCCAATTTTGCCACGGAATATTTCCGTGTCAAGATCAAGGCTTTCCGCGAAGGAACCCCGGAGCCCCTGACGGTGTCTTCCGTGGAAATCCAGGGCGAAGGCACGATAGGCGGCAGCGCGGCAATTCCATACAGCCTACTTGTCACTTGGTCGAATGGTTCTCAGACGACTGTCAATCCCGTATGGAGCATCACGAGCGGCGGTGCCTACGCCTCCGTTGACTACGCCACCGGCCTGGTCACCCCCAAAAACACCACAGGAAGCGACCAGACTGCGGAATTGACGGCGACCTGCGAAATCAACGGCACGGCTTACACGGTCAAAGCAACTTTGACCATACGAAGCCCCCAGGCCTACCTTGTCGTGAACCTGGAAGATGGAAGCCATTACTACACAGGCGTAGCGCCGGATCTCACTAATGCCACTTGCCGCACCACCGAACTCTGGCTACGCAGGATTCCCGCCGGAACCTTTGCCATGGGCTCCCCGGATGACGAAATCGGGCGTTACTCCAATGAGGAACTCCACCAGGTGACCTTGACCCAGGACTACTACATCGGCGTCTTCGAAGTCACCCAGCGCCAATGGCAACTGCTGATGGAAACCACCCCGAGTTTCTGCCAAGGCGGGAATGATGCCGCCACACGCCCCGTGGAATGCGTCTCCTACGACATGATCCGCGGCTCCAATCTTGAATCGACCTCCTTCCTGGGGCGCCTGCAGGAAATGACAGGCCTGGCCTTCGACCTGCCCACGGAAGCCCAATGGGAAAATGCCTGCCGCGCAGGAACGGCCACCGCCTTGAACACAGGGAAAGACTTGACTTCAACAGACAAGGATGACAACCTGAACGAAGTCGGCAGATACTGGAGCAACGGCGGAAGCAGCTACTCCCAAATCGGGGATTCCTCTTCCGGCACGGCAGTGGCAGGAAACTACCTTCCCAATGCCTGGGGACTCTACGACATGCACGGCAATGCGTGGGAATGGTGCCTGGATTGGTATGCCGAGAAACTGGGAACGGCAGCGGTCACGGACCCAAAGGGTCCGGAGTCAGGCATTTACCGTCTGCTCCGCGGCGGAAGCTGGCTCATCGGCGCCCAAGACTGCCGTGCCGCTACCCGAAGCTACTATCTGCCCAGCGCAAATGGCTTCTTCGGGCTGCGCGTGACCTGCCTGGCGCTCCCGTAAGAGTGCCCTATCAGCGCCAACATGATCCGGAATCGTGAAATTGAACTAAAAAATACATAAAACAGACTAGAGGAAAGAATCCATGAGAAGACTTTTCGCAATTATGCTCTTTGTGACAGGGGCGTTCCTTTGGGCGACAGAAACCATGGTGGCGGAAGCCGCCAGCAGCGATTGCGTGGTAGACACCCGCACCACCCTGGGCGCCAGGCTGGTGCACGGAACCGTGCGGGTTTCTCCTGTGGACGAAGGGGCATGCAATGGCACGACGCTGCTCATTGACGGCACGGCGCCGGAATGGAATCCGGAAACGCCGTTGTGGAACAGCACAACGGTTGAAGACGGCGTCCATGAAGCCGCTCTTTATGAAACAGAAGATCCTGCGAAAGCACGGTTGGTTGTCCTGAATGACGCCAACTATGTCTATGAGAGCGGCAATCTGGAAGGCGATGTCACTTGGAATAACGACGCCATCCACATCGTCCAGTATGGTGTCCAAATTCCCGAGAACTCGACGCTGACCGTGTCGGAAGGCACTGTCGTGAAACTCTGCCAAGGAGCCGACCTCATTGCGAATGGCACCATGACAGCGGGAAAAGGCGCCGTCTTCGGCAATCTTTCCGAAGCGGAAATCACCGGACAGGAAATTACGGTGGACGAGGAACTCAGCGAGGATTCCCCCAATCCCGTGCAGAACCAAGCGATAACCGCCGCCATCAATTCCTTGAAGGCAGCTGACACAGAACTGGCCGGACAGATTGGCGACCTGGACACGAAGGACGGGGAAATCGCGGGAGAAATCGCAGGACTCAAGACGAAGGACGGGG
>JAKSPB010000030.1 GCA_024405215.1 Lentisphaeria bacterium | reverse complement strand
ATTCACGAAAGGCGAGCAGAGCGGATTCACGAAAGGCGAGCAGAGCGGATTCACGAAAGGCGAGCAGAGCGGATTCGCTGAAGGAATTCGAAAGGCCGTCTTGATCTTGAAGGGCCTTCAGCTGGACATGGCGCAGATTCAGGAGAAATTGATGGAAGCATACGCCCTTACTGCCGACGAGGCAAGAAAGTATTTGCTGGAATAGAAAATTGAACGGAGAGAGAACGGGCTGTTGCACAAACTTCACAGATTGGGCGGCAGCCCGTTTGGGGGTGCATCTGACACTGGGTGATATTGGAAGAGTCTATCTTTAGAGGGCCTCGTATTCAAACTTGAAATTTCTTCAAAGCTTGCGCTTTGGGCACAGGACAAGTCCGTGTCGTCACTTGCTCCAGAGCGATACAAGCATGAAAATTTCTATGTGAAAGAAAAAAATGTAAAAAAGATACATCTCAAATTCAATTGCAGACATTTGGAAAGTCCAGGATTTTCGTATAATTGTATTTGAACGGGCGGAGAGTCTGTTCAAGTGAATATGACTCAGAAGATGTTCAGCCTCGAACTTCAGCTCCATCATCAGGTTCGTCGGGAAATTGTCCTCACTGCCGATGTCCTGCATGAACGCTTGACGACATTCGTCGGCTGCGACGAAATCGGGGGCGACGGACTATGATTGCCCGCCAGATTTGTTCTTCTGGAAATGTCCCTACGCATTGGGTAAAAGTGCCGCATCGTCAAAAATGCACTGGACTTCAGCGTGCTTGTTCCCGACGAAAAGGGCGGAGCCCCCATCTAGGACTCCCGATCCGACATACCCCAACCCCTTCTAGCCGTATGATGCACAGCAAACTAATCCCATCATTACTGATATTGTCGTCGGTCATGCTTTGCGCGACAGAAGCCCTCTTCGCAGCAAAACCATCCTCCCTTTCAGACGCAACGCGTGTGCAGAAAGCCGCAGACTGGATTGGCGGCGCGAAAGCCAACATCGGCATTCAGGGCAAAGACTACAGATTCGTCGGCAATCCCAATTCGCTGAACCGCTGCGACAGAGTCGTCTTTACAATCGGCATCCGCCAGTTCCTCTACGACGGAGCAGTGAAGGAGGCCGTTCTCGAATACGCAAACGAGCCCTTCGGCGCACTTGAAGAAAATGAAATCGGCCTTGAATGGATTGCCAGCGGACGCTCGACCGTCCGTCCGGAAGACATCATCGCCAGCGATTCCGAAGCCTTCTGCAATTACACAATCACTCCGCAGAGTCCGAAATTCATCACGATAGACGTGACTGATCTTGTCAACAAGGCCCTTTCCATAGGCGACGGCTATATTACCTTCCGCGTCATCAATGTTT
The DNA here is from genome assembly GCA_024405215.1 of Lentisphaeria bacterium. Lineage (GTDB taxonomy): Bacteria > Verrucomicrobiota > Lentisphaeria > Oligosphaerales > Oligosphaeraceae > UBA1724. The sequence continues at coordinate 36,130 of JAKSPB010000030.1, read as the reverse complement.
CAACCGAAACCCGCGGCAATCTGAAAAGCACGGCAGAAGGCATTTGCATTCCGCATGAAAGCGTCCGCCTGCTTGTCAACCGCAAAGCCTCCGAGAAAAGATAATCGAATACACTATGTTCAAGATCGTTTTCACCAAATCCACAGCAGCACTTCTTATGGCATGCGCATTGACCTCCGCTGCCGCAATATTGTCTCCCGACGGCAGACCCTACAGGCAGATTGTCCTTGAGGAAGGCCAGGCGGACTCCGTCCAATTGGCGGCGACGGAGCTTCAGCGCTATCTGAAGGAGATGACGGGAGACGAACTGCCAATCGTCGCCGAACCGACCGAAAAGCCCTTCATCGTCATCGGCGCAAACAAAATGCTGAAAGCGCAGGGGCTGGATGGCGACAAGCTCCCTTCCGAAGGATGGATGTTCAAGACCACATCGGATTTTCTCGCGTTGTTCGGACTGGACTACAACGGCCCGGCCTTGCTTGGAGACAATAATCCATGGCGTAACATTGAAGCCTATAACGACGAACTGAAACTCAACGCCTTCGGCGCCAGCGGAACCCTCTCCGCCGTCTATGAATTCCTCCACAGAAAAGCAGGCATGAGATTCTACATGCCTGGACCGGACGGCACCGTGATCCCGAAACAGAACGTCTTCCAAGTGCCGGAATTGGACGAAACGGGCGCGCCGAAGGTCCCGTGGCGCTGGACATGGATGTGCTTCCTCAAGCAGAATACGGACGCCGCACGGTGGTCAAAGCAGCTCGGCATAGGCGGAAAGGCTCCCGTGATGATCATCCACAGCTATTACGAATTTCTAAAATACAAGGACACCCATCCAGAATACTTCGCGCTCACGGAAGACGGCGGACGCGCCTTCAAGAACGAATGCGTCGCGGACGGAAAGGGGCATCTCTGCCTGACGAATCCCGACGTCATCCAGCAGTGGGCGGACGACATCTGCGCCTATTTCGACAAGAATCCGGAGATGGATGTCTATCCCCTGGCGCCGAATGACGGCCTGAACCGGATCTGCGCCTGCCCGAACTGCCAGGCTGATCTGGATCCTGAAATTGGCGGCAGAGAAAAGTTCTCGCTGCACATCTGGAAATTCACGGCCAAGGTCGCCGAGAAGGTCGCCCTGCGCCATCCCGACAAATACGTGGGCTGTCTGGCATACGAACAATACCGCACACCGCCCCGCAGCCTGTCCACCATGAAGAATGTGGCCGTGATGTTCTGCAACAAGCGCTCGGACGCAAGCAATCCTGAAGTCCGTGAAAAACTCCACAACGAAATTTCGACATGGTCCAGCCGTGTTGACCGCTTCTATCTCTGGAACTGGTATCTCGACCATTGGATGCCATGGACATATCTTCCCGTGGTCCAGATGAAGACCATCCAGCGCGAACTTACCTGGCTCTACCAGAATCCGAAATTCAAAGGCGAATTCATCGAAGTAGAAGGACAGAACGGCGGCGGGGACAACTACAAGACGCCGCAGACCATCGCCATGACCCATCTTAATCTCTATATGACGGGACGCATGTATATGGATCCCGCTTCCGATGCCGATCAGATCCTGGCCGAATACGCACGGCTTTTCTACGGGCCCGCCGAAAAGCCCATGCTCGCCTTCTGGCAAAACGTGCAGGACGAACGGGAGAAACTCTGCGCGGAAACACAGGATCTGGCGCCGGATGCACTCTTTGCCACGCCTTTCCTCTTGAAGCTCAAAGGCTTTCTAGAGGACGCCGTCGCCGCAGTCGAACCGGATTCCGTATGGCGCAGACGCATCGACGCCGTAAAGGAGGAATTCGACAAAGGTACGGCACGACTCATCCGCCTGGAATCCTCCGGACGACAGAAATTCACCACGCCAGTCCTTGAGGGCTTCCATGATTTGGATTTTCAGAAGGGCTTCCGTTTCACGGAAAAGGGCGGCGAGTTCTATTCCCCCGCCACTTGGATGTGCGCTGGGCGCGACCGGCAGTTCCTCTATCTAAGATTCCTCTGCTATGAAGACGACATCTCTTCGCTTCAGGAAAATGTCACGGCAAACGACGATGCGAACATCTGGACCGACGACAGCCTGGAGCTCTTCTTCTATCCCAATGAAGAGGACTTTCAGAACGGCTTCCAGATCATCGTCTCCAGCAAAGGCGTGCTCTTCGATAAGACATGCACAGGAACTCTTTCCGGCGATATGAACTGGTCCAGCAATGCCACCGTGAAAATCACCAAGGAACAAAACCGCTGGATCGCGGAAATCAGAATCCCCTTCGCCAACATCGGCATAAACGATCCGAACTTCGCAGGCAATATCGTCGCGAACTTCTACCGCAACCGTACGCGCGCCAAACAGCACTCATCCTGCTGTTGGAGCGCGACGGGGCAGGGCTACCATAACTGCCCCCAGTCATTCGGTTTCATCGTGCTGCACGAGTAGTTTTTTTCCGTGAGTGAAACGAAATTCTGACAATTTACGAAAAGGCAGCGCCTCTAAGATAAACCATAAAAAACGAAATGCTGTTTGTGAAGTTTTAGTGTAACCAGCATGGTTGGAAATCAGCGCGGAATGACAAAGATGAAAGAAGAGCAGTTGTGTTTTCGGCAGGTCCATCTGGATTTTCACACAGGCGGGGACATTCCCGGGGTAGGCGGCGAATTTCATCCCGAGGAGTTCCAGAGGACATTGCTGGATGCCGCAGTGGATTCCATTACCTGCTTTGCGGTTTGCCATCATGGCTTCTGCTATTATCCGTCTGCAGTAGGTCCTGTCCATCCGATGCTGAAATTCAATCTCTTGCGCGCGCAGCTTGATGCCGCCCATGCGGTAGGCATCAAGGCCCCCGTATATATTTCCGTTGGAGGGAACGAGGAGGCGTTCCGGCGTCATCCCGAATGGCGCGAAGTGCCTCCGGAAGGCCAGCAGGCATGGGGCGGCGCCGGCAATCCGCCGTTGTTTCATAAGCTCTGTTTCAATACGGCCTATTTGGATTTCCTTTGCGAGCAGACTGAGGAGGTCATTCGGAACTTCCCGGATGCCGACGGACTGTTTTTTGACATCGTCTTCCAGGGAGAGTGCCGCTGCCCGAGCTGCCAGGCGTCCATGCGTGCCTTGGGGCTGAATCCGGAAGAGCATCAGGACCGTTTGGCGTTTGGCGAAATCGTGATGCAAAAATACTACGACAAGCTCATGGCGACCGTTCGGGAACTTGCCCCGAATATGCCGGCATTCCACAACTCCTGCCATGTCAAACCTGCGGCATCGCGCTTTTTCCCTTACTACACGCATTGGGAACTGGAGTCTCTGCCGACAGGAGGATGGGGATATGACCATTTCCCTCTGACGGCGGCTTTTGCCCGAAAGACGGGGTTCGCCTTCACGGGCATGACGGGGAAATTTCATCACACGTGGGGAGAATTCGGCGGCTTGAAGACACCTCAGGCTTTGCGCTATGAGTGTTCGCTGATGCTGGCGGCGGGAGCCAAATGCTCCATCGGCGATCAGTGCCATCCCTGCGGGCGACTGGATGAATCGACCTACCGCGTCATAGGACAGGCCTATCGGGAAGTCCGGGCGAAAGAGCCATTCTGCCGCACGGCAGTGAATCGCGCGGAAATCGCCGTGCTGGCAAGCAACCTTGGAACACCATCGGCCATAGGCATTTCCAGGGTTCTCCAGGAGGGCCATTTCCTTTTTGATGTCCTTCGGGCAGACATGGATTATTCCGGATATCCGATGGTGATTCTTTCGGAAGAGGATAGGCTGACGGAAAAGGAAAAGGCTGATTTGCAGATGTACCTCTCCTGTGGCGGAAAAGTGATGGTGGCGGGAGAAGCGCTGCGGCAATTGTCTTTGGATTTCGGGGCGGAAATCGGTGAAAAATCGGAGTTGTATCCCATGTATATGCTCCCGAAGGCAGAATATCGTCCGGAATATCTTAGTTCGCCGGTTGTCTGCTATGCGGAGAGCATCAAGCTGAAAGTGACTTCCGGGGAATCTCTTGGCGACATCTATGAGCCATATTTCAACCGCACACCGCAGCATTTCTGCGGACACTGCTACACGCCGAACCGCCTGGAGGCATCCGGATTGGCGCTTGGCGTACGCAAAGGCAACCTATGTGCGTTGTCCATGACGCTCTTTGCCAGCTACGCCGAACATGGGCAGGTCATCCTGAAGGATTTTCTGGTGAGTGTCATCGCGGAAATGCTGGGAGAAAAGCGGATTGTCGTCACGAATCTCCCTTCCATGGCCAGGTGCTATGTCACGGAAGACGAAAGGAACTCCCGGCAGGTGGTGCATCTGCTTTATGCCAATCTCCTGAAACGCGGCGACGGCCTGGAAGTCGTTGACGAACTTCTACCGCTTTGTGACATTTCCGTCTCGCTTCAGGTCCGGACAAGAAAAGCAAGAAAGGTTTTTCTTGAACCGCAGCATCAGGAAATCCCGTTCACACCAGCGGATGGACACTTATCTTTTAAAGTGGATAAATTCATTTGCCATCAGATGGTTGCGGTAGAATTCGGCTAAAGGACTTCATGTTTGGTTAGTCTCGTCCAGCCGTGGACGGGAGATTTGTTTTCCTGAAAGGCATCGCAGATAGGGAAAACGACCTTATATTGCAAAAGTGCATCGTTGTCGTCAGGGGTTGACGGCAATGGAAGCGTCTTGTCCTGTGCCGGAGGCGCAAGCCTCGGGGAAAATGCCTCGTCAGGACGCGTAGGCAACTTAAGCATGTAATTTCCTTTTTTGGGCAATTTGATTGATTATGAAAATCGTTTCTGGATTAACGAGCCTTGAGACCGGGGTATATACGATTCGTGGCGACAAGAATCTGGCGGTCTCGAATTTGCCGGCGATTCGCCCTCTTCCGCCCCATCAGTTTGTCTCCGAAGTCCCCGAGGAGGATGGTCTCCATGTGGGATTCGGCGGAGTCAATACCGTCATGCCTTATTGCATGGTGGATGGCTATTCCTGGAGTGATTCTCCTTGCGATTTCCCCTGCGTGACGCTGGAGAACGAGCACTTGAAGGCGGTCTTCCTGCCGCGCATGGGCGGTCGTCTCTGGAAACTCTACGACAAGGATCTCCAGCGGGATGTCTTCTACGAGAATCCGCTCTTCCGGCCGAGTTTCCTGGGTATCTGCAATGCCTGGACTGCTGGCGGCGCGGAATATAATTTCGGTGTCCGCGGGCATGACGCATACACGCTGTCGCCGCTTTTCACGGATGTCCTGCAGGACACCGACGGTACGCCCGTCCTGCGCTTCTACGAATTCAACCGGATTCGGCAAATCACCTATCAGTTGGATTTCTTCCTGCCTGCCGGATCGAAATTCCTGTTCAACCGTGTGCGCGTCGTCAACCCCTGCGACAAAGAGGTCCCGTTCTATTATTGGGTGAATATCGCCGTGGCGGAACATCGCAGGCAGCGCATCGTGGTTCCGGCGAATTCCACGTACGTGAATTACTCTCTGCGTGATGGCGTGGATTCCCTTTCAAGACACCCGCTGCCGATTTCCCGCGAGAATTTCGATGCCACCTATCCCATGAACCATCCCATTGCCAAGGACAACTTCTTCAATCTCGATGCGGATTGCAGGCGGTTCGAGGTGGTCGCCGAAGCGGATGGCAACGGCATGGTCCTGGCGTCCACGCATCGCCTCCAGGGGCGCAAGCTCTTCACCTGGGGCATGAGCAATGGCGGTCGCCACTGGCAACGTCATCTGCTGGGGCCGGGGACGCAGACCTATCTGGAGATCCAGGGCGGGATTTGCAAGACGCAGACCGAATGCATGCCCATGCCGGCCCATGCGGTCTGGGAATGGCTGGAGGCGTACGGATCATTGCAGACGACTCCGGAAAAAATCTTCGGCGACTGGGCGGTCGCGCGCCAGGAGTGCCTCAGCCGACTGGATGCGGCATTGCCGCAGGAAGTCCTGGACGAAACGCTTGAGCGCACCCGCGAGAGTTTCGCCCTCAAGAAAGGGGTGCGGCTCTATGAGGGCTCTGGCTGGGGCGCTCTGGAAAATGCCAGGCGCAAATGCGCAGGCGAGAAACCTCTGGAGACGCACCTGGACTTTGGAGAAGTCGGAGAACTCCAGCAGGCGTGGGCAGGGCTGCTGGAAGGCAAGGGCTTCCCGGAGCCAGAGGGAGACTGCCTTGTCTCTTCCTATATGGTCCAGGACGAATTCTACGAGCTGCTTCTGGCTACGGAGAAGAGCAATCCAGGCAACTGGTATCTGCAGGCGCATATTGCCATCAATCGTTTCCAACGGCAGGACTATGCGGGCGCGAAGGCTTCTTTCCTGAAGTCGCTCTCCTCGCGTTCCAGCACATTGGGCTTTTTCGGCCTGGCCTGCACGGAACGCCTGCTGGGCGAAACCGAATTGTGCGCGGAACACGGCGAGGCGGCGATTGCTCTTTCTCCCGACAATGCCTCCTTGGTCAAGGAGGTGTTCCGGAACTGCCGGGAATTCCAGCAGTGGAAGACGATTCTTCGCATCTACGAGAACATTCTTCCGGAGAGTGTCCGGCAGACGCCGATGGTGCGTTTCCTCTACGCTTTTGCCGTCGCAGGAAATGGCGATTGGCGGCGCGCCGAGAAGATGATCCAGGAGGAATCCTTGCGGAAACTGCCTGATATCCGCGAGGGGGAAAGCACTTTCTCGGAAATCTACTTCTTGATCCGGGAAAAAGAAGCGCAGGAAAAAGGCCTCCCCTTTGATGTGGACTCCGTCGATCTTCCGCCGGAGTACGATTTCAGACCATCTGTTCCCAATCGGTAAGGCCACGAATCTCAACAGGTTTCATTCCCCTACGCAATGTTCCGTTCCTTGTATGTCCATGTCCCTTTTTGTTCCGGAGGCAAGTGCGACTACTGCGCTTTCGCCTCCCAGGGACATTCTTCGCCAGAAGAGCAGGGGGAGTATCTGGATGCCCTGGAGGAGGAGTTCCGGCGGAAAAAGGCAGAATGCATGCCGTTGCGCTCCATCTTCATTGGCGGAGGGACGCCGTCAGCGCTGACCGCGGAGAATCTTCAGCGGTTGCTGGAGATGGTCCGGCGGTATTTCCGTCTGGAGACGGATTGCGAATGGAGTTCCGAGGCAAATCCGGAATCCTTGACTCCGGAAAAGACGGAGGTGCTACAGGAGGGCGGTGTGAACCGGCTGTCCATGGGAGTGCAGTCCTTCCAGGAAGCGCTTCGGCGGAAAATCGGGCGACGCGGCACTTTGGCGAACCTGCCGGAAATCGTCTCCCGTTGGCGTCGGCATCCTGGAAATCGCTTGAACTTGGATCTCATCTACGCGATTCCGGGAGAGGCGCTGGAGGAATGGAAAGCGGACCTGGAGATGGCGATGGCGTTTCAGCCGGACCATCTCTCCTGCTACAGTCTGATTCTGGAGGAGGGGACGCCGCTGGCAAAACGGCTCCCTCCCGCAGACGACGATGACGAGCTCTTTCTGGAATGCTGGAAATGGAACGACGAGTTTCTTGGGCGGCACGGCCTGCGGCGATATGAGATATCCAACTTCTGCCGTCCCGGCTGTGAGTGTCGGCATAACTACGAAGTATGGCATGGACAGACTTATCTGGGCTGCGGCCCGGCGGCAGTATCCTTTGACGGACAATTCCGTTTCGCCAATCCGTCGGCGTTGTCGGAGTGGCTGCGCGGCGTTCCTCCGGAAGTGGACGAACTGGCCCTGGAGGCCAGGAGACGGGAAGTGCTGGCCTTTGGAATGCGGACGGTTGATGGTTGGAAATGGACTGATTTGCAAAATGTTACAAACTTCCAAAAGGTGGAAGTCCAGCAATTGCCCGCTTCCCGGGAACTATATCGGGATGGCTTGGTCAAATGGGATGATGAAGGCTTGCGCCCGACTCCCAAAGGGCTTCTTTACAACGATCAGATTTTGGAGGCCTATCTGTGAATTGTAGTTGACTTTTCTGCAAAAAAAGGTTTTCCGGCTATAGTAATGTACTTTCCGGCTTATTGGTTTCTCATCATCATTTTTTTCATAAAAAGGAGCGACAATGACAAATCGCAAGTTGCTGGCCATTATGGCTTTCCTCTTCCTTGGCATCTTGATTGGCGAGGCCAAGTCAAAATATGACATCAAGTGGAACGAGCGCCGCATCACGGAGATCTCCAAGGAGATTCTGAATCAGGTTTCCGTTCAGGAAGCGGAATACCGCAAGATTCTCGAGGACTATCAGAAGAACAAGAACGGCAACAACGGCGGCATGTATGATGCCGGTCCGATGATGTATGATGGCCCGAATTCCGAAAAGAAGGAAGATGACACTCCCAAATACAAACTGGATATTGACAAGATCAAGGCGGTCGTGACGAAGAAGTTCGGCGGCAACGAGATGGATTCCTTTTCCGATGGTGTCAGGCCCGCCAAGGTGGATCTTCGCACGAAGCACGATCTCCAGGAGGAGGCAAGAAAGATTGTAGAGGCCATGCCTGAGTTCAAGAAGAACTTTGCCGAACTGGAAGCCCAGGAAATCAAGGATGCCGAGGAATTGATTCCTCTTTACAAGGAAGGAGAAACGGTGGAAATTCGTTTCGCCCATGGCAACGAGCCTCGCCGCACCTACAAGGGCACTTTCCGCCTGAATGGCCCCTTCAAATTGTGGATTGGCCGTAATATGTTGAACAAGAATGATCTTCCTGAAGTATTCCGTGTCCGCTTCTATCCAGATCTGAACGAGAAGGCCCGTCAGGAGGAGATTGCCAAGCACCGGCTGATCACCAAGTTCAACATCGACAAGGAAGAAGCCATTTCCAAGATGGTCAAGGAGATGCAGCAAAAGCAGTTCGACCAGAACCTCCCCCGTGGCTGGGTCTATATCAACGACACTTGGAAGATGCCTTCCGAAATGGTGGAAGACACGCTCATGTATCGCAAGGACGACCTCAAGCGTCGCCAGGCCCATCAGGTCCGCGAAGCGGAACGCGCCGCTCAGATGGAGGCGGAAATGGAAAGTGAAGGCGGCAACGGCCGCGGCTATCGCTCTCCCGTAGGCCGTGCGCGCGATCTTCGGTAATTCTGAAAGCTGTCTCTTCGATTGCATAAGACCGCAGGATATTGAATGATTTTCGGTCTTATGCGATTTCGCGTGAATCATCTGTAATTGCATCGGCTCCCCTGTTTCCGGGAGCCGCTTTTTTTAACGAGCGAGGCTTTTGCAAAAGTCGCTTTGGGTACTTTCCGTCCATTCGGGGCACTTCTCTTCAAGTGCTTCGCGTTGTGGTGAATTACGCCTTTGCGCTTGGAGCAAATTGCCTCCGAAATCCTTGAAAAGTGCCTTCCAATGGCCTTTTGCAAAAGCCTCGAGCCATGACAATACCTTTCGCGCACCTTCACGTTCATTCCGACTACAGCCTATTGGACGGGGCACAGTCTGTAAGTTCTATCATCAAGCAGGCAAAGGCGTTCGGGATGCCGGCGGTCGCCTTGACCGACCATGGCTCCATGAGCGGCGTGTATGCGCTGACGCAGGCCTGCGAGGCCATGCAGCACGACAAGACGGATCCGTACGATTTGAATGGCATTGTCGGCTGCGAGTTCTATGTCGCTCCGGGGAGCCGTCTGGATCACAATATGAGCGAGACCAACAAGGAGCGTTTTCACTTGGTGGTGCTTGCGGAGAACAATCAGGGCTATGTAAACATGTGTCACATGTCGGAGGAGGCATGGCTGCGCGGCTACTACTACAAACCCCGCATTGACTTCGAGACCCTGGCGAAATACAAGGAGGGCGTCATTGTCCTTTCGGCCTGTCTGTCCGGGCAGATTCCGCATTTGCTTCTGCAAGGCAAGGAGAAGGAGGCCTTTGAGATTGCGCGGAAATACCGGGATCTGCTGGGCGAGAAGAACTACTTCATCGAATTGCAGGACCATGGACTGGAGGAGCAGAAACAGACCAATCCTCAGTTGATCGAGATTGCCAACAAATTGGGACTGGGGCTGGTCGTGACAAATGACGCGCATTATCTGCGCCAGGAGGATGCCGAGGCACAGGATCTGATGGTCTGCATCGGAACGCAGACCACAATAAACGATCCGAAGCGCATGAAATTCGGCACGGACCAGTTCTATTTCAAGAGCCAGGAGGAAATGGCGCAGCTCTTCCCGCAGCTTCCCGAGGCCATGAGCAACACGGTGGACATCGCCAAGCGCTGCCATGTCCACCTGAAGACCGTCGATGGCGATGGCGCGAACCACTATCCAGACTATCCCGAACCGCCGTCTCCGGAACGCACGGAGTTTGAGAAGGGCATCACCGAAGAGATCCTCCAGGCGGAGTTCGAGCGTTTGCGCAAGAAGAAGGCCTTTGAGAAGCAGACGGATGATGAACTTCATGATTTCGCCATTTCTGAAATCGTCCGCGAGCGTCACCTGCGGAAATTGTGCCATGATGGTTTGATGTGGCGTTTCAAGTTCGATCCCGACAAGGACGAAATTACGCCGGAGCGCCAGAAGATTCTGGACCGCATGAACTACGAGGTCGGCATCATCAAGCGCATGGGGTTCGTCAGCTACTACCTGGTGGTTTGGGACTTCCTGCACTATGCAGCCAACATCGGCGTTCCCCTGGGACCTGGACGTGGTTCCGGCGCCGGATCGCTGGTGGCGTATCTCATCGGCATCACTCACATCGACCCTCTGCGCTACAATCTCCTTTTCGAGCGATTCCTGAATCCTGAACGCGTTTCGCCGCCTGATTTCGATATCGACTTGTGCGAACGGCGCCGCCATGAAGTCATCGAGTATGTCCGCGCCAAATATGGCGAAGACCGCGTCGTTCAGATCGGTGTCTTCGGGACGTTGAAAGCCAAGCAGGTTGTCAAGGATGTGGCCCGTGCCATGGGCTGGTCATTCGATGACGGCAACAAGTTCGCCAAGCTGATTCCCGCAGATCCTCACATGACCTTGGAAATTGCCCTCCATGGCAGCACGAAACTGGGCTTCCCGGAGAACAAGGAACTCCAGGAGAAGATAGACTCCAGCCCCGAATGTCAGAAGCTATGGAAGTATGCCAAAGTCCTGGAAGGCCTGAACCGGAACATGTCCATCCATGCGGCAGGCGTCATCATCGGCGACATGCCGGTTGCGGAGGTCGCGCCCATTTCCCGCGGCGCAGGCGACGAGGCGATTACGCAGTTCTCCTCCATCCCCTGTGAATCCCTGGGATTGCTGAAAATGGACTTCCTTGGACTGAAGACCCTGACGCTGATCCAGGACGCCCTGGACCTCATCGAGGAGAGCACGGGAAAGAAAATCCTCTCCAACGAAATTCCAGAAGGCGATGCCAACACGTACAAGCTCCTTTCCGAAGGCAAGACAATCGCCGTCTTCCAGCTGGAATCCGGCGGCATGCAGGATCTCTGCCGCAAATGGCAGCCGGAACGCCTGGAAGACGTCATCGCCTTGATCGCCATCTACCGTCCAGGTCCCATGGAGTTCATTCCCGATTTCCTGGGGCGCAAGGCGGGGACGATTCCCATGGACTACGATGTGCCGGAGATGGAGCCGCTTCTGGCGGAGACAAACGGCATCATGCTCTACCAGGAGCAGATCATGCAGGTGGCGCAGGCCGTGGCTGGTTTCAGTCTGGGCCAGGCCGACATTCTTCGTCGTGCCATCGGAAAGAAGAAAATCAAGGTCATGGAGGCGATGAAGGTCACCTTCCAGGATGGCTGCGAACAGCATGGCATCAGTCGGGAGATCTCCGAGAACATTTGGGCGAAGATCCTGAAATTCGCCGGATACGGTTTCAACAAGAGCCATTCCGCCGCGTATGGTCTGATGACCTACCGCACCGCCTTCCTGAAGGCGAATTATCCCGCCGCTTTCATGGCCGCAGTTCTTACCAGCGAATTGACCAACTCCGAGAAGCTTTCCTTCTACCTGAAGGAATGTCGGGAAATGGGCATCAAGGTCCTTCAGCCGGACGTCAATATCTGTGGAAAGTTCTTCTCGGTCAGCGGCAGCGACATCCGTTTCGGCCTGGCGGCCATCAAGGGCGTCGGCGAGGGCATTGTCCAGACAATTCTGGAAGTCCGTCACAAGGAGGGTCCCTTCAAGGACCTGGAAGACTTCTGCAAGCGTGTGGAGGGCGTGAACTCCCGCGTGCTGGAGGCGTTGATCCTTTCCGGAGGAATGGACAGTTTTGGCAAGCGCCGCAGCCAGCTGCTGGCGGCTTCCGCCGACGCCATGGCTGCAGGCGCGGCAGACCGCAAGGACCGCTCGGCGGGACAGCTCTCGCTCTTTGACATGATGGGCGAAGAGGACCAGGCTTCCACGGCCATCCAATATCCCGACATCCCTGAAATGGACCGGGATGTCCTCCTGGGACACGAGAAGGCCCTGCTGGGCTTCTATGTCTCCGGACATCCCATAGACGCCGGACGGGAAGTCATCGATACCTTCCAGCTGGACGATCTGGCGGATATTCCCGCGTTGCCGGACGAGACCATCTTCCGAACGGGTGCGTATCTTTCCAGCTGTGTAAAGAAGTTCTCCAAGAAGAGCCAGAAACCTTTCGCCATCCTGACGCTGGAGAGCAAGGAGTCCTCCCTGGAGGCCATGCTCTTCAATCGGGAATACGAAAACATCATGAAAAACAATCCCGAACTGTTGAATCCGGGGACGGTCTTCATGGCGGAAGGCGAGGTTTCCCATGACGAGGACAACGACAAGGTTACTACCCGGCTGACGGTCAATCATCTGATTCCGCTGGACAAGGCGGCGGAACTTTTCTGCGCCAAGGTGAATCTCACCATTGAAGAACAGGACGCAACGCCGGATAAGATGGCCCAGCTCGTCCAGGTCTGCGGACATCATTCCGGCACCACGGAAGTGCATATCGCGCTTCGCCTGGAGAATGGCACGTGTCTCTTCTACAAGCACGAAAGCCTTTGCATCAAGCCCATCGCCAAGGTCCTGGACACCATGCGGGAGCTCTTCGGGGCGGAAGCCGTTACCTTGCGCGGCAGCAAAGTCCGCACGCAGCCCAAAAAACGCTGGTCCGGTCCCTTCCAGGGCGGAGGAAACGACTAGCGAATCCATGATATGCGTTGCCGTTTTGCCATAGAGGGAATGCAGTGCGTGGTTTGCCAGGGCCACGTGCAGAAGGCAGCGGCGAGCGTGCCAGGCGTCTCGCGAGTCAAGGTGGATCTGCTGACCAAGTCCATGACGCTGGATTTGTCAGAAGGCGCATCAATACAGGCGGTGGCGGATGCCGTCCATGACGCCGGATACGAGGCGAGATTGCAGGATACGGCGGAATCGGAATCCGACAGCGGAGCAAAGGAGATCTTGCAACTCCGCCTTCGCTTCTGGTTTTCGCTATGCCTGGCGGTTCCTGTCTGCTGGATGGCAATGGCGAAAATGCTTCACCTTCCTTTGCCGGAACTTATTGCAAGAAAAACGTTTTCGGCAATCCTTCAGTTGCTCCTGACGCTTCCGATTCTTTGGATAAACCGCGTGTTCTTCACTCGTGGGCTGTCGGCTCTCTTGCACGGAATGCCCACCATGGATTCCCTGGTGGCCTTGGGGGCTGGCGTGGGATTTCTTTATCCGTTGGTGAATTTATTGCGGAATTTATGGGGCGGAACGGCAATGGTCTCTTTTGAAACACCTGCCATGTTGCTGACGTTGATTACATTGGGAAAATATCTGGAGGGAAGGGCGCAAGCGCGGACTACGGATGCCCTGCTGACTTTGCGGAAGCTCGCGCCGCGTCAGGCGGTAGTCCGGCGAAACGATCAGGAACAAGAAGTTTCTGTTTCGCAGTTGCGGAAGGGAGATATCTGTCTTGTGCGTCCAGGGGGGATGATTCCTGCGGATGGCGAAGTCGTCAAGGGACAGAGCGCAGTCAATGAATCGGCGATTACGGGGGAATGGAAGCCCGTGGAGAAATTGCCTGGTGATACGGTCGTGGGGGCCACGTTGAATACCAGCGGCTATCTGGAAATCCGGGTTACGGCGATAGGCACGGAGAGTGTCTTCGGGAAGATTCTGGAACTTGTCTCCGAGGCATCATCCTCCAAGGCGCCCATCGCTCGCCTGGCGGACAAAGTGTGTGCAGTCTTCGTTCCCGCAGTGCTGTGCATTGCGCTGGTGACCTGTCTCGTCTGGGGGCTTTGGGAGAGCGATTGGGCAATGGCATGGGAACACGCCATTGCCGTGCTGGTCATTTCCTGTCCTTGCGCTTTGGGCCTTGCCACTCCCGTCGCCATTGTAGTCGGAATGGGAGTGGGCGCACGAAAAGGCATTCTTTTTCGGGATGCAGCGGTGCTGGAGGCCTTGAGCCAAGTGAATTGGGTGGCATTGGACAAGACAGGCACGGTTACCATGGGGCAGCCTGTTGTCTCCATGGTGATTCCTGCGGAAGGCTATGACGAAGAGGCGATTCTGCAGATTGCCGCGTCGTTGGAGCATGACTCGGAACATCCGCTGGGCAAGGCGGTTGTGATTGCTGCAGAAGAACGTGATAGCGAACAGCTTCCAGTGTCTGGTTTTACTGCGTTGCCAGGGATGGGCATAGCTGGAAATCTGGCGGGGAAACGCTGTCTTTGTGGAAATCTCCGGCTGCTGGAGGAGAATGGCATCTCCGTTCCGGCGAAGAGCTTGACGGGTTCGGGAACGCCGCTTTTCCTAGCATCGGGAAGTGCGTTTCTGGGGACCATTTGGCTGAAGGACGAAGTGCGGCCGGAGGCAATGGAAGTCATAAAGGCATTGCGAAAACTGGGCGTGTCGGTAGCTATGTTGACTGGCGACCGGAAGGAAGTGGCTTCCGCAGTGGCGAAAGAGGTCGGGATCGGCGAAGTCCAGGCTGAGTTGTTTCCGGCAGACAAGGAGGCGTGGCTTCGGGACAGGCAGCGGCAGGGCCATCGAATCGCCATGGTGGGCGATGGCGTCAATGACGCGCCGGCCTTGGCGCGGGCGGATGTGGGGATGGCGATCGGCGACGGCGCGGATGCCGCCCTGGCGACAGCCGATGTAGTTTTGGTAAATCCTTCGTTGTCAAGTGTGACTGACGCGATTCGCCTCTCCCGTGCCGTTCTGCGGAATATCCGCGAGAATCTTTGCTGGGCATTCTGCTACAATCTCTTTGCCATTCCGTTGGCCAGCGGGCTTTTTGCGCATTGGGGAATTGTCATTCCCGCTTGGAGCGGTGCTGCCGCCATGGCTTGCAGTTCACTTCTGGTAATTTCCAATTCCCTACGCCTGAAACGATTCCGATAATAATTGAAATTCGGATGGCAAATTTTCCGTCGGCGCCCGCGCAATGTGGGGTGCGACGCCCCCGCGCCCCGAGATTGAGCATCCTTGCGCGGGTTGAGCCAAGCCCCAGGCAAATTGCCTAATCTGCCATACCGTCTGTCGGAAAGGGAATACATTAGCGGCATTACAGAAATACAATTAGGATGAAGGATATGCAGGAGAACCAATTTCCCAAAAGAGACTACAGCAAGCACCAGGAACAGCCGGGCGGCCAGACTTCCGCCGCCAGCGTTCTTTCGCTGGAACGCGAAAAGCCTCATGACAATGATGCGGAGATTGCCGTGCTGGGCGCCATGCTTATCAATGCCGATGCAGCTAGCGTTGGATTGGGACGGCTGAATTTCCCGGATGCCTTTTATTCCCAGGCGCACCAGACTATTTTCAATGCCATGGTGGCGCTGAATCCAAAGGGCGACGCCGGCATGGATCCTGTCGTCCTGATGAACTATCTCCGTCAGAACAACCAGCTGGATCTGGTAGGCGGTCCCAGTTATCTTGCCATGTTGATGGACAAGGTTCCTACGGCTGCTCATATCGATTACTACATCGACATCGTCAAGCAGACTGCGGTCCTGCGCAAGGTCATCGCCACCTGTTCCGAAGCTATCCTGAAATGCTATGACGCCGGCGGTCATGCGGAACAGCTCCTTGACGAAATAGAAAAGCAGGTCATGGAAGTCAGCCAGATGAACGAGCGGCAGGACTATCAGACTATCCAGCCGCTCGTGGACAGTGCGATGCAGTACATCGTCAAGCTGATTACCCATGATGCTCCAGATGATCTGGGTATTCCCACGGGATATGGCGTCCTGGATCGTTCCATGACGGGCGGACTTCAACCCGGAATGCTTTTTGTGCTGGCAGCGCGTCCTTCCATCGGCAAGACGGCCATGGCGCTGAACATGGCCTACAATATCGCCATGCGCGGTGTGCCCGTGGGCATTTTCTCCTTGGAAATGTCAGCAGAACAACTTACGCTTCGTCTGATTTCTTCCGGTGCGCGAGTGAATATCTCCGATCTGGCTTTCCAGTCGGAACAGAACCAGGGCGACTTGCAGAAGATCAAGGAGGCCTGTTCCAATATCCGGCGCTCCAACATCGTCATTGACGAAACAGGCGGTATCGACATCCTGGAATTACGCTCCAAAGCCCGCCGCATGAAGGAAAAACACGGCATCCAGGCACTGTTCATCGACTACCTGCAGCTGATCACCATCAACTCCGGACGGAACTCCAGCCGCGAAAATGACGTCGCCCGAATCTCCGGTTCGTTGAAGTCCCTGGCCAAGGAACTTTCCATTCCCGTGGTCGTGCTAGCACAGGTCAACCGTAAATCCGAAGACGAAAAGGGAGAAAGTCCTGAACCGCAGATGCACCACCTCCGTGAATCCGGCGCCATTGAGCAGGACGCCGACGTGGTGGCGCTGCTGCACCGGAACCGCAAAGAGCAGTATGAAAATGACAATCACGACCATACCATTGGTCTGAATGCCGTGCTGATTATCGCCAAGAACCGTAACGGCCGAACCTGCAAGCAGCCATTGACTTTCTTCCCCTATTATACGCGCTTTGATGAACGCGAGGATATGGCCTCCGACGAGGACGTGCCGGCTCAGAAGAAGTAATTGCCTGACTGGGCTATAGTTGCCATAGTTTGTGTATAGTTGCCATAGTTTGTGTATAGTTGCCATAGTTTGTGTATAGTTGCTAATCCAAGCTATTTCCTAGAAAGAATCTATACACAAACTATCCATCACTATACACAAACTATCCTATCCTATTTGGCTTCGGGATAGGCGTCAAGGACTTGCTGTGCGAAGGCGGGGAAGGTCCCGTCTTCCAGATGGAGCCTGGCTTGCCTGGTCAGTTCCAGGAAGAAATGCAGGTTGTGAATGGTCATCAGCCGTGCGCCGAGAATTTCATTGACGTGGAGCAGATGGCGGATATACGCCTTGGTATGATGCCGGCAGGCATAGCAGGTGCACCCCTCCTGGATGGGAGTGAAATCCGCCTGATATCTAGCTGCCTTGACGGGGATGGTCCCGGTGGGAGTATAAGCGCTGCCATTTCTTCCCATTCGTGTGGGCAGAACGCAGTCGAACATGTCGATGCCGTGCAGAATGCCCAGGATGATCTGCCGCGGAGTTCCTACGCCCATGAGGTAGTGAGGCTTGGCGGGCGGCAGGACGGGGGCGCAGTAATTCAGCACATCCACCATCAGTTGTTCGGTCTCGCCAACGGAGACACCGCCGACGGCAATACCGTCGAAATCCAGTTTTTCCAATTCGGCGACGGCGCGTTCCCGCAGATCCTGGAAGGTGCTTCCCTGAGCGATGCCAAAGACCAGCTGTCCTTCGGCGCGGGGTTGTTCACGGCATTGTGCCGCCCAGCGAAGGGTCAGATTCAGCGACTTCTCCGCCTGTTCATGCGTGGCGGGCCAGGGAGTGCATTCGTCAAAGCACATGGCGACATCGGAACCGATGATGCGCTGGATTTCCATGGATTCCTTTGGCCCCATGAAGAGTGCACGGCCATCGATGTGGGACTGGAACTTCACGCCGTCGGGAGTCAATTTTCGGAGTTTCGCCAAGGAGAAGACCTGGAAGCCGCCGGAATCCGTCAGGATGGCGCGATCCCAGTTCATGAAGGAATGCAATCCACCGGCTTTGGCCATCAGTTCCATTCCGGGGCGCAGATTCAGGTGATAGGTATTTCCCAGAATAATTTGCGCACCAAGGTCGTGAAGTTCCTCGTTGCACATGGCCTTCACGGTTCCCTGGGTTCCCACCGGCATGAAGACAGGCGTGTGGACAGGGCCGTGGGCGGTATGGAGGCATCCCCGGCGCGCGTGGCTGCCGGGATCCTGCTTGAGAATCTCAAAGCATCCCATGGTGCATTACTCCTTCGGCGCCTCGAACAGTGCCTTGGTGAAGTCCTCTGCGCTGAAGGGCTGCAGGTCGTCCACGGTTTCGCCCAGTCCGACGAATCGGACAGGATATCCAAGCTCCTTGCGGATGGCGACAACCACGCCGCCTTTGCCTGTGCCGTCCAATTTTGTCAGTACCAGTCCGGTAATGGGGAAGAGCTTTCCGAACTCCCGTGCCTGGGTGAGGGCGTTTGAGCCGATGGAGGAATCCACCGTCAGCCAGATTTCCTGTGGAGCCTCTGGCATGGCCTTGGCTGCGATGCGCTTGACCTTCTCCAGCTCCGCCATCAGGTCGCTGCGGGTATGCTGACGGCCGGCTGTGTCAATGATGACGTAGTCGGCATTTTGGCGAATGCCGGATTTGATGGCGTCAAAAGCCACGGCCGCGGAATCACCGCCCAGCTTGCCTTCCACAACCGGGCAGCCAAGGCGCTCGGCCCAGATCTGCAGCTGCGTGGCGCCTGCCGCGCGGAAAGTGTCGCCCGCGCCGAGGACGACTTTCTTGCCTTGGCTCAAGTAGTGGTGGGCCAGCTTGGCGATGGAGGTGGTCTTGCCTGAGCCGTTGACACCCACCATCAGAATGACCGTGGGAATGCCAGGCGTCGAGTGGATGGGCGGAACGGATGCCTCGTCCAGAATCGCCAGAATCTTCTCCTGGCAGGCTGCATTGATGTCTGCGCCAGTGGCGATGAGCCCCCGGGAATAACGGTCCTTCAGGTCGTCCAGGAGTTCCTTGGTGACGACGGGGCCCAGGTCGGTGGAGATGAGGGTCTGCTCCAACTGGCGGTAGGTGTCGTCATTCCATTCCTTCACTTCGGTGAAGATGCTGGAGATTCCGCGCTGAAGGGCAGTTGCGGTCTTCTGGAGACCTCGTTTGAAAGAGTCGAATAAAGACATGACGAATCAACGGGAGAGAAGTTAGCCGAAGGTGAGAGGAGCCTGCTGGATGGTCTTGCGGATCTGGTCAAGGACGCCGTTGACAAAACGCCAGGAGTCCTTCTGGCCGAAGATCTTCGCCAACTCAACGGCTTCGTTGATGGCGATTCCGGCGCTGACGGTTGGCGTGGCGTATTTCATCTCGTAGGTGGCCAGGCGAATCAGATTCCGGTCCACTTCGTTGATGCGCTGGATGGTCCAGTTCTTGGCGGCGGCGACGATCATTTCGTCCAGTTCCTGGCGGTTTTCCGCTATGCCGGCCACCAGCTTGCGGCTACGGGACCAGGATTTGCGCAGGACGGTATGGGAAAGTCCTTCGGCGCTTTCTTCCGAGATGAGGTCGAAGATTTCCTCGGTAAGATTCAGCGGGGCGTTCCAGGTATCGGTGAGTTCAATGGCGAAAAGGAGTTGCAGGGCTAGGCGGCGGCTAGTGGCGCGCTGGAGCTTGAAGGAGCGGTTTTCGTTGCCGGGAGTCTCTTCGCGGTTTTTCTGCGCCTGCGGAATGGTGTCTTCAAGAAGCTGTTCCATGGAAAATTACTTTTTGGCGGCGGAAGGGATGAGCTTCAGGAGGTTTGCCATTTCAATGGCGGTGGTGGCGGCGCTGGCACCGCGGTTGCCGGCCTTGCTGCCGCTGCGCTCGATGGCCTGCTCGATGTTTTCAGTGGTGACGACGCCATATACCACCGGGATTCCGGTCTCCAAGGAAATTTGCGCGTAGGATTTGGAGACCTCGCTGTTGATCATGTTGGCATGCTGCGTGGCGCCCTGGATGACAACGCCGAGACCAATTAGCGCATCGAATTTGCCGGTCTTTGCCAGTTTCTGAATGACAAGGGGCGTCTCAAAGGAGCCGGGGACCCAGGCCACAGTGATGTCAGATTCACTGGCACCGTGGCGAATCAGCGCATCCTTGGCGCCGGAGAGCAGTTGCTCCACGAAAATACTGTTGAAACGGGCGCAGACTATGCCGACGCGGAGGCCGGTGGCATCCAGCTTGCCTTCAAGGAGAGTGAGTTCTTTTGACATGATAACGTGTTGTTGATGAACTTGTTATTGAATCACAAAAGATGTTCCATGCGATCCCGTTTGGTAGCGAGGTATTTCTCGTCATGGCAATTGGATTCCATGACGAGGGGGACGCGCTCGGTGATTTCCAGGCCGCAGCCGGAAAGCTCGGCGATCTTTCGAGGATTGTTTGTTAGAAGGCGGATGCTGTGGACATCCAGGTTGCGAAGAATCTCGGCGCCCAGGCCGTATTCCCGCAAGTCGGGGGCAAAGCCCAGGCGAACATTGGCATCCACGGTGTCCAGGCCGCGTTCTTGGAGATGATAGGCATGGAGCTTGTTCGCCAAGCCTATCCCTCGACCTTCCTGACGCAAATAGACCAGCACGCCGCAGGGCGCGGCCGCGATGGCGCGAAGGGCCGCATCCAACTGTCCTCCGCAATCGCACCGGCAGGAATGGAAGACATCGCCGGTCAGGCATTCGCTATGGACGCGGCAGAGGACTTCCTTCTTTCCGGCGACATCGCCATGGACCAGCGCCAAGTGCTCCTGGCCTGTGGTCTTGGCAACAAAGCAATGCAGGTCGAATTCTCCGTATGCCGTGGGAAGCTTGACAGTCTCCACCAGTTCCACCATCCGCTCGTTCTGGCGTCGGAAGGCGATGAGGTCGGCTACGCACCCCATTTTGAGGCCGTGCTTTCGGGCAAATTCCTCCAATTGCGGTGTCCGAGCCATGGTGCCGTCTGGATTGAGGATTTCACAGATTGCGCTCACGGGAGTCAGTCCCGCCAGGTGCATCAAATCCAGAGAGGCTTCGGTATGGCCGGCGCGAACCAATACGCCGCCCGGCCGCCCCATGAGAGGGAACAAGTGCCCAGGCGAGTGGAAGTCGTCCGCAAGCTTCGTGGGATCCGCCAGGGCGCGGATGGTCTTTGCGCGGTCGAAAGCGCTGATCCCCGTCGTGGTTCCTTCATTGGCGTCCACGGAGATGGTGAAGCAAGTCCCCAGCGGGTCAGTATTGCGGGTCATTTCGCCGATGCCCAGCTCCAGGGCGCGTTCTCGCATAATGGGAGCGCAGAGAAGACCGCGCGCCTCGGTCACCATGAAATTGACAGTTTCCGGGGTGATGAGCTCGCCGGCTGCAATGAGATCGCCTTCATTTTCACGGCTTTCATCGTCCGTGAGAATAATCATGCGGCCTTGTCGCAGTTCCTGCAGAAGTTCTTCGATGGGGGTGAACATGGCTTGGCGGGGAAACTAGAAGACGTATGGTGGAAGGGGTTCCGGGGATTCCACTGCATTGGGGCAGGACAGAGGATCCGCCATGATGGGCATGACGGGCGCCGCCCAGCGAATGGCATTGGACAGGACCTTCAGGACATTGGGATCGTGATAGATGGGGAAGGTCTCGTGTCCGGGAGAGAAGTAGAAGATCTTGCCCAGGCCGCGTTGCAGAGTCACGCCGCTGCGGAAGACATCGCCGCCCTGGTACCAGGAGATGAAGATGGGCTTGGCGTCTTCGGGAATGCCGAAAGGTTCGCCATACATCTCTGTGCGCTCCACGACGAAATAAGGGGGGACGCCCTTGCAGATGGGATGGGCGGGATCAATGGTCCAAACGCGTTCGGATTCGCCGGCCTCGCGCCAGTGCAACGCACAGCTGCACCCGGTCATGCGCTGGAAGATCTTGGACTTGTGGCCGGAATGCAGGACAATCAGGCCCATTCCGCCCAGAACGCGGTTCTGGATCTTGTCCACCAGGGCGTCGGAGACTTCTTTGTGGGCGACATGGCCCCACCACATCAGGACGTCGGTGTCGTTCAGCAGCTCATCGGGAAGTCCCTGTTCGGGATCGGCCAGGGTGGCGGTACGAATCAGCAGGTCTTCGGAGGCCAGGTTCTGCTTCAGCGCAATGTGGATGCCGTTGGGATAGTGTTCGCGGCAACGCTCTCCCCAGCGATCCTGGGCGACTTCATGGCGAAATTCATTCCAAATGGTGACTTTGATCATGGTCGTATCTTGAATCAAGTGGTGGAAGTTACTTTTCCGGCGCAGGACCGACAACCATGGTCAGGACCGGCTTCTGGTTTGCAGGCAAAGAAAGTGCCTTGGTGAGTCCGGCGGCATCCAGGGAGCCGCAGCAAAGCGCGTTCAGCTTCGCGGTAGCCGCATAGAGGTAGATGTCTTGGCAGATGGCGCCGGCTTCGACTCCCAGATAGAAGTCGCCGTTGGCACCGAAGATGTCTGTCTTGGCGACGAGAAGGACGACGGCTGCCGCTGCGGGACCAAGAGTCTTGCGGCCTTCCGCCATGACGCGGAGGTCGTTCTCGCATACGGGAATCAGCGCATTTGCCTTCTGGTCGTAGCGCGTGACGCCCTTGGCGGTCAGAACATAGAGTTCGAAAGCATGGCGGTTCAGGGCTGCGGGGACGGTCAGCTTTCCATCGGCGCGGTTCTGGCCGTAAGCGGCCCACAGAAGATTGGAGAGCTGCTGGGGAGTCGGCTCGCCGCCGCCGAACTCGCGGTGGCTCTGGCGGTTGGCAAGCGCGGCAGCCAGAGAGGCTTCCTGGGGAATGGCGGGCTTGGGAAGAGCGATGTTTTCGGTGGCAGAGAGAATCATGGCGCTAAACAGGGCAATGACAAGGAAGTTTTTCATGGGAAAAGATTTCATGGAAATAAAAGAAATCATGGAAAAAAGAGAAGATAGTCTGTTCCGTTCCGATGTTCTGCCACGAGAAATATGCTCCTGGAAAGCCGATAACTTGGCTGGCTTCAGGGCTGACTGGATGTGCTTAATGCAGTACATGGCAGAAAAACGGTTTCAAAGAGCGGAGATAGTTATGTAATGAACACAATGTAAACCACCCTGCGGATTTTTCTATGCAACGCAGGAGGAAATTCCCGGAGTTCGCACTCCGGGAGCAGAATAGTCAGGAGGGCGGCTATCGTCCGGCAGGTCGGCTGTAGTTCGGGAAGAACTCCAGCAGTTCCTGGTGGAGGGCAGGGCCGTTTGAGGCCAGGATGCCTTGTTTCGGGAAATCGTTTCCGTTGCGCAGATCGGTGACAATGCCGCCGGCTTCCAGCAGGATGGCCGCGCCAGCCGCCAAGTCGTAGGGCTGGAGGTTCAGTTCCCAGAAGGCATCGGATTTTCCGCAGGCAACATAGCAGAGATCCATGGCGGCGGAACCGAAACGGCGAACGCCACGGCAATGCAGGCCGATCTGCTCGAAATAGGGGACGTTGTTGCCGATGGTCCAGCCGGCGCGCAGACAGGCGAAACCCGTGGACACCACGGAGGTTTCCAGTTTTCCATGGCTCTTGACATGGATGGGTTTGCCGTTGACAGTGGCGCCTTCGCCCAGCTCCGCATAGTACAACTCATCCAGTGCCGGGGCATAGACGGCTCCGGCCAAGGGCGTTCCGTCTTTCCAGAGTCCGATGGACGTGCACCAGAAGAGCTGTCCTTCGCGATAGGAGGCCGTGCCGTCGATGGGATCCACGATCCAGCAATAAGGGCTGCCGTTGTCATCGGATTTGCCGGTTTCTTCGCCGTAGAAGCGATAGTCGGGATAGCGTTCGGCCAGAGCCTGGCGGATAAGCTTCTCCGTTGCTTTGTCGGCGATGGTGACGATATCGCGGGCGGTTTCCTTGGTGGAGACGTCGTCGTCGGTGATGTCCTGCTGCATTCGCAGGGCGAGCTGTCCGGCCTTGTATGCCAGGTCGGCAAGAAATTGCTGGTATTTCATTGTAGATTCAAGTGGGGGAGAGAAAACAAAAAACGCCGCAAGGCGAAAACCTGGCGGCGTGAAAGATTGGCAGTCCCAACGGGAGTCGAACCCATATTTACAGGATGAGAACCTGTTGTCCTAACCATTAGACGATAGGACCACTGATTGTTGAATCAGTAAGCGGCGTTACTTTAACCGTGTTTTTGAGGATTGCAAGCCGGCAGGGTGAGATTTGTTGAATTTTTCAAGGAAAAAACGAAAAATTGGCTGCCCAGCCGACTTGTTTCCCAGATGAATGGCAATCATCCGGGAAAATGCGTGAACTACTCCTTGGCGTCTGCATTGAGTTTTCGGGTGAATGCCATGAGGATGCCCAGGAGGAGCAGGACGACGAAGGTTCCGAAGAGCAGTGCGAAGTCCTCCAGTCCGATGACGAGATAGACCAGCCCGTATGCCAGAAGCATGATCCCGCCCAGGATCAGTGCGGAGAAGCGTTTTCTGGCGAAGATGGCTCGGCTGTATGCAGTGACCATCCCGGTTGTGACCAGCACGGAGAGCAGGTAGCTCAGACCGAAGAGCAGATGTTCGGAGAGGGCCAGCAGAAGCAGGTAGAAGGTGACTAGCGAAGCGCCGATGAAGAGATACTGCAGAGGATGGACCCAGATTCCGGTCAGGCGTTCGCCGATGAGGAAGGCGATGAGGATGATGGCAACGACGAGGAAGGAGTATTTCTGGACGCGTTCCACCTGGAGATACTTGTCAACGGGCAACATCAGCTCCACGCCGATGGTATTCCCAGGGATGGTGCCTCCTTCCAGGTTGATCCGATTCAGCGAATGGAGGAAATCCGTATCGTGGGAAACGAGCGAATAGGTGGGTGCCGCATCGGCGTCCTGGTTTTCGAAGGACCAGTTCGCTTCGAAGCCGTTTTCGGAGAGGTCGCGCTGGTCGGGCAATGCGCTTCCGATGAAGCATGGATGAGGCCAGCTGGACTTTATGACGATTTCGTTGTTTTTGGCAATGGGTTCGAAAAGGAAACGTCGGGTGCCTTTCAGCTCCATGGTGATATCAAAGCTCACCGTGTCGCCATGATGCAGTGACAATTCCTCTTTCGCAGGCAGATAGAAGTCCTTGCTGTATCTCCAGAAGGAGTCGCCGCGCCGCGGCAGAAGTTCTTGGTCCTGCAATTTGGCGCTCTGGATTTTCACGGCCTTGGCATTGGAGAAGGCGCAGGCCAGGCGGAGGTCGTCCAGCAGGATTTTTCCGCGTTTTTCCCATTGTTCCTCCGGAAGGCGGAAAGAGCCCTTGAGATGTACCGTCCCTTTGTAGAGAACGGCCTGGTAGATTCCTCGATGACGGATTTCCGGGGTGAGCATACATTCTGCCTGAAGGTCTTCCGGCACGATGAAGAAAGGCATCTTCTCTAGTTCAGTCTTGCCGTCCTTCGTCTGTTTCGCGATTTCCAGAGAGGCGATAAGCAAAGGGGATTCAACGTGCATCACGCCGCCCCATTTGCTGCCGATTTCTCTCTCGACATTGGCGGCGCGGTCGGCGCGGGATTCCCGAAGCAGACCTAAAATGCCAATGGGAATCAAGAGAATCAAGAGAAGTCCCCCGAGAAATAGCAGTTTGAATGATAGTGATTTACGAATAAGACCTAGAACATTTGTGACTTTTTCTGGCATGGGGTTGGATGGGTTGGATGGGTTGGATGGGAATAGGAGAGTCTTGGAGGCGGGAGCGTCGCCCCCGCATTGGATTAGATGGTGTAACAGGGGAAAAGTTCCCCCTTGAATAAATATGCCCCCGTTTGGTTGGCTGAAAGCCTGGAGCTTGCACCCCGGGAGCAGAACTGCTCGTTTGGGGAAATGGGAATCCGGGGCTCCCCCCCCCGGATTCCAGACAGTCCCCCCCCTTTGGGGCAGGCTAGTAGGTCATCCGGAGATGGGTGATCTTCAGGGCCTTCTTCAGCTGTGCTTCTGTGTAGGCCTTGGCGGTGGTCAGCGTCAGGGTGGTCTTGCCG
Source organism: Lentisphaeria bacterium (assembly GCA_024405215.1). Lineage (GTDB taxonomy): Bacteria > Verrucomicrobiota > Lentisphaeria > Oligosphaerales > Oligosphaeraceae > UBA1724. The sequence goes on along the minus strand of JAKSPB010000030.1, from coordinate 10,205 downwards.
GGAAGCAGGAGCAGCGCGTTGTCGCTGAAGATGGCTTCGGGATCCTCCAGGGCCAGCCAGGCGAAGTGCGCGGGCTTGTCGGTGGAGAGGACGATCTCGTACTGTCCCTTGTCCAGTTTCTTCACGCTGTCAACGGCGACCTTCGCCTGCGGGATGTCGGAGGCCTTCCAGGTGTCCAGGTAGGCCACGTCGCGGTAGGCGTATGCTTTTCCGCTGGCGTCCGTTGCGGCGACTTCGAGCACAAGGAAGCATTCCTTGGCAGCCAGGCCCTTCCGTGCCTTCTCGTCATGGTAGTAGTCCGGGATGTCCAGGGAGATGGCGCCCATCTTGGCGGCTTTGACGATGAACTTCTTCTGGTCCACCTTCTTGCCGTCGGCCATCTTCACGAGTGTCGCGGTGACTTCGGCGTCCACCTTTTCCGCCAGGTCGCTGATGAAGAACATCTCCATGGCGTTTTCCTTGGCGGTGCGGTATGCCACGGCCTGGATGGGAGAGTAGTATCTCTTTGCCATGTAGTGGAGGGCCTTCCAGCGTCCGGAGTATTCCAGGGAGGACCAGGAGGCGACGGGCCAGTTGTCGTTCAGCTGCCAGAAGATGGTTCCCATGCAGCGCGGGCGGAGGCTATGCCAGTATTCGACGCCGGTCTTGATGGCCAGGCCCTGCTGGATCTGGGAGAGATAGAGGATGCTCTCGAAGGAGAGGGGCATCCGGAAGTAGTTTGCGAACATTCCGATGATCTTGGAGTTGCCAAGGCCGGCCTTCTGGTGGCAGTCGAAGACGGGGCAGAAGGGGTTGTAGTCCTCGGGTTCGGCGAAGGTCTTGACCGTCTCCATGGAGGGGAAGGACTGGAAGCCGAACTCGCTGCAGAAACGGGGCTTGACCTTGTAGTATTCCTCGAAGGTGGCGCCGCCGTGCCAGACCGCCCAATAGTGCATGTCGCCATCGGCGTCACGCTTCCAGTTATCGGAGAAGTTGTTGGGGCCGGCGCAGGGGGAGGAGGGCCAGAAGATGTGGGTGTCGTCGGCTGCAGTGACGGCATTGCCGACGGTCTGGTTCAGACGGTCGTAGAGAGTCAGGTAGCGGTCACGGAGAGAGGGGTTGTAGGAGGCGCCGTTCACATTGCCGATGAGCTCGTTGTCGCCGCACCAGAGACCGATGCAGGCGTGGTGGCGGAGGCGTTTCACCTGGTAGGTGATCTCGTCGTGGACATTCTGCAAGAAGTGCTTGTCGTCAGGATAGATGGAGCAGGCGAACATATTGTCGTGCCAAAGCAGGATTCCCAGACGGTCGCAGGTTTCGTAGAAGGCGTTCTCCTCGAATTTGCCGCCGCCCCAGACGCGCAGCATGTTCATGTTGGCGGCCTTTGCGCTAGACAGGAGCAGCTCATAGTGCTCGGCAGTGTGGCGCTGAGGCATGGCGTCGCAGGGGATCCAGTCCGCGCCTTTCGCAAAGATCTTGATTCCGTTGACCTGGAAGACCATGCTGAAACCGATCTCGTCCTTTTCGTTGACGACCTTCAGTTCCTTGAGGCCGATCTGCTGGGTGATGGTCTGGCCGTCGCAAGTGACCTGCAGAGGATAGAGAGGCTGTTCGCCGAAGCCGTTGGGCCACCAGAGTTCAGGATTCTTGACGGTGAACTTGGCGGAGACCAGGATGTCGCCCGTGCGAGGCACAACGCCGACAGCCTTCTTCTTCTCGCCGTTGAAGGCAAATTCCACTTCCACTTTGCTGCCGATGGGGGCGCTCTCCAGTGGCTTGAGTTCCGCGAAGAAGGTGACATCGCAACTGTTCTTCTTGTGGGACTGGACGTCATAGACGTGCTCCAGGGTGACCTGGTCCACTCCTTCCAGGTAGATCTGTCCCATCATGCCGCAGGTGGGCAGGGAGATGCCCCAGTCCCATCCGCCGCAGCACTGGCTCTTGCGGACGCAGTTCAGCGTCTTGACGCTGCAATACCATCCCTGGGTGCCGGGGTCGTTGGTAAGAGAAGCCTTCAGGGCGTCGCCGGCGGTGCGGGTGGCGAGGAAGTCCACGCGGATGTCGTTTTTCCCGGTCTTCAGGAACGCCTTGACATCGAAGCGGTAGCGTTTGAACTGGTCGTCCACCACGGCCACTTCCTTGTTGTTGATGAAGATGGTGGCGATGGTGTCCACGGAATCGCAGTTCAAGATGACTGCTTGGGCCTTCAGGAGTTCCTTGGGAACCGTGAAGGAACGCTCGTAGGTCCAGGGCACATCGGCGACCCACTGGACGACCTTCTCGTTTTCACGGTAGTAGGGATTGGGGATGAGTTCGGCCTCCAGCAGCGCGGAGTAGTTGTCGCCAGGAATCTGTGCGGGGATGGACTTTTTTTCGGCAGTCTGGCGAAGCAGCCAGGTGCCGCAGAGATCAATGAAAGGGTAGATCATGATGATGTGGATGTTTTTTTAGGAGGGGAAAAACGAAAACTAATTCAGGCTCCAGCCGTCCGGGAGGACGACGGGCAGGGCAGGGGGATTCTCCCAATGGATGGAGACTCTGTGGTCCTTTGCTTCCAGGTCCAGGCGGCCGTAGCGGGTGTGGAGGCCGTGGATGGAGAAGGCACGGCCCGGACGCTCCAGTTCAAAGGGGGCGAAACCGCCCAGCAGGACGATCTTCTGGTCGGTCTCCAAGTAGAGGCGAGCCAATTCCATATCCAGCATTCTGCCGTTGTTGGAGGAATTTGGCTGCCAGGAGACGTGTTCGGGATCATCGATGTCGAAGCGTTCCTGGGTAAGGAAGAGGTCCTGGCTGCAGCCATAGCGCTCGAAGGTCTGGATGGCGCTCCAGGCCTTCTTGTATTCGCCATTGGCCATCTGGACCAGCGCGGCGATTTCCTCGCCGGTGCCGATGTAGATCAAATGCGGCGTCATGGCGCCGAAGAAGAAGTCCTGGCAGGAGTTTTCCTCGCACCATCGGATGAAGCGCCGCATGGAGGGATCGTGCAGGGAAACCAGGCCGGAATACGCCAAGTAGGAGTAGGAATCGCAGTTGACGAAGCCCGGACAGTAGTTTCCCGAATCGTCGATTTGGCGGCGGACATAGCCATCGGGCAAGGTAAGATCCTGGACGCAGGCCAGCAGATCCATCTTGTAGCGGGCGGCTTCGCGGGTGTACTTCTCCGCATCGGGATGGCCGTATTGCGTCAGGACCTGCGCGGCCAGCTCCATGCCTCGGCAGGACCAGTTGTCGGTGGTGATGATGAGGCGTCCGTAGTCGGCATCGGTGGAACAGCATTTCGGCATCAGCCCCGGATAGGGGTAGTCTGCAGGATGTGGGGCGCGGATCTGCGCCGTGATCCAGGAACATGCCTTTGCCATGGCGTCCAGGTGTTTCCGGGCAAAATCGTCGTCCTGGGAGCATTCGAGGTAGAGTGCCGCCCAGGTAAGCGCGCTGCCGGTGACGCAGGCCCATTTGGGGCCAGTGGTGCCGATGGCGCCCTTCGCTTCCACGAATTCGCCGACGGGCGGATAGCCGCCGTCCTGCAAGGAGAAGACGAACTCCAGCAGCGCGCGTGCCTCCTGGAAATATCCCAGGCGGAGCATGGGCTGGAACTCGCACATGGCCTCCCAGACCCACATGAAGAAGCGTTCGCTGGTGCCGCCTTGGCAGGGGAAGAGGATCGGCTCCCGGCCCGGCCATTTCATGTCAAAGAGAAGTTGACGGGAGAGCCGCTGCAGGGCGAGAAAACGGTCATTCAGTTTTGCGTCGCCGAAATCCACTGTGGCAATCCCTTTTTCCTCGATTTGCCAGTGCTCCATGTTCCACTGGGAGACATCCGCGAAGGATGGCAGCGCTTCGGAGAGGCCTCCGCGGAGCGAGGTGTCCATGGTCACTTCGAAAGATTGCTCCTCGCCGGGCTGGAGGTCCACGGAAAGCTGCAACATGTTCTTCGCGCTGTAAAGACGATATTCCGGATGGACGAAATAGGGGCTGTCCCAGTAGAATTTGTTGTCCGTGTATCCGGCGTCCTTGGCGAAAAGGGATTCATGCCATTGGACGGTGAACTCTCCGGGGAGGACCCGTCCTACCGCCTGGCCGTCTTTCCAGAAGGCGTTGTCGTGGAAGCCGCAGGAAGTGTCGAACTTCGGGAAGTTGTTCGCCGTGAAGTGGTAGGTGACATAATGATAATCGTAGAAGGACTTTTCCAGCGGATGGGCCAACTTGATCCAGACATGCTTTCTTCCCGCTTTTATGTCCTCGTTTCGGACGCTGACGCGGATGCAGAGGCGTCCGTGCTCGCCCATGGCATATTGGAAAGTGTAGAGCGTGAAATAGGCGTAGTAGGTTGCCTTGACCTGGGGAAAGCTTCCGCCGATGCGCTCCATCTTCGCGTGGTGGAAATCCATGACGAAGGGCGGATCTTCCAGGCAGAAAGTAAGAGTGCGGCAATGGAGGTTGGCGCAGTATGCCCGATGTTCCGCGTTGACGTTGTCCATACCGTGCGGAATGGGCAGGACGGCGGCGTTGAGGGCTCCGTCCACCAGAACCATGTCCGTGGCATGGCTCATGTTGATGGGGAAATGCGCGGAGTATGGCGGTCGAGGCAAGTTGTTGCGGTTCAGTTCCTGCACTTCCGCCCAGGAGCGTTCTTCTAAATTGGAGTATAGGCTTGGCATGTCGGTAAGATAGTCCGCAAGGGGGGATTTGTCCAATGGGCCATGCGGTAAAACGGAGGAATTTTCCTGCATGTTCAGAATTGACAGTTTCCCGTGGCATGCGCCTCGGGCACAGGACAAGTCAGTGTCGTCAATCCCAAGGGAGTATTGCCTTTATGCGTTCTGGCAGTAGTCTCGCAGCGGTTTCAGCAGGAGTTCCGCGTTCTTGCGGGCGCTGGCGGGAGTCTCTTCCGCGCCCAGATAGTCCACGACTTCCTGCCTGTGGGCCTCAAGAAAGGGAACCAGCGCCGCATTCGGTGTCAGAACTGCTTTCCGAAGCAACGCAAAGAAGGTCTCCTGCAACTCGCCAGCCTTGAGCCATTTCGCCGCCATGGGGAAATCCTTCGCGTATGGCCGGAGCATCTCCAGGCCTTCCTGATGCGCGGCGTCCAGTTCATTCAGCAGTTCCGTGAATTTGGTCCAGATGGGAGCCTGGTCCTTCGTCCATTGCGCAATGCGGTCCTTGAGCATTTCCGCAGGAGGAGTCACGGAGTCCTTCAGGTCGTCCCATTGAACGCCGGTGTAGCGTCGCAGGCCGGAATCAAAGGCGCTCAGCTTCTCCAGGGCCTCAAAGGCGTTTTCAAAGCCGAAGTATTTCTTGCCCAGCGCGGTGCGCACTTCCGGATAGGGAATCCCAGGCTTCTGCGCCATCAGGCAGGGAATTTCCAGAATCGGCTTGGCGAGGTCAATGAGATTCTGGCGGATGGACCAGCTGGTCACGCAATGGCCGATGACGCCGGCCTCGCGGGCGGCCTTGAGATTGACGCCATAGAGATTCGGGATATGAAGCGTGGCGTTGGGCAGGAATGGACTGTCCGCCACGGACTTGGCGGAACTGCACAGGAAGACGTCGAAACCTGCGGCCAGCAGCTTGTCCGTGGTGGGGAAGACGCCTTCGGCGCCGACATGATACTGCCAGTCCCAGAGCACGAAGCTCTTGGGAACCACGTCAAGCATGTTTTCCTTCAAAATCATGTCCCCCCAGACACCAGGCCGGATGCCATGCTTCAACAACACCTCCGCCAAATCGAAGATGTGCTCCGCATAGAGTTCTCCGCGCTTGCGTCGGGAGCATTCCGGGCAGCTGCCGAACCACCATGCCTCGTCGCCGCCCATGTGGAAATACTTCACAGAACCGAAGAGTTCCACGAACTCCTCCAGCCAGCGCTTGAGGAAGGCGCGGACTTCTGGATTGGAGGTGCAGTAGCAGTCGCTGTGGCCGGCGTCTTCCCGGAAATGCCGATAGGCGGGGTGCTTCATTACGTATTCGCCGTGGCCGACAGTCTGCAGAAGGGGAATCGGCTCCAGGCCGAGGCCTCGGGAGTAGGCAAGAAGTTCCTTGAACTCCTCTTTGCTCCAGCTGTCAGCCTGGGCGCATTCCGGGCAGGTCTCCCAGCGGACCTGGTCCTCCAGTTCCCAGAGAACGGCGTTGTAGCCCAGGGCGGACACTTCTTTCAAAATGGCCTTGGCGGCAGGAATGGTACGCTGGACGAAATTGGAATCGAAATGGAAAATCAGCATAGTATGGAAAAGGGCAGAGGACAAATCTGAAAAAGGAATGCCGTCAATGACGCTGCGAAATGGGAAGACGCGCATCGCGAATTTGACGTCGGCAATATGGATTACTCTATCACAGATTTTGCAGTCGGCGGTCTCCTTTTGGCAACTGTCCGTTATATTACATCAAATTTCTTGTTTTACACGTAAACCATCCCTTCTTTGACCATGTCAAGAATCAAATTCATCACGCTATTCTGCTGTCTGTCCACAGTCCTCTTCGCCGATGCCTGGACCCCATTCCTCACGATTCCCGAAGCCACCAACTACAAGGACGGATGCTTTTTCGGAGATTTCGTCAGCGTCGGCGCCGACCGGAGGCCGGAGACCGCCAACAACTGCTGGGTTTGGACGGAAGGCGATCTCATGCACTTCCACTTTGAGCTGGAAGAGCCTCGCATGGCGAAGGTCCCCATGAACATCAAGGAACATGACGGCACGGTCTGGGAAGATGACACAGGCGAGGTCTTCCTCTATCCCACGCCGGAAACCTATTACCATTTCATCTTCAATCCGATTGGCACGCGCTATGACGAGAAAATGGACGACAAGAGCTGGGATTGCGATTGGAGCGTATCGGTCAACCGAGAGCTCTACAGCTGGAGCGCCGATGTGACGATCAACCTGAAAGACCTGGGCGGCAAGCCTGCGGATGGCACGGAGTGGGGGATGCAGGTCGGTCATACCCGCATGACGGTCGGTCACAATTACGCCTGGGCGGCTTCTCCCACGAAGCGTTTCCGGGATTCCCGGGGTGTCATTCGCTTCGGCAAGGAGAATCACCCCGTGGCGCGTGTGGCGGGCACGGAGAAGGCCTCGCAGCCCCAGTTCGTCTGGTCGGACGACGGCAAGGCACCGGAATGCAGGCGGGCCGGAATCGTTCCCCGCAGCGCGGAAATCCAGCTCCATGAATTTGATTTCGCAGATGTCGCAGGCACGGTACTCTACCGGACGAACCTGATGCTCCGCTGCAGCCAGGTCAAAGCCATTCTTAAGGATTGCGTGGAAGCCCTGAAGGATTCGGAGATCCCCGGCGACAAGATGTTCCTGACGGAAATCGCCGCACTGGAATCCATCAACAGCGACGAATCTCCCGAACTGTGCCTGCTGCTGGAAGAAGAGGCGAGGGCGTTGCGCCGGCGAATTGAATTCCGTCTGAATCGCGAGAAGATGTCCAGCCTGGGATATTCCGAGGCCAGCATCGTCTTCGGGGTGCAGAACTCCCTGGTTCGGATGCGCCCGGTGGATTTCTTCACTGGCGCCATTGGCGACGTCCTCAAGCTGGATGCCGCAGCGAATGAAATGGAAGCCGGGCAGGTGACAATCTTCGGCGGCGAGACTCCGCTCATTGAAGTCCAGGCCAAAGTCGTACAGCCGCTGACGGACGAAAAAGGCAATGCCATTCCCGCTGAGGCGCTTCGCATTCGCCGTATCGCGCAGATCATGACCTGCATCCCCTGCTACCAGGTGGATTACGTCGGGCCAACTCCCGATCCCCTGATGCCCCTCAAGGATTTCGATGTCCCTGCATTCGGGAATGAGACACTCTGGATTGACGTAAAGGTCCCCGAAGGCACTGCGCCTGGCACCTACCAGGGTAAAATCGCCCTGAAGGCCCGTAATACCGACGAAACGCTGGTTCCGGTCACTCTGCGCGTCCGGAATTTCTCCATCCCGAAATTCTCCAGCATCCCCAGCGCCTTCGGCGTCTGGAAACACAAGGGATATGAAGCCATTGACATGTGGACGCTCTACGAGGACGCCTTTGCGCATCGCATCACGCCATATTTCGTCTGCGATTGCCCGCCCATGCTTCACAAGCCGTATCTGGAACTCACGGAGAAGGATGCACTGCTTTTGAAGATCGACAGCAAGATGGCCGGAACGATGATGGTTGCCCTTGCTTCCGACGAAAAGGAAAATGGCGCCACGCGGCTGGACATCCCCGCCGGAACCAGCATCCACCGCATCGGCAACCTGAAGGAGCTGCTGCCTGGCGGGCGGCTCTATCATCTCTCCCTCATCCTGAACGGTTCCGCAGGCGCCACGCTTTCCGCCACCCTGGAACGCCCGCAAGGAAAACTGGAGCTGATCCCCGCCGCCACCAGGGCGATCGCTTCCTACAAGGGCGAACTGGTTGACTGGCCCTCATGGGAGTTCTACGCCATGGATCCTCCGGCTGTCCCCGCCGTCGTCGACTGGAGCCAATTCGACAAGGATTTCGAACGCGCACTCTCCCTGGGGCTCACTGCCCACGAGGCGATGCTTGGGCGTCCGCAGGCGCTATGGGCGCGGCTCTATCGCGAACACTTGTCCGAAAAGGGCTGGCTGAAATACTTCTACACCTATCTGGCGGACGAACCCACGCCCGATGACTATCCGCGTGTCAACAACCTCCTGGCCCCCATCAAGACCATCCCTGGCGGTGATCTGATGAACATGATGACCGCCCGAAGCTTCCCCGAACAACTTGGTTTTGTCGATACCTGGTGCCCGGAGACCTATACCTACGATCCGGAACTGGCAGCGGCCGAACAGGCGAAGAACCGGAACGTCTGGTGGTATGTGGCTTTCGGCAACCGCCCGCCGTATCCCAATGTCTGGATGGACTCCCCCATCGTGGAAACCAGAAGCTGGCTCTGGCAGACCTGGAAGCACGACCTGGACGGCATCCTCTACTGGAGCATCAACTGGTGGCTGTGGCGTGACCCCTGGCGCACAGGAGAGACTTTCAAGATCTCCAATGGCGATGGAAATTTCGTCTATCCCGATCTGGCCACCGGAAAGACAATCTCCTCCATCCGCTGGGAAGTCATGATGGACGGCATGGAGGACTACGAGCTCTTCTGCATTCTGGAAGCCGCAAAAGATGAAATCGGCGACAGGAATCCAGAACTGGCTGCGCGAATCGAAAAACTGCTGGCCATCAATCCCGAAGTCTGCGTCTCCTGGAAGGAATATACCCGCGATGCGGCGCTGCTGCTGGCGGAACGCGCCAGGCTGATGGACTGCATTGAGGACGTCGTGGCCTATCTTGGACACCAGCCCGCCATCGTAAAGCGTCCGCGTCGCCGTTCCGGCCTCTCCCAACAGGAGATTCAAGAACACTACGCGGCCTATCTCGCTTCCGAGGAGGTCCGCCTGGACAACGTGGCGGATCAGTTCCAGAAGCAGCTCGCCGCTCTGGAAACTCCTGCCATTCAAAAGGAAGACGGTCTGGCGCTACGCTATTCCTTCGACGAGGAACTGCCGATCATTCCCGACCTCTCCGGCAATCGCATGGACACCGGCCGCTATGGGGTGAATTTCACGGAAGGACATACGGGGCGTGGTGTCCGGGTCGTTTCCGGCGAAGGGCTCTGGCTGCCTGCGGGGTGCGCGATCATGGATCTTGCCGCGCCTGCCGGAACGATCTCGTTCTGGATCAAGCCCGAATACTCCGAAGCTGCTCTTCTGGACAAGAACCGCATTCCCGTCCTCTTCTATTTGATGGAAACCGACCAGAACTACACGCCTTCCGGACTGGATGAAATCGGACTCTATATCCAGGACGGAAAGCTCCGGGCACGCGTCGGCGGAACGGAAACAAAAGTCATGGAATTCGCCGCCATCGACAATCCGCTCAAGCTCAAGGCATGGACCCATCTTGCCATCACCTGGAAGGACGCTGAACGGATTCTCTATGTGGATGGAAAGGAAGCCGCACGCCGGACCGACGCTTTCACGGCCCCCAGACTGGACAGCTACCAGGGATCCCTGGGAACACACTCCTGCACCAGCACGGACATCCGCACCTGCGAGGGCGTCTATGACGACTTGCGCATCTACAAGCGCGCACTGACCGCCGAGGAAATCCAGAATCTGGCACGGTAGGGGCTTCTAGGCTTCTAGGCTTCTTAGGCTTCTAGGCTTCTAGGCTTCTGGAAAAAGAAATGGCACTGCCGCAGTTTTTGCGGCAGTCTTCCAAACAAA
>JAKSPB010000003.1 GCA_024405215.1 Lentisphaeria bacterium | reverse complement strand
TGCTCCGCAAGGCTCTTAAAAAGCCTTCCAATGCCATCGTTATGGGACGGCTGTGAAAAAATGCCATAAAAAGACATTTTTCTTTCTTCCTTCGCCAAACAAAAAACAACAACCTCCCCAAGGTGTTGCGGGAGACATGCTGCAAAGTTCCTGATTCGTCCGACATTTTGTCGGGAAAGAGCCGGATTTTTCCCTGGAGCGATTTCAGAGCCCAGCCATGCAGATCCAGGCCTTTCCCTGCTTCAACAAACTCCAGCACATCTCCTCCACCTTAAGACGAACTCCATGAACGAAATACAGACCTATTCCTGGAATACTTCCGATATCTTCCCCGCCCCCATCAAGGAATGCCCCATCAACATTGTCCAATGCGCCGGCGTGGATAGCTCTCCCTTTCTTCGCGCCTACGACTTTCTGGAAATTGCCATCGTAGCGAACGGCGAGGGCTTCTACAAGACGGAGACGGCAAGCTACCCCATCCGCCAAGGCGACGTTTTCTTGATTCCCAAGAACCATGCCCATGCCTATTCCTCCTCCCAGGAGATCAAGGTCAACAGCATTCTCTTGCGCAACAACCTTGTCTTCCAGGCATTTCCGGAAATCCTGACGGAACCCGCCCTCTGCTGCTTCCGGAACCTGGAGCCCTGTTTCCGCAGCCATGACAACTTCCAGAACCATCTTCGCCTTTCGGAAGAGGAACTGAAGACACTCCTGACCTTCTGGGAATTCATGAACCAGGAGAACACGTTGCAAAGCGAGCACTCCTCCAATGTCCTCTGGGCCCTTCTGCACTGTTTTCTAGTGCACCTCTGCCGATATTTCGGGAAGCACGCCGGCAACAAGGGTCAGAAGCTGATGAAATTGGCCGATGTGATGAAATACATTGAACAGCACTACTCCGCTCCCATATCCTGCAAGAAACTGGTGAAGCTTGCGGGACAGAACCGCCTGGCCTTCAACGACCTCTTCCAACAGGCCACCGGCCATGCCCCGCGGGAATACATCCTGCTGTTCCGCCTGACGAAGGCCAAGGAACGGCTCCGGAACACCACCATGTCCATCAAGGAGATCGCCGCCGATTGCGGATTCTGCGATGCCGGATACTTCTGCCAGCAATTCAAGAAACGCTGCGCCCTCTCCCCCAGACAATACCGGGAAGAATCCGGAACGGAAACCGAAGAAAACATCCTGGGAGAACTTTGGGGATGACACACCCCCGCTTTTCCCCTAACATCCAACCTGCCATTTTCCTTCTCCTATGCGTAGCTCCGAGGCTTTTTCCATGACCGACACAACGACCATCCGTCCCGCCCGTGTGGCAGGCGCCTTCTACAGCAGCAACCCAGCCGAACTGCGACAAGAAATCGAAGAGCGCCTGGCGCGCGCCACGGAGACACGGCCGGCAGGGGAAATCCTCGCGGCCGCCGTCCCCCACGCAGGATACATCTATTCGGCGGATATCGCGGCACCCGTTTTCAAGGCGCTTCGGAACGTGGATTTCGACACCGTGGTCATCATCGGGCACGACTTCGGCAGCCAGGCGCCGGGAATCATCGGCGTAATCCCAAACTACACCGCCTTCCGAACGCCATTAGGCGAAATCTATGTGGACACCGCGCTGTGCCGAGCGCTTCACCAGGCGGAACCGCGGATCCTCTGCAACGACCGTGTCCACGCCATGGAGCACACGGTGGAAGTCCAGTTGCCATTCCTTCAAGTGACGCATCCCGGCATACGCCTCGTCCCCATGCTCTTCGGCGAAGTGACGCCGGAACACTGCCAGCGCCTGGCCACCCTGCTATTCTCCTTGCGCGGCGACCGGAAGCTCTTCGTGCTCTCCAGCACGGATCTTTCCCACTATCCCCCCGCCGAGACCTCACGCGCCCTGGACCGCATGACCGTAAGCTTTGCGGAACGCATGGACCTGGAGGGACTTTGCCGCTGGAAGAATGGCGGCGACTGGGAAGGACTGCCCGGCGTGGAGACGCCCATCTGCTCCGCCGGCGGCCTGGGAACTGCGCTCGCCTGGGCAAAGCAGAATGGCGCGACGCGCACGATGGTGCTGAAGCGCGGAAACTCCGGCGATATCTCCGGAGACAATCGCCGCGTAGTCGGATACAGTTCCCTGCTCTTCGTCAAGGAAAATGCGGCAACGGCTCCGAAAAACGACGCCTTCAGTGTCAGCGAGACCTCGCAGAAACTGCTACTGGAACTGGCGCGTTCCGTCATCGCCAGCGGCACCCAGGGAAAGGAACTCACCACGGACATCCCGGACACGGAGGAACTGAAGCGCCCAGCGGCAGTCTTCGTGACGCTCCATAAGCACAGACAGCTCCGTGGATGCATCGGCACCACGATGGCGCATCTGCCGCTCTACCGCGCCGTGGCGGAATATGCACAGGCAGCGGCATTCCAAGACCCGCGGTTCCGCCAGGTGACGACAGAAGAACTCCCGGAACTGAAGGTCGAGATCTCTGTGCTGTCGCCCATGCGGCGCATCGCCAGCCACACAGAAATCCGCCCGGGCCATCATGGCGTCCTCCTGCGGATGGACGGCCATAGCGGCCTCTTCCTGCCGCAGGTCTGGGAACAGCTCCCCGATAAAGAACAGTTCCTGGGCTATCTCTGCGCGGAAAAGGCCGGACTGCCATACGATGCCTGGAAGAACCCCGCAGCCGAACTCCTTGTCTTCACGGTCTTCGCCTTTGAGGAACGCCAATGAACTCCTATCCCGCAAAATGGTGGACGGCACTGGATGACGGCGCAGTCCGCTGCGAGCTATGCCCCAGAAGATGCGTCATCACCAAAGGCGGAACAGGCTACTGCCGCGTACGCCAGAACTGCGACGGAGAATTGCGAAGCCTCTCCTACGGTCATCCTGTTTCCATCGCCATCGACCCCATTGAGAAGAAGCCCCTGGCGCGCTTCCTGCCAGGCACGCGGACCCTCTCCTTCGGCACATACGGCTGTAATCTGGGATGCCTTTTCTGCCAGAACGACAGCCTCTCCCGAGGATGCTACAGCCACCGGGAAGAACCCCTTTCCGTCCCTCCGCAACGCATTGTCGAACTGGCGCTGCAGCACGGCTGCCCTTCCCTCTCCTACACCTATAACGAACCCACCGTCTTCGCTGAATATGTGCTGGACATCGCCCGTCTGGCACACGACGCCGGCCTCAAGAACGTCCTGGTCAGCAATGGCTTCATTTCCGATGAAGCCGCCGGCGAAATGTATCCCCTCCTGGATGCCGCAAACATTGACATGAAAGGCTGGGATGACGACTTCTATCCTACGATGTGCGCCGCCACATTGCCGCCTGTCCTGGCCTCCCTGAAGCGCCTCCGCGCCCTCGGTGTCCACCTGGAAGTCACCACGCTGGTGATCCCCGGCAAGAACGACAGCGAGGAAGCCATCCAGGGCTGGCTGGACTGGGCGGCCCGGAACCTGGGCCTGGAAACGCCATTGCATTTCAGCGCATACTTCCCCGCCTATCGCTGCACCATTCCCCCGACGCCGCCCGACACCCTCTTCCGGATTCAGCGACAGGCCCATTCCGCCGGGTTCCGCAACGTATTCCTGGGAAACATCCGGCTGTAGATTGCAAATGGCAGAGAAACACCTGGACAAATCCGACCACAATTTCGCTTTTTACGTAACGCTTTTTACGTAACGTTTTTTTGCGTAACACCCTTTCGGTGCCTGGCTCGCGGAAAATACGTAAGGGCGCATTGCCGGAACGATAGGGCCTTTTGCAGAAGTCCATTCGAAGGCACTTTTCAGGAATTTCGGAGGCAGTTTGCTTCAAATGCGACAAGACGTAGCCCGCCACGACGCGAAGCACTTGGAGCAAAATGCCCCGAAAGAGCGAAAATTGGCCGAAGCGACTTTTGCAAAAGGCTCGATATGTTGAAAGGGGCTGCTGTCTCCTCCACAAGAGATTCTACAGCAGCCCCGCATGAGATTACCCACACGCAGAGACATAGATGCCTGAGCACCCTGCCTCAAAAAGCGCGAAGGCTATTTGAACCTTCAAAAGGTTCATTTGTTTTTACGGTAGCCGCATTTTGGGCAGACGCCGTTTTCGTCAAGGGCGATGCCGCAGAGCGGGCAGCGGTCCATGGTTCCTTCGGGCTGGAACTCCTGGCTAGCGGCATTGGCGCCGCTGGTGAAGGTGATCTTGGCGATGTTGAGCTTGTCCTTCAGCAGGGCATGGACCATCTTGATCATGCCTTCGACGGTCATTGTCTCCTTGGTGACGACCAGCCGGCAGTCCGGATAGGCGGTGCACAGTTCGTTGCTGAAAGCAACGCCCTTCATGGTATTGGTGGGGGCGCCGTTCCGGATGCCCTGCTTCTCGTAGACATCGAGGATGGCAGGCAGGAGCGGATCGTCCTCACGCAGGATGAGTGCATGGTCGAAGTTCTTGAGAACGGCCCATGCGGTCTTCTGGATTTCGTTGCAGGGGAAGACCATGTTCACACCGGGGTTCACCGTGTCCTCGACCTCGATGGTCAGGATGCCGGTGTGCCCGTGAAGGTATTGGGCCTCACCTTTGAAACGGTAGAAACGATGGGCATACTGAATGTCAAATGTTGTCATGGATCTCATCGCTTTGCCTCCTTGCGTTATGGTTCCTTTTCTTCCCGGTCCCGGCACATCGGGCGCCGGGACCTTGCAATTTCAGCTCACCGTGCTACGCCGTCACTTGACTTCGTATTTCCAGAGTCCGTGCAGATTGCAGAACTCGCGGATGACAAGCCCCGGACGCAGCGGAATCGCAAAATCGGCCCGAGGGGGATCGCCAGGGGCAAGGTATTTGCGGATGACGCAATCTCCGTCCTGAACCTCGATCCATTCAACGCGATGGGCTTCCGTCATCGGGTGCTCGGCCTCCTTCCCGACCACAACGCGGAATCCCTGGCCAGGCAATGCTTCGGGATACGGGACATGCTTCTCGAATTTGAATTCCGCAGTCTGCTCCGGCATCGCCTTCATGGGCTCGCCGCAGCAGATCGGCGCATTGTCGCTGCCAGCGGTCAATACTTCCACTGTCAATCCGCAAATCGCGCATTTGAGAATTTCATTTCTGTTCATGGAAACACCTCCTGTTTTGCTATGGGTTGTGCCTTTGATTGCGAACCTCCCAAGGTCCGCCGAACAAAAATGTTACCGCACCAGAAGTCCTTCGCTTCTTCGCGATTCCCTTCCCGGCGCCGCGTGTATCAGTAATCACTTACTAACATAACGCGAAAAAAACAAAACGCAAGCGGTTTCCGAAAAAAACTGCCTCTTTTGTTTCAGTCCGTCAGCGAGCCATATTGGCACCCAGGCGATAGGCCTTTTCACAGTCTTCCGGGAACTGCGTCCTGCGCACCTCGGCCTTGTGCTCGGCGTCAAAGCGTCCGGCATGATACAGCGCATAATCGTCAAACTGCCAAGTATCACAGACAAATAGCGTGCTTGCCTGACCGTTCCCGAACATCCGCCCCGCATATTCTGGCAGCAAGCGGAATTTTTCAGGATAACCGATTTTCATCATCAAGTCTGACGGCACATTCATGGTATAGACAAACGCCACGGGGAATTTCTTATGGGCCAAGCTGACGGATGGATCATCGTAGCTAAGCGCAGGAAAGAAGAAACGCTCAATGAAATTCCGGCACATCCCCGTCTCTCCGCCAAAATAGACCGGCGTTCCGACAAACAGGCCATCGCCATTGGCAATTTCCTCCAGCACAGGCGTCAGAGCGTCCTGAATGGCGCATTGCCCTGGCTTGGCGCAACCCTTCTTTTTGCAGGCAAAACAGCTCCGGCAGCCACTGAACTGAAGCTCGCAGAGATGAATCAGCCTTGTCGCCGCCCCGGCCTCGGACGCACCCTTGAGCGCGTGCTCAAGCACGGTCGCGGTGTTTCCGTTCTTCCTCGGACTGCAGTTAATCGCATAAATGGTTTTCATATTCTTCGTCTCCTGTTTTCTGCCTATTTGTTCAAATCTTCGTTGCACCCGTCGTCATGGGACGGCTGTGAAAGTCATTTCCGAACTACCTGATGTCCATTTCGGAAATTCGTTTCTGGAGTTCCGCGGCGTTTTCCAGCACGAAGACATTGCGTTCGTGGGAACGCAAGAACACCTCCGGATGGTGCGGGCGCTTTTGCCAGTTCGGTTTCACGAGGAAGCTGAAAGCCTCGATGACCATCAGCACATCCTGCGGCAGTTTGCGGATGGACGCCATCACGGCCGCCCAGTCAATCGTGCCGAGCATAGGATACCAATGGCATTCATCGTCGCCGTCGTAGTCGGATATGTGGAATGTGCGTATGCGGTCGGCGAGGAGATCAATTCCAGCGGCGAGACGCTCCGGATGCCCGCAGAAATGATTGACGTCGAAACAGATGCCGACCTGCTCCTTCGGGAGGCCGTCGATCATCCGCGCCAGTTCCTCCGCCGTCTTGCCGAGGCAGGTCCGCGGAAGGTCCTCGATGTTCAGCGACACGCCGAATTTCTCCGCCACGGGAATGAGCTCGTCCATGGTCTTGCGGAATTGCGCGATGGCCTTTCCCAGGAGAGGCTCTTCGGTCGGCTGGGGTTCCAAGCAGCCGTGGAGCGTGAAATCCTTGCAGTTGAGCGGTGCGCAGGCTTCTATGAAATCACGGATGCGGATGGATGCGGCCTTGCGGAGATCGTCGTCCAGATCGGAGAGAGGCCACAGGGAGCCGAAGGGAATATGCACGCTTCCGACAATGACCTTGCCGGCAGCCTGGCATTCCACGATTCTGGCAATTCTTTCGTCAAGCGTATCCGCCGTGTCGTTGTCTTCGAGATTCAATTCGATTCTTTTCAGTTTCGCGTTGCCGAGAGCATCAACCCATGCAGGTTCCAGAAACAGATCGATAGGAAAGGAAAAAGCGTATTTGCGCATGTGAAGAAACTCCTTGGAAAGACTATTCCGTCTTGACGATGATGAATCGCGCGCAGAAGGCAGGAACGCCGAGTTCCAGCGTGCCCTCTGCCGTGACTGGAATGGTTTGTTGGGTGATATGTTCCATGAATGTGCTCTTGCACAGTTCTTCAGGAACAGAAATGCGGAAAGTTTCGTCGGTGGACGTGTCGTTGAGCGCGACGACCATCCAGCCTTTGGCGGCTTCGTACGAAGAGACGATTGTCTTATGGGAGGTCGGATTCAACAGCTTGAATGGATTGCGTTCATCAAACCAGCCGTGGAATTTCGTTTCGTCGGTCCATCCGATTGCGAGTTCCTCCTGACGCAGTTCATCCGGATACGATGAAACGCCGAAATCGCAGCTGCAGTCGCCGCCGACGGCGTAAAGCAAGCCTAGAAAGTGCATGATGATTTCCTTTGTATCAGGCGATTCAAGCCAGTGTTTTTTAAGGGTGCCGTAGATATCGCCGTCCGTCTTGCCATAGCGGAAGGGATCCCACAACTGGAGCACGCGGAGGAACTGCGGGATGAAGAAAGCAGGAACGCCCCATATCCGTCCATTCTGCTCTAGCGTGAACTGTCGTGGATCGTAGAGGTCGCGATAGCTGACGCCCTTGTTGAACATGGCAAGGGCGGTTTGTTCGCCGTTCAATGTGAAATCGCAGAAGCAATCGAATGAAGGAATGGTGGCGCCGGAATTGTGCATGGCGATCAGCGCATTTGGATTCTTCCCTTTCATGAAGACGTAGATGCGTTTCATCAGTTCGCGGGCGGCCTTGATGCGCATGGAAGGATGGGTTTTGCCGTGATTGTCCGTCCAGGCGCAGCCGTGCAAGGAATTCTTGCATGGATAGACAATCGGCTGGCTGAAATCAAAATAGAGGCCGTCCTGCGGCAGCACGCGGTTCAGCTTGTCCAATTCCCACAAATACCAGTCCGCATAGCCTTCGCCCTTGGGGCAGATCTGCTGGTAGTACATGTATTCTTCGGGCTTGGCGCGCGGGCGCGGATCGGCGCAAGAGCGCCACTGTTCGGAGTAGAAACGGTATTCGTCCGTGAAAGGCGAAGATACGGTGATGGCCAAATGCGGCAGGACGCATTGCACGCGTTGCTCGTTGTGCCAGTACTCCAGGCGTTCCTTGTAAGTTCTGTTGATTCTCGACGGCACGTTGAAGAGCGATACGGCCTCCGCTTCAAAGCAGCGGATGTTTCCCTTGGGAAAGCCGTAGTTGATCTGGTACGCGCTGAAGCCTTTGGGCATGGGACGCGTCGGCGTCGTCTGCAAGGCGAATTCTATCTGGTAGGTCGCATCCTTTTCATTGAGCCTGCCCTCGAGAACGGGCACGGTGACGATGCGCAGACCATTGTCGTCGGCCGTGATTTGCGCGGAGGCCGCATAGTCGGAAAGATTCCAGCCACGGAGATCGTCGGCGACAAAATCGATTCCGACCGCAGGAGATCCGACCCAGAATGTTGATTTGTTGAAGAGCAGGTCCTTGTGCCAAGCCTGGTCTTTCTGCAGCAGCCGGCAACTGTTCAAGTTGAACTCCGGAGTGTATACGAACTGTCCGTTGCCATTGGGAATGTCCATCTTGAAGGCGATGTCCGGCAGAGTGGCGCCTTCGGCTGGCATGAAGGTGCAGTTCAGCCAGACCAGACCGTCGAACTCAAGAGTCCCCTTCACCGCCATTCGGCCATTTGGGAATTCCATGACCGACTGGAATCTTGCGAGGTCGCCGTTGATTTCCGTCCAGGCGAAATCCCTTGTCGTCATGGCTTCCCCGTTTGCGACAAAGCGGATGTTCTCGGCTGCACAGCCTTGGGCGGAAACCATCTTGACGGGAATGCCGTCGAAAAAAATCTCCCGGTTCCAGACTTTGGCTGAATTCCCGTCGACGGCGATGTCGCTCCAGGGTGCCGGGGCTTTTCCATTTGTGAAGCCAAGGGTATTGCCAAGCCATTCCGGCTTTTCCGGCAGAACTGCGAAGGCCGTGGTCTCTTCCGCGCCGTTTTCCGTCCTGGCGAAGAAGGTGTATTGGCCTGGCGCCACGCCCTCCAAGGAGAGCATGGCCTGGAATGTCCCGCTGCATTCCATCTGGCTGGAGGCGACGACATTGCCCTCCGCATCCTGCAGGCCGCAGTCGAGTTTCACCTTGCCTGCGGCTGCGGGAATGGACAGCATGGCGCAGACGTTCTTGCGCGTGGCGTCCGCGTTGATGGACAGGAGGCTGAGTTGCTGCATGGCGGACAGGTCGTATGGGAGGCTCCTGTCGTAAATGCTCTTTCCGTCCTGGAGGATGACATAATGCAATGTGCCGGCTACTGGCAGATTGTCTGTTTTCACCACGATGGACGGCGCATTGTCAGTGAACACGCCTTCGCCGATGGTCTCCTCATTCGCCGAATTGAATGCGTCGTTCGTGAGATAATCCACCGGTTCCACGCCCACATGCCATTTGATTTCGCCTTGCCCCTGGCAGGAAAGTGTCGCATGAAGGCGCCCCTGGCACAACTCGTTTGTGTCCGTGACTATGCTGATGACGGGGGCATGGGAGTCCAGATGCGCCCGTGTGAAAAGAACGGGATCAAGATAGGGACCGCCTCTGTATTGCACCGAACAATAGCCGTCGGTGGTGCGATTTGTGCGATATAGCGCGACTCTGAATTCAGGCAGGCTGACGATGTCCGCGATTTCGGAAATCGGAATCTGAAATTCAGTGGTCCAGAAGCCGTCTTCCACAACATGACGGATGTCGATGCCCTTGCAATTCCATTCCGGCTTTTCCGTGGAAGCGTCTATGCGTGAATCATATAGGCCGTTTTTGCTGTTGACGATGAAGTGATAGCCGTTTGGCGGCGCTTCGGCGGTGACAAGCATGAGTTCATGGCAGTCGTCTTCCCAAATCGCGCCATCGCGTTTCTCGTAGTTGGCGCACAGGTCGCCAGTCACGGGCGTGCGTATCGCGGCAATGAATTTGTCGCCGCACGTCGAAAATGCGCATCGTCCGTCATCGCCAACGATCTTCTTGTTCGCATTGAGACCGAAAAGCAGATTCGAGGAAACACTGTACTCGGCAAAATCGAGTCTGCCGTCGAAAACGAAACGATCGTTGGTTCCAATGGCGCCGACGGCTGGCTCGACAAAACCCTGTTCCTTCGGCAAAGCCGCATGGAAATGGCAGACGATCCCTAGCAAAAAAACGCAAATGATAAAATTCTTCATTCTCATCTTCTAGAAAATAACAGAAAGGCAGGCCCTCAGGACTATCCTTCAAAAACAGTTCACAGCCGTCCCATAATTTCGAAAATTGAGAAAAAAGCTGATGAAATTGAACTCAAGGCAGCTTGAATCTGCAAGCCCCCCTTTTTGTGTGCAGGCTGTGTTAAGGCGGGACTGCCATTTTCTGTTGAACACTGCCCTTCCATAGGCCTGCGGCATGTCCGCCGGAGCCTTGGCGAAGGAGGAAGCAGGCCGTGTGAAGGGTAACCGCAGGTCAAGCGAAGCGAGGCCTGCGGCTTGCCTCCTAATGACTCCAGAGCCTTGCAATGCCGTCGTTGTGGGACGGCTGTGAACTGTTTTAGTTGTTACAGACTACTATGTGTCGCATTATGAATCGCAGGAAGACATTGCGGTGGAACTGCTCTGCCCACGCAATTCCCATTACGCGCTGGTCGCCATTGCCAAGCAGCCAAAAGCGATAATGATGAGAATACCCAACCCGATGCCTATTGCCATCAAGATCAACGAAAGCCGTGCCATGTTTGCCCGGCTTGGTTTGTCATGGTCGATGGCGAAATAGATCAACGCCACCAGATTGACGAGTGGTATGCATGAAAGCAGTGTATAGATGAGCCAGTCGCCCATCGTGACCGTTTTGCTGTAGCCTGTCGGAACAGAATTATTGTAGAAATTGACTTGTGGATAGTTGCATTGCGGTCCTGGTTGATTCTGGAAATTGCTCTGCGACGAATCGCAAGGCTGAAAGTTTGTGTCCATCTTGTGCTCCTTTTGCCGAAATTCCGTTGATGGTGATAATATAGTGTGGAAAGCGTGGAAGTATTGGAGATCATAAAAAAGTTAATAATCTTTTGACTTGCAGAAAAATACAGTATAAGACAACACATGGAATTACAATAATGGCTTTCGGCGAAATTTTCATTCTTTTTCACTGCCGTCCCGTTAAAATGAGGTGAAACTTGTTTTAAGGAACAAGGCCATTCCGTGTGTTCTGTGGCTTGCCCCGGGAGGCGCATTCCGCAAAAGAAACGCCTTGAAAGGTCGGCGGCGAAATCCGCGTAGAATAGAGTATAGAAGCTTACGAAAACATTGGCCTCCCAACAACAACGCTACAGGCCGCAGGAGGGAACACACAAGACTTTCTCGATTTGGGAAAGCACAAGGCCATTCCGTGTGTTTTGCAGCTTGCGCCTGGAGGTGCATCCCGCAAAAGAAACGACATGAAAGGTCGACGACGAAATCTGCATAATATCAAGTAAAGGCACAACGAAGACTACCGGCTTGTCAACACATACGCAAGGAGAAAGAACAAATGAAAATTTTGCACATTGGGGATATTCATCTGGGCTGCCATCTGGACAACCATTCCAGAAACGATGAACTTCAGAAGGTATTTGATTTTCTGGTGAAGAGCGTGAAGGAGCGCGGCATTCAGGCCGCCCTGCTGGCGGGCGATGTATTTGACGTGGGGCGTCCCTCCGTGGAGTCCCAGGACCTGTATTACAGCTTCCTGTTGAAATTGCAGCAGGCGGGATGCCGCAGCATGGTGGTCATTGCGGGAAACCATGACAATCCCGACCTGCTGGAGGCACCGGGCGGTCTTCTGAAGGAAATGGACATCCATGTGGTGGGCAACGTGAATGCCGCACACCTGGAGAAGGAGGTCATTGCCCTGAGCGACGGCAAGGATACCGCGGCATACGTCTGCGCCGTGCCGTTCCTGCGCTCCCGTGATGTCTGCGGCGAGGAGACCATGGAACTGGGCGGCGACGCTTCCGCCCGTCTAGCCCTGGGGATTGCCGAACACTACCGGGCCGTCCATGACCTGGCGGCGAAACAGCGTGGTGACAGGACCGTCCCCATCATCGGCATGGGCCATCTCTACGCCCAGGGCAGCTCCTTCCGTTCCCACGATGACAAAAAGACCGTAGGGAAACTGGCTCCCGTGGAACTGGAAGATTTCGGCGGCGACTTCGACTATATGGCACTTGGCCATATCCATCGTCCACAGTGCGTGCCTGGACATGACAACTGGTGCTATGCGGGCTCCCTTCTGGCCATGAGCATCGAAGAGCATTCCTACACGCCCCAGGTGATGATTCTGGATACGGAAAATATGGGACACCCCCAGGGCCTGGAGATCCCCGACAGCTGCTACCACAAGGTGAAGTTCATCAAGGGCGACATCAATCAGCTGAAAGAGGAACTGGACGCCCTGCACGCCAGCAAGGAGGATGTCTGGGTCAAGGCCGTCTATACGGGGCAGGAAAATCTGCCCAACTGGGCCATCGACTTGAAATTGCGGCTGAAGGAACAGGAGAGCGCCGTCCAGATCGTGGTTGCGGAAGTCAAACGGGATATCCCCCAGGCGTCGGACGCGGATCATCCAAACACCGACGACAATCTGGAGACGGACATCGTCCCCCTGTCTCAGCTGCAGCCCGTCGAGCTGGTCCAGAGATACCTGGATGAGCACAAGGACGATGCCACCGAAGAGCAGCGCAGTGAATATCTGAAGCTCTATCAGGAGGTCCAGGACCTGGTTTACACTCCGTCGGAGGCCCAGGAAAGCACCGGCAATACCAGCAAGGGACTGCTGAAATTCAAGCGCCTTTACATCAAGAACGTCAATTCCCTGTATGGCGAAAATCTGATTGACTTTGAGGATCCTGCCTTCAACAGCGGCATCTTCCTGATCACGGGTCCCACAGGAGCCGGCAAATCCAGCATCCTGGATGCCATCTGCCTGGCATTGTACGGGGCAACGCCGCGTGTGGAAAAAATCAACCAGACCCAGAATCCCGTCATGAGCACAGGCGCAAAGGAGATGGAGGTCTCCCTGACGTTTTCCATCGGCCAGGATGAATACAGGGCCGTTGTTTCCCAGGAGAAGACACGGGAGAACTCTGAAAAGCCATTCAGGGCACTGGAGTGGAGATTGTATGAAAACAACAGGGAACTCACGTCCTTGAGCTCAAAAACGGAGGCCAAAATCAAGGAGTTGATTGGCTTGACCAAGGAGCAGTTTACCCAATGCGTGCTTCTGGCCCAGGGAAGCTTCAATGCCTTCATTCAGGCGGATTCCGATGACCGCGCGAAAATTCTGGCCCAGATTACCCAGACACGGACGTACAATGCCATCGGCGCGAAGGTGAACGAGCAGGCCAATCGTGTAAATGCCGAAAAAAAGCTGAAGGAGGCTCAGCTGAAAGACATTTCCCTCCTTTCCGCAGAACAGGTGACGGACCTCAACTCACAATTGTCCACCAGAAAAGAGGAGCAGGAGGCTATCCAGAAGCAGCAGAAGGCCTGCGAAGAACTGGAGAATGTGTTCATCGCCATTGAGAATGGTGAAAAACTGGTTCAGGATGCGGAGAAAGGCCTGAAAGCCGTGCAGCAGGCAAAGGATGATTCCGCTCCTGAACAGGCGCGTCTGAAATCTGCGCAGAAAGCCCAGCAGTGCGAGACGGAATACAACGCCTGGAAAATCAAAGACCATGATTTGAACGAGGCGCAGCGGCACAAGGAAGGGCTTTTGAATGCGCAACCCGGCCTTGAAGCTGCGCGTAAGAATGCCGCCGAAAAGAGCCAGGCTGCCGAAAAGGCATTGGCGGATCTTGAGCAGAAGCAGGAAGCCGAGAAAAAGCTGTTCCAGGAGGTGCGTGATTGGGATCAGAAGATTCAAGAGCTGTCTGCTCAAATCAAGGATACTACGGCCAAACAGAATGCGGCCCAGAAAGAAGCGGACAAAGCCAGGACGGAATATGACCAGGCTGCAAAAGCCTGGGATGCCGAACAGAAGAAATCCGCTGCGGCTTCAGCTTATCTTGAAAGCCATGAGGCTGACAAGGACCTGGCAACCCTGAAGGCGGGATGGGAGCCTCGTCGGGAAACACTTGCGGCCATGGAAAAGCAGAATGCGGCAGACAAGAAAGCTGTCGACAAGGCCGAAACCGATGTGACAACCGCAGAAGCCACGCTGAAAAAGGCAACAGATGAGCTGAAAAAGCTGGAGGCGGAACTGGACAGGAAGAAAACCTGCCAGGACGAAACGCAGAAGAAAAAGGATGAGCTGCTGGAAGGCAAGACCGCCGATGAACTCCGTGATCTGAAGGCCGCCGCCTGCAAACTCGAGGATTTCTTCAAGGACAACAACTCCCGGAAGGCCTTCCTGACCACCGGGAAGCCCTGTCCCCTCTGCGGCTCCACTTCCCATCCCTATTGCGATGGAACGGAGATCCCCCCCGCACACGATTACAGCCATGAGGTGGCGGAACTGGACGGACGCCTGGTTGCCATTGGCAAACTGGATGCGGAATTGAGCACGCTGAGCCGCGACATCGCAAACTTGGAAGGGAAAGTGCCTGAAAAGACAGAGGCATGCAAAACCCAGGAGAATGCGCTCCTGGAAGGCAAAAAGAAGTTGACGGAGCAGAAGACCGCTTTGACGACGAATCTGGCCAAGGCGACCGCCGAGTCGGAAAAGCTGGAAGCGGAAATCAGACAGTCGCTTCAAGTGGAATGGAAAGACCATTCTCGCCTGCCCGAAGAGCTTGACCAGCGGATGGCCGCATACGCCCAGGCCAGGACGGACGTTGAACAGTTGCAGAATGCACGAAAGAGCTTCGACACGGCAAAGGCGGCCTACGATGCCGTGGCGCCGAAAAATGACGCGGCTCTGGCGGAAATTCAGGGAACCCTGAAGACGCAGAAGGACGCGCAGAAGGAACTTCAGGAACAGCGCAGGGAGCGTTTCGGCACCGATTCCGTGGACGAACGGGAAAACGCCGCCGAAAACGAATTGCGGAATGCGCGGAATGCCAAAGAAACATGCAATACCGCATGGGTGACGGCCAAGAACAATTGGGAGCACAACCAGACGGCTCTGGCACAGGATGAAACCAGGATTTCGGAGCTTCTGGCATCCTGCGAGGCCCAAAAGCAGGCCCTTCTGGCAAAGCTCGCTGCCTGCGGCTTCGGAGACATGGCGGCCCTTCTGGCAGCTCGCATGGAGCCTGAGGCATTGCAGGAACTCCAGAAAAAGCTGTCTGGACTGGATACGAAGCAGGCGCAGGCAACGTCGGTTCTGGCCGAACGCCAGAATGTCCTGGCGGAGAACAAGGCAAAACTTCCGGAAGGCGGCGATCGCCAGAAGAATCTGGAGGCTCTGGAGGAATTGAAGACGCGGCAGGGGGACCTGAAGGCGGCCATCTTGGAACTGGAGCTGAAATTGCGCCAGGACGCGGAGAACAAGACCAAAAGCCAGGAGACTCTGGCGGAACTGGAAGAACTCCAGAAGGACTCCAATAGCTGGACCCATCTGGACAAGTGCTTCGGCGGCCATGACGGGAAAAACTTTGCGGCCATTGCCCAGGCCTATACCTTCAAAGGACTCCTCCATTGCGCCAACAGGAACCGTCTCGCCTTCCTCCAGGATCACTTTACTCTCATCAACGACAGGGAGACCCCGCTGGAACTCAGCGTCATCGACCATTACCGCGGAGGCCAGATCCGCTCCGCAAAGAACCTCTCCGGCGGCGAGCAGTTCGAGGTCAGCCTGGCCCTGGCGCTGGGACTGGCCAACATGAGCGCCGTCAGCCAGAACGCAAGCCTGGGGAATGTGCTGCTGGACGAGGGATTCGGGACCCTGGACAATGATGCCCTGGACAGCGCCCTGGAGCTCCTGACGCAGCTCAATCAGGCAAACGGCAAGCTGGTCGGCATCATCAGTCACGTGGAAAAGCTCCGGGATAAGATCCCGACCCAGATCTGTGTTTCCACAAACTCCGGCATGGGGACGCTGGAAGGCGCGGGAATCCAATCGGTGGAATCCGCCAGAGCCATCTGGGCGACCAACCATCCGGACGAGGCCCTCAGGCTGCAGAAGGCGGCGGAAAAGGCCGCCGCCAAGGAAGCGAAAGCACGTGCCAAGGCGGAGAAAAAAGCACGGAAGGCCCCCAAAATAGGCCTGGCATCTGACTCTAAGAAAAGCGACTGATAGACGAAATTGAACTCAAAACAGGTTGAAATCTGCAAGATGCCTTGTAGATTACAATCGTTCTTACTTCCCTCTCAAGGAATAACCACTACATCAATCCACGCCACGTTTGGAGTCTTGTATGCGCTGTCTCATCCTCATTGCAATTCTTTTGTCCATGCTGGCGTCGGCGCAGCAACCGCAGCCAGAGAAGATCGCCGCCGTTCAGAAAGGCGAGCTCCGGGAGGCGCGTGCGTCCTGGTGGGGCTTTGATCCCGAGGATTCCACGGCGGCGCTGACGGCCGCCATCGCATCCCGCGTGCCGCGGCTGATCGTGGACAGGATGCCGTCGCCATGGATTACCGGCAAGACGCTGAACCTGGTTTCCAACCAGGAGATTGTCTTCGAGGAAGGCACCGAACTGCTGGCCAAGGCGGGGGAGTTCAAAGGGCCGGGCGATGTGCTGGTGTGCCTGCGCGACATTGAAAACGTCACCCTGCGCGGCCTAGGCAGCGGCGCCACATTGCGGATGCGCAAGGCTGATTACCACACGGACGCCTACCAGAAGGCCGAATGGCGCCACGCGCTCAGCATCCTCAGTTCCCGCAACATCCAGGTCTTGAACCTGAAACTGGCGGAATCCGGCGGCGACGGCATCTACCTGGGTGTCTGCAAAAAGGGAAGCTATCCGACGGACATCGTCATCAAGGACTGCGTCTGCGACGGCAACAACCGACAGGGCATCAGCGTCATCGCAGGCATCAACGTCCTGGTGGAGAACACGAAGCTCATCAACACCAAGGGCACGCCACCGGAGGCGGGCATTGACTTCGAGCCGAACAAGGCGGACGAGCCGATCCGGAATTTCGTCATGCGGAACTGCCACAGCGAGAACAACGCAGGCGGCGGCTACGTCCATTATCTACCCAACATGAAGACGCCTGCCGGACCGCTGGAGATCACCTTCGAGAAGTGCTTCTCCCGCAACGACAAACACAGCGCGTTCGTCCTGCATGTCGCCAATGGCGAGGGAGCCACGCTGCCAGGGAAGGTCGTGCTCCGGGACTGCGTCTTCGAGAACTGCGAGGATCCCGTCCGGTTCACCGGCCTGAGTTCCACGGGGTTCATGACGGAACTTGACAACGTGACCCTCCGTAACGTCGCTTCTGGAAAGGAAAAGCAGTCGCCCTTGACACTGAACCTGGAAGTGCGGGACCAAGAGACTTTTGGAAACATGCGGTTCCACAACGTGACCGTCTATGACGACATCGACCGTCCCGTCCTCAGTTTCACCAACGGCGGCATCGGCAGTGGCGGCATGGACGCCATCGAGGGCTCGATCACCCGCATCGCCAACGGAAAGACGTCCACCACGACCTACACATCCGAATGGGCGCGCAAGACCTATCCCCCTCGCGTATTCCGCAAAGTCCCGCAAGTCGAAATGGCGAACTTCGCCTTGAGGCCGCCCCAAAGCGACGCATCCGCACGCGCGGCAGCGAAATTGTCCGAGCTGATCATCCGCCACCAGGGGAACTATCTGCTCTCCGCCACGAAGGGCGAGGAAATCACATTCAGCGCGTCTTTCCTCCAGCTCGGAAGATACGAGGCGAAAGACGCGGCAGTGACGCTGATCGCGCCTTCAGGCAAGAGCACGGAACTGTCGCCCATTCCCTTCAAGCAGACGATGTCCTACCGCGTCGTTGCGGAAGAGACGGGCCTCTACAAGCTGGAAATCGCCGCCGGAGCGAATCTGTCCTGCCTGCGTTCCTGCAACTGTCCCGTGGCCATTGAAAGCGGCTCCTCCGCTGCGAGCCTGTGCACGGGAACGGGGGACTTCTACGTGAATGTCCCCGTGGGCACGGAACTCTTCTCGCTCTTCTTCTGGGGCGACGGGCAGGAGGGCCTCCATGCCACGGTGTTCAGCCACGACGGCGCGGAACTGTGGCAGCAGGACGACATTTCGGGCATCCGGCAGTTCGTGTGCGAAGGCAAAGTCGCGAGACGCGGCGGCGTCTTCCGAGTTCGCATCGAGAAGCCCACGACCCTGCCCACCATCGAAGACTACGGCATCCGAATCACCGGAATCCCGCCCTATCTTTCGCCCTCGCCCCTGCACATGCTCGACTACCAGCCGCAGAGTCGATGATCATTCCGTAAACAAGTCTTTTGCAGTGATTTCGCTATGCACGAAAGAACTATGAATGCCTTTAACGACGCCGTGCGGAGAGATGAACGTCTGCCTCAGGCTATGCGTCGTTCCCGTCACCTGCCGGAAGATTTCCATACGTTGTTTCAAATGTGTCTCATATTCTTTTGAAATGGCATATTGACCTTCCGAGAACTTTATTTCGCATAAATGGATCATCTTGTCCGCGCGGGCGATAACAAGGTCGATTTGCGCCCCTTCCGATGGCAATTCCCGAGTTGTCTTCAGAGTGTTTGGGACATATCGCCAGGCAGAGACCTTGGTCTCCATCCCTGAAATGCCCAGGCCTTTCTTGATTTGCGCAATATGCTGGAAGCAAACGAGTTCAAACGTCAACCCCTCCCAGGCCACCACGTTCCTTCCCGTGGAGTGATGCGCCCAGAAGTCTTCGTCGTAGGAACGTTCTCCATCCAAGAAGCGAAGATAAAACAAGGTGAAGAAATCGCATAAGCGGTATAGCGCACACTTGGACTTGTTTCCAAACTGCCCGAAGGAAGAAATGAAGTCGCATCGCTCTAAATTCCGCAGCAGTTTCGTCAAGGTGCCTCCCTGAATGGAAGTCGTTTTCTCCAATTCGTCCCGTGTCATGCCATCCTGCCGTCCCGCAAGAGCACGCACGATGGCCAAATAGCGATCCGCATTGCTGAACAAGGCATAATACAATTCGTCCAATTCCCCATGCAAAAGGCCACTCCGCCGAAAACAAAGCTGGTCGATATTTTGCGAAAGGCTCAAACTGTTTTCCAACAGGCTCCAATAGAAGGGAACCCCACCGAAAACCATATAGCATTGGATGACCTGATAATGGTCCCAGTCAAAATCACGTTGCTTAAGGTATTCCTGACATTCATGTAAGGAAAATGGACGGAGATAGATTTGTCGAGTAATGCGGTTGTGAAGACCGCCCTGATTCTCCAGCAACTTGTCCGCCATCCAAGAGGTGGCGCTACCACAAGCGATGAAAACTATGTCGTCACGGCTGGAAACCCAGCTGTTCCAGAAGTATTCCAAGGCGGCGACAAAATCGCTTTGCTTGTTGTCAATCCAAGGCATTTCATCCCAAAAAAGGACTTTTCGCTTGCTGGACGGAAGAGATTCAAGATATTTTTCCAATTGCTCAAAAGCCATTGACCAGTCGGCCAACGAGGGAATCTCCTCAGTGCCACTATATCTCACCAGTGCCTTTCGAAAATTCTGCAACTGAATCGCGCTCTTGGCCTTATGCGCTCCGACATAGTGGAAATCGTACTCGTCATGAAAATAACTGCGAATCAGAAAAGTCTTTCCCACGCGACGACGACCGTAGAGAACCACGAACTCCGAGCGGTTGGAATGGAGAGCGCGAGTCAGTTCATCACATTCTTGAGTGCGTCCTATCAGTTTTTCCATCGTCGTCTTGCCTTTTGTGAATTGTAGGATACCATAGAATAATACCCAAATCGTTGTTTTTCCATGAGATTTTGGCAAAATTCAACAGAATCTTGTCCAAATCTCGGTTTTTCCATGAGATTTGGGCAAAATTCTCACACTCTGGCTATTTCAGCCGCCGGAAATACTCCTGGGTCTGGCGGCGATATTTCGGGGGGACGGGGGCCGTCTGGCGATGGAGGATGCCCGTAGTCTCGGCGCCCTGCATCTTCAGCAGCTCCTCCCGCAGGAGCGTGCGGGCGCTCTCCAGGGCCGCCAGCGCCTCCTCGCGGCTTCCCTGCGCCACCGCCTCGCCCAGGGACTGGAGGTCCGACGACCGGAACTGCTCGCCATATTTCTGCAAAGCCTGCTGCGCCTCGCGCCGGGCATTCTGCTGTTCCTCCGCCGACATGGCCTGGGAGAGTTCCTCCATCTGCTTCTGGAGTTCCTCCAAGGCGGCCTGGAGTTCCTCCGGCGTAAAGCGCGGCATCCCCTCGCCTGCCGCCGTCAAGTCATCCCGCCACTGTTCCAGGGCATCGGCGGCCTGCTTCTGGCTCTGTTCGGCCTTGTCGAAACGGCCATAGAGCAGCGCGTTATTGGCACGCGTCTGCGCCTTGGCGGTCTCCTCGGCCGCAGCGGACTGCATGGCCTGAGCCAACGCGGCGGCGGCCTCGGGATATTGCCGCATCAGGCTCTGCAACGCCGCTGAAGTCTCCTCCCGGAATTGCTGGCTCTCCGCCTGCAAGGCGCTCTGGGCCTCCCGGGCGGCCTTCTTCTCTGCGGCGTCGGCGCCCTTCGACTGATGCTCTTTGGACTGCTCCGCCAGCTGCCGTTGCTTCTCCGACAACTCCGACGCCTTCTGCGCCAGCCGGGAAAGCTGCTCCTGGGACTCCTTGCGCAAAGCCACCTCCAGCAGATCCTCCGCCACGCCCAGCGCCTGTTCCGCGCGCCGCGCCCGGATCTCCGCATTGGCCAGATCGCCTGTCGTCCAATTGTCGGCGGCCCCCAGGAGTTCCCGGACGCCCTCCCGCAGAGGCGGCACCGCGCTGGCCGCCGAGGCGATTCCGGCGACCTGTTCGGCGGCGTGGTTCGTCCGTCCCGCCAGCTGCCGTTCCCTCTCGGCCTGCTGCGAGGCATCCAGGCGTTTTTCCAGAAGCTGCTGCTGTTCCCGCCGAATGCGCCGCACCTCCTCCAGCGTCTGCTGGAGTTGCTGCATGTCGAAACTGCGGTCGCCCTTCTGGCTCTCGGATTCCTTCTGGCCCTCCTGGGACTCTCCGGAGTTCTGGGACTGCTGTCCGCCCTCGGCCGTGCTCTGCATCTGCGTATTCTGCATCAACAGCCACGCCAGGCGCGTCAACTGGGACAATGCGCTCTGCTGCGGTTTCCGGGACTCCGGGACGGCCTGCTTGTCCACCAGTCCCGCCGCCGCTTCCAGGCTCTGCGCTGCGCCAATGAAATACTGCGCCAGTTCCGGCGGAAGCTGCGCCACGCCGGCATTCTTCGCCACCGCCACCTGGCGTCCCATCACGGCCACTGCCAGCGCCCGCAAGTCCCGCGAGAGCTCCTGCTGCTCCCGCCGGGCGACTTCCGGCGAAAGGATTTCCGCCCGGGAAATGCAATCCAGCGTATTCCGCAGGAGTCGCTTGGACTCCGTGATCAAGTCGTCCAGCGCCACCTCCTGTTTCTCTCCGGACTGTCCATTTTCCTGTCCGTCCGGCCCCTCTTCGGGAGGCGGCATCACGGTCAGGAAGAAGAGCGTGCTACGGGAGGCATGGCGCAATGGCTCCCGGTTGTCCCGCGCCTCCAGCCATCCCGTTATGATCTGCCCCGGCTCCAATTCGCCAAGCTCCATCGCCCGGTCCACATCCACGTTCTCCCGCGCTTCGCCCTGCCACAGCATGGCAGTCTGTTCCGGCGCATCGTCCTTCACAAAGTGCAGCGTGACCTCCGTGACCCCGAAGTCATCCGAAGTCATGGCCACCACCTTCGGCGTGTCCTTGGGCGTGATCTGGCTGTCCTCCTCCGGCAAGACCAACTCGATCAGCGGCGCCTGGTCCGGACGCACCAGCACCTGGAAGGACTCTCCCCAGGCATCCACGTCGTCCTTCTGATATCGCGCACGATAGACCGCCTGATGGCGCGGAAGGAACTCCACCGGCGGAACCAGTGCCGCGCCCTTCTCCTCCTGCAGGCTCCAGCTCTGCCCGACGGGCATCTCGCACGAAATCCGCAGTTCCTCCCCCTCCATCAACTCCAGATTCTGAAAATGGTCGTAGCTCTGCCCTTCCCGCTTCATATACGCGGGAGGAACCGAGACAACCGACACCGCCAGCGGCGCAGGCGGCTCATAGACCGCCAGCCGACGCCACGGAGAAGAGGCATACGACGTGCTCACACGATAGCGGACATCCGCCGTCAGGTCATAGAATTTCAGACGCCAGACGCCGGTTCCATCCACCGACATGGCTTCCTTCCGGCGAACGCCGTCCTCTACGCTTTCCAGCCAGACGCCGCCCTCCGTGCCGTAGCGCAGAACCTCCGCAGCGATCTCCACATCGCTGTGCACGGGGACTTTCGCCAATCCCTCCGCCACCTTCACCGCAGGCGGTCCGAAAAGCGCATTCCCGCAACGGCTCCACGCATCGCGTCCCAGCCAGCCAAGCACACCGATGCCGCATAGCACCGCAAACATAAGGGCGGGACGCCATCGCGGGCGCCAGGAGGGCGCATTCCGCAGGGCCTGTCCGTCGTCGCGCAGATATCGTTCCTGCAGTTCAAGAAGATATTCCTTCTGGAAATCCCCGCAGCGTTCCGCGGAGGCCTCCAGCTCCAGGGCGGTCTCCAGCGCATCGCGGTCTTCGGGGAAATCCCTCTGGAACTCCCGGCAGAAACGCCGCAGCTGCGCTGTTCGCCGACCATTGCGCCAGAAGACGCACACCGCCACGACAGCGGCCACGATGCCCGCCGCCAGCGCAAGCACCGTCGTCCTTTCGGAAAAACGCCCCCCCAGGAGCACGGCCAGCGCAGCAACGCCCAGCAACGTCCAGAGCATCCCCCAGACCATCTGCGCATGCAGACGGCGGCGTGCCAGTCGGGCGACCAGCACTGTCAAGGGAGCTTGTTCTGGAACGCGAGACATGAAAATATTGAAAAACTATAACAAAGCAGAAGAGAATAGAATAGAATAGACGGACGAAAAAACAGGCAAAAGGAAAGACGGATTGCAAAATAAGCAAAACAGCAAAACAAGGTCCTTCGGCGGTTTTGCCGCCGAAGGACTTTTGATTATTTTGCGTGTTTTGCAATCCCGCCGAGGGCGGAACAGTTTTGCCATTCCGCCCGTGCAACTAGATTACATCCGGGCCTTGAGGCGGGCGATGATCTGGTTGGTGGAAGCGTCGTGATTCAGCGGCGCATCGGCGGCGGCGGCAAAGTCCTTCAGGATGTTCTTCGCCAGGACCTTGCCCAGCTGGACGCCCCACTGGTCGAAAGAGAAGATATTCCAGATGACGCCCTGGGTGAAGATCTTCTGTTCGTAAAGGGCCATCAGGCGTCCCAGCGTGCGGGGATTGAGCTGATCGGCCAGAATGGTGTTGGTGGGGCGGTTTCCCTCGAAGGTCTTCTGGGCGGCCAGTGCGTCGGAGATGCCGGGTTCCTCGGCCTTGACCTGCTCGGTGGATTTGCCGAATGCCAGGGCCTCGGTCTGGGCCACGAAGTTGGCCAGGAGCTTCTTGTGGTGGTCGCCCACGGGCGTCTGGGAGCGGCAGAAGCCGATGAAGTCGCCGGGAATCAACTTGGTCCCCTGATGGAGCAGCTGGAAGAAGGAGTGCTGGCTGTTGGTGCCGGGTTCGCCCCAGATGACGGGGCCGGTCTGCCAGGTCACGCGCTTGCCCTGCTTGTCCACGGACTTGCCGTTGGATTCCATGGAAACCTGCTGGAGATGCGCGGCGAAGCGGTGCATGGCCTGGTCGTAAGGCAGGATGGCGTAGGACTGCGCACCGTAGAAGTTGTTGTACCAGATGCCAAGAAGAGCCATGATGACAGGCAGGTTCTTCTCCAGCGGCGCGGTGCGGAAATGGTTGTCCATCTCATGATGGCCTTCCAGCATCTCCACGAAACGCTCCGGGCCAATCTGCAGCATGATGGGCAGACCGATGGCGGAGCAGAGGGAGTAGCGGCCGCCGACCCAATTCCAGAAGGCGAACATGTTGGCCACGTCAATGCCGAACTTGGAGACCTCCTCCGCATTGGTGGAGACGGCCACGAAGTGCTTGGCGATGGCGTCGGTGGAAGCGAAGCTGGAGAGAATCCAATTGCGTGCGGTGTTGGCGTTGGTCATGGTCTCCTGGGTGGTAAAGGTCTTGGAGGCCACGATGAAGAGGGTCTCCGCGGGATCCAGGCCGCGCAGGGTGTCGCAGAGGTGGAATCCGTCCACGTTGGAGATGAAGAAGCAGCGCAGATCCGGCGTACCGAAGGACTTCAGCGCCTCGCAGGCCATCTTGGGACCCAGGTCGCTGCCGCCGATGCCGATGTTCACCACGTTGCGGATGGACTTGCCGGTGTAGCCCTTCCACTCGCCGGAACGGACCTTGCGGCAGAAGGCCGCCATCTGGTCCAGCACGGCGTTGACTTCAGGCATCACGTTCTTGCCATCCACCTTGATCGCCTTGTTGGAGCGGTTGCGCAGGGCGATGTGCAGCACGGCGCGGTTCTCCGTCTCGTTGATCTTCTTGCCCGTGAACATCGCCTCGATGTTCTCCTGGAGCTTCGCTTCGCGGGCCAGGTCGAAGAGCAGCTTCATGCCCTTGGCGTCAATGCGGTTCTTGGAGTAGTCCAGGAGGATGTCCTCGAACTCCACGCTGAAATTCGCCGCGCGCTTCTTGTCCTTTGCGAAGAGTTCGGCAATGGTGACATCCTTGGTGGCTTCAAAGTGCTTCTGGAGGGCATTCCAGGCCTTGGTATTGGGATTCTGCATGTTTTCTCCTTGGCCTGAATTCGTGATGTTGAGTCTTTCGCGCCATAACTTCGTCGATTTTCGGTCACATACATCTAGTATGCTCCCTCAAACTCTCCTCGTTCTGACGCGAAATTCTCCAACATCACGGATCCAGGTCCTTGATGTAACGGGACAATTGCATCAGTCGCCCTGGACTTTTGCAAAAGGCTCTTTTAATGCTTTGTAGGAAAAGTAATTTCCCAAATATAATGCAAGACATCCGTACAACCCCCTTATCTACCTGAAAAGCCCATAAAACAAGAAACTTCGCACTCGTGTTGTCAAAGTTGACGCACCGTTTTCCGCCAATTCGCCACAATCTGCCTGGAGAGTATTTCTGCGGGCACCTTTCTCCATGCGGCGACCGCCGTGATCAATTGCAGCAGTTCTGCGGATTCGTGTCCCCGAAAAGGCGCGTCGGAATCTACGAGCAGCCGTTCCGGCGGGATGGAGCAAATGGCGGCGAGGAGGCGCTTCCCCGGCTGCATTGCATCAAAGCCAAGAGAAAAACAGAGATTCGGAAAAGCCAGGAACCGCCGCACGTCGTCGGAAGTGCCGTGGAAGCCATGGATGACCATGGTTGCCTTGGGGAACTCTCGCAGGACCGAATACGCTTCGTCCCATGCGCGCACGACATGCAGAACCGCGATTCTGCCAAATTTCGCCGCCACTTCGAGCTGCCGATGAAACCATCGCCGCTGGACATCCATCGCAGGCCTGCCAGGGCAGCCGTCCAGCCCGATTTCCCCTACGCCGCATTCAGGATGTTCGCGAAGCAGTCCTTCCAGTTCATCCAGAGCCGTTTCGTTTTCCTCAAGCACGTACCAGGGGTGAATTCCAATGCACGGATAATAGCGGCTTGCGTCACACGCATCCAAAACCGTGCGCCATTCGCAGCGCCTTGCCGACGCCACGATTCCCCCACGAAACTCCTCCCCTCCGCTGACAATCGGGAGATGCAGATGGCTGTCCGTGTACTCCATGCACTTCTCCATGCGGTTCCCAAACCGCCATCTGCCCTCCAAGAAACATGGCGCCGCCTCCTAGTAGGCTGTCTCAGCCTCCTAGGCGACACCATGCGGTTCCCTCGTGCCTACGCGAAATACTCCACGCCGCTGGCGAAGATGCCCTGGTCCTTGTTGCCAGGGACGTTCTTGCCCAGGTTGGAATCCCACGTACGCTCGGAGTGTCCCATCTTGCCCAGCACGCGGCCGTCGGGAGAGGTGATGCCCTCGATGGCGTTGACGGAGCCGTTGGGGTTCCAGGGCATTTCCGTGGCGGGCTTG
Source organism: Lentisphaeria bacterium (assembly GCA_024405215.1). Taxonomy (GTDB): domain Bacteria; phylum Verrucomicrobiota; class Lentisphaeria; order Oligosphaerales; family Oligosphaeraceae; genus UBA1724. The sequence continues at coordinate 81,650 of JAKSPB010000003.1, read as the reverse complement.
CCATCCAGGTCGGCATACTGGAAAGCGACCTGGCCATTGGCCACCAGCTCGGCGACCTGCGCGGGCGTGGCGACGAAGCGGCCTTCGCCGTGGGAAATCGCCACGGCATGGACATCGCCCACGCTGGCCTTGCGCAACCAGGGGGACTTGACGGAGGCGACCACGGTGTTGATCATGGTGGCGGCGTGGCGGCCCAGGGTATTGAAGGTCAGCGTCGGGGCGTCGGCATCCAGCGCGGGCAGGATTTCACCGTAGGGGACCAGACCCAGCTTGATGAGCGCCTGGAAGCCGTTGCAGATGCCAAGCATCAGACCGTCGCGCTGATGGAGCAGCGCCTCCATGGCCTCCTTGACGCGGGGATTGCGGAAGGTGGTGGCAATGAACTTGCCGGAACCATCGGGTTCGTCACCGCCGGAGAAGCCGCCGGGGAAGGCGACGATCTGGGCGTTGTTGATGGCCTTGACCAGCTTCTGGACGGAATCTTCGATGTCCGCTGCGGAGAGATTCCGGATCAGAACCAGCTCCGGGATGGCGCCTGCGGCGGCGAATGCCTTGGCGGTATCCACTTCGCAGTTGGTGCCGGGGAAGACGGGAATCAGCACGCGGGGACGCGCCACCTTGATGGCGGGAGCCAGGGTGCTGCGCTTCGCGTAGGGTTCCCAGGAGGCCATCGGCGTCTTGTCGGCCTTGGTGGGGAAGGTCTTCTCCAACGGACGCTGCCACATGGGAATGGCCTCGTAAAGCGGCAGGCGCATGGCGGTGCCGATGGTGATGGCGGGATCCGCCACGGTCTTTCCGATAACGGCGTAGCCGGGCAGCTCGTTCTCGCTTTCCACGATGATGGCGCCATATTCCGGCGTGAAGAGGCTTCCCAGTTCGGCGGGCGCCTCGCCCTGGAAACCGATGAGATTTCCGAAGCACATCTTGGAGATGGCCACCGCGATACCGCCGCGGCCGACCGTCTGGGCGGCCAGGATCTTGCCATCCTGGATGAACTTGTGCAGCGCGGCGAAGTTCTTGCGCAGAGCCTCGAAATCGGGCGTGCCGTCGGCGTTGCGCTTGACGGGAAGCAGGGAAACCAGATGGCCGGCGCCCTTGAACTCGGGGCTCACCACCTTCCGGGCGTCGCCGGGAACCACCGCGAAGGAGACCAGGGAGGGCGGAACCGTCAGTTTCTCGAAGGTGCCGGACATGGAGTCCTTGCCGCCGATGGCCGCAGTGCCGAACTCCAGCTGCGCACGAAGACCGCCTAGGACGGCGGCGAAGGGACGGCCCCAGCGTTCGGGAACGAACTCCAGGTGCTCGAAATACTCCTGGAAGGAGAGGCGCGCCTGGGAGGAATCGCCACCGGCGGCCGCCAGTTTCGCCAGAGACTCGACCACGGAATAGATGGCGCCGTGGTAGGGGCTCCAGGTGCAAAGGTAGGGATCGTAGCCATGGCTCATGAGCGTGCAGCACTCGGTCTTGCCCATGGTGGGCAGCTTTGCGGCCATGGCCTCGTTGGGCGTCAGGCGGGTCTTGCCGCCGTAGGGCTCAAGCACGGTCGCGGCGCCGATGGTGCCGTCGAAGCGCTCGACCAGGCCCTTCTGGGAGCAGACATTCAGATCCTGCAGGGCGTCCATCCACTTGGGCAGCAGATCGTTCACCGCCTCGGGCTGGAAGGGGTTCTCGGCAGCCACGGGCGCCTGGACCTTGACTTCCACGTGCTGGGTGACGCCGTTGGTATCCAGGAACTCGCGGGAGAGGGAGACGATGGAACGTCCGCGCCAGCTCATCTCCAGGCGGGGCTCCGCCGTGACCACGGCCACCTGCGTGGCCTCGAGATTCTCCTCGGCAGCCAGGGCCAGGGCCTTCTGGACATCCGCTGCGGCGATCACCACCGCCATGCGCTCCTGGGACTCGGAGATGGCCAGCTCGGTGCCATCCAGACCGTCATACTTCTTGGGGACGGTGTCCAGGTTGATCTTCAGGCCAGGCGCCAGTTCGCCGATGGCGACGGAGACACCGCCGGCGCCGAAGTCGTTGCAGCGCTTGATGAGACGGGAGAACTCGGAACGGCGGAAGAGACGCTGGATATTGCGTTCGGTCAGGGGATTTCCCTTCTGGACTTCCGCGCCGCAGGTCTGCAGGGATTCCTCGGTATGGGCCTTGGAGGAACCCGTGGCGCCGCCGCAGCCGTCACGGCCGGTGCGGCCGCCGATGAGCAGGATGACGTCGCCGGGCTCGGGCGCCATGCGGATCACGTTGGCCTTGGGAGCCGCGGCGATGACCGCGCCCAGCTCCAGGCGCTTTGCCACGAAACCAGGATGGTAGTATTCCTGGATCTTGCCGGCCGCCAGACCGATCTGGTTGCCGTAGGAAGAGTAGCCGCCGGCTGCCGTGCGCGTGATCTTGCGCTGGGGCAGCTTGCCGGGAAGCGTCTCGGCGACGGGCGTGCGGGGATCGCCGGCGCCGGTGATGCGCATGGCCTGATAGACGTAGGAACGGCCGGAAAGCGGGTCGCGGATGGCGCCGCCCAGGCAGGTCGCCGCACCGCCAAAGGGCTCGATTTCGGTAGGATGGTTGTGCGTCTCGTTCTTGAACATCACCAGCCAGGGTTCCTTCTTGCCGTCGATCTCCGCCTCGACTTCGATGGAGCAGGCGTTGATTTCCTCAGAGGCATCCAGGTTCGCCAGCTTGCCCTGCTTCTTCAGCTCCTTGGCGCCGATGGTGCCGATGTCCATCAGGCAGAGGGTCTTCTTTTCGCGACCCAGCTCCTTGCGGATTTCCAGATACTTCTGGAAGGACTCCTTGATGGGCTCGGCGAGGGCGTCGGCGGGGAAGTCGATCTTGTCCAGGCTGGTATGAAAAGTGGTGTGGCGGCAGTGGTCGGACCAATAGGTGTCAATGACCTTGATTTCCGTGAAGGAGGGCTCGCGCTTCTCTTCGTCACGGAAATACTTTTGGACGAAGGCCAGGTCCTCGGCGCTCATGGCCAGGCCCAGCTCCTTGTCCATCTTCGCGACGCCTGCCTCGTCCAACGCCAGGAAGCCATCCATGATCTTCACGTCTTCGGGGACGGTGGTGACGATCTCCAGCGTGTCGGGCTTCACGCCCATCACTGCCTCGCGGCTTTCCACGGGATTGATGACGTAGCGCTTCACGCGGGCGATGTCGGCATCAGCCAGTTCGCCGAAAAGCGCGTAAAGGGTGGCGGTCTTCACCAGCGGACGCTCCTTCTGCGTCAGGAGCTGGATGCACTGGGCGGCTGAATCCGCGCGGACATCATACTGGCCGGGAAGATATTCCACGGCAAACCACTGCGCACCGGGAATCTCCGGTTTCACATCCACGAAGACTTCATCGCAGTTGGGTTCGGAGAGCACCGAATCCTTCGCACGGTTGAACTCCTCCTCCGTCAGGCCGGAGAGGTCATAGCGCTTGAATAGACGCAGGCCGGAGAGCTGGGGCATTCCCAAAGTCTCTCGAAGATCCGAAAGAAGATTCTGGGCCTCCACGTCGAAGCCAGGACGCTTCTCCACATACGCACGGAAAACGGCACACATAGCAAACTCCTTGAAAACAAAAGAGGAAGAAAAGAAAGACAACGGCAAAATATAAACTGCCTACGAGATACCGCAGGAAAACGGTGTTTTATATTTTATTGAACGGCAGGAATGGCAGCGATAATCGGGCTTGCCATCAATACCATCGAAATGCGGGGGGCGACGCACCCGCACCCCGAGAACCCCCTGCCATCAGTCTTCCATCTTCCCCGGCCATGCTCCAGAAACTGCTCATCACCCATTTTCGCAACTACGAACACCAGTCCCTGGAGTTCGGCGGCGGCGTAAACGCGCTGATCGGTGCCAATGGGCAGGGAAAGACCAACATTCTGGAAGCCATCTGCTATCTATCGCTGTTGCGTTCCTTCCGGACTTCCCAGACTTCCACGCTGCTGAACTCCGGCACCGGCAATTTCTCCCTTTATGGCGAGGTCCTGGACAGCCAGGGGAATCTGACCCGCCTGGGCGTCTCCCATGGACAGGACCGCAAGCTGGTGGTGAACGGCCTGCCCGTCGCAAAATCCAGCGAATTCCTCTCGCGGCTGGTCTGTGCGCCTTTCCTGCCTGAGGACCTGTCCATCATCAAAGGCCCGCCAGGCGGCCGGCGCAGATTCCTGGACATCGCCCTCTGCCAGCTCTCCCCCGTCTATCTCCGGGCCTTGCAGTCCTTCAACGAAGCCCTGAAAAGTCGCAACGTGATGCTACGCACGCCAGACCGCTATCCCCGCGCCGTCGTCACCGCATACGACCACGTGATGGCCGAACATGCCGCACTTCTGGAAATCGAGCGCAAGAAAGCCACGATTCGCCTGAACGAAGCCGTCCAACGTCAATCAGAACTCTTCTTTCCCGACGGACGCAACCTGGCGCTGAATTTCGTCAGCGGCATCGGCAGGCTCCTGGAGAATGTCCCCGAGGATCCTGAAGAAGTCCGCGAGAAATACCGCAAGGCCCTGGAAGAAAGCTACGAGCGGGACTGCCGAGACGGCTCCACGCACTGCGGTCCACAGCGCAGCGACATGGCCTACACGCTGAATGGCAAATCCTTGAACCTCTTCGGCTCCGAAGGCGAATGCCGCACGGCAGCCATCGCCCTCCGCTTCGCGCTGCTGGAGCTCTTGCGGGAACGACGCGGTCCCGAAGACATCACGGTCCTGGTCGATGACGTTCTCGGCGAACTGGACGCCACCCGCCGGAAAGCCTTCTTGGAGCAGATCACCGCCACGGGGCAGGTCGTCTTCGCCGGAACCGCCCTCCCCACGGAATTCAGCCAAGACGTAAAAATATTCTTCGTGGATCGCGGAAGCGTCCAGGCCAGGAAATAAATCGGGAATGATATACTTGAGTTCCCTGCTTGACGATTCCCCGAGGCTTCTGGACCTCTGGCACAGGTCAAGCCCGCGCCGTGAATCCAGAACGGCAACCGAAGTACACCATTCCCGTTTTTTGTTCTTTTTGTCCTGCTTTGGACAATTTTCCCGATTCTGATTTCCCACCAAGCCCTTTAGTAAGCATTATATTACAAACCATCTCTATCCCCAATCAGGATATTCCTTGCGTACTTTCCCTTTTTCCTCCTCTTCCCACCATGTCTGAAAGTGCTTCAACACTGCAAAAAGTCCGGGTCTATTACCTGAGTTCCGGCAAATTGGGCACGCACATTCTTGACGCCCTGCTGCAGAACGATGCCATTGAGCTGGTGGGAATTGGCTCCCAGCCAGATCGTCTGGCGGGGCGAAAGCATGAACTTAAGCCAACGGAGTTCACAAAACACGCGCTGGCAAAAGGATGTGAAGTCGATCGCATCAAGTCGGTCAATACGCCGGAATTCCTGGACAAGCTCCGCTCCTTGGGGACGGAGATCCTGCTGGTCGTAGCCTTCGGGCAACTCCTCAAGAGCGACCTGCTGTCCCTGCCGACCTACGGCTGCGTCAATGTCCACGCATCCTTGCTGCCTAAATATCGGGGCGCCTGCCCCATCGCCGCCGCCATCCTCAACGGGGATGAAAAAACCGGCGTGACCTTCATGCGCATGGATGCAGGACTGGACACAGGGCCGGTTTACGAGACCGTCTTCCTGGACATCAGCGCCACGGAAACGGCGGAACAGCTGGAAGATCGATTGGGGGAACTGGCCTCCGAGCACATTGGCGGCGTGCTTTGGAAGATTGCACGGGAAGAAATGGAGCCCACCCCGCAGCCACCCGCCACCGCACCAAACGTCCACAAGATTGTCAAGACGGACGGTGCGATTTCCTGGAACCGCTCCGCCAAGCAGATCTACAACATGATCCGTGCATATCAGCCCTGGCCTGGCAGCTATACCAGCGTGCAGACGAAAGGGCAATGGCGGCGCATCCAAATTACCAAGGCCACTTATTCCGCAGCCCCCACCAACAAAGAGCCGGGTCAGATAATCTCTACAGACGGAAAGACCCTGGCCGTCGCGTGCGGCAGCGGCACTCTCTTCATCCATTCGCTTTTCCCGGAAGGAAAGAAAGAAATGACAGTGGAGAGTTTCCTGAGTGGCAATCCCGTGCTGCCCGGCAGCATGATGGAATAACCTCTGCATTCTCCTTCATCCATCAATGAAACAAATCCTCATCAACTCCGAGGAACTCCAGGTGCGCGTAGCCGTCGTCGAGGACGGCACCCTACAGGATTTCTTCATGGAACGGACCAACAAGGACCGCCTTGTCGGCTCCATCTACAAGGGTAAAATCAAGAACCTGGAACCCTCCCTCCAGGCAGCATTCGTCGATATCGGCGTCGGCAAGAACGCCTTCCTGCACTACTGGGACATGCTCCCCGCCACCTTGGAAAAGCTGGAGGGGGACGGCGATGACGACGACGAGCCCACGAAGCCAGGCCAGGAACGCGCCGACGCCGACCTGATCAACTCCGCCGACGAAGACGACTCATACGACCCGCCCGCACCGCCTTCAGCCACTGAAACGGTGGAAGAAACGGACGCGGCAGAAGCCGAAGAAGCGTCTGACACGCCCGCCGAGGGAGTCGCGGAAATCGTTGAAACGCCTGCCCCGCAGGCCCCCGCCGTCATTCCCACGGTGACGATGGAGGGCGAGACCGTCCCGGCAGACACCAAGCAGCTTACCAAGGGGCTGATTCCCCTGACCGACGCCAACAAGACCGGCCTGATTCCCTTGGGCAAGCCCGCCGTTCCCAAAGCCGAGCCCGCCGCCCAGGAAGAAGCGACGGCGACGACTGCGACAAAAGAAGAAGCGCCCGCGCCTGTCGCCCCCGTGCAGCAGATTGTGGTGGACGAGAATCCCCCGCCGCAGGCAGAGGACCAGGCGCCTGCCGGCAATGGCGGACAGCAGAATGGCAACCGCAAGCCGCCCCGTCCGCCCCGTCCCCAGCAGGATTTCCAGAACAACGGCCAGCAGCCCCAGAATGGCGAAGGAAACGGCTCCCATCGTCGCCGCCATCGTCGCCGTGGCGGCGGTCAGCAAGGCGGCAATGGTCCCGAAGGCCAGTTGGTTCCTTTGCAACGCACATCGGCCCAATCGCCCAAACGCCCCGGCATTTTCCGGCGCATCTTCGAGGCCCTCTTCCCCGGCCTGAAGAAAAAGCCGCAGACGACGCCCCAGCAGCCTGCGCAGCGTCCTGTTCAGCAGAAGCCCGCGCTCTCTCCGAACACCGGCAAAAATGAAATTCTTCCGCTGACTCCCAACGGCAAGGCGGGTTCTGCCAAGCCCATGCCTCCTCAGCAGCCCAAGATGGAGAAGCTCCCCAAGCCGGAGAAGCCGAAGAAGCCCGAAAAGAAGGGCCCCACCGTGGAGGACATCCCCAACCTCTTCCATGTTGACCAGGAAATTCTCGTGCAGGTCACCAAGGGCCCCATCGGCACCAAAGGCGCCCGTGTCACCACGAACCTCTCCATTCCCGGACGCTATCTGGTCCTGCTGCCCAACTGCCCCCACGTGGGCATCTCCCGCCGCGTCGAGGACCGCGAGGAGCGCAGCCGCTTGAAGCAGATGATCAAGACCATCCTGCCTCCCAACATGGGCGTCATCTGCCGCACCGAAGGCGCAGGTCTGAAGCGAGAGCATTTCCAGCGCGACCTGCAGATGCTGCTGGACGCCTGGCACAAAGGCGAGGAGACCGCCTCCAGGCGCCGTGCGCCGGTCTGCGTCTACCAGGAGCCCGCGCTGGTGGAGCGCACCCTGCGGGACAGCCTGACCCAGGACATTGACGAAATCGTCTGCGACACCAAGGAAGCCTTCGACCTGGCCCAGGAGATGCTCCGTCGCTTCGAGCGCCAGGATTCCGTTAAAGTCAAGCTCTACTCCAACCCCACGCCCATCTTCATCAAATACGGCATCAGCCAGCAGATCGAAGGCCTTTCCAATCGCAAGGTTCCCCTGCCCAGCGGCGGCTATCTCTGCATTGACGAGACCGAGGCGCTCATCGCCATCGACGTCAACACCGGCAAGAATCGCGCCGGCAAGGATCAGCCAGAGACCATCCTCTCCACCAACATGGAGGCCGTCAAGGAAATCGCCCGGCAGCTTCGCCTGCGAAACATCGGCGGCCTGGTGGTCCTGGACCTCATCGACATGCGTTCCCGCAAGGACCAGATGGCGGTCTACCGAGCCTTCAAGCAATACACCGCCGAGGATCACGCTCGCATCAAGCTCTACCCCATCAGCGGGTTGGGGTTGCTGGAAATGAGCCGCCAACGCGAAAGCGAATCCCTGGAAAGCACCATGTTCGAGGACTGCCCGTACTGCAAGGGCCGCGGCCTCATCAAGACCGCCACCAGCGTCTCCGTGGAAATCCAGCGCCGCCTGAACGAGCTGCTGGCCCGCAAGAAGGACGTCCAGCACTTCGTCATCACGGTCCACCCGAAGATCCTGGAGCGTCTGCGCACGGCCGACCACAAGGTCATGAACGCCATGGCTGCCGAAAACAGCCGCCAGCTGACCTTCAATGCCGATGCCAGCCTTCACATCGAGGCCTTCCACATCACCGACAAGGTAACCGGCAAGGAATACTAGCCATCCATGCAAATCCGCGCGGAACATCTGACCAAGCTCTACGGAAACACCACCGCCCTCAACGACGTCTCCCTGGCCGTGGAGGACGGCGAGTTATTCTTCCTTCTGGGACCGTCGGGCTGCGGCAAGACCACGCTCCTGCGAATCATCGGTGGCTTTGAACAGCCCACCTCAGGCGAAATCTACCTGGGCGGCAAAGCCGCCGGCAAGACGCCGCCCAGCGAGCGCGACACCGCCATGGTCTTCCAGGGGTATGCCCTCTGGCCGCATCTGACCGTCCGCCAGAACATCGCCTTCGGCCTGGAAATGCGGAAGCTTCCCGCTGCGGAACTGAATGCGCGGGTGGAGCAAGTCCTGAAGGAACTGCAGATCCAGGAACTGGCCGACCGCAAGCCAAACCAGCTCTCCGGCGGACAGCAGCAGCGCGTGGCCCTGGCCCGCACCCTGGTCGTACATCCCGGCGGTTTTCTGCTGGACGAACCGCTGGCAAACCTGGACGCAAAGCTCCGCCGTGACATGCGCCTGGAAATCCGCCGCATCTGCAAGGACAACGGCCTGACCGGCATCTACGTCACCCACGACCGCGCGGAAGCACTCTCCATGGCCGACCGCATCGCCGTCTTCCGCAATGGCCAGATCGAACAGATCGGCACGCCCCGGGAAGTCTATCGCCGCCCCCAGACGCCATTCGTCGCCAATTTCATCGGCGAGACGAACCTTCGTTCCGGGAAGCTACTCTCCCGGGAATCCGACGGCTCCGCACTGCTGGAAACGCCGCTGGGTGTTCTCCGTTCCCGCGTCCTGCCCGACGACGCCAAGCCAGGCGAGAGCTTCACGCTTTCCATGCGCCCCGAGGCATTCCATATCCTGTCCGACGGCGCAGACGAAGCCAACGCCATTTCCGTCACCATCACCAACGTGGACTACCTGGGGGAAATGGCGGAGCACCTCTCCCATGACGCAGCCGGCGGCGAACTGAAGTTCTTCGAGCTGAACCCAGCCGGGACCATGCGCACCGGAGAGGCCGTCCGCCTTTCCATCGCCCCCGACGACGTGGTATGCATGAAGGAAAAGAAGTAGCGTCCCGCGTCGGGCGAAGCGGCAAAATCCCGATGCTTGCGCTTCGGGCACAGAACGAGTTCCTGGCCCCTCCACGTCCCGCGTCAAAAAGAATGGATTTCAATATAGAAAATCATCTTTCCACGACTGAAAGGATGAACCTAGGCAGTTATTACACCCCCAAAAAATATGTAAAACTCGTTGCCGAATGGTTAAAAAAATATGAAATTCCCCAAGACGCCGTCATTGCCGACTTTTCCTGCGGTTACGGCGCCTTCTTTGAACTGCACGAATTCTTCCCTCATTGCCGATATCTTGGAAACGACATCGACCCCCGGGCCATTGCCAAGGCCAAGGAGTATTTTCCTTTTCTCCAGATTTTTCAGCACAACGCCCTAAAAGGCGCCCGCCGCAAAAACTACGGCCTGACACAGGATGACCGGCTGGTCATTGTCGGCAATCCCCCCTATAACGACCGAACCAGCATCGTCGGGCATACCAAGAAGCAAGGCAAATGCGACATGGATGCCGCCATCCGCACCCGCGACCTAGGGATGTCCTCGCTATTGGCGTACAACAAGCTGAAAGCCGAGTTCGTGGCAGTCCTTCATCCGCTCTCCTATCTTGTCAAGGAGACCAACTTCAAGTGCTGCGCGCCATTCTTCCGCAACTATGAACTCCTGGAGCACCAAGTCTTCTCCAGCCAGGAGTTCGCCGGCACTTCCCGACTGGCCGCCTTTCCGGTCATCGTGGCGCTCTACCATCGGAATCCCGCCCACGGGCTCTCCTACCAGGACATCCAAGAACTGCTCTTCCATACCATCGAAGGCGATGCCTTCCGCCTGTCCCAGCGAGAATACATCGGCGCCTTCATCCGGAAGTATCCGCACAAGCGACGTTTCACCCCAGAATTCCTCTTCTATACGCAACGAGACATCAATGCCCTGAAACGAAGCAGGACTTTCCTGAAAACCCGCATCTCCAACGCCGTTGACATAGATCCCGTACAACTCCCCTACTACTGCTACCTGGATTGCTTTAAGCGTTTCGCACACACCCCCTACTGGATGGGGAACTTCGACGTACCGATCCTCTTGGCAGATTTCCCTACTCTGGCTGACGACTTCGTTATCGTGGCAAAACACGCCCATCCCGATATCTTCGGAAAATGCCCGGCACCCGGCGACGCCTGTCTGCTGCGCGTCCAGGACTATATCCGTCGCGTCGTCAGCTTCGGCGCCGACTGGTGAGGCGACCTTCCATGCCCGATTCCACTCCCATCTTCCGTTCCCAGGACGTCCCCACCACCCCCGGCGTATATGTCTTCCGCAATGTGGCCGGCCAGGTCATCTACGTGGGGAAGGCCCGGAATCTACGCAACCGGATGCGTTCCTACTTCATGCCCTCCACGGCACTGAAAGAGGAACCCCGCCGACGGGCATTGATCCACTCCATCGCCTCCTACGAAACCTTCCAGGTCGCCACGGAATCCGAGGCGCTGCTCCTGGAAGCACAATTTATCAAGCAATACGCCCCGCGATATAACGTAGCCCTGCGGGACGACAAGCGCTATCTGCTGGTCGCCATCAACCCCAACGAAAAATTCCCGCATTTCTTTTTCGACCGGGTCCCCAAAGACGACAACTGCATCTACTTCGGACCGTTCCCCCACGCATACGCCCTCCGGGAAACCATCCGTTTTCTGGAAATCCGATATGCGCTGCGCTCCTGCCAATGCGCGGATCCCGGCCATGAAAACCACCTGCATTGCCTCCAGGATGTCATCCGGCACTGTTCCGCACCCTGCCTCGGACGAATCAGCGAGGAGGACTACCGCCAGCGTCTGGAACAGGCGCTATCCGTCCTCCGTGGCGAAGAAAACGCCCGGGAGATCCTGAAGGAATTGAATGACAAGATGAAGGAAGCCGCCGCAAAGCTGGATTTCGAGGAAGCCGCGAAATGGCGGGACATGATGGACCACATCAAGACCGTCCAGGAACCAACCCGGCGTTTCCTCAACCAGACCATCGCCCGCCGGACCAACCCGGAAATCAACACAGCCGGAATGCGCGCCTTGCAGGAAGTGCTTTCTCTGGCTGTCGAACCACGATACATGGAATGCTTCGACATGTCCAACATCTCCGGAACCCTGGCCGTCGGCTCCATGGTCCTCTTCCGGGACGGACATCCCTCCACCGCTGAATACCGACGTTATCGCATCCGCACACCCGATGCCACAGACGACACCGCCTTCATGCACGAAGTCCTCACCCGACGCTACAGCCGACTGCTGAAAGAGAAACTCCCGCTGCCCGACCTGGTCGTGCTGGACGGCGGCGTGCCGCAGGTCAACACCGGCATCAAGGTCTGGGAGGAACTGGGACTCACCATCCCCTTCATCGGCCTGGCGGAACGCTACGAACTCATCGTGATCCCCCACCGAAAAGACCCGCTCTATCTGCCACGCGAAAATCCGGGCCTGCGTCTCCTCCAGGCCATCCGCGACGAGGCACACCGCTGGGCCAATGGCTACAACCGCAAACTCCGGATTGAGCGCATCCGCGACTCCGTCCTGGGCGAAATCCCCGGCGTAGGCACGCTACGTCAAGCGGAAATCCTCAAGCAGTGCGGTTCCATCAAGCGCATTCTGCAAATGACCGCCTCGCAACTGGCGGCGAAAGTCCCCGGCCTGGGACATACCCTGGCACAACGAATCCTGGATGTGCTAAAGCAGCACGCCAATCCCCCACGTCCCGGAACATCCCTCTGATCGGTCGGACTCGTCGGATTCGTCAGACACACAAAAAAAAGCCCGCGCTCTTTTGGGAACGCGGGTCTTTTCGTTTCTACGGAAACAACCGGAAATTAGTGGCGCAGGGCGTTGACGGCCTTGGCCTCCTTGTCCGCCAGCTGCAGGAAGGGGCACTTGGTGGGAATGTCGCAGCAGCAACGGAAAGCCATGTTCAAGTCAACATACTTGTAAGGCATCGTGCGGCCGTGTTTCTGGGCCAGCTTCATGCCATAGGACTTCACTGCGCCGCAATCGCCGGCGATGCCGTCATACTCGGGAATCAGATCGCCGTCAGGACCGGTCTTGGCAGTCATGATCTTCTTCCATCCGAAGTTGGGAGCGAAATGGCACTTCACGTGGTCACGCAGCTGCATAGTCAGATCCGTGTTGTTCAGACCTGCCGCCCATTCGGGAACAGGAACCTTGATCGCCTCATCGTAAACGTTCTTGTTCGCCTTCGGTTCGGGAGGAAGCGCTGCACCACGAGGGCTCTGGACACCATTTGCTGTCGGTTTCGGAGACTTCTTGAAGATGGAAAGGAGACTGTCAAAGAAAGACATATTACGTTATGACCCTAGAAAGGAAGCCAGGAATTTCCCGACTTCAGTGAACAAAACTTTCGGTCGCCCGAAGCAAGTGATTTTTAGAATATAACGCAACTCCCATGATTTGCAAAACAACCCGAAAAAACTGCCTCTGGCTTTTTTGCGTTCTCTGCCTCGCCTGGCACATCCATGCGGACAATACGGAAATCCGTATAGCGCAACTCATTGGAGGGAACAAGAACGCACTGAGCCGCAACTACCCGGAGGCGCTGCCCGGCCTATTGGGATCCGCAGCAAAAGCCACCGGCCTTCCCTTGGCGCAGGAACCGCTCCTGATCAACTCCTTCCTTGACCCCAGGCTGCCGGAATGCCCCTTCCTTTATATCAACTGGGACGACAAGACCGACTGGGACAAACTCCCGGATGCCGAAATCCTCGCCTTCCGGAATTTCCTCATGCAAGGCGGATTCGTCTTCGTAGACGCAGGAATCACGGCATCCTTCCTGCGCAATGCCGAAAAACCCTTCCTGGGACAACACCACAGTTACGCCGAATGGGAGGCCAGCCCGCCTGTCCGCGACTTCTTCCAGAAAGTCCTCCCGGAAGCCCCCTTCCAGCCGCTGGGGCGAGACGACCCGCTCTATGCCTGCTTCTATCAGGGACTGCCCAGTCTGGAGAACCTCCCGCCAAACGTCCAGGACTACGCGCAACGCGAAAAATGGCCCAACGGAACCTATTCCGCCGTCGGCATCCGGCTGGATGGCCGCCTGGCAGTCTTGGCGACACCCGTCGTCGCCATGGGATGGGGCCGGAACAGCTTGGGCGGATGGACTACGGAAATCCGCTTCCGCACCCTGGAGGACAACGACGGCCTGAACAGACTCCTCCCGCAGGCCGCCACCTTGGGACCGCAATACGACGCCCGGCGGGAAGACGGCGGAACAGACCACATCTACTGCCAAGGCGACGCCATGCCCGCCTGGCTGAACGATCCACTGGGAAACTGGCGCGTCTTCCGGTACTACGATTCCCGGCAGATCAGCGACTACGTTCACATCTTCTACACCCGCTTGGGAACGAACTTCCTCATCGCCGCACTCTTGGGATTGCCTTGAAATCGTACAAGCTTTTCCTATAACGCAAATTCTTTGCGGAAAATTTACAAATTTGCGGTTGTAACACACAAAAAAAAGAAGAATTGATTTGATAAATCCCCATTGGTGGATTACTTTATGTAAAATTTTTTCTTTATCCCCCCATTCGGCATTGTGGAAATGCCGTTTTGTCTTCATCAAACCGATAAGGAGTCACAATGGACTTTAAGTGGATTGCAGTAATGGTCGTTGGTATCGTTCTTGCCCTGTTCGGCATGAACAAGCAGAAGCAAGGCGCCGCCTGGGGACAGGCCCTCGCCATAGTCGGCGCCCTGATCGCCGTCGCCGGTGCCATCATGAACATGACCAACTTCTTCCAGGCCGGCTCTCAGAGCATGGCCCGTGAAAAGCGCTACATGTACGTCCAGACCAAGTTCCTGGGCGAAGCGCTCAAGAGCGCTGCCAGCCCCAGCAAGGTCTGCGTCATCATCGATCCCAACAACTTCGTTGACGAATGGGGCGACGAGCTTCCCCAGCCCCGCCAGAGCGACTGGCTGGACGGTGTGAAGGCCGGTCTGGGTTCCAGCGTGGAAATCATCCCCGTCTATCCCGAATTCCACATCAAGAAGCCTGCCAACGCCGACCAGGTGATGCCCCCGATGCCCTACACCATGATGGGTATGCGCGACTACAAGAAAGTCTGCGAAAAGATCAAGAAGATCAAGCCCGATGCGGTCGTCAACGTCTATCAGTTCCCCATGGAAGCTCCTCTTCCCACCGCTCCGGCCGAACTGACGGGCTACGTGCTCGCCTTCCTCACCAGCAGCGCCGGCCGTGACCTCCGCGCCGCCTTCCAGGATGGCGGTGCCAAGGGCGCCGAAGTCGTCGCCTCCGTCCTGACCAAGGTTGACGCCGTCTACGACGAGACCATTCCCGCGAAGGATCAGGCCGCTTTCAACCGCCGTTTCGTCCTGGCCACCAAGGCTGACTTCGATGCCAAGATCAGCGAGGCCAGCGGCAGCGCCAAGAAGTAATCTCTGACACAGCGCATACGCTGACATCAAGCGGCCAGTGGCATTCCCCTCTGGCCGCTTTTTTTGTTGTCTTGTTTTTACGACTGTAATTTTCTTATGATTCACGACACCCTGGAAAATTTCGAGCGCTACCTCGCCCTTCATTCCCGTTTCGCAAAAGTCGCGGAATTCCTCCGCACGACAGACCTGAAGACACTGGCGCCTGGCCGGGTGGAAATCCTTCCCGACGGCGAACTCTTCGCCAATGTGGACGTCGCCACCGGCCACAAGCGCGAGGACGCCCTGGTGGAATACCATCGGAAATATATCGACATCCAAGTGCCCCTGGCCATAACCGAACAGATGGGCTGGATGCCCGTGGCGAAAATCCCCGCCGCCCTGGCCTACTCCGAGGAAAGCGACGCCGGCTTGGGAAAGGCGATCCCCACCAGCTGGGTCACCGTGGCCCCTGGCGAATTCGTCATCTTCTTCCCCCAGGACGCCCATGCGCCCTGCTGCGCAGAAGAAGGCGCCCAGATGCCCAAGGTCATCTTCAAAGTCCGCGTGAAGTAACCCGTGCATTACCTGCTGAACATCGGCAATACACGCACGGCCATTGCCGTCGGAACACCGGGAAAGAAGGATTTCCGTGTGGAATTCTTCAACACGCCGGAAATCGCCGAACAATGGCGCCCGTGGGAAGGCGAGTGGCACGCCACCGCCTCCGCCGTGGTCCCTGCCGTTCGGGAAGCGCTCCAGAAGCGTTTCCCGGAACGGATCCATTTTATCTCCCCAGAAGACTTCCCCCATATCGACTGCTCTGCCTACGATGTGAAGCGCCTGGGCGGCGACCGCCTGGCGAATATCGCCGCAGCACACGCTCTTTCCCCGGAAAGAGCCGTCATGGTACTTGACTGCGGCACGGCGCTGAACACCGTCTGCGTCACCGCAAACGGCCGTTTTCTCGGCGGCGTCATCCTCCCCGGTCGCGAAACCGCCTTGAAGGCACTGGCAAAAGCCACGGCGCTCCTGCCGGAATACGCCGTCACCGCCCCACATGACTTCAACCCCCTGGGACGCACCTCCGAGGACGGCATCCGCAATGGCGTGGACCTGGGCGTACTAGGCGCAGCGGAACGCATCATCCGCGCCACGCGGCAAATCCCCGAAATGGCCGATTGCCGCGTATGGTTCGCCGGCGGAGACGCCCCCTTCTTCGTCAAATATCTCCCTCCGGAGCTCCATGCGGAACTCCCCCCCGTCCCCCTGACCCTCTACGGTATCTATCTCGCCCGCAGGGAGGCCCTATAGCCCCTGGAAGGCGGCCAGCATCTCCTCCGGCGTCTCCGCGGCCCGTAGCGCCTCCAGCAGCTTTCCATCGGCAATTGCCTGGCACAATTTCGCCAACATCTGGAGATGCTCTTCCGGATCTGTGGAGCAGATGAGGAAGAAGAGGTTCGTAGGGACGCCGTCTGCCTCGCCAAAGAACACCGGCACCGTAGAGCGCCCGACCGCCAGGAACGGCCCCTCGCAAAGGAACTCGTCCCGGTCCATGGGATGGACCAATGCGATGCCCTCGGCCATGGCCGTGGAGGAGAGTTCTTCCCGCCGACGGATATTTTCCAGGAACTCATCCGGGTTGTAGAGCATCCCCGTGCGTTCGGCCAGCTGTGTCAAGGAGCGCAGGATGGCGGGCTTGGTCTTGCCGGCCAACGCAGGCTCCATGGTCTCCAGACGGCAGTAATCCACCAGACGCATCTCCTGTGGCGCAGGCTGCGCATGCTCCGCATGGCGGATCGGCAGATGCCGTACAAGGCGATTGGAATACCAGGTATCCAGTTCGTCATATTCGAACATCATCCGCGCCCCCTGCCAAATACAAGGCAGTTCTCCGGAAGTCACAAGAGCCTTGATTTCCTTGGATTCCATACGAAGAAGCGCGACGGCCTCGTCTAAGGTGAGTAATTTAACCGGCATAGTGATTCAAAACCACGAACGAACACGAACGGAACTTGCGCCTGGCTGCGGCAGGAAAGTTTTCCTCCTGTCGCCGGAAAGCAAAAAAGACGATGAAAACAACGCCCGGCACCACTAAATGCAACGACATCCGCAGGGAACCCATTCGTGCATATTGGTGTGCATTCGTGGTTCTTCGTTTTGCGCAAGGCAATCAGAACAGCTGAGTCATCGCGAAACGGAAAGCGTATTGTGTCAGCAGGCGATTGACTTCCTGCACACGCGCATCCAACGTAGAATCCATCTTCCGCGCCCGGGCGGGCATGGGCTGATAGTCCTCCATCTGGAATCTGGAAACGGCGTGTAGACTCTTGCGAAACTCTTCGGGAATCTGCGCCACAAGGTATTTTTTCACAGGAAAATACTTCCCGGTTTCAGCGGACTTCTCCCAATCTTGCGCGGTCACGGCATCCATGTAGAAGGAAAGGACCTTGAAGGCCGGGCAATGGCTCCGCCCCGTCGAAGGCGCCACCCACTGCCGCCAATGTCCCCTGCGGAAAGCAAGATTCAGATGAAGATGCCCCCCAAGGGCCAGAAGCGCGGACGGCGTTTCATCCAGCATCGCCGCGATTTCCGGCGCCGCCAGGGTCATGGGCGGCTCCACGGGTTCGTGCTGGATGTAAATCACAGGATGCCTTCCCGCCTGGGAGAATTGCGTCTTCAGCCAATCGCGGGTATCTTGTTCAAAGACTGAGCAGCCATTGCGCCGTCCTGACGCATCCACGGAAGCGCAGATGAACCGGAAGCCTCCCAGAGTGAAGGCGAAGGTATCTGTCCCGAAGACTTCCTGGAAGGCCTCGGGCCAGTTGTCGCCAGGCAGAACGATGATCGGCGTCGCCTGCAATGCCTCACGAAGAAATGTCTGGAAGGCTTTCTGGCGCGACAACGGCTTCGCGCCGATGTTCCAGTTGTCTCCCGTGATCAGCACCGCCAGCGGATGGATTTCCTGGCGAATCTGCTCCAAGAGCTTCTGCGTCTCCAGACGGACCGCCGGGTTCTCGATGTGCATGTCGGAAAGCCAGACAAACTGGAAAAACGGCTCTTCCTGATGAAGATAGCCTGCCGGCGGAGCTGCCTGGGACCTGAGCTCAAACTTCTTGGCCATCTCGAAGAAACGATCCCGGTCTGCGCCCAGCTCCTGTGCACCGGCAAAAAGCGCCAGCCACAGAAGAGATGCCAGAAATGCCAGTCGCCGTGTCATTTCATCAAGGCCTCTTCCAGGATCTTGTCTTCCTGCGCACCATTTGCGACGGCCTTCCGGTACCACTCCAGCGACTCCTTGCGCAATGACGCAGCAAGATGCTCCAGCGCCTCCCGCACGGCGGGTTCCCGCCGTGCTTGCAAATCCAGTTCGGAAGAGCGTGTCAGCCCGATCATGGCCAGATTAAAGGCAGCCTCGGCATCCGTATCATCCAACTTCAGCGCTCTCTGCAATTGAACCATGGCGGCCTCGCGCCACTCCAGCGCACTCAACGCCACGCCAAAAAGCCGTGCAGTGCGGGCATCTTGCGGAAGCAGCGCCGCAGCCCGGGAAAGGCTTGCCAACGCCCATGCGGGTTGCTTCAGTTGCAACTGGGAGAAGCCCAGTGCCAAAAGCACCTCGGTATCATCCGCATTGCATTTCATGGCGGCGGAAAGATATTTTGCGGCTTCGCCATCCTTCCCCTCCGACGAGGCAATCAGACCCATTCGTTTCAGCGCCAAGAAGTTATCCGGTTGCATTGCCAACGCCTGGCTGTAGTTCCACTGCGCGGCCTCTATCTTTCCCGACCGCTCGGCCTCCACCCCCTGACGCAGGAATCCACGGACAATGACCTGATCAGCCACGGAAAAACCCGCCAGATTCTGCGGTGCAGGCACAGGCACGACATCAGCATGCGCATGCGCGTCCTCCCGCTCTTCCGACTGTTCCTGCAACTCCCGGGAAAGGTTTCTTTTTTCCATATCCCGACGCACCAGGGCGCTTTCCAATTCCTGCAAACGCTTCTGGGCATCCTCCAACTCCCGCTGGAGTTCAACAGCCCGCTCATGCCAGACCGTAGCCGCGGCATCCATGTCCCTGGAGGCCAGCAAAGCAAGCTGCTCCTCCATCTGCTGGCGGGCAGTGCTTTCCTGGGACAACCTCACCGTCAATTCATCCCGCTGCCGCGTCATCTCCTGCACATTCTTCCGACTGCCCTCCAATTCCGTTTGTGCATCCTGCGCCTCGGCGACGATGCCACTGGCGGCCTGCAAAGCGGCAGAAAGCCGCCGGACCTCATCCTCCTTCTCCGTGGCGGCCTTCTCCAGTTTCGCCAACAGTTCCTTCTGGGCTTCGACTGTCGCCTGCAAACGAGCGACCTGGTCCCTGAGTTCCTTGTTCTCTTCCACGGTCCGCGCCGCCTTCTCCTGCTCGTCTTTCACGGCAGTGGCGTTGTTTCCCGAACGGATGCGTTCTTCTTCCAGCGCCTGCTGCAAGCGGGTGACCGCGCTCTCCGCCTGGGACTGTTTCCGCTGGGCATTCAGCAAGTCCATCTGCGTGGCATGAAGTTGCTCCGCCTGGTTGCGCAGAGTGCTCTTCAACTGTTCCGGAGTCAACTTATCCAGGACATCCTCCCGGATCACCCCATTCTCCTGGAGTTTCAGCACTGCCTGGACCTTCTGCAACTCCAATTCGGAGTCCTCCTGCTGGCGACGGGCACTCTCCGCCACGCGCCGCAATTCCGCCAGTTGTTCCTCGGCCTGCTTGCGCCATTGCGCCTCACGCTGGCTCCGCTCCAACAAATCGTCCCGAATGGCAACCACCTGCTCTAAATTGCGATTCGCATTGGCCAATTCGGTTTGTGCGCGTTTTAATTGCGCGGTAAGATCCTTGATAGAACCTTCATGATTCGCCGCCAAAAGTTTCTGCATATCCTCCTTTGAGGCATTCAGCTGCGCGGAAAGAGTCCGCACCTGGGCGGCCAGGACATCCCGGTCCTTCCGGAGAATCTGTAGATTCTCCTCGTTGACCGCCTGCGAAGCCGCCTCGGCACGAGCGCGTTCAAGCGCCTGCCGGTTCTTTTCCATTTCGGCTTCCAGAAGCGTCTGCCGTTCCTTCAGGGCCTGCGCCTCGTTGGCAGCTTGTGCCAACTTGGCAAAGAGCTCCTCTTTGGAAAGATATTCGGCATTCTGCTGATTCGCTTCCTTGATGGCGGCAATCTTCTTCTGGCAGTATTCAATACGATAGGAAATCAGCGAGGAATTCCAATTCGGATGCTGCTTTTGCACCTTGACAAAGATATCCAGAGCCTTCTCGTAACCATGCAGCGCCGCCAAATCGGCGTGGTTCTCCTGTGCCTTCTCCGCCTGGGTCATGGCATCATAGCCGTTCATCCAGGCCCGGCGCGCGGGATCACTTTCGCCAGCGCACACGGGCAGGCAGGCCAGCACGGCGCACAACATCAGGGAAAAAATACGTCCAATCATCGTCATAGTCATTTTCGGAGGAAAGCCTTGAGAGGCGACGAGCGGGTGGCGCTTCGCTGGATGCTGGCACGGATCAACTCGTCCGCATCGGCATCGGGAAGCACATTTTCAACATAGCCCTCTGCGGAATCATGCAGGGAGCGTATTGCCGTACGGAGGCCTTGGCAGAGTTGCCGCGAGCAGAAGTGCTCCGTCTCCGTCAACTCCTGCCGTGTGAAATGCGGCGACATCCCCGGAAGGATCTGCCCCCCCGCAAGCGCCAGGGCAGAGACCCGGCATCCCATGGCATACGACAAGATTACGTGGAGCACCAAATCGTGTCCCAGGAAATCCGCGCCCTGCTCCCGAATCATCCGCGCCTCCGCCATGGAGGGCAGATGGAAGCCCGGCACGCCGTAGTACGTGCACAGCTTCGGCGCGTCGCCGACAGCCGCCAGGGCATTGATGATTTCGGAGTTCTGCACTTGGCTGAAGACCTCGGAAAGGTTGGGGAAAGAATGCTCCAGCATCCCCTGGAGTCCCTCCAGCGGCGAAACCGCATAGCCGTTGATGAAATCGGATAGCATCCCCCACTGCCCGGCCTTCCATTCGGACTGGAGGCTGATTGCCGTATCCAGGAAGATGTGGTTCCGGACGCCGACCTGCTCCGCCAGCACCGTCGGAAACAGAGCCTCCAGCATCCCGCATCCCTCAACCGTTCGACGTATGCCGGTCGCAACCATGACAGGCACCTTGTCGCAACATCCCAAAAGCACCGCCGGCTCCTGGCCATCCAGATTGGGCATGGAACTCGCTTCAGAAGAAAGCTGCGCCAAGGGAATGGTCTCAGGCGTATCGTCGAAAAGCCCCGGCAGGAGATACTGTCCCGCAAAATGCAGATAGTATGCCGGAGCCTGTCTGCCTCGCAGGCTGGTCTTCAACGCCTCGGCAGCAGAAGCGACTTGCTGCTGGAATGTCTGGGAAACGAAGGGCATGGGCTATTGTGCGGCAGGCTTCTTTCTGCCAAAAGAAATGTTTGTAATCAGCAGCGAGCAGACGATGATGACGGTTCCGGCAATGGTCCATCGGTTCATGGTCTCGCCGGCCAGACAAACCGCCAGCAGGCAAGCCAGCGGCGGTTTCAGCATGAAAGTCATGCTGGCCAGATAGGCGGAAATGTATTTCATGGAACCATAGTAGAGGCAGTAGCCCAAAGCAGTCCCCGCCACAATCAGCGTAGTCAGCGGAAGCCATCCCGTTACACAGCTATGCCAGACGCCTGGCTTGGCATACCAAAGCGCCAGCGGCAGAACCAGGATGCTGCCGAAAAGCGAGGAAAAGCCCATCAGCAGGCCGGGACCGTAGTTGGACACGACCCGGCGCGTAATGCAGACGCTGCAGGCAAAAGCCATCGCAGCTCCCCACATCAGCAGAATCGCCCCCAGGGTACTCAGGGTCGGGGTCCCTTTTTCAAAGACAAAACAGCAGATGCCAGCCATGCCGATGACAATCGCCAGCCATTTGCGGAAAGTCCACGGCTCCTGGTTGATGAACCGGGCGAAGATAATGGTGAACAGCGCGTTGGAGCTGAAAACCACGGCGGCGCTGGAGGCGTTTTCAAAAATGGACACCGCAAACTGGTAGAGGCTAATGGAGATTGTCACGCAGACCACGCCGTTCAGCAGGAACACTCCAAGGTCCCTGGCAGTCAGGCATCGTCCGCTGCGCCGATAGGCAGGGTAGAACATCCCGATCAGAATCAGTCCCGTCCAGAAGAACCGCTGGAAGCACAGCGAAAATCCGTCGATGGGCGTAGCGCCCGCCGCCGTCAGTGTTCTCGCTAGCCATTTGCAATTCAACTCAATGGTACTGAAGACTGCGATGCCCAGTACGCTCAACAGCAGGCCAATGAATTTTCCATTTGAAGGGGAAACCGCCTTTTCTGCTTCCATTGCTCCTTTTTTCCTATTTGAAAGATTATTTTATCAACTTTTACCGCTGCTTTTCGCAAACTACGCTAATATAATTCTGCCATGCGCTTTCTTCTCCATAATATGCTCTTCTGGATGGCACTGTTTGCCGCCATTCTACTCCAGGCCGTCTCCGTGAACATCAATCTCGACATTGATGAAAACGGCGCGCTCCAGGGAAGCACGGAATATGTCATCCCGAACAAGTCCGCCGGACTCCTGAAAGGACTCTCCCGTGAATTGTCCTACGGCGATAATCTTGGCCCCTTGGACGAAGAGGCCGTAAAGCGGCATTTCGCACAATCCGAGGCCGTGATCTTGGACGCGTATCACGTCTACACCATCCCAAACGGCCAGCGAATCCGGCTGGATTTCTCCGCACCCAGCGCTCGCGATGCTTTCGCCTCTGGACTTCTGGGCGAAATCTCCCTCGACGACGCACAAAATCCCGATGAGCGACTTTTTATCGCAAAACTCCCAAAGCAAACCGTTGACTGGAATCCCCAGCGCGCCGCCTTTGCCCGCAAACTGCTGGAAGCCGTTGACGGACTGGAAATGACTCTGCACCTCCAGACACCAACGCCATTGCAACAGACTACCGGCGTTGTAGATTCCTCAAATCAATGCCACTGGCGACTGGACCTAGGCGACCTGATGCAGAAGGAACTGCCTTCCATCCAGGCAAGATATTGAATGACTTATTAAGGATAGATAATTTGTGCATAGCGGCTACAGTTCGTGTATAGTGACTGGATAAGGAAATAGTTCCCCTTAACTACACTATACAAGAACCATACAAGAACTATCCTATTCTCCTTCAAATCCTCTTGCAGGCAATTTCCCAGCGTAGTTCGGAAGCGGAATATTCCTTTAGGAGAGCACTGGGATCCGCAGTGCAAGCCAGCTGATGGATTTCGTCATCCGTGGCGTGAAAAAGAAGCATCCGCGCCTTTGCGGCATCGTTGCCGCAAAACGTCTGGAGTTTCTGCAGAGCCTTTCGGAAGACATGATAGGAATAGGCATGCCGCAACAGGAAGAAAAGCATCACCGCACCGAACACCGCCCAACCCAGCCAGGAAGGAAGAACGGCATTGTATAATGGAAGCAGGACCTGCACGGCCACCAAGAAGAGGCAGGCAAGAAGAAAAAGCAGCGTATCCATCTGGGAGTGCATCATCCCGCCCAGGAAACGACGGAAAG
Source organism: Lentisphaeria bacterium (assembly GCA_024405215.1). Classification (GTDB taxonomy): domain Bacteria; phylum Verrucomicrobiota; class Lentisphaeria; order Oligosphaerales; family Oligosphaeraceae; genus UBA1724. The sequence goes on along the minus strand of JAKSPB010000003.1, from coordinate 57,970 downwards.
GGCTTCTGGCAGTCTGATAGGCAAAGAGCTCCTCGAACTCCATGGAGTTCACGCCGGTGCGGGCCACGTGGCAGAGTTCATGGGCGAAGATTTCGTCTCGGTCGTAGCAGAGGTATTTCTTCTGTTTCCGAAGCCTCTCGCCGATGATGAAGACGGTGAAGAAATCCGGCGGATAGGAATAGGTGCAACCGCCGAAAAGCCAACTGAAGCGCGGATTGCAAAAGAAACCGGACACCCAATCGCAGTCGAAGCCGTAAAGCTGCCGGGTCTGTTTCCGCGGTGTCTCATAGAGACTCTGGGGAATGCGGTCCTTTGACTGGACGCTCAGGTCATCCAGCCTCGCCTCTCCCTGGGAAGAGAGTTTCTGCTCAAACTCCTGGAGGCTCTTCCGAAGAATCGCCAGACGCTGGGCAAAGGCCTCCGCCCCTTCCCCCACAGCAGGAGAAAGGCCCTTGGCGTCCAGTTCGCAGAGGGTTTTCCTGTCGCCTTCGCGCACATTTTGGATGATCCGGTCAGAGAGCATGATGTTGAAACTTTTGACGAGGGAGGGGAGACGACCTATCTCTGGGAAACAAAAAAACTCCGGAGCGGCATGGAACCTGTCTCCGGAGTCTTCTGCCTAAGGCGGAAAACTAGCCGCCCAGCTTATCGATCATCTTCACCATAGGAGCGAAGAGGGCGACGACGATGGTACCGATGACGCCTGCCAGGAACATGATCATGGCGGGTTCGATCAGAGCGGTCAGACCTTCAACGGCGCGGTCGACTTCTTCTTCGTAGACGTTGGCCACGCGGTTCAGCATGTCAGGAAGGGCACCCGTCTCTTCACCGACTTCAATCATGGAGCAGAGCATCAGCGGGAAGACACCAGACTGTTCCAGGGGCTTTGTCATGCCTTCACCTTCCTTGACGGCGTCATGGACCTTGTCGATGGCGGCGGCGAAGAGATCGTTGCCGGCGGTGTCACGGACAATCATCAGGGCAGAGAGGATGGCGACACCAGAACCCATCAGGGTTCCCAGCGTACGGGAGAAGCGGGCAGAGACGTTCTTGATGACCAGTCCCTTGACTCCCGGCAGTTTGATGCACATAAAATCCCACAGATAAGAACCGATCTTCGTCTTCAAGAAGAGCTTGAAGACAAGGATGATACCCACGAAGCAAGCCAGCACGGTCAAGGCATGGTTGCGGAGGGCATTGGAGCAGTTGATGACAAACTGGGTGATGCCAGGCAGGGATTCGCCGGGAAGCATTTCCTCGAACATGGCGCCGAACTTCGGGATGATGAAGATCATCAAGGCGGCGGTGATGCCCAAGGCCATCGTCAGAACGGCGATAGGATAGACCATGGCGGACTTGACCTTACCGGCGATGCGCTGGGCCTTTTCCATGAATTCGGCCAGACGGGTCAGAACGATTTCCATGGCACCGGATGCCTCACCGGCGCGGACCATGGAGATATAGAGCTTGTTGAAGCTCTTGGGATGGCTGGAAAGCGCCTCGGAGAAAGTGGAACCGCCTTCTACGGAGTCGGCCAGGTTGCCCATGACCTTGAAAAGCTGGGGCTGGACGCCTTTCGCCTGACGCTGAAGCGTCCGCAGGGCGCGGACCAGCGGCAGACCGGCTTCCAGCAGAGTGGCCAACTGACGCGTGGCGGTGCAGAGCTGCTTCTTCGGAATCTTCGGCATGCCGAAGATGGATCCGGCGCCGGACTTGGCGGCCTGGGTCTTCTGAGCGCCTCCGATTGTAGTCAGGCTCGTCAAAGAGAGTGCCTGGTTCTTCAGCATGACAGTCGCGGAATTTTCGTCATCGGCCTCGATGATGCCTTTCCGCAACTTGCCTTCTGAATCGTATGCAGTGTACTGGAATTTTGCCATAGCGGGAACTCCTGGCGTTATTGCTTCTTAATGGCGTTGTTCAGAGAATTCTTGTTCTCCTTCAACTGGTCGTGGATCTTCTGGACTATGCCTTCGGCGTCACGGCACTTGGTGATGAGGTCACCGTAGGAAATCTTTCCCTGGTTGTAGAGCTGCAGCAGATGCGAATCCAGGGTGTTCATGCCGTACTTGGCACCAGTCTGAATATCGGAGGTGATACGGAAAGTCTTGCCATCGCGGATCAGCGCCTGGATAGAGGGCGTGGTGACCATGACCTCGAAGGCGGCGATACGACCACGCTTGTCAATGCGTTTCAGCAACAGCTGGGAGATGACGCAGATCAGCGTGGACGCCAGCTGCGTACGAATCTGCGCCTGCTGATTCGTCGGGAAGGAGTCGACAATACGGTCGATGGTTTCGGCGGAACCCGTGGTATGCAGGGTTCCGAAGACCAGGTGACCGGTTTCAGCGGCGGTGATGGCGGCGGAAATGGTCTCGTTATCGCGCATTTCTCCGACCAGAATCACATCGGGGTCCTGACGCAGGGCGCGACGGATGGCGTCAGCAAAGGAAGGCACGTCGTTGTGCACTTCACGCTGCGTGACCACGCACCTGCGGCTGGTGTGGTAGAACTCGATAGGGTCCTCGATGGTAATGATATGGTCGGTACGCTCGTGGTTGATGACGTCGATCATGGAAGCCAGCGTGGTGGATTTTCCGGAACCGGTAGGTCCGGTGACCAGAACCAAGCCACGTGGGCGGAAGAGGATGTCCTTACAGGCCATGGGCAAGCCAATCTGCTCCAGGGTCAGCAAGTCATTGGAAATGGTACGCAGGACCATGGCGATATTGCCACGGGCGCGGAAGGCGGACACACGGAAACGCGCTTTGTCACCGAAGGCGAAACCGAAGTCCACGGTACCATCCTGCTGGAGTTTCTGCTGATTGGCTTCGCTGGTGATGGACTTCATCAGATATTCCGTGTCCTCCGGTTGCATGGGCGGAACGTCCAGAGGCTGGAGTTCACCGTGGATACGAAGAGTGGGAGGACAAAAGCAAGGCAGATGCAAGTCACTGGCGCCTTCTTCCAGCACCAAATCCAGCAAATCCGCCATTTCAAGTCTTGGCATAATCTTATTTCCTCAAAATGAAAAACCGGAAATTCATCCGGAGAAACGCCGTCGGGGCGATTCTCCGAAAGACTTTCCTTAACCAAATGTGAACTGAATGACTTCCTTGGCGCTAGTAACGCCGTTGAGAACGTGCATCAGGCCATCCTGACGAAGAGTGCGCATGCCCTGCTCCATGGCCTTGTCTTTGATTTCCTGGGTGGGGCAACGACGGTTGATCATGCTTTGGATATCGGGAGAGATGTGCATCAGCTCAAAGATACCGACACGCTTCTTGTAACCGGATCCATTGCAAAAGTCGCAACCCATGCCTCGGTAGAACTTCTGGCCATTCAGCTGTTCGCGAGTGACACCGAAGGGCTCCAGTTCTTCGTCCGTGGGATCGTAGGGCTGCTTGCAGTTAGGGCAGCAACGACGGATCAGACGCTGGGCCAGGACGCCAATCACGGTGGAGGCGATCAGGAAGGGCTCGATGCCCATATCGATCAGACGGGTGACGGCACCTGCGGCATCGTTGGTATGCAGGGTGGACAGAACCAAGTGTCCGGTCAGAGCGGCCTGGATGGCGATATCGGCGGTCTCCTTATCGCGGATTTCTCCGACCAGAATGCGATCGGGGTCCTGACGCAGGAAGGCGCGGAGGGCATTGGCGAAAGTCATGCCTACCGCCTCGTGGACAGGCACCTGCATGATGCCCTCGATATCATATTCCACAGGGTCCTCGACAGTCAGGAGCTTGTCCTCGACCTTGTTGAGTTCCTTGATGCCGGAATAGAGCGTGGTGGTCTTTCCGGAACCGGTAGGGCCGGTGACCAGGAAAATACCATTGGGACGACTGATCATGTGGCGAATGTCGGAAACAATCTGCTTGGACATTCCGAGGGCATCCAGGTCCAGGTTGACCACCGTGCGGTCCAGAATACGAAGCACCACGGATTCGCCGTAGCGGGTAGGAAGGGTAGAAACACGAAGGTCGACGGGATTCCGGTTGATGCGCAGTTCAATACGACCATCCTGGGGGATTCGCCGCTCGGAGATGTTCATGTTGCTCATGACCTTGATACGGCTGATGACGGGAATCGCCAGGTGTTTCGGCGGAGGCGTCATTTCGTAAAGGTCGCCATCGATACGGTAGCGAATACGGAATTCGTCGGCGAAGGGCTCGAAATGGATATCGGAGGCCTTGTCTCGGATGGCCTGGTGGAGGATGACGTTGACGAACTTGATGATGGGGGTCTCGTTGGCCGCCGCCACCAGCTCGGCGTCGGTGGCATTGCTCAGGTCCTTGCCGGTGACCAGCTTGTGCTCCTCCACCAGTTCGTTGATAACGTCGCTCACGTTGGAACCGCCTTCGGGATAGAAGGCCTCGAGACCCTCCATGATATCCTTGGGGCGGGCGACCACCAGGTGGCAGTCCTTGTTCACGACAAAGTGCAGTTCATCGAAAAGCTTGGTGTCGAAGGGCTTGTCGGTGGCCAAAGTCACCGTGTCCTCGTCCTCCATGATGGGGATGACGCTGTATGTGCGGGCGATGTCGCCGCTGATGCACTTGGTGACCTCGCGGTCAATGGAGGAGACGTGCAGTTCCACGAACTGGGTATTCAGCTCTTCGGCAGTAATCTGCAGGAGCTGGTCCTCCGTGATGATCTGGTAGTTGTAAAGGACTTCCTCGAAATCCTGTCCGGTGTTGCGGCTTTCTTCAAGGACTTCCTGCAGCTGATCTTCCGTGGCGAGATCGCGTTTCCGCAACATCTGCCATATCATGCTGACTTCCGGGGTAATGTCAATGGTTCCGTCGTACATGGCTCTTGTAGGTATTTCGGTTAGTCTTGGACGGTCAGACGGAGAACTTCGCTGATGGAGGTAACACCCATGGCGGCCTTGCGGACGCCGTCGTCGCGCAGGTCACGCATGCCCAGCTCCTGGGCGCGGCGCTTGATGACGCCGGAGTCGGCGCGCTGGTAAATCAGATTTTCAAGGGAATTGTCCAGCATGAAAATCTCGTAGATGCCCATACGTCCGCGATAGCCCTTGTTGCAGTCGGGGCAGCCCACAGGCTCCATGAAAGTAGCCTTCTCCAAGAACTCGTCATCAAGGCCAAGGCCCTCCTTCTCGGCCGCGGTGACTTCATGCGGACGCTTGCAGTTCTTGCAAAGCCGGCGCACCAGTCGTTGCGCCATGACGGCGCGCAGAGACGAGGCCACCAGGAAGGGCTTGATGCCCATATCGATGAGTCGCGGCACCGCGGACGGCGCGTCATTGGTATGCAAGGTACTGAAGACCAAGTGTCCGGTCAGAGCGGCGTTGATGGCGATGGAGCCAGTCTCCGCATCACGGATTTCACCGACCATGATAATGTTGGGGGCCTGACGAAGCATGGCGCGCAGCGCACTGCCGAAGGTAAGGCCTACGTCGGTGTTGACCTGCACCTGGTTGATACCGCTGAGCTCGTATTCGACAGGGTCTTCCGCAGTGATGATCTTGCGGGTAGGCTGGTTGAGCTCGTGCAGGAACGAATACAGGGAGGTGGTCTTGCCGGAACCGGTAGGTCCGGTCACCAGGAAAATGCCGTCAGGAAGATTCAGGATCTTGTAGATGAGCTTCGTATCGTCCTCCATGAAGCCCAGTTCGGAAATACCCAGCATGACGCCGCTCTTATCCAGAATACGCATGACGATGGATTCGCCGTAGGTGCAGGGGATGTCTGACACACGAAGGTCCAGTTCACGGCCCATGGCAGTGATGCGGATACGTCCATCCTGAGGGATTCGGTGCTCGGAAAGGTCCATGCCGCTCATCAGCTTCAGACGGCTGAGGATCTTGTTCTGCAGATATTTGGGCGGCGCGTCCATCTCGTTGAGAACGCCGTCGATACGGTAGCGGACGCGGAAACGCTTCTCCATGGGCTCCAGGTGGATATCGGAGGCGCGGGAACGGAAGGCTTCCAGAATCAGCAGAGAGACATAGCGGATGATAGGCGCGGATTCGGCATCGCCGCCGCCCACGCTGGAATCCGTAGTGGCGTCCGTGGTGGCATCCGTAGTGGAATCCGTGGTGGCGGAGACCGTGACATCCGTGGTGGTCTCGGTCATTTCCGTCAAAATGTCGCCGGCGTCAGAACGCTTGTAGTAGAAGTCCAGGAAGTGCAAAAGCTGCTTCTCCGTCACCAGCACGCCTTCCACATCCATCTTCGTCAGGTGGCGAACCGCATCCAGGGACTCGATGTCCGCAGGATCAGCCATGGCGACCTTCAGAGTCTCGCCGTTGTAGGCGATGGGAATCATGTGGTAGCGCATGGCAATCTGGGCGGGAATCAGCTGGATGATGTGCTCCGGGAGGCGTCCCTTCTGGACATCAAAATCGAAGGTTTCCATCCCGTACTCTTCAGCAAGCATCTTCAGAACCGCCTTGTCAGACACCGCATCGGTAGCATAAAGCCCCGCCAGCACGCTGTCCACACTTTCTTCCTGAACACGCTTTTTTGCATCTTCGACCTGGTTCTCTGTCACCAAACCTCGGGAAACCAGGAGGTCAACAATGAAATCTTCTTGCCCGATCACGTTTCGTTCTCCGAATGAGAATGCCCAACGACAAAATACCGTAAAGTATTCGCCAAGAGCGAATTAGAAAAAATCTTGATAAAATCTCCGTTTGGAAATGGCTAGACAAGAGGCTAATATAGCCCAAAAATCTTTTGGAAAACGCTTTTTTTACAGAATTTTTTGCGGGAAGGAGTTTTTTCGTGAAAATTCTTCTTCGGCCCCGTTGGCCCCGTCAGACAACACCAGCAACAGAAGTGCCAGGAGAAGATAAAAAAGAACGCTCTGCCAATAGTGAATCTGGGCCACAGGCAGACTAGCATGGCCCTCGGCACTACACGACGCCAGAAAAGAGGTCGCCCGCATGGACGCGGCCAGGACACCGCTCCACAGCCCATCGGCAAAAGGCAGGCAGACTCCCAGCAACACTCTCAAGGGACACAGCAGCAGCGTCACATAGACCATGATTCCCAAAGGAAGATTGACCAATGGCGCGACAAGATTCAGTTGATGGTTGATCTGCAAGGAAATGCCCGTGCTGCCCAGCCAGGCGAAGAAACTTACCAACAGTCCATTGCAGAGCCAGGTCATCATGGCCGTCCGGCGTCGAGGACGCAATTCCCGTGGCAGCCAGGCATGCTTCTCCGCCAGAATCGCCCCGACACGCCGCGTCATTGGCGCAAGCATCAGCAGGATGGCGACAATGACATAGGAATAGACAAATCCCAGATTCTTGATGCAGAAGGAATTGTCCAGCAAGGCAGCCGATCCGGCCAAGCCGAGGGTATTGAGCCAGACTGGCGCCCGCCATCGAAAATGCGCATAGAGAACCAAGAGCGCCATCAGCAGAGCACGGAGCCCCGAGGCGCCCCCCCCTGTCAAGATTACATATAATGCATCAAGTACCGCCGTCAAGCCCCACTGCCACTGCAACGACAATCCGCTCCATCGCAAAAGCAGCATGAAAAGCAGTGCCACCATCCCCACGTGCATTCCGGAAATGGCGAAGACATGGACTGTCCCCGCATCTACCTGGCGCTGTCGCATCTCCGTGGGAACGAACTCCCCCAATCCCAATCCCAACGCCAGCAGAAGCTGTGCGTCTGCGACATCCTTGCAGCCACGCGTCAGGCGTTCTCCCAGCCACTCGCGCGTCCGGCGAACGCCTTTCCTCCAGCGCCATATCCCCCCGGATTCCTCCCCTGCCGCATGGAACTCCTCCAACTCCAATTCGCGAAAGACGCCATGCGCCAGAAGATACTCGCCGTAAAAGCCGCTGACCGGATCGTCCGGCGGCGGAACCGGCAGCAGCCTCCCCTTCCCCTCCAGGACGCCCCCCAAAGGGCATGCCCGCAACAGCTCCTTGTCCTGCAAAGACATCGGATGCAAGACCACACATCCGGAAACCACCTTCATTCCTTCAGAGGAAACCGTCTCCATGGCCCGAAAATCCGCCAAGACGACTCCCCGTCCCGCATCCCAGGGCGCAAGCCGTCCCGTCCCCATCGGCGTCTGCGTCAGCACCACGCGGAATTTCACCCCGGCCGCAGGTCGGGACAAGAGCCGGAGATAACTCTGCCCGCAGGCATTCCCTGTCCAGGCGCAGCGCAGCCAGCCCAGTGGCAGAAAGAGCGACAAAATCATCGTCCGCCACCAAGACGCGCCACTCCACCGCAACAACATTCCCCAGAAGGCAATCATCAGAATGAGCACGGGCACGGACCAGCCATGATCCCTCCCCATCGTCCCGCAGAAAATCCCCGCAAAGGCGCAGAAAGCTGGAGAGAGCTCCCATATTTGTCGTATCCGGTTCCGCATATTCCATAGCATAGCACCTAAATCCGCGACACGGCCCAAAAGGTCAGAAAAGACCAAACTTTCCCAAGCCATGGGAATTTTCAAAAGTGAAGATTAGGAATAGGAGAAAAAACTGAGGCCTAGCGATTATTTCAAAAAATCGGCTTTGACTTTCTACAAGTTGATAATATAGTAATAGCACGACCCAAGACATCGTTCGACACAACAGGCACCGATGGAAATCATTTACAAGACGAAAGAGTTACAGAAATGCGCAGAGATAGACGGATACGCACAAAAGAAACTGGGGAAGCAGCAAGCAGATAAATTTCTGCGTCGAGTAGGCACTCTGATTGACGCGGATTCCTTTGAAGATTTGCGACATGTGCCAGGGCGTTTCCATGAACTGACGGAGAACCGCAAGGGGCAGTGGGCATTCGACCTGGTTCAGCCGTCACGGCTCATTGTCACGCCAAAGACCAGGCCCATCGCCACAGATAGCCAGGGAAAGTTCATCTGGCCTTTGATTCAGGATGCGATCATCGTTGAAATTGTTGATTATCATAAAAAGGGGTAGATCATGAGAACAAGGCAGAAAATCGCAGGTTCTTTTCATCCGGGGTTGATGCTGGAAGAAAAGCTGGAAGAACTGAGCATGCCCATCAAGACATTTGCCGTGCGCTGCGGCAAGCCTGAACCGACGATTCATGCCGTCCTCAACGGCACCAGTTCCGTCACCCCGGAGATGGCCATCCTGTTTGAGAAGGTCCTCGGCATTCCTGCCCATCTCTGGCTGAATATGCAAGTACGATATGATGAATCCGTCGCACGCAGCCAGCGGGAGGAGGAGTTGAAGGCGTCCTCAGAATGGTACAGTCATTTCCATTTCACGGAAATGGTGAAAAAAGGATACATCACTGCCAAAGAAAAACTGACGACAACAGAAAAGATCGAGAGGCTGCTGGCCTTCTTCGGGGTGGCAAAGATTTCCGCCTGGGAGGTCTATTATCAACGGCAGGCACTTGGTGCTGAGTTCAGACTCTCCCTCTCAGGAGTCGCGGATCCCTATTCTCTTTCGGCCTGGCTTCGACACGGCGAGCGCAAGGCCCTGGAAGAACACGACATCCCTCCCTTCTCGCAGGAAAAACTGAGAGAGGTTCTTCCCGCCATGAGCGAACTCGCCCATCAGGGGAAAACGAACTTCCTGCCGGAACTCCAGGGGCTTTGCCGCCAGGCGGGAGTCATTCTTGTCTTTTCTCCAAGCCTGACCAACGCCAAGGCAAATGGCGCCACACGATGGATTCGAGACATGCCACTCGTGCAGGTCTCCGATTACCACAAGCAATATGACATCGTCTGGTTTTCTCTTTTCCATGAATTGGGCCATATCCTCCTCCACGGCAAACGCGACGTCTTCCTCGAAGGCGTGGAATACGGCCAGCGAAACGAAAAAAAGGAAAAGGAGGCCGATGACTTTGCCGCAAATTGCCTGATTCCCCCAAAGACAGAAGGACGCCTCAGAACACTGCGGTATTCCAGAAAGAACTTGGAGGACTTTTGCGCACGGGAACACCTTCATGCCGCGATTGCCGTCGGGCGACTGCATCATCTTGGACTCCTCGACTACCGACAGGGAAACAAGTTCATTCCTCAAATCACCTTCTCTGGACAAAAATAAGTCATGGGCCTTTCGCGAATGTCCATTCGGTCACTTTTCGCCCTCCCGGGGCATTTTGCTCCAAGTGCTTCGCGTCGTATGACTATGTAAGGAAGCATTTACGGCAAAAGGACCAGAAAAGACGCGAAAAGGTAAGGAATTAAAAAAACACCACACTAGTTGTGGTAAAGTAAAGGGAATTATATACCTAAGTTGCCGTTATTGATTGACGACACGGACTTGTCCTGTGCCCGAGGCGCAAACCTCGGGAAAATGCAGCGTCAGAACAAGCAGGCAACTTAAGTATGTAATTCCCAAAGTAAAAGACATCACCCCATAATCCCCCCTCTCCCTTCCTCCCATGCGTAAGCGACTTCTCAATGTTTTCCTCCTCTTCAGCGCCCTCACCCTCTTCGCACTTCCAAAAGGAGCGCTGAAACTCATCTCCGATGAAGGCCTTTCGCCTGAAGTGGAATTACAGAACGGGGCGCGTGACCTGGGCGGAGCCATTGCCTTCACAGGCGAAACAGGCTGCCAGGCAACCGTTACGCTTCCAGCGGAATACAACTACAGCCGGGAGTTCTCCATCTCCTGCTGGTTCAATCTGGAAGAAACGCCCAAGGTGGACCTGGGTCCGGAAGGGAAACGCGACTGCGCGGTGCCCTTCTCCCGCAACTGGAGCTGGTCGGCGCGCATAACGCCATCCCTAGATCTGTCCGGCAGGATGGTCCTGCCGGACGGCGCGAGCTACCCCGTTGGCACAGGCAAGACCACAATCGCCTTGAATCAATGGAACCATGTCGTCGTCACCTATTCCACCACGCAGAAGGCATACCGGATTTTCTTCAATGGCGACTTGCTGGCAGAATCCACAGGCGATGATTTTCAAGACATCCGCCTGGAAGACGGCACGATGGTGCTTGGAAGCGACGCAGAGAACTACAATGCCTTCAAGGGCACCATCGCAGGCGTCAATCTCTTCCCGCGCGGGCTGTCCGTCGAGGAGGCGCTCTCGCTGAGCAAAGAGATCCCCACCGCCATCGGCGGCACAATGGACAAGCAGATCCAAGACGTCATGCTGGCCTGCGATGCTCTGGACGCCACGGGCTTCGGCGAAGAGGCGCTGGCCAGCCTGGCGGCGCAAAAGGCACTGCTCACGTCGCTCCTGGGCCATGCGGACTTCGCGTCCCGGCAAAACTTCGCCAAGGCCTTGGAACAGGTGCGATTCCTGCAAAAAGACTATCCAGCCGCATTGGAAGAACTCCACCAATGGGGCCGGAAACTCCAAGGGAACGATTCCTCGCTGGCGAAGCGTATTCACTCCCTGGGAAAATACGCACCGCTCTCCATCGTCTCGACCGTGCCGCTGCTAGCCCCTGAAGTGGACGCCTTGCTGGAAGGCAAGCTGGCGGCCCATGCGCTCAGCTATGTGGTCGCGCCAACAAGCGGAACACCGATTCTTCCCGACAGCCGGCTATCCACGGCGCAACTGGGCGACACGCTGGAGTGCATGCTCACGCCGGGAGAATACGAAGGCGTCTCCTTTGTGCTGAAACCTCTGCGCACTTACGGAAATGTACGCTTCATCATGCCTGACCTGACCAGCGAAAACGGCGAAATCCTCAGCGCCGGCCACCTGGATTTCAAGTATGTGCTCTGCTGGTATCAGGCGGGCACCGCCTGGGAAGGCGTCGGCCAGGCGTCTGCCATCCGGAAACTGGTCCCCGAACTAATGGCCAATGACCCGGAATTAATCAAGATCGACCAAGCGAATCAATGCGACTACGTGAAACTCATCACCCCTTACGGGCAGCGCTATGTCTGCGCCACCCATCCGGAAGTGCGCGAAACGAAAAGCCGCTGGCAAATATCCATCCCCAATGAGGAATATCCCGTGAAGGATGCGCCGGCGCCCCTCCCCACCACGTTGGAACAGGACCGGAACCGCCAGTTCATCATCACCGTCCACGCCGACGAAGACACCCCCGCAGGACTCTACACAGGACGTGTGCGCGTCCTCTCCGAACTCGGCGAAATCTGTTCCCTGAATCTCCGTGTGCGCGTATTGCCATTCGCCCTTGAAGCCCCGAAAACCAACTATGATCTTGCGCGCGATTTCACCTTCAGCCTCTACCAGGTCTCCACCATGGCCTCCAAATCCAAAGGCGTCATCACGCCATTCGAACGCACGCCGGACCAATACCGCGCGGAATTACGGAATCTGGCAAGACACGGCATCACGAATCCGCTCTTCTATCAGTATATGTCTCCGGCTGACATAGATGATTTCAAGAAGGCGCTCCGGATGCGCAAGGAAGCGGGATTGCTCAACAAGCCGCTCTTCCTTTCAGGCCCCGAGTGCAATCTGGGAATCTGGACGGATACATCCGAAGAAGCACTGAAACGACATCGCGATCTCTTCATGGTACTGATGGATGCCGTAGAAGAAATCTGCGGACACCGCGATGTCTACTTCTACGCAATCGACGAAGCCTTCGACGATGTGCTGAAAAAGGAACGCACGATCTGGGAAAAAGTCCACGAATACGGCGGGAAGATCCTGACATCCAGCTGCGATACCCGAAGTGTCTTCAATGTGGTAGGCGACATGCTGGACCTGCTGGTCCATTGCCGTGTCCCCAATGCCGCGGAAGCCGCCCTCTGGCATGGCGCGGGACAGAGGATTTTCAGTTATGGAAATCCCCAGGGCGGAGTGGAAAATCCAGATGCCTATCGCAGAAACTACGGACTCTTCCTCTACCAGCAGAACTACGACGGCTCATGCACTTATTGCAACTACGAAGCCTTCGGAAATCCCTGGGACGACTTCGACCACAAGGACTACAGGGACCATAACCTGGTCTATCCCACAATCGACGGCGTCATAGATACCATCGCCTACGAGGGGCTCAGGGAAGCCGCGGACGATATCCGCTACGCAACCACGCTCCGTCTGGCTGCGCAAGATGCACGGACGAAAGGACGGGACGCCATGGCGGACGAAGCCGAAGACTGGCTGAAAAACCTGGATGCCTTGCACGCCGACCTGGACCAGGCACGGTCAAAAATGGTGGAATATATCCTGAAACTGAAGTAGCAAGACGGTGGGAAAAGAGGAATATTCTCTTGCAGCGAGGCTCCCCCCGAACACATTGGGCATATGACCACGCGAAGAACGGGTTCGACAATTCCAAGACAGAAGCCACCCCTCTTTTGAGTAAATTTCACCAAAGAGGGATGACTTCTGGGGGAACGCTATCAGCCTTTTATTTTCACGAGTTCGTCCTTGATGGAGTTGTAGACGCTCTTGGCATTTTTCAAGCCAATGGCGTTCAGCAGTTTGGCATTGATGTTGTTCTTAACCACATCAGTCAGGCATTTCATCATGCTTGGAAGTTTATCGCCTTTTTGCTCTTCTGTCAATTCCGCGGAATTCGCAATAATGGTCTTTTCATCTTCAGAAAGCTCTTTATTCCCAAACGCTGTCCCATACTGGTTGCGTAGCTCATTGATCTGCTCTATCAACTGAAGATTCTGGGTCATGGCATTCTGCAGACGGGTCTGACCTTCCAGGAAGTTATGAATCTGAGGGGGCACTTCTATCTTGTAGTCCTTCTGAAACAACTTCAAGGCCACATCAAGACGCTGTGCGGTCTTGTCAAGCCCCTTGTTCTTCGCGGAGAATATGATTGACAGACGTTCCTTTATGGCATCGCGATTCCTGTCAAAAAGCGCTACGCTTTCAGGTGAAAGCATATTGCGGAATCCCTTGATGAAGATATCCACATCGCAGACAGCCACGCCACATACGGCAGAGATTACATCTGTGCGTTCAGCGGAAGTCAATTGCATACAATTGCCATAATCGATTATGACAAGTTTGTCTCCGTTGAGCATCAGATTGGCCGTATGCAAGTCGTCATGGGAAAAACCTGAGCCGAAGAGTCCTTCATTCACCCATAGGAACGCCAAACTCGTGAGAGAAGAGTATGTCTTGCGCAATTTCTTTGAAAGTTCGTCCAGATGTCTAAGATCTTCCAAGGAAGGCGGCTCGACATTTGCCATTTCAGCTTGCTCGTTGCCTTCTTTCGCAGGTTGTTCAAGTTTCTTTCGCGAAGACTTGAGGACAGTCGAGGCATTCAGGAGGAATTTCTTAAGGGTCATGTCGCCGGCGTTTTCCATGGACAGCGATGTTTGCGTAGGAGCAATGCCATCGACCAGTTGCTCGGTAGCGATGTTGTTAAAAGTGCCGTATCTTTCAATTACTTTCTGCTTCTGGTAGACGCCCTGCTTGGCGCCGCCGTAAACCTCCTGGCCACGCTGAACGTTTTTGGCCTCCTGCGTAAAGTCAAGTTCGGCGGTTATGCTCTTGAAACGACCTCTGTATGTCTTCGGCATTCCATTCTTCACCTCTTCCGCTGCCTTGGTGAAAACAACATCTTCGCGTTGCATCGTAATGGCGGCATCGGGACGTAGAATCTTGGTCACGCTGTTCTTCGTCGTCCCGTCACGGAAAGTGAACACACAGTTCAGTGACTGTCCGACAGACGCCTGTCCGACAGACGCCAGGACATTTATGCCCACAATGGGATTCTCAGGATGTTCTTTTTTACTGCGTTCGATCATATCGAAGAACTGGGCGCGGATGGTGTCTTCAGACAACGGCGCAAGACCGTCCTTCATGTCGGCCAACGCCTCCTTGAAGGTCTCGTCCTTTATTGCCGTCTCGTCCAGTCCCTGCAACATTTTCTGCATAACGGGACCTGCGCCCTTGAGAAGTGCTCCCAGCTTCGCCCCCGCGGTCGTATTTGGGTTATGCTCACAGAAACGAGTCTGAGCCGCTATCATTCGTCTCTGGTCCAGAACAGACATGTCCTTGAAATAGCTCTTCAGGGCTGTCTTGATGAGATAGACTTCATCGTTGACAGCGTAGGCCTTTTGCTGTTCGCTCAAAGAAAGTCTTGCGAATTCATCATTCGTGTATTTCCGTTCCTCGGGCATCACGAAAATCTTATCAAGCTGCTTATTTATCTTTTCCTGAATCTGCTCGCATTGCTTCGCTACGGATTCGTTGATCTTTTCCTCTTGTGCGGCAAAATAATCGAAACGCTTCTTCATTCGGATTTGTTCCTCCTGAGCGCGCTGTGGGTTATCGCTTTCATAGGCGATTTTCCTGGCATCCTGCTGCATTTCAGCAGCAGCCACGTCCATCTTGTCTGAAGAAGACCTTGCCTTGATTGTGTATTTGACATTATTCCACTGATCTTTCTCTTCTTCAACAATAACATAGCCTTCTGTAACTTGTTCAGAGCGATAAGCCATCTCCTGCGGATTGATGTCTTCGACAAATTTTGCGCCCATCTTATATGCAATACCGTGTTGTATTTTCGAGATGTTTTTTAGGTAATGCATAACGAAATCGGCACGTTGCTCGGCGCTTGACTTGGCCTCTTTTGTCGTTTTTTCTTTAAGCAACTTGTTGAGCTTTTCCTCTTTTTTATTGATTCTTCTTTCTTTTTCCTCCTTACAATAAATGTCGGAATTCTTCTCTTCCTCAAGAGCCTTCTTTGTATTTTCAATCTCTTCTTCGTTTTTCTTCTTTTCCGATGCGAAATCATCATTCAGCTTGTCCAGGATTTCGGAGATCTTGCCGGCAAGGCTTGGCTCGACCGTTGCAAGCATATCAGATATTTCCTTGTTCTCCTTGATTTCCAGTCGATTCGCCATCATCCTTCCGACCAGTTCGTAGTTCTTCTTGAAGATTTTCGCCAAACGTGCCCCAGTAAGATGTCCCTGTTCAAGCGCGTTGTCATATTTTGTAATATCTTCGCTGAGAATGATTTCTGCAGCGAAATCATGCACTTCCCTTGATTCGCCTTGAGGAAGGGATTCAGTGGGTTTCCTGTCAACATATTGTTCTGCGAAGCTCACCAGGGATGCGGGATTTGGCGGCTCGGCCTCCATTCTCAAACGGGTTGGAAAATCCGCCTGCTGGTATTTGTTGTACTCATCCTGGGCTTTTTCAAGTTTCGCGGCAAGTTTCGTGGCCTCGTCCGTCCCCAGATTTGTGCCGGAAATGCCTCTGTTAAGAAACTCCTTGAAAGTCTCGGGAGAATCCAATTCGCCATTCAGCAGTTTCTCAGCCATCTGCACGCCGAAGTTCGGATCCAACGTGGCAGTTGTTTCCTCGGAAAGGTTGAGGTTGTCCTTGAACAGAATTCCAAGCAATTCGTTCAGGCGATTGCGGGCGGCTGCACGAATCGTTGCATTGGTTTCAGGCATTTTTACGTCCTGAATGGCTTTGAGGACGATGGTGCCTTGCTCCTCCAGGCTGGCCTTGGCTGAATTTGGCACTTCATTCGAAGTGATTTTGTCGCGATATTCATTTAATATCTGCATTACCAAAGATTTTCTAAAAATCTTGGCGTTTTTCATCACATCGATTTCAAGCCTTTGCCTGACATTGGCACAATTTGAAATGTTTTCCTCTGAACCATCTGCAAAACGCAACGTGCCGTTGCCATTAACGTGACGTGTCAACGTCACATTTCCCATTGAAAGCTTCAGTTCCGTAGTGTGTTCCTTGTATTCAAAACGATGATCTATTCCGTATAGCTTTTCGTGTTTGATTTCTGCGTCAAGATCTTTTAGTTGACGTTCCCCCACCTCTTCCTTCAATGCGGAATGAATTTTTCCAATGTCATCACTCATCTTGGTGATGTTCGCCTCGTAGTCCCTGGCATATTTCGAACGTAGCAATTCGTTAATGCCAAGGGTAAAGACGCAGAGAACGAAGCGCTTGAACCCATGGGAGATGTTGTCAATGTGGTCTTTGGTGTACTGCACTGCAACGGCAGCAGTCCTTGTCGACATGACCTTCTTGGAATTGTCATCTTGATTCAACTCCAAATCAGAACGAAGCATTTGATTTTGGTTGACACCATTGATTCTACCCATTATGTTCTTCTCCTATTTTCAATTGCAGGCACAAGCACCTGAATACTTTGAGCCAGTTCAATGAAAACCGGCAAAAAGACATAATAACAAACTCCGACGCAGCATGCTACAAACAGATGCACAAAAAAGCATCATCTCAAAGGTTATCATGTCAATAGTTAAATATAGCACATCTACTAGAAACCTCTTATTTGGCAATGAATTTTTCCCTATTCATAAGGAGGCATTAAACCCCACCAAGGAGGTTATAGTATGGAAGTGTTGGCAAAAAGCCTTTCTGAGTCGTTTTTTCGTATTTCCTTCTCATTTTTCATCAAGGAGCAGCAGAATGAGCCGTTCAGAAGCGATGTATCGCATTGCGTCAGAGCAATACGGAGAACTGGGCATCAACACAGAAGCCGTCTTGCGGCGTCTGGATGAAATGCCGTTGAGCATCAACGCCTGGCAAGGAGACGACGTCAAAGGCTTCGAGACCACCGGCCATGCCCTGACGGGCGGCTGCCAGGTCACAGGAAACTACCCCGGATGCGCCAGAAAATCAGAAGAACTGCGCCAGGACCTGGACACGGCGCTGAAGCTCTTGGCGGGGAAAAAACTTCGCATCTGCCTGCAGGGACACGAAGTGGACTGCATGATGCCTGGACGCGACCGGGATGCCTTCACGCTGGAGAACTTCTCCGGATGGCTGGACTGGGCAGCGGACCGCAAGCTGGGAATGGACATCGCCCCCGCATACTACTCCCACCCGAAACTGAAGGACGGCCTCTCCCTCTCCCACCCCGATCCCGCCATCCGACAGTTCTGGATTGACCACGGGAAGGCCATCCGCCGCATCGGCGCCGCCTTCGGCGCGCGCCTCGGCACTCCCGCCGTCTGCAATGTCTGGGTCCCCGATGGCTTCAAGGACCAGCCCGCCGACCGACGCGCCCCGCGCGAACGGCTGCTGGAGGCATTGGACGCCACATTCGCCGAGGAATTCCCCGAAAACCAGCTGCTGGATGCCGTGGAATCCAAGCTCTTCGGCATCGGCGTGGAATCCTATACGGTGGGCTCACATGACTTCTATCTGACATACGCAGCACAGCACAACAAGCTCATCTGCCTGGATACCGGACATTTCCATCCCACGGAGTCCATCCCCGACAAGCTCTCCGCCATCTGCGCACAGAACGGCCGTATCCTCCTGCACGTCTCCCGAGGCGTCCGCTGGGACAGCGACCACGTGATCCTGCTGGACGACCCGCTGCTGGACCTGGGCCGCGAGGCCGTCCGCAACGACAATGGCCACAACCTCTTCTACACGCTGGACTACTTCGACGCCAGCATCAACCGCCTGGCCGCCTGGGTCATCGGCGCCCGGAACTGGCAGAAGGCCCTCCTCATCGCCATGCTGGAGCCTTCAGACCCAGCCTGCCAGTATGAGTATGCCGGCGATTTCACCGCCCGCATGGCCTACCGCGAGGCCATCAAGAGCCTTCCTTGGGGCGCAGTCTGGAACTACTACTGCGAAAGCCGCGGGGTTCCCGCCGACGCGAATGTGCTGGAACCTATCCGCGCATACGAAAAGGAAGTCCTTGTAAAACGATAAGATTCTAATCAAAAAGCGGATAACAAAACAACCAAAGACAGATGGCAAAACAACCAAAACAGCAAAAGCCTTCGACGAAATCGCCGAAGACGGCTTTTAGGCGTTTTGCGATGTTTTGGTTGTTTTGCCGTCCCGCCGGAGTCGGCTTCAAGAACAAGAATATGAAAAGGGAAGTTGAGCCTTTGCAACAACTCCTACCATCCCTGCCATATTTCCCACCTATCCCTACCATCATTCCCATTCCTACCATACCATCTCCATGACCAAAGACGGACATGTTCTCCCTTTCCTGTGGTATTCCGGGGAAGGCATTTCAGCAGTTGAAGACGAAATCCGCGCCATCAAATCCTGCGGCGTGGACGAATTCGTCCTGGAAAACCGGGGCGGGAACTGGTTCTGCACGGACTTCTGGTGGACACTGATGGACCGCGTCTTCCTGCTGGCGCAGCAACTGGGAATGCGCGTCTGGATGCTGGATGACGCCCACGTTGGCTCCGGCAACGCCAACGATTCCCTCTTCAAGCCGGAAAACGACGCCTACCGCGTACAGAACATCCGTTGCGACTGCGTGGACGTGACAGGCCCCTGCGATGGCGACTGCGCCCTCCTGCCCGAGCACACGGCCTCCGAAACGCTCCTGCAGATTAGCGCCGCGCCCCACGATCCCGCAAAGAACCGCTGCGGCGATCCCGTCGCCATCGGCCTGGAGAATGTGCACGACGGCCTCTGTGAACTGAATCTCCCCGCCGGGAACTGGCGCGTATTCTTCGTCTTCACCGTGGATCACGACAAATGCGGCATCTTCAGCCACTATATCGCCATGACCAGCCAGGCTGCCTGCCGACACCTGCTGAATGAAGTCCACGAGAAGCTCTACGCCCATTTCCCGCAATATTTCGGGAATGTCTTCGCAGGATTCTTCACGGACGAACCCGCCTTCGGAAACTGCACCGGCGAATACGACCAGGCCATGTTCCAGCTCCGCATGGGCGGCGACCTGCAGAGCTTCTTCCCCTGGGCGGAGGACATGGCCGAACGCCTGGCTGCGCAATGCCGCTGTACGCCTGACGAGGCCCGCCTGAGGCTCCCCATGCTCTGGCAGGGGCTGGGCGCCGGCACGGATGACTTCCGCCATCAGTACATGGACCTCGTTACGAAACTCTGGCGCGACAACTTCAGCCGGCAGATCGGCGACTGGTGCCGCGACCATCACGTGGAATTCATCGGGCACATCATAGAGGACGCCGGCGTCCACACCCGGACCGCCTGGGGCGCGGGCCACTACTTCCGAGCCATGGAAGGACAGGACATGGCAGGCCTCGACATCGTCCTAGGGCAGATGATCCCCGGCGTAACCTGCCTGCCCCACCGGGTGGACTCCTCCTGGACCATCGTCTCCAGCAAGTTCTACCAGTATACGCTGGCCAAACTAGGGGCCTCCCTGGCGCATGCAATGCCCCACATGAGGAACCGGGTGGTCTGCGAGACCTTCGGCGCCTACGGCTGGAACGCGGGCCTCTCCACCATGCGCTATGTCTTCAACCACTTCCTCAGCAACGGCACGAACCACTTCATCCCCCACGCCTTCTCCCCAACGGTGCCGTCGGTCTTCCGCTCCTCCGAAGTAACGAAACGCGACGCTGGCCCCTCGGTGCCGCCGGGCTATGCCGCAGGCTACCTGGCGCCGACCTACTTCTGCTGCGGCTTCAACCCCCAGTTCCGGCACTTCGGGAAACTCATGCGCTACGTCCGCGAAATCTGCGAAAAGCTCTCCGACGGCGTCCACCAGGCCGATGTGGCGATTCTCTATCCCGCCGAACTGGAATGGAACACAAAGAAGTGCTTCTGCATAGACGAAATCGCCGCCGCCCTGACACGCAACGGCATCGACTTCGATTTCCTGCCACTGGACATCCTGCATAGCGAAAAAACCACGCTGGCGAATGGCCAAATCCACGTGAACCAGGAATCCTACGGTGCGCTGCTCATGCCGGAATCCGCCTACTATCCGCCGGAAGTGCCGCCCCTGGCCTCCGCCATGGAGAAAGCCGGCGTGCCCGTACTGCGCATCGGCGAAGAACCCTTCGCACGGGAAAACCCGGGCAAGGCAATTCCCCTTTCCGCATTGGCGCCAGTGCTGCGCGAACGGAATCTGGCGAGGCTCTCCGCCAGGCCCGCCTGGCCGGCGGAAGTGCGCAGCTACGCGCTCCGCAAGACGGACGGCGCCACGCTCTATCTCTTCTTCAACGAAGGGACCGCCCCCGTGGAAGCCGAGATCATCCTGCCGCAACGGCCGGACTGGAGCAAGACGTTTCTGCACGACGTCTGGCACAATGCGAAGAGCCGTCCGGAACACACGGCGGATGCCTTCCGTCTGAAACTGGACGCCCAGCAGATGCTGCTTCTCTCCATCGGCGAAGAAGACACTTCGGCACTGCCTCCCTTCGACTACGGCTTCCATGCAGAAAAAGAAGTGGAGGTGCTTTTCGACATCTCCGCCAGGAGCGTCACGGGGAAGGAGTTCAGGCCGCTACTCTCCCGGAGCAAGGCGGTGAATCTCATGCGCCTCCCCGGCATGACCCGCTTCTGCGGCGAAATCTGCTACGAAGGCGCCTTCGATTGCGCGGACGCTTCGGCGAAATGCCTGGAGATCCCCGGCGCCAGCGACTGCCTGGAGCTATGGCTGAATGGCGAGGCCTGCGGCGTGGAACTGGGCCCCGTATGCAAGTTCGATGTCCGCGGGAAGGTAAAGCCCGGCAGAAACACCCTGAAGATTCTCTGCTACGGCAATCCTGCCTACGCGGATCGACGGGACGACGGCACCGCCGCCCACGGATATACCATGAAGTTCCTGCGCCACGGCTTCACAGGCGCCGTATGCCTGGAATAAGTAGTAGCCCCTTCTTTCAAAACACATATGCGTTATGCCATATTCGTGAGGCAGGCATGCCCGACTCCATAACTGACAAGGATATTTATTTCCTTGCTCAATCATTCCGTCTGAGGAGTAGCGGAAACTGCAAGACTTTCTTCATGGTCTAAAATTTCCCTGCCAGAAAAACTGCCATTTCCCCAAAACGCTCTATCCCTCGCCGCAGCAAGGCGGCGAGGGATTCAGCTGCATTGAGGACCTGCGCGATTGCGATTGGGCGCGCATGGCATCCAAAGCGGTGCAACTGCGGACTGTCGGTCCGGACAAGTCTGCCGAAAGACATCCGGTCGCCCGGAAACTGCCCTTGGTTTTGTGGGGATGCCGCATCTCCTGAACTCCTTTTCCGCAGAATCCCCTGCCAGTTTTTCAACGATGTCCTAGGACATAATGACACTACTTGGATGCGCTTTTGCAACAGCCCCTTGCGCCTCGGGCACAGGACAAGTCCGTGCCGTCAATCCATAACGGCAATTCAAGAATATAGTTCCCTTCATTTTTCCCAGGCGCAGTTCCCGTAGAGGCCTTCGTTGTGGAAGATGGACGCATAGCCTTCTTCCCTGGCGGTGCGGCAGGCGACGGCAAGCTTTTCCAGATGGTCGGCCTGATAGTTGAAATAGTGCGGGAAGCTGTATTGCTCGTGGGAGCAGATGCAGATATAGTCCTTGTGGTATCTGCTTTCCGACGCCGCGCGAATCAGGGGGGCGATCCTGTCCAGCGGATTGAGATTGCAGACCATGGTCTCCCCTAGCAGGAACATATCCGTGAAGCGGTCGTAGAAGAGCATGTTCTGCTGGACGTATTTGGCCACATCCTTCTCGTAGAAGAAGCCCACATCAGTCAAGTCGAACCGGGAGGCTCCGACCTCCGACACAGCCGTGCCGCCTTCTGGCGGCGAGGAAAGATACTGTCCTTCGAGGATGTTCATTCCGCGCTCTTTCAGGCAGCCGAAGCAGTCCGGCTTGACCATCGCCCAATGAATGGTAATGGGGGGGATGAAGGACTCCTCTCCGGCAAAGCGTATGATTTCCGCCCGAACCAGATCATAGTCGGCGGCAAGCTGCTTTTCGTCCGCAAACTGGTATGGCCGGTCGGGGAATTCGCTGTGCGCGTGGAACGAAAGGCGCAGCCAGTCGGAGTTGTCGATGAACTCCTGCCTGTAGCAATCCGGCATCTGGCAAAGGTCAAAATCAAAGTGACTGTTGTGGTAGAAGCAATTCAGCGAGAATTTGGTTCCGAAATCACGGTGAAGCTCCTGGAGTTTTTTCAGATAGAAGTGGTCGAAGGCGCGGGCCGGGCGGTTCTTGGCCAGTTCGGCGAAAGTGAAGATATGGTCGTCCAGGAAGAAGTGATAACGCCGGAAACTGGCTTTGTCCCAGACCAGGACGACCTCCAGAGTGCAGTCGCCGAATTGGCTGGAGGCCTTGACGGCGACGTGGTTGATCTTCCGGGTAAGGCGGACATCGCAGAAGAAGCGCTGGTCGTTGCGTTCGGCCACGACGCCATTGACCGTAACCGTCGCCTCCGGCGAAGCAAGTCCCTCCAGCGGAAAAATCAGCGCATCTGCAGTCTCTATGCCGTCATGACGGTTCAGGACTGCGCCGGAACGGGTATTGCATATTTCAAGCAGCATCTTTTCAGCCTCTCAGAATGGACGAGCTTTTTGCAAAAAGCTCGGACGAAATCGAGTTTCAATCTTTCGCAAAGAACGGATAGCCGGCTTTTTCCAGCGCGGCCTTGAAGGCAGCGGACTTTTCCGGCGGGAAACGGCGGAGCGGCCTGGCCATCACAGGCATGTCATACCCTTGAAGCCGCAGGACTTCCTTGACGGACGAGATGATGCTGCATTCGCTGCTCCAGTCGCACAGCACCTTGATGACACGATTGATGGAGCTCTGCAACTCCAACGCACCTTTCATGTCACCCGCCCTGAACCTGTTGAACAATTCCACAAACCACCGGGGCATGATGTTGTATGTTGTCCCGATGCCGGCATCGGCGCCGATGGACAGCCCGCAGAGCAGCGATTCGTCCGGCCCGTTGATGATGTTGATGTCGCCGCCGTTAAGCTGCTTCAGCAACCACATCTCGTAGTAGTTTGCGCGAGTGTCCTTGACGCCGATGGCATTGCCGGTCTCCGCAAGCAGCCGCGTCATGATTTCCAGGATGTTCCCGCCTGCGCCATTCAAGTTGGCGTAGATGAGCAGCGGCAGGTGGGTCGCCGCCGACAGTTCCTTGTAATAGGAGACGATCTCCCCGGTTGAACAGGAAAAGTAGATGGAGGGCAGGATGGAGGAGATCGCGTCGGCGCCGATCGCCGTCGCATGGCGGGTCAGCTCCAGGGCGTCCTCCACGTTGATCGCGCCGGTGTGGACGATGACCTGGCCGCGTCCCCGGCAGGCCTCCACCGCAGTTTCGGCGATGGCCATTCGCTGCTCCTTGTGAAGCAGGACGCCTTCGCCGGTGCCGCCGGCCACGTAAAAGCCCTTGACTCCCTGCGCAAGCTGGTCACGCATCAACCGGATGGCGACCTCGGCATTGACAGTGCCGTCCTCGGCCAGAGGAGTCGGCAGGGCAGAATATATTCCGGAAAACTTGATTTTTGACATTTTTGGCATTTACGCTTTGATTCTTGCGATTTGCGTCAGCCCCACATATCCCCGGTAGGGGCGAATGAAGGCATCGCTGATGAGGAGTTCATCTGCGGAAAGGGAACAGGGCAGGAAATTTCCGGAAACACCGACGCCTTCCGGGTCGGTGAAGTCACCGTCGGCAGGAAGCGCGACCACCTCTGTCTCCGCCTTGAGCGCGCCTTTTTCCGTATCGATTTCCGCCATGAAAAGAGGCGCCCGGAAGCGGAAGACTTTTTCATTGTATCCCGCATTCCTGGTGTAGATCAAGTACAGCCTCTCACCCAGTCTGGCGAAATGCTGCTGGGTGGTGCTGGTCTCCAGCGGCGAGCCGTCGGCAAAGGTCCATGGAGTGATGGAGGGGAAATGGATGCCGTCTGTCGAAGTGCTGAAATAGGCGTGTCCGTCTTCCGCGCGCATGGTCAGCCAGATCTTGCCTTCGTGTTCAAACAGCGACGGTTCCAGGAGGCCGCGCCCGTTCTCCAGCCTGAGCGGAGAACCGTGTTCCGCCAAGGTGAATTTCTCTTCGTTGAAGTCAAGCTTGCAGATGAGGACATGGAAATACTCCTCGCCTGCCAGGCGGCCGTTGAACGGAATCAGCCAGGTGGAATCCGGATGGATGATTTTCTGCGAACTTCCGCAGGTAATGCACTCGTAGTCATCGAATTCGGGGAAGTCAAACAAGCGGCGCGGCGTCCACTGGCCATTGTCGTCCATGATGCTATAGACACCCAGGCGACGGAATTCCTGATGCTTCTCGCCGCCGTTGAAGAAGCCCAGCGTGTCGAAAAACCTGTCGTTCCGGTAGAAGACGGTGTGACCGACGGCAAGCGCCAGTCCCGTTGCGGGGTCCACATCCGGCACCACGTCGCAGACGCCTTCCACGATGCCTCCTGTGCGCGGTTCGCTCCAGCCCAGCGTCGGGATGGGGACAGGCGCAGACCATTGGAAGCCGCCGTCCTGGGAAAACGACTGCAGCAGCGGTCCATAGCTGTCGCTTCCGGAGATGGTCTGCACGGTCATCAGGAGCCGTCCGTCCGGCAGTTTTGCCAGCTTGGGATGGAACATGCTCTGCCCCAGGAAGCCTGGGGAAAGCAATGTGGCAAGTGAAATTCGCATGATCAGTATTCTTCCAGAAGTTCAGTCACCTGCACGAAATTGAATGCGATTGCCGGCAGCTCCGGATTGACCGGCGCATAGTCGAAGCCGTGGAAATTCCGGTGCGGCAGATTGGGCGTTTCATCGGAGATGACCACCGTGGCAGTCGGCGCGGTCGCCTTGAAGACGACGTTGGTGTGATTGCCGCAAAGCCCTTCGGAACGACCGGTTTTCTGTGCAATCGGATAGACATGGATCATGGACTTGTCCGCCAGGACTTCCGCGCCCTGGAGTGTCAGGCGGAGCGGCAACAGCTGCAATGCGGTCGGAGCGTTGTTGTCAATCAGCGCATTGTAGTCACAGCTGCGGACATTGATCTCGTAGAATTTACCCGGCTTGAGGTTGCGGAGCGTCTGGGTGATGCGGTTCGCCTCTCCGGGAATGCGCTTCATCACCACAACCGTGTCGCCATCCGGCGCCGTGTTGCGCGTGCCGCGGTTGAAGCCATAGTCCTTCACCGCCTGGGTGAAGACGGTTTCTTCGGCGGCCGGCTGCACCTGCCAGGACGCCAGGCCATCGGCGAAATCCGGATTCCGGAGATAATCGCCATTGTAATGCAAGTCGTACTCTTGGGAAAGCAGCGTCCGTTTCCCCTCGATGAGATAGTGACGCACCAGCCGCGCCGTCCAGAGGAGCGTATCCTTGCGGGTATAGCGGATGATCCACGGGCAGACGCCGCGCAGCCCCCACAACTCCGGATCATTGGCCGCCAGGAAGAACTGCAGATCAAGGAACACCCGGTAGTCTGCCGACGCGAAATTATCCAGGCAATAGTTTGCGAAGTAGGCATCGCAGCTGCCGTATGTCCAGATGATGCCAGGCAAGGAGGATGGCTCTGCTTTTTCCCACAGGCGCAGATAGTTGAAGAAATCGCTGATGTAGAGTTTGGCCTGGGCCTCGGAGGCCTGTTCGCGCATGTAGAGTTCCGGTGCGATGACGTGATGGTTGTCCAGAAGCGCCTTGCGCAGGGCTTTGGTATTGTCATGCGCATACCATGCGGCGCAGGTATAGGCATAGAGTGTTCTTCCCGGGAAGCGGCTGGTGAGCGCTTCCACCGCGGGGGCGTAGAAGGCGCTTTCGGCATCGCTTTCGCGTCCGAACTCGTCAATGGAGATGCCGTCCATTTCCCTCATGCCAATGCGGGTACCCCAGAATTGGACAGTATCTTCCGGGCGCACCTTCCAACGGGAGTCATAGCCGGTGCGCGTGACGTTGGTTATGGCGTGGCGTCCCTGTGCGCGCCATGTGGCGAGACGCACGGCCGCGCTGCCAGGCGCGGCGTCCTGGTCGAGAACGTTGTTGTTGGGATAGCGTTCCATCACGACGTTGGAGTTTCCGAGAAATTCCTTCATGCCGGTGCTGCCGCTCACATCAGTAAGGTTGATATGGACAGGATTGGTTTCGTATTCGCTGGCAATGCACTCTCCCATGGTGGTGATGCTGATGTCCAGCGTGGCGTCCCGGTCGCCGACAATGCGGTGGTTTCCTTCGTCCAGAAAGAGCATTGCCTCGTCGTCTGGCTTGATGAGGCGAGGCTGATGGTCAAGCGCCAGAGAAACTCCGTTGTCGCTGTGGAAGCAGATCCTCACCCATCCACGCCGGGGATTCTGGAAAGGAACCGCCTGGCCGGATGTAATGGACAGGGCCCTGTCAACCAGCAGTTCCGTCACGAAGTTGTTGCGGACTTTCAACGCGTCGTATGGCGCCGGCCAGGCTGTACGGCAGGAGGTAAGAACCAGCTCCTGCGAAGCCGTGATCTCCGGATACCCCTTTGCGCTGCACTTGAGCAGATATTTCCCTGGAGGCAGGTCCGGCAGATCGGCCTGGATATATGTCGTCTGAAGAGACGGGACATCGAAGACACCCTGCCATTTTGCGTCCTGCCCCAGGAGTTCGGCCTCGACTTGGGCGTATCTTCCGTCGTCGCTGTTGAACAACTCCATGACAAGCTGCCGTTCCTGGGGCCAGAACATGGCGTTTTTCAAGTAAAGCCCCCGGGAACCCACGAGTCTGACGCTATCGAACCAGGTTGTGATGCGACGGCAGCGTAGGCAGACAATGGCCTTGACGGCATCGTCCGGTGCAGTGAAACTCCATTGGAGCAGCTGGTAGTTTTCGTTGATGTTGAATATCTTGTGCACCATGTCGCCAATGGCTTTGCGCTGGTCGTCAAAGAAGCGCAAAGTCACATGGCAGGTGGCGTCGCCGCCAGGCTGGACGGCGGCCTTTGCCTGAAAGCTCAGAAGGTAATTCCGGGCTTCAGGCAAGGCGACTTCCTGGGAAAGCACGAAATTATCACCGCCGGAAATCCATTGGATCTTGGCAGCGTATTCCCCTTGGCAGGCCTGGGACTTGTCCTCGGCAATGTCAGCCTCGTACGGTTTGCCAGACCATTCGCTGATTCCCCAATGACGCAGACCATCCTCGAAATCGGGATTGCTCAGAAGGTTGGCATCCGCCCCCAGCATGGACAGACCCAGCAGCGCAAGAACCAATGTAAGTGATAATTTCATAGCTTTTCTTATTTTGCAGTGGCGACGTAGCACTTGAGACCACCGTCCACGTTGACGTAGTATAGTCTCTGATCCGCCACCTTGGCGGTGCTTTCAATGATGGCGTCATTGAAATCCCCCGGCGCGGAGGCGGCGACATGGCCGTCAAGGAAACCGGTGTTGATCTTGTCGGTTGTATGCCACGCGCGGGCATTTCCGTAGTTGGCGGAATTGCAGTACCACCACCAGTTTCCGCCCATCATTTCCTGCTCATAGCCGACAGTCTTCGGATTCCATCCGGTGTCGATGCTGAGAACGGAGTGGGTGGGAACGCGGGCGCCTTTCGTATCGACAAAGTAATTCTTCTGGCCATCAATGGTCAGCGTAAGCCGCAGTTCCGGCGGATAGCAATCCTGCTTTCCCTGGCCATAGCAGGAAGAAGCGGCTTCCCGATAGGTGGCGGAGGGACACATGATGATGCTTTTTTCCATCTTGCCGGCGGGAAGGTAATCGTGCATCGGCGCCTGCGGATACCGCATCGTCTGCCAGAATCCCCAGGTGTGGGTCTCAATCCAGCCATTGCTGTCGTCAAGGTACAGCATCAGCATCAAAGTGAGGTTCTTCTGGTTGTTGATGCAGGCAATCTCCCGGGCTTTCGCGCGCGCCTTGGACAACGCGGGCAAAAGCATGGAGGCGAGGATCGCGATGATGGCGATCACGACCAGCAATTCAATGAGGGTAAACCATCTGCGCATTTTTTCTACTCCTTTTGTTTAGGGTTGAGGGAACTTGGGAAACAAACGGAACGATTGGGAAAATTCATCGGGAAATGGAATTTGGGTAGAGGTTCTCAGGCTTGTCCGCCCCTTCACTCCGCGCCTTTGCCCGGAAAAGGCTTGGCGGACAACCGAAGTACTTGTGAAAGCAGTTGCTGAAATAGAACGGCGAGTTCCATCCTGTCATCCGCGCCACCTCCTTGACCGTGTAGCGACCGGTTTGCAGAAATTTCTCCGCGCGCTCCATGCGGAATTGCAGAAGAAATTCGTGAAAGGAAGGCATCTCCGCCAGGCGCATGACGCGATTCAGATTCTGCGGCGAAGTCCCGAAGACCTGCGCGACTTCGTCCAAGGAAAGACTGGCGCGATAGTAGCTGTGCTGCAGGTAGATCATCGCCTTGTCCGCCAGATTGAGCCCCGGGCGCTCCTCCGGCTGAAGGGCAAGCCGCTGAAGCACCTCCAGCAGAGAGTGAAGGGCGGCGGACAGGAGATGGCTGGCAAGAAGCACATTCCCCCGGCTCCGCTGCAGGAGAAAAAAGAGCTCCGGCGCCTGATGGTAGTTCGCCAGTTCACTGGAAATCATTCTGTTGAGCAGAAGACCGCCTCCCCAATAGGTGAGAATGACACGGTGGACATCAACCTCCAGGCTGTATATGCAATGCCTTTGGCTGTGAAGTGTTTCCGGCGGGATGACATCCCACCCGTTGTCCGGACGAAGACGAAGCTCCCAGCCGGTATGCGTGTGGGGATTGAATGCATCGGCAAACTCCTCGCGCTTCAGCTGTTCGATCAACGCAAACTTTTGTCGCCCTGAGATTTGCTTAGAGAAACTCTTGCAAAACTCATCCAAGGTTGTCATCTGAGATTGTTCCATTTTTTTCGACGATGGGGTTACTTTAAACACAACGGTAACATTTTCAACGGGATATAACATATAACATAAGAACAGAAAACATATAAATTCTGAAAACGCAACTATTCAAAAAAGGTGCTTTGAACCACGAATGAACACGAATGAACACGAATGAACACAAATGGAGACATTGCCCTTGCAGGCAGGCGGTCCTGTGGACCGCCTGCCTGCTCCAGCCATTCGTGTCTATTCGTGTCTATTCGTGGTTCCAAGCTTCCCTTCTGAATAGTTACCTGAAAACAAAAAACTTGAGGCAATGGCAAAAGCATCTATCTTCCAAAAGCATCTATCTTCCATGAGAGAGAAAGAGGAAAACGAGGCGGAGAGGATTATAGTAACCCAACCGCCCCTTTTGGTCTTTTGGAGAAACGAAAATCTATGCCTTCCAGAAAAACGAATTCGCAGAATGCCGTTCATAGCCGCATCTTGTTTGATGTCCTTGCGGCGATTGGCCATCCAGCGACACTGACAGATTTGAAGAATGTCCTATTGCTGCTGGGGCATGGCGATTTCGAGGTTTTCAGCCGGATGTCCGATGGAGAAATTGGTGCCTTGCTGGAACCGCTGTTCGCTTCGGGCGACCTTCTGCAATCTTCCAACGACACCCTTCGGACCCGTCCCATGTCCTCCGAAGAACTGCGTGGAATCCTTGCCCGTCCGGAATATGCCATTCTGCCTGAGGCAATCTCCCGTGCGCTCCCCAGTGTAGGCGCCCACGGAGAGACAAATGGCGAAAACCTCCAGCGCGACATTCGCAACGCATTCTTCAGCACCAACACCGCCTTCCTGAACCAAGTCCTCGTGACGATGCGGGATTCTTTCCCAAAAGAATACAACCGCTCCAACTATTTTGATTTCCTCTTCCAGGAAGACGAAGAATGGCTGCTTGCCCTGCCTGATTCCTTCCTGACGGTCTGCGCCTGGAAGCTCCTTCCTGGCGCCATGCTGTCGCTGCGCTCCGTCCGCCCTTTGGCGGAAAAATGCTACGGCCTGTCGGAAAGCGCCATGCCCTTGGCTGTCGCCGCCATGCTGGACTACGCGATTCTGTGCGGCGATTGGAACATCGTCCCGAATTTGCTGAAGCGTCTGCCGCAGGGCCGTGCACCGCGCATGATCCGCGTGGCGTGGCTGCGGTTTATTACCGGTCGTGACGAAGAGTCCATCAACTTCTTCCGGGACGCCCTGGATCTGATCAGGCGGGATGTCCACGCCCATGACGGATACTTCCGCACCATCAGCGGCATCTTCGGCGTGCTGGCGCTGCTGCGCGAGGGCTCCAGCGCCTCCTTGCAGCTGGCGCAGACGTACGCCCAGGCGGGCATGCGCGACGACACCATGCATCGCGTCGTCTATACGCTTCTGGACCAAGTCGTCCAGGTCAAGGCGAATCCGGACCTCCCGCCCTTTCATCCCGTATGGCATTCCGAGGAGCGCCTGAACAACGTTTTCTCCTGTCTGGCCCACTATTGGCTAACCGGCGCATTGGATGGCGGCCAGCGGCTTCTCCTGGAAACTGCGGCCTCCGCCGCCCACGCCGGCGGCTACAACTGGCTGGCGGAGGAATGCGATGAATTCCTGAAACGCCTGCGCAACCAGTCTGCCGCCTGCAATCGCTGGCACGAGGGCCAGACAGGCAAGATGCCTTTCATGCTGGACTGCGTCCTGACCCGAAACAGCTGGGTGGAGCGTCTGAACAAGCTAGGCCGGACCCTGAAGGAGCTCCCCAACCGCACTTCCACGCGCCTGGCGTGGTTTGTCAACACGGATTTGACGGAACGCGGAATCATCACCGTGAAGCCCATTGAACAGCATATCACTCGTTCCGGGAAATGGACCAAAGGACGCCGCTTCACCGGCTACCGCACCCATGACTATCGGGAGGTGGTCCCGGCAGTCACGGAGCAGAGCGATGATGTCTTCAATGTGGAAATGACTCCGCAGGACAAGTATGCGTGCGATGTGCTGCGCGAGGCCGAAGACATGATGAAGCTCCAGCCGGATTTGCAACAGCGCGCCTGAAACCATGTCAACGAGGCGCTGATCGGCCATCCACGGATTTTCCTGGAAGGCGGCGACAACCGTGCACTGCACTGCGTGGGCGTCGAGCCTGTCATCCAAGTATCCCGGGTGGACGATGCGCTTCAATATGCCCTGTTGCCGGAATCCAAGACATCGGACGACTGTGTCGTCAAGCTGGAGCGCGGCGACCAGATCTGTGTCTATCAATTCAATCTGGCCTTGAAGCGCCTGCGGGAGATCCTGGCCGGCGACTTCCGGATTCCTGAGGAATCCGAGGCGGAAAACCAGGCGGTGCAGGAGCAGATCATTCACCACTTCCGAGTCATTTCCGACGAACCCCTGCAAGGCATAGAGCTGCAAAGATACGAGACCGATTCCATGCCGTATCTCCAGCTGATTCCCCGGGAACGCGGCCTGAGCGTGGAACTCATGGTGCGCCCGTTCGGCCAGGAAGGGCAGTACTACCAGCCTGGCGAAGGTCCGCGGGAACTGATTTTCCAGGACCGGGATGTCCCGCGCCGGATGGTTCGCGACCCGGAACAGGAGATTGCCAAGGCCGACGAACTGGTGGCGACCTGCCAGAGACTCGCGGGCACGGCGCCCGTTTCGCCCTGGCACTGGAGTCTGGAAGGGTTGGCGTGCTACGAGTTGACCTTGCAGCTGCGGGGGCTGATGGACAAATGCCATGTCCAATGGCCGTCCGACCAGAAGTTCGTCTGCCATCGGACGCTCTCCATGAGCAACATTTCCCTGCATACCCAAAGCTATCTCTCCTGGTTCTCCGTCACAGGCGAAGTCCATCTGGAAGATTCCGAGGGAACCGCCTCCCTGGCGGACTTGATCCAAGCGGTCTCAGACCGCAAGCATTTCATTTCGCTCTCCGACGGACAAGTGGTCGCCCTCTCCGAATCCCTGCGCAAGCGCCTGGAAGACCTGAGCCGGCTGGGCGAAATCGTGCGCGGACGGGACGGCAGCGGCAACAAGTTGCAGGTCTGCCGTTTCCTGATGCCGTTCCTGGGGGAAAGCCTGGCCGAGTTCCCCGGCGCCGAACTACCGCCGGAATCCAACCAGTGGATTCAGCACTACAACAACGCGATGATGCTTACGCCAAAGGTGCCGGATGCCTTGCAGGCCACCCTGCGTCCCTACCAGGAGGAAGGATACTCCTGGATGTCCCGCCTGGACAGTGCCGAGGCCGGCGCCTGCCTAGCGGACGACATGGGTCTGGGCAAGACCGTCCAGGCCATCACGCTGATTCTTTCCAAAGCCGACGAAGGTCCGACGCTGATTGTGGCGCCCACGTCAGTCTGTGCGAACTGGCACGCGGAATTCCTGAAATTCGCGCCTTCCCTGCACTGCGAGATCTTCGGCCCCGGCGACCGCGCGGAGGCTTTCAAGAAACTCGGTCCGCGGCACGTGCTGATTGCCAGCTACGGCCTGCTGCAAAGCGAACAGCAGGCCTTCCGCAAGATCCAGTGGCGTGTGGCGGTGCTGGACGAGGCGCAGGCCATCAAGAACGCCCACGCCAAGCGTTCCCAGGCCGCACTGGAAATCCACGCTGACTTCCGAGTCGTCACCACAGGAACGCCTGTGGAGAACAACCTGAGCGAACTCTGGAGCATCTTCAACTTCATCATCCCCGGTCTGCTTGGCTCTCGTGAAAATTTCCAGCACCGCTTTGCCACGCCCATCGAGCACGACAACAACCAGGATGTGGCCAAGAACCTCCGCGGCATCGTCAGCCCGTTCCTGTTGCGTCGCCGCAAGGACCAGGTCCTGAACGACCTGCCGCCCAAGGAAGAAATCGACTACGCCGTGGAGCTCTCCACCGAGGAGCGTGAGTTCTATGACAACCTGCGCAGGCAGATTCTGGCGGATCTGGATTCCCACGACGAAAGCGAAGGCCAGCGTCACATCCGCGTCCTGGCCGGCATCACGAAGCTCCGCCTGGCGGTGGATCATCCCCGTCTGGTCACGGGCGGCGAGAATCTTCCCGGCGCCAAGCTGGAGGCATTCCTGGAATTGCTTCGCAGAATTTTGCAGAATGGCCACAAGGTTCTTGTCTTCAGCCAGTTTGTAAAATTCCTGGAAATCGTCCGGGAGACCTTGGACAGCGAAGAGATCCGTTACGAATACCTGGACGGCGCCCGGACTCCCAAGGAGCGCGCCGCTTCCGTGGAGAATTTCCAGAACGGCGACGTACCGGTCTTCCTGATCAGCCTGAAGGCAGGTGGCCTGGGACTGAACCTGACGCAGGCCGACTACGTGATCCACCTGGATTCCTGGTGGAATCCAGCCGTGGAGAACCAGGCTTCCGACCGTGCGCACCGCCTTGGCCAGAACAAGAAAGTCACCATCTACCACCTGCAGACCGCCAATACCATCGAGGACAAGATCAAAGCGCTGCATAAACGCAAGCGCGACCTGGCGGACACCCTGCTTTCCGAGGCGGACACCATTGAAACCACGCCGCTGGAGGAACTCCTGAAACTGCTGCGCGAAGGCTAGACTACCATGTCGGATATCATTGTGCTTGATTTTGACGGCGTGATCTGCGATTCCGCTCCCGAGAACGCCGCGACCGCCTGGCGATGCTGCTGCCGTCTATGGCCGGAGCTCTTCCAGGGAGATGCTCCGGAAGAGCAGATTCGCCGCTTCTGCCAGGAGCTGCGCCCCTACATGGAGACCGGTTACCAGTCCATTCTCCAGACGAAACTCCTGTGGTCCGGAGCGCCGCTGGCCCGTATCACCAGCGAATTCACCGGAAAGCTGGAGGAAATCCTGGCGGAGGTTGGCCAGACGAAAGAATCCCTGAAGCCGCTCTTCGGCGGCGAGCGCGACCGTTGGCTGAAGGAAGACCAGGAAGACTGGCTGGCTCACAACAGTTTCTACCCAGGCGCCGCTGAAGCGCTGAAGACACTGCTGGCCCGGGGACGCGTGGTCATCCTGACCACCAAGGAATGCCGTTTCGTGGAACGCCTGATGGAGCGCGCCGGCGTGAAATTCCCTTCCGAGGACATCTTTGGGCTGGAGCGCATCAAGAACAAGGAAACCACCTTGGCGGAATTGCTGGCTGCAGGATCCCTGGCTTTCGTGGAAGATCGCCTGGCGACGCTGGAACGTGTGGCACAAGTGCCTGCGCTGGATAAAGTGAAGCTTGTCTTCGCCGCCTGGGGATACAGCACGGAAGAACAGCGGGCTTCCGCACGGGCGAACTCCCGCATCCTGATCCTGGACAAACCTGATTCCTTGACGGAGATCCCATGATGGCACTCTATCGGACTCTTTCTGTCTTTCTTGCCTTGCTTGGAGTGGCCTTCGCGGCCACGGCGGCTTTCGGCACAGACCGTTATCCAGAATTGGCCAAGAAACTCCCGCGCGCCCGCGTGGCGGGAACAATCCTGGGTGCGCTGGTTCTGGCATACTGCGCATACGAAGGCGGACAGCTGTTGCCGGGAACCCGATGGGGGGCGTTCTTCTACGCTCTTGTCCCCATTGTGACGGTGCTTTCCTATTTCTTCCTGGACTTCCTGATGGCCCGGGCCTTCGGAGGATTGCTGATTGTCCTGGCGAACTATGTCATTCAACACGCATTCGCCTATCACTGCGGTTGCCGGCCCCTCTTTGCGATTGCCGCGCTGTGCTGGGGATGCCTGGGCATCGCCTTCCTGGCCTGGCCCTGGTGGACACGGGATTTCTTCGCCTATTGCGAAAAACATTCCGGACCGCGCCTCACGTGTTTTGGCATCGCGGTGATTCTTGCATTGCCGCTGATTGCACTCCCGGTGACAGGATAGGCAACCTTTGCACGTCCATTCTTTCGCAAGGTGTTAAATTATAACGTTCTTCCAAGTCAACCCATCGTTTCTTCACTTATGGAACCCACTGCACGTAAAGAGCTTTTCCGCAGCGTTGCGGATGTCGAGGCCTTGACGCCTGCTTTTCAGGAACTTCTGACGGATTCTGCCGCCTTGGCGTCTTTCCTTCAGGAAACATTTGACGCCTTCGTGGCAGAGCCCGCCCGCCTTGCCTCCGCCGAAGATCGCCGGTTGCTCTCCTGCGCCATTCTGCTGGCCGGCATGAGCGCCTCCAAGGCCTTTTATCCCCAGATCCTGAAGATTCTGGTCTCCCCGGAGTTCGGCGCCAACGTTCCTCGCGAGGAGTGGCTTTCCAGCGAAATCTCCCGTCTGCTGGGCATTCTCTCCCCCGATGACGGCGCACCGGAAATTCTGGAGTGGGTGCTGAAGCCCAACTTGGCTCATCAGGTGGCCGAGCAATTCCTGCTGACCTTGTCCTGCCGCTGGATCGCCCGCCGCGACAATGACGCGGCCTTCCTGGGCTATGTCAAGCGCATTCTGGCGGAAATTCCCAAGGATCTGGTAGAGTTCGAGGTGGCGATGGCCGTCGTGGTCAACGCCGTGGCAGTCGCCGGCGATCAACTGAAGAGCCAGGTCTTTGAGTTCTACAAGGCCCACGAGACGGTTCTTTCCGAACGCTTTACCGAGAAGAATCTCCAGAGCTTCTTCGACCTGGGCAAGCAGCGCATCAAGTCCATGCTGACCGGAAACTACCTGGGTGGCTACGGCCCGCTTCCTTCCGAACTGAACCGCCTGGTCAACTATGCCACAATCTCCAAGGAAGACGAAGAGCCCCAGACGCTCAAATCCCTGCCGCCCATCACCCGCGACCGTCCGAAAATCGGCCGCAACGATCCCTGCCCCTGCGGTTCCGGCAAGAAATACAAGCACTGCTGCGGCAAATAGTTTTTCTTCTTGAATTATTCCACGTTCTCTTCTGAATATCCCCATGGATCCCTACTTCTCTGACCTCTTCGCGGAACGCATCGGCGGCAAGATGTTCGGCAAGGACACCGCCATCTACAAGTTTGAAAAGATCAAGCGCGCCAAACGCGCCGCCGTCGCCGCGCATCCCGAACTGCCGCTCATTGACATGGGTGTCGGGGAACCCGATGAAATGGCCTTCCCCATGGTGGTGGACGCCCTGCATCGCGAGGCCTGCAAGAAGGAAAACCGCTTCTATGCCGACAACGGCTGCGCCGAGTTCAAGCAGGCGGTAGCGGACTACATGAAGGAACTTTATGGCGTGGAGCTGGATCCCGCCACGGAAATCAACCACTCCATGGGCAGCAAGGCCGCGCTGAGCCTCTTGCCGACCTGCTTCATCAATCCCGGCGACGTATCGCTGATGACCACGCCCGGATATGGCGTCATGGGAACCTGGACCACCTATCTGGGCGGCCGCGTGGTCAAGATGCCCCTTACTCGCGAGAATGGCTTCTTCCCGGATTTCAGCAAGATCTCCGAGGCTGACCGCAAGGCAGCCAAGCTGGTCTATCTGAACTATCCCAACAACCCCACGGGCACTGTCGCTACGCCGGAGTTCTACGACCAGGCCATCGCATTCGCCAAGGAAATCCACGCGCTACTGGTCATCGACGCCGCATACGCGCCGCTGAATTTCCGCGGCAAGCCCTTGAGCATCTTCTCCCGCCCCGGCGGCAAGGACGTGGCTGTGGAACTCCATTCCATGTCCAAGGGCTTCAACATGACCGGCTGGCGCCTGGGCTGGGTCTGCGGCAACGCCGACGCCGTCAAAGCCTTCGCCACCGTGAAGGACAATGCGGATTCCGGCCAGTTCCTGGCCATCCAGAAGGCCTCCGTGGAGGCCCTGAAGGCACAGTCCACCATCACGCCCAAGATCAACGAGAAGTATCTGCGCCGCCTGACCGCGCTGACGAAGACCTTGCAGGAGCTTGGCTTCCAGGCGCAAGTCCCCGGCGGTTCCTTCTACCTCTATGTGGGCATCCCCAAGGCAACGGCCGATGGCAAGACCTTCGCCAATGCCGAAGAATTCAGTCAGTGGCTAATCACCACAAAGCTGATTTCCACCGTTCCATGGGATGACGCAGGTTCCTTCGTACGCTTCTCCGCGACCTTCGAGGCTGCGGATCTAGCGCAGGAAAGCGCTGTCCTGGACGAGGTCAGGAACCGCCTCTCCACCTCGAAATTCATCTTCTAGAAGAAATCCATGGCAGAAACTCTCTCTGACGAATTCAATCTGCCGGGCGGCGAGCGGGAATACGGCCCCCAGCCCCTGGCAGACGTCCTAGCGGAAAAAGGCTTGACCAACCATCAGGTGGTGGCTGCCTCCACGGAACAGCTGACCCACAAGATGCTGGGCAAGGCCTGCCGCGGGCGCTACGTCTCGCCCCGCGTCCGCCAGAAGATCCAGCGCGCAGTAAATGCGGCCACGGGTGAAATTTACACCATGGCCCAGCTCTTCAACTACTAAAATCCTTTTTCTATCATGGCAACGGCATTGGTCATAGGCGGCGCCCGGGGAATTGGCCTAGCGATTTCGCAGCGTCTTTCCCGCGACGGCTTCCAAGTGACGGCGACAAGCCGCAAGGAGACTCCGGAGACGGCGTCGTTGCCTTTTGAGAAACTCTATTTTGACGTCACCGATCGCGAAGGCGCACGTGCCGCCCTGCGGCAGCGATATGGCGAAAATGGCGTTCCGGACGTGGTCGTCTATAATTCCGGCATCATCAAGGACGGGCTCTTCGCCCTGATGAACGGCGAGGCCTGGGACAGCGTTCTTACCACCAACCTGGATGGCTTCTACAACTGCGTTCAGCCGTTGATTCTGGGGATGCTCTCCCGCCGAGCCGGGCGCGTCATTGCGGTCTCTTCGGCTTCAGGCCAGGCTGGCCAGGCTGGCCAGGTGAACTATTCCGCTTCCAAGGCAGGATTGATTGGTGCAGTTAAAGCGCTGGCCCGCGAAGTAGGCCGCCGAGGCATTCTGGTGAATGCGGTGGCGCCTGGCGTCATTGAAACCGCCATGACGGCCACCTTGCCGAAAGACCAGGTCCTGCCCATGATTCCCTTGCGGCGCTATGGCACTGTGGAAGAGGTGGCGTCTGCCGTCAGTTTCCTGGCCGGTCCCGAAAGCACATATATCACAGGACAGGTGCTGGCGGTGAACGGCGGCCTTGTCATCTAGGCGGAATATCCGTGAGATGTTGACAGAGAAGGCGGTCAAGTTAGCTGAACAGGAATATCGGAAACGCCGCCCGCGCCAGGGCTATCCGTGGTGGGCCCAATTGCTACTGTTGCCGCTGTGGTGGTGCGTGATTCTTCTGGCAGGCTTCGCGCTCTGGAATCTTCCCATGCGCTTCCTCAATACCGGTGCCGGATGGGCGTTTCTCGGCGGAGCGGCATTTGGACTGATGGTTTTTCCGCCTCTTCCCATGAGGGCCATCTATGTCTTCGGCCACGAAATGACTCACTGGCTGGCGGCAAAAATGACCTTCCATGAAACGGGGAAGATCCATCTGGGCATGACGAAAGGCTATGTAGAAGTCATGGGCTCCTCGGGATTCATCGCCTTGGCACCCTATGTCGTTCCCTTCTATTTCCTGCTTTCCGGCTGCCTTATGGCATTTGCGGCGCAAGTCTGGCGGCCAGCTCCTGCGACTTTCTGGCTCGCCAGCTTCGGCTGGCTAGGAGTCACGTACGCCTATCATGTCGTCTTGACCTGGATTGCCCTGAAGAATGGCCAGAAAGACCTGGAATATTGCGGCAAGTTCCTATCCTGGTGCATCATCCTGGCCGGGAATCTCATTTTCCTGTTCCTGACGCTGCTGATTGCTTCTCCGAAACCTCTTGCTTCACTGAAATCTGTTGCCAAGACCTTCCAAGTTTTCTGGAATGGATTATAGTACGCTTCGTTTCTTCCGGATCCCCATGGTGTAATGGTAGCACAAGTGTTTTTGGTACATTTAGACTAGGTCCGAGTCCTGGTGGGGATGCCAGAGTTTCAAGGGCTGTCGCCGAAGGCGACAGCCCTGTTTTGTTTTATAGTGATAGTATAGTTTGTGTATAGTTTGTGTATAGTTTGTGTATAGTTTTTTGCTTTTTGGGAGAATTATGTTTTTTTGGGGAAACTATTCTACACTATCCCCAACTATACAAAAACTATCCCCAACTATACCCAAAACTATCCTATTCTATTTTGTAAAGTTGCCTTGCGGAGAAAATAGCTTTGCACGAAGAGCAGCCAGACGAACCCTGTGGCCAGGGTGCAGATCATGGCAAAGAGGTTTCCTGTCCTGGCATAAAGCGTCGTAGGGGCGTTTTTCCGAACGGGATAGACAGCGTAGGTATGCCATCCTTGTCCGAAAGACGTGCCGTCCTCACCAAGGATAGGTTCTGAGATTGTCCCGTCAGGAAGGATGAGGCAGGTATCGGAGTTGTTTCCCGAACGCAGCAGCGGCCGGCGATTCTCCAGGGCCCGGAAAACCGCATGGGCCAGGTGTTGCCACGGTCCCGCGCTGCGGCCATACCAGCAATCGTTGGTAATGGTCATGAGAAGCTGTGCGCCGCCTTGCGTAAAACGGCGGGAGATTTCCGGGAAGACGTCTTCGTAGCAGATGTTCACGCCGCAGAGAAGCTTCTCGCCATTGGCGTCAGGAATCTGGAAAAGCCGGTAGTCTTTTCCGGGCGTCAGATCCCGTCCCATGCCGATGATGTCCGCAATCCAGGGAAAGTATCCGGAAAAGGGAACGTATTCGCCGAAAGGCACTAGATGCATCTTGTCGTAGCAGTTGTTTCGAACGGCGTTCTGGGAGAGAAGCACGGGACAGTTCTCCGTGAGATAGAAGGCGGAATTGAAATACTGGTTGTTCTCGTCGCCCAGCGGTCCTCCCCGTTCGTCCAGGCTTCCGATCAACATAGGGCGTTGGATTTCACGCAGGAGTCCCTGGAGCGCCTGCGCATAGAAAGGCATGGTCAAGACGCAAGGCAAGGCGCCTTCCGGCCACACGACCAAATCGGAAGATTCCGTCCGGGCTGCCTGGCGGGTTGGTTCCGCGTGGCGTTGCCAAGCATAGCGAAGCACCTCTTCGGTCCATTCGCGACACTCGGGGACATCCGCCTGGATGGCAGTGATGCGCAACGGTGTTTCGACCAGCGGGAGGGACTGGTTCACATGCCGTTCATGAAGGCACCAGCCATAGACACAAAGGAAAAGCAATGCCAGTGTCGTCAAGGACTTCCAGGGCTTGTCATGAAGGATGACGCGGGCCAGCAGAAGATTGACGACGACAATCAGGAAGGAGATTCCGTATGGCCCTGCCAGGGTCCCCAGCGCGCGCGTGGGAGCGAAGGCCTGGGAGATGCCCAGTTGATTCCAGGGAAAGCCCGTGAAGATCCAGCTGCGGACCCATTCCAGAGCGGTCCAGGCGGCGGCAGAGAGCAATGCCGTGCGAAGGAGCTGCCAATGACGGGGAAACACCCAGAGCCCTACGCCAGGCCTGCAGGCAAGGTTGCATTCCTCCGGCGTGGCCCGGGAAAGGATTTCCTTTGGTTTGGCGGACCACAAAAGCTGCCCGTGCAGGCAATACCATAGCGCAGGAAAGAAGGCGCAGACCAGCGCCAATAACGCCCCCGCGCCGAAGCCCACGGAGTTCAACCACCAGAGAGCGAATAGAAAATGCACATACCCGAAGAGCATTCCGCAGAAAAACCTGCGTGAGAGTCTTCGCGGCGGCGAAGAAAGGAAAAGAGGAACGAGAGCGCCGTAGGCGATGGGCCAGCAGCCCATGGGCGGGAAGGCGAGAGCCAGGAGCACGCCACTGCATACCGTGGCCAAAAGAAGCCGTAGACGCTTCTGCCTGGATGGCATCACGGGGAGAATAGCCGGAGCGTGTGGGGTGGCGTCTGTCATTCCGATTGTGTCTCCAGCTGGACGCCCAGACCGCAGTTCTTCGCGGTGCGCAACAGGGCGATGACCTCTTCGTAGGGCCGGACACCGCTGGCGCGGATGCGAACCCGTGTTCGTCCCAGGGATTGCAGACTGGACAGCATCTGCTGCAATTCCGTCATGGCGATGGGGGTGCCGTTGACGCCGCAGTTGCCGTCTTTGTCCAGAGTAACATGGATGGCCTCGTCATCGGCTTCCTGGCTGGGCGTATCGGTAGTCATCTTCGGCGGTTCCACTTCGGTGGTGTAATCCAGGATGGGGACCGTGATGATGAAAAGAATCAGCAGCATGAAGGTAAGGTCCATCAGCGGAGTCATATTGACTTCCACCAATGCCTTCAGCTTGCTTTCATGTCTGGATTTTCTTCTACCGAGCATAGTCCTGGGGACCCTGCCCCGGGTCGCGGGAAGTGGTGACGGACAGGATGGTTTCCGACGGCGAATCGCGATAAGCAGGTGCAACGGGCTGCGTCTGCGCATTCATGGACGGATAGGCAGATGTGGCTGGCTGGGAAGACACAGAAGTGGCCGCAGGCTGGTATGCCGGCGCAGCAGCAGGTGTGCCCGGATATGCAGGGGCGGGTTGCTGTGCAGGCGCAGATGAATACGCTGGCTGTGCAGGCGCAGGCGGATAGGTGGCTTGCTGCATAGCGGCGGGATAGGCGTTCTGCGGAGGCGCGGGCGCCTGGAATGCTGGCGGAACGGGCGCGCTTTGCTGCGAGGCAACGGGCGCCAGCCGCAGGGAGGCCAGGATGGTGGAAACGAAGTCCTCCATCTCGCGGTCGGTGGCCTGAATGGAAGCGACCACCAGGTTATTGGCGCCGATGGCGGGAACCGCCACCACCAGTCCGCCGACGGTCGTCAGCAATGCACCGGAAATGCCGGGAGCAATGGCCTGAATATCCGGTCG
Source organism: Lentisphaeria bacterium (assembly GCA_024405215.1). Taxonomy (GTDB): domain Bacteria; phylum Verrucomicrobiota; class Lentisphaeria; order Oligosphaerales; family Oligosphaeraceae; genus UBA1724. Next base: position 15,816 of record JAKSPB010000003.1, on the reverse strand, counting down.
GCCGCCATTCTGGACGATGGCGACGAAGGTGGCCATGACGCCCCAGACAGTGCCGAAGAGTCCCAACATGGGCGCGATGGTGATGATGCTTCCCATGACAGGGAGCTTCCGTTCCATTTCCTCCTGCTGGGTGTTGATTTCCGCCTCCATGGCGACCTGGATGCGATCCACTTCCTCCATGGTAAGAGAACGTGGAAGCATCCCATTCGCCAGCAAGGCAATGCGCTGTTGTGGCGTGGGACGCAGGATTTCCAGAAGCGCCTTGGTGGCGGTGCGCCCCAAGGAAGCCAACGGTCCTTCCAGCGTGGGATCGCTCTGCAACTTGCCCAGAATCAAATGAGGCGTGGAGCCCATGCCGGACATTTGCCGCAGGACCTGACCGCAGGCTTTGCGGATGGAACGGCAGAAGACGCACTTGGAGATGATGATGGACCAAATCCAGGCACTGCCGATGATCAGGACATCCACGATGACCTTGCCGACGGCATCGCTATTTCGATAGGCGTTAAGAATGGTATCCATTGACAATCCTTGCCAGTTGGATGTATTGTTCAGGAGTAATGACTTCGGCTCTGGCAGTGGACGGCAGTCCCAGCTCTTCCAGAGCCTTTGCAAAATCCACTTCGGGGGCGATTGCGCCCAAAAGGCGCCGCGCCTGCTTGCGCCGCTGCGCGAAGGCCGCGCCGGCCAGTCTGCTGGCGAGCCGGAGAATGGGTTCCTCCGCCAAGGGCGTCTCCCGGCCTTCCAGCGCCAGAAATGCAGAATCCACTTCCGGAGGCGGATAGAAAACACCATGGGGGACTATGCGCACGATATGCGCACGGTAGCGGAAGGCAAGACGCACGGTCAGGACGCCATATTCGGCGGTATTCGCCTCGGCTGCCAGACGCTCCGCCATCTCCTTCTGCAAAAGCACATGGAACGACTTTGGCGGATTCGCCAATTCGGAAAGGGTGGCCAGCAGCACGGATGCGCAGCAATAGGGCAGATTGGCGACACAGCGGAATGCCCTCCCCTGTGGGAAAAGCGCCTTGTAGTCCACTTTGCAGGCATCGGCCTCTATGAGACGCAGCGCAGGATTTTCCGCATATTTCTCACGGAGATAACCTGCCAGACGGGAATCGAACTCAATGGCGGTGACACGGCATCCGGCATCCAGCATCCGCTGGGTCAACACACCGGTCCCCGGACCGATTTCCAGAATCTCTTCGCCAGGCCGGGGGGCAGCGGCACGGACCAGCGCCGCCAGGCAGTTGTCATCTACCAGGAAATTCTGTCCCAGCGTTCGGCTGGGATGCATTTCCAGGCGTTCCAGAATCGCTGATAGTTCCGCCAGCTTCATGGGTCAGGCAAGGATATAGAAATACGGCTCCAGGGCCTTGATGGCCACTTCCGCATCCGGACCTTCCGCAGTGACCTCCAAAAGAGTGTCTGAAGTCGCACCCAAGGCGAGAAGAGCGATAATGCTCTTGGCATTGCCGGAGCGAAGCGGATCGTCGTCGCGGGAAATCTTCACGTCGCAATTCAATTTTGCCGTTGCCTTGAAGATTTCACTGGCAGCTCGCAAATGCAGACCGTGAATGTCCCGGATTTTTCCCGTTACTTTGCAGAGCTCGCTGATGACAGTGTCCATGGCGTAGGATATGAAAATGTGGATGTTATGGTTCTTCGTCCATGACAGGCGGCGTTGGCGCCTGGTCATCCGGCAGATTCAGATCCTGCAGGATGGCCATGACGCGCTGCGCCCGCTCTGCCGTTTCATCCAGCTTGAAATTCAGGATGGGAGTGTATTTCATCGTTACTTTGCGTGCGATGCCATCCTGCAAGACGGGGCGTTTGCGCTGGAGAAGCTCCAGCGCACGTCGCTTTGCGGCTGCGCTACCATAGACGGAGACAAAGACGGAAGCCGTACGGAGGTTGCTCGCCAGTTCCACACCGGTGAAGGTGACCAGCGCATCCGGAATGTCCGGGCGAATATGCGTCTCGCCCAGCAGTCCCAGTTCCTTGAGGAGCTGGGCATTGAGTCTTTCAATGCGATCGACGGACATGGTATGTGTCGCCTAGAGTTCAGGAAGGACCTTCTCGACGGCGAAGACCTGGATGCGGTCTCCGACTTCGAAATCTTCGAAGTTGTCCAGACGGATGCCGCATTCCTGGCCGGCCTTGATTTCCCGGACGTCTTCCTTGAAGTGCTTGAGGGAAGCCACCATGCCGGAGTAGATGAGCTCCTTGGCACGAAAAACCTTCGCTTTCTGGTTGATCTTGACGGACCCCGTGATGACGCGACTTCCGCAGATCTTTCCGGCCTTGGAGATGTTGAAGACCTGTATGATCTCCGCTTCGCCGGAGAGGGTCTCGCGGGTCTCGGGAGTGAGACGACCGCGCATCACGTTCTCCAGGTCATCCAACAGATCGTAGATGATGGAGTAGAGCCGAATCTCCACGCCTTTCTGCTTGGCGGTGTGGTGCACGCCGGGCATGGCGCGGACGTGGAAGCCGACGATGACCGCCTTGCTGGCGGCTGCCAGGATCACATCGGATTCGGTGACTTCGCCGACGCCGGAATGAATGATCTTGACACTGATCTTGGTGGACTTGATGCCGTTGATGGCCTCGGATATGGCCTCCAGGGAACCACGGACATCCGTCTTCAGGACAAGGTTCAAGTCAATGACCTCCGCATTGTCCTTGGCCTCGTTGCTCATACGCATGAATTCATCGTAAGTCAGGGTCTTGCGGGTGACGGCGCCTTCCATGCGCTTGCGGGCGGCCTCTTCGTCGGCCACGGCCTTGGCGCTCTTTTCGTCGGGCTGCCACACCACTCGGTCCCCGGCTTCGGGGACATCGTTGTAACCCATGATCTTCACAGGAGTGGAAGCAGTGGCCTTCGCCAGGCGCTTCCCATGGGTGTCCAGCAGGGCGCGGGCCTTGCCGTAGGTGGAGCCGCAGGAGAACCAGTCGCCCTGGCGGAGAATGCCGTTGCGAACCAGGATGTTGGCGGTGGGCCCCATGCCGGTCTCCATCTGGGCTTCGATGACCAGGCCCTCGAAAGGCGCTTCCAAATCTGCGTTCAGTTCCAGCATTTCGGCTTCCAGAAGGATACGTTCCAGAAGCTCGTCTATGCCTTCGCCGGTAACGCCGCTGCAGGGAATCACAGCGGTGTCGCCACCCCATTCTTCGGGTTGGACGCCGTTTTCCTGCAACTGGCGCAGAACTTTGTCCTTGTCGCAGCCGGGCAGGTCAATCTTGGTCATGGCGACCACGATGGGCACTTTGGCTGCCTGTGCATGATGGATGGCCTCGATAGTCTGGGGCATGGCGCCTTCGGTGGCGGCAATGACCAGCACCGCGACATCGGTGGCATTGGCGCCGCGGGCGCGCATGGCGGTGAAGGCCGCGTGTCCGGGCGTATCCAGGAAAGGGATGGTCTGGTCGCCATATTGGGCGACGGAAGCGCCGATGGCCTGCGTGATGCCGCCGGCTTCGCCTGCGGCGACGCGGGTCTTCCGGATGTAGTCCTGCAAAGTTGTCTTGCCGTGGTCGACATGGCCCATGAAGACCACCACGGGAGGACGGCCGACCTTCTTGCGGGGACGGCCATCCTTGGATGCCGCAGCAATGGCGCTGGCCTTGCGCTCGAAGACGGGATGGTTGCTCTTTTCACGGCGCTCCTGGACGAACTTCTTGCCGTTCTTCTCGCAGATCTTCTCCACGATCTCCAGTTCCAGGACCTGGTTGATGGCGGCGAAGATGTTCAGCCCCATCAGCTGGATGATCAGCTCGTTGGGCTTCTTCTTCAAGGCGGTGGCCAAGTCGCGGACCGTGACGGGAGTCTTCAGATGGACCTCGTTTTCGTTCTCCTCGCCATCGGATTCTTCGTCCTCGTCATTTGCGCCAGGCTGGGAAGCCGCCTGCGTCGCAGGCTGCGTCGCAGGCTGCGCCTCGTCTTTCGATGCGGCAACAGGAACAGCGTCGGTTTTCTTGGCTTCCTGTGCCTCCTTGCGAGAGTTGTAGATCTGCTTGCGGATCAGATCCGCCTCGTCCTCCTCCAGGGTGCTGGAGTGGGTGCGCACGGAAGAAAATCCCTCCTTCTGCAGGAACTCCACGAGTTCCTTGCTTTCCATGCCGAGCTCACGGGCCAATTGGTTTACGCGTATTTTGGCAGCCATATCTTCTCCTTTCCTTATTCTTGATAAACCCTTAAAATCTCTTCCGGGAAAAACGACTCGGGCATTTCCGGGAGGCCGGCGCCTCCCGGATACCGGCACAGAGGCTTCTACTGCTCAGGCGCAACAGATGCGACGATCTTCGCCGCCGTGTCTGCATCAATGCCGTCCAGCTCCATCAGCTCCTCCAGGCTGGCCTCGCGGAGACCTTCAATGGAGTGATAGCCGTTGGAGACCAGGACGCGGGCTGCATCCAGCCCAATGCCGCAAGCCTGGGAAAGCATCATGGTGGTCTGTTCGATCATCTCCTCCATGGTGTTTTCCTTCGGCACCTCTTCGGGAGCGATCTTCTCGATGTTGATCTTCCAACCCAGCAGCTTGGCGGCCAGACGGGCATTCTGGCCCTTCTTGCCGATGGAAAGGGAGAGCTGGTCTTCGGTGACGCGGACCTGAAGAATCCTCTCCATGCCTGTGTCCTCAATGTAGATCTTGGCCAGCTTGGCAGGCTTCAAGGCGTTCTCGGCGAAAACCTTGATGTCCGGATTCCAATTGATGATATCCACCTTCTCGCCGCCCAGCTCGCTGACAATCATGCGAACGCGCTGTCCGCGCAGGCCCACGCAGGCGCCCACGGGATCCACTTTCGCCTGGTCGCTGTAAACGGCGATCTTGGTGCGGTAGCCGGGCTCACGGGCAACGCCTTTGATCTGGACGGTGCCGTCGGAAATCTCGCTGACCTCGCGTTCAAAAAGCCGCCGCACGAACTCCGGGCTGGAACGTGTCACATAGAGGCTGGCACCGGGCTTGTCGGGATTCAGCGTCTTGAGCATGACCGTGATATGGTCGTTCAATTCGTAGGATTCACCGGGGATGCAAGCCTTCGGAGGCATCAGCCCTTCGGCATTGCCGAAGTCGATCCAAATGCCATTCTTGTCCTTGCGGGAGACCGTGCCAGTAAGAAGCTGCCCTTCCTGCCCCTCGAACTGGGAGACCACGTGGCGTTTCTCCGCTTCCTGAAGTCCCATGGTGAAAACCTGGCGGGCCGCCTGGGAGGCGATTCGTCCGAAATCCTGGACCTCGATCTTCCAGGCTACTTCGTCGCCCAGCTGGGCGTCCGGAAACTGGGTGCGCGCCATGCCCAGGTCGATCTCCAGGGAGGGATCCACGATGCTCTCCACTACAGTCAACTTGGCAACGCAGGTAATGGCCACATTCTCGTCAATCTGCACATCCACATTCTGATAGTTGCGGACTGCTTTGCGGGCGGCTTCGCGGACGGTGCGCTCCAGCATTGCGACCAGGTCGGCGCGGGAAATGCCACGCTGTTTGGCCAGGTAATCGATCATCTGTATGCGCTGCTTTTGCTCTTCGGTCAATTTGCTCATGTCAGAACCTCCGTGCGAAACGTATAAAAAGAAAGCGGGTCAACAGACCCGCTCCAAGACGTCTGGTGATGTAAAAACAAGGATAATATAATGCCAAAAGAAAGGCCTGTCGCACGACAAAGAAGTATATTCTGTAAAACGCGTGTCCATCACGTCGTTTTTTCAGAAAAGCAATCAACGGTTCATGAGTTGTCGTAATTCGCATTTTTTATTCCTTCTTGTCCTGTCATGTCTGAGCGGAATGGGCGTAGCCTACCTTTTCAGCACGGGATACCTGGGAGCGGAATATGCCGTGCGCGGAAATTATCTCCGCCAATGCGGGTTCCTTCTTTTCGGGACGTTCCTGGGCTGCGCCGCCTTCCGGATGATTCCCGGAAGCGGCCTTTGGCGCATCGTTGTCTTCGCAGGATATTGCGTTAGCCTCCTGCTTCTGGCGCTGGTGCTACTTGCCGGGAAGAGCATCGGCGGCGCCAGGCGATGGCTGGTGCTGGGCCCGTTCCTGTTTCAGCCTGCCGAATTCGCCCGCGTCTTCACCATTCTGGCGGGAGCCCTGCTTCTAGACGGGAAATTCCTCCCCAGACGCTGGGAGTTTCTTTTCGGCACGGGATGCTATCTTCTGCCAATGACTTTGATTCTCCTGGAGCCATCCTACGGGAATGCGGCGTCCCTGACTATTCCCCTGGCAGTGATGCTCGGCCTGCGCTATTTCCCCAAGTGGCTATGGATCGCAACGGTGCTTGTCGCGGTATGCGGCGTGCTGGCGCTTTCCTTTGCCATCCATCATCTGCGCCTGCTGGACGAAACGGGAACGCCCGTGGAGTCTCTGGAGACCGGCTGGGGGGCGGGTGTATTTCATGGCTACCATCTGCGCCGCTTGCGCTCCTTTCTGTCAGCGGAAGGTGGCTGGAATGAACAGCAGTCCGTCATGGCGGTGGCCGGCGGCGGCCTGACAGGCAAGGGCTATCTGAACGGCACCATGAAAAATCTAGGATTCCTGCCTAGGACCGTGGCCCCAACGGACTTCATCTTTGCCGTGGTGGCCGAAGAAGGAGGCCTGCTCTTTGGCGTCCTTCCGCTACTGTTGCTCTACTGGCTGCTATTCCTACTGCTGACTCACTGGGCAGCCCGGGCCCAGGACCGGTTTTGCCTGAATCTTCTCGCCGGCGGAAGTGCGCTGTACTTCACTCACGTGGTTGTCAATGTCGGCATGACCATACGGTTGCTGCCTGTCATCGGCCTGCCGTTGCCTTTGCTTTCCTATGGCGGCTCATTCACCGTTTCCGTGCTTCTCCTGCTGGCAATGATGGCTTCGGCGGATTACCATCGCGCTGAACAGCCATCCCGAATCCCTCGCAGCCGTTCATCCGAGTCTGCCTGGGCACTAGGGCGGCTCCTGCGGGTGAAACTGCGAATGTGACGACGGCATTCTGGCATTGGGAAATTGTCCCGTCGACTAGGGTATTTCTCCCGTTTTTTCCTTACAATTTGCCATTTTACGCCATTTGGTGTTTGCGAAACGGTGAATATGCTGTAGATTAACAATGTTCCGTACTCTAAAAGCATCGGCACGATGCCGACATATTACGGATTTTTTTTCCATTCATTCTCCAATCAAACCAACCCCTCTTACCAAAGGAAATTGAGATGAAGAAACTGACCGCATTTCTCATGACGCTTGCCATGGTCGCCACCATGAGTGTTTTCGCACAGGACGCCGAAGTCGCTGTCGAAGAAAACAACAAGAAGGACGCTTGGATTCCCGGCATTGAACTCTCCGCCGAATGGGGGTCCCGCTACATGTGCGATGGCGCCGTCGTCAACCCCGATCCCTGCGCTTTCCTGGATGCCTTCGCTGCCTGGGATTGCGGTCTCTACCTGGATCTGTGGGCGGCCATGGACCTGAACCACTTCAACCGCCCCGACCACGGCAGCTACAGCTATGACAACAACCGTCGCGGCCGTGCCGAGGAAATCGACTACGTCGTCGGCTACAGCTACACCTACAAGAAACTTGATTTCTCCGATGTGACCTTCGATGTGGCTTGGAAGTACTTCCGTTATCCTAAGGCCTACTTCAAGCACGACAATCCCCTTGATACCACCATCAGCCTGGACAACCTGTTCAAGAACAACGAGAACCTGCAGGACCACTCCCTGAAGCTCGCCGCCACTTGGCGCTATGACCTGAAGCACTACACCAACTACGGCTGGCTGGAAGTTGCCTACGGCTACAAATTCAACGAGAAGCTGAGCAGCAAACTCTCCACCAAGGTCTTCTACTGCGGCAACCAGAAAGCCAAGAACTCCTATGGCGTGCAGCACGACTGCTTCAGCTCCCTGGAACTCAAGGCTTCTCTCTCCTACGCCATCACCAAAAACCTGAACGCCACCACCTACGTCGACGGTGGCTGGGCCCTGGAACAGGGCGTCCGCGACGTCTGGAAGGCCAGCTCCGTCAGCAGCGCCTTCAACGTCCGCTACGGCGTTGGCATGGCCTACAGCTTCTAATCGCTGACTAGGCTCTGACTAGCAAAAGCCGCCGGGTGATTTCACTCGGCGGCTTTTTTGTTCCCTGGATTTCTTCAACAAGAGCAAGGAAGCGATTTTCTTTGCCTATTCTCGTACAATCCTGATTTCCGCGTCAGGATCGGCGAGATGGAAGCAGGGGATGCCATTCTGGCGTTCATCCAATAACGTCAGACGATATTTTGCAACGAGTTCCCGGAACAACTTCTGGTCCAGGATACGGTCTGGCGCCAAGTCCACGGCGGCACCGAATAGATGCTTGGAGATATATCCCTCACCGCGGTGACACAGAATGGAATAAGCCCCTTCGGGAGTAAGCGGCATGGCCTGAATCAGTTCCTCCACGTAAGAAGGAATGCCGCCGTGGCAATAGAGTCCGCGGAGCTGTTCCGCCGTCATGGCGGCCATTTCCGCCGCCTGGGTAAAAAGAGAGCGCCGCGCAGAGGTCACACGCCAAGGCGGATCCTGCGGGCGCAGATGGTGATATTCGCGACAAGCCGTTTCCAGTTTATCCCGAAGTCCCTCCTGGAGCCCCTGGTATGCCAGAGTCTCGCAAGAGAGTTGCAATATCGGATTCAGATTACTTGTGGGCACCGGCGGGAGCTGCGGTGGGAACCTTGGGGACCACTGGGGTGCGGAGGGCCTGGAAGACACGCTCGAAGAGCGGCAGGGCGCCTTCCACGTTTTCGGGATGCATCAGCTCGGCGCACTCCTGGGGAGTCAGGCTAGGACGATCCTCGAAGGCCTTCTTGAAGAGGCTGGTGTAGTAACGGACCAGGAATTCGTCTTCGCTGGTGACCGTGCGGAAGAGGGAAAGCAGTCGGCGACTCTGGGGCTGGTTGCTGGTCTTGGGGTTCTCCCAAAGGCAGGCGCCGAAGATCAGGGACCAGATGGTACCTTGCCAGGGGCGGTCTTCCACCACGCGCTCAGGATCCACGGTATTGCGGAGCTCCTCGTTGCTCATCTCACGGCCCTTCTCGGAGAAGATGACGTAGATGTTGTGGAGAACCTTGTCACGGATGTCGCCATCGGTGATGTGCCAGCGAGTGGCCTGCATATACTGCGCCAAATCGAAATTGGCAAGTTCCTCATCGGAATAGGCGGAGGCATTGTGGCAGTTGCCCAGACCGACGGTAACGGCACTGCCGTCTTCGCTCTTGGTCAGCTTGACGGTGGTATTGGCGATGTTACGCAGGAACTCCTCGAAGGAAGAGCAGGCGAAATCGGCGGGAGTGAACTCGGGCAACTGCCCCTGAACTTTCTCCTCCAGCTGGTCCATGGGCATTTCCCCGTTGACCAGGAGGCTCTTGATCACATAGAGGACCTGGGACTTGTCAGAGGCGTTGGGGGCCTTGGCGCGAGGAGCGGCGGCGCTGGTGCCTTCGACAGTGGCGATGAACTCGTCGGCCACGCGGGTCAGCGCGGCGGCGCTGGCGGCTTCGGGACCGAGGATGTAGACGCTCTTCCCCATGGCGCGAATGCGGCTCACGAAGGGCAGCAGCGCCAGGTCATTGGTACCGAAGACCACGCCGCCCAGATTGGCGTTGCGGTTGATTTCATCGAGGGCATCCAAGCCCATGCAGACGGCTGCATAGCCGGGGACACGGATGGCGTTGGTAGGAGTGCGGGGGATGAACTGCATCTCGGCGCCGCTCTTGGAAAGATCAGTGATAGTGTGGCGTGTGCGGGGACCGCTCCAGTCGCCGTATGCCTTGCAGAAGACCACGGGACCATAGTGGCTTTCCAAATAGGCGACCACATCCTGGTGAGAATAATTGCGGGTGAGATCACCTTCAGCCTTGCTGCTAAAGCCCATCAGGTTGTCATAGTCGATCAACAGGGCCAGTTGCTGAGATTTCTGTGTCATAGTCGTGATAACTAAGGGGTTGGGAAATGCTGAAAAAATTAAGCTTTTCAGGTTTTTGGGTGGGTGGTATTAAAAAAAATACGGGAGGATTGAAAAAATAAAACTTGAGAAAGGGGAAAATAGAACTGCTGTGGATAGCGGTTCAGAATCTAGTGGAAACTCTGTAGAGAATAACGGGAGATTCCGGCGAATAAATCCGGCCAGTGCCGTAGCATGACTGGCTGTCCTTGGACATTCGCCCAGACTTCGATGGCATCATATCGCAGGGGGATTGCAGGGTTCCCCAGCGCGCCCAGATAGGCGGAAACTGTGCGCCGCAAACGGCGACGCTTTTCAGGATTGACGGCGAAGACGGGGTGCGGCATAGGCTCTTCAGCCTTCCGCCAACGCCGGGTCTTGACCTCCACGACGCAGAGCGTCCCGGCGTCGTCCCGGCAGACGATATCCAGCTCGCCCAGATTTCTCGGGGCCCGCCAGTTTCTGCAGAGAATCTCGTAGCCGGCGTCTTCCAGAAATTCCCGTGCCGCCTCTTCGCCTCGCTGGCCGAGACGCCTGGCGAGCACCCGCAAACGGCTTTTACCAATGGGGAACCATCGGGACATCCGGGCTGGAAAACGCCATAATGTAGCACCTTTCTGCATGTTGTGCAAAAAAATGTAGAAAGTGTTTGCCGTGAAAAGGCAAAAAAGATTAAAGTTTGATGATTTTGCGCTCTGCTGCGGATTTTTCCTCGGCAAATGCGATGCGGATAGAATCGCGGGTGCTTTCCGGCAGGCACTGCACCGGGTCCTTCTTCGTGAGGACGCATTTGGCGAAGTAGGCGATTTCCTCCCAGTAGCCGTTCTTCTTGCCTTTGATCTCCTTCACCTGGTTCTTCTTGTCCTGCTGGTAGATGGTGATTTTGTTGCCTTCCAGATAAACAGTCGCCTTCTCATAGACGGCGGAGAGGTTGCAGAACCATTGGGGATAAAGCCAGGATCCCTCGGCGACGACCAATGCGCCGTTGCCGAAGTCGTAGTGCGTCAGCAGTTCATCCAGTCCGCCGCTGGCGCGTCCCGTCCCCGCAGTGAAAACGCCGGTAGTGGAAACGGATCCTGGAATGGATCCAAAGAGGTATTGCAGGAAATCCACGTCATGGAGATGGAGGTCCAGGACGGCGCCGCCGGAACGCTTTGCGTCACGATACCAGTTTTCTGTGCCCTTGGCTGCCTCGCTGAGACGTTGCGCCTGCATCCGAAGCAGCTTGCCATACTTTCCACTGTCGTGGATTTTCTTGAAGGCCCCATAGACGGGGTCGAAGCGAAGGCACTGGGCAATCATCAGCTTCTTTTTGGCCTTCTTTGCTGCGGCGATCATCTGGTCCGCCTCTTTGACGGAACGTGCCATGGGCTTTTCGCAGAGGACATGCAAACCATCTTGAAGGGCGCGAATGGCGTATTCGGCATGAAGGTCGCAGGGCAGGCAGATATCCACCATGTCAGGCTTTTCCACAGTCATCATTTCCTCGTAAGAGGCATACTGATGGACGCCTTTCAGGGAGACATCGCCACTTTCTCCCAAGTTGATCTTGGCGGCCAGCTGCTGGAATTTCCGGGGATCCTTGTCAACGATGGCGATCAATTCGCAATCTTTCTGGTCGGCATACTGCGTGGCATGGAAATGCCCCATGCCGCCGAAACCAAGAAGAGCGACCTTGAGCTTGACTTGAGAAGAAGCGGACTTGCGAATGGCCATGATAGGGAACTTCCTGTTTTTTAAGGACATGGGAGGCTTTTGCAGAAGCCTCGTGGACAAAAAAATGGAGCGGGTGATGGGAATCGAACCCACGTAGCTGGCTTGGGAAGCCAGTGCATTACCATTATGCTACACCCGCTCTGAAAGAATCTAAATTAGAGAAAACGTCGTTAATGTAAGCTTTTCCGGAGGATTTGCAAATCCGTGCCGCCAGAAGAAAACGGCAAATTGTATTCCACGTGCTTTCCGGCAGCAAGGAAAAGCCAGAAATCACGCCACAATTCCTTCAATTCTGGCTGCGTGAGCAGGGAATTGCGATTATAGCCATCTTGGAAGGCGCGAATGAGAATAACCCAGCGCGCCTGATCCGTCCGGGCCAGTTTGCCGGTTCCCGCAATGAATTGCGCCAGATTATGGATACGGCAATGGCGGGGGAATGGCAGTGGATAACGAAGGACGTTGTCGCAATCTACCAGGCAGACAGGGTGCGGACATTCGTCCTGGCAATTCTCATTGAGGACGAAATTGGCGGGTTTGGTGTCCTTGTGGTAGATTCCCGCCACATGAAGGAAGGCCAGCAGTGCGCCACAGGCAGCATAGAGGCTCTTGAGATCCAGCCTGTCGAAATAGTCCTCGTTGCAGAAATTGCCGGTTCCGCAGTCTCGGAAGAGCAGGAAAGAACTCTGGGTGGAAGGATGAGTGGCGCTGGCAAGGCACTGCGGCGTCAGGAACCGCAGTAGCGCGGTGCCCGCCTGGCAACGTCGGAGGTGCCGTCCCCCGTCCCACCAATGGAGTCTTTTGAACTCCTTGACAATGACCGGCGGCTTGTCAGCCAAGGCGACACGGGAGATATCTCGCTTCCGGTCGCGTTTCAACGCCGTCTTTGCCCCCGTTTGCTCCAGATGGCAGGTGACGATTTCCTGAATCTCCCCCTCGGAAAAAAGCACATCGTTGGAGGAAGAAAAATTCTCAAGCTGGTCGAGAATGGCGGAGGAGCGGGATTTTTGCGGGAACTTCCTAGCCCGGTTCTCCAGCATTTTCCGGAGGAGTTCCGCTTTGGGAAGAGTGAATGCCAGGGCTTCCTGGAAGATTTCCTGATCAAAAGGAACAGGCACGACAGGACAACCGGAAGTCTGCACAAAGGGACTGCATCCATTTCCGGCCGTGCAGATGACAGGCAGACCACATGCCAATGCGTCTATGAGATCATTTCCACTATAGTCGTCCTCAGACGGTTGCAACAGAAGCGCAGCCGTCTGGAGAAGCAACATGCGGTCGTCTGTCTTGGGAAGGAAGCGCAACTGGCCAATCGGGAAATGAACCGCCTGGGCAATATGGCGGAGAAATTCCAGGCCGCTGTCCCCCAGTTCGCCAACAGCCAGAAAACAACAGCGGTCCCGAAGGGCCTCCGGCATGATGGCCATGGCATTCAAACAGCGGCGAATCTCCATTTCCGCATGAGGCGTGACAAAATACAGGACAAGAAGCGTGTCATCTTCGCAGCGGAGGAATTGCCGGAGTTTCGCGGAAGCATCCGCAGCGATGGCAGTCTGGCTGGTCATGTCGTCCAGCATGGGCGGCAACATTCGGATACGCTGCGGCAGCACGCCATATTGCACACGGAGCGCCAGCTTCTGAAGTTCGCTGGCGCAAAAAATCAAAGTCTTGGCAGGGGCACGGCAGAGAAGTTCTTCCTGCTTGTATTGGAAATACTTCTCTGAAAATAGATTCCAGGTGCGCCGCCGAGAGGCATACGGATGCAACAGAAGATCGTCCGGCTGGCAGAAGTCTGCGCCAGGCAATGGGTCCAGGGCAAAAGTACAGGTAAATTCCTTTTTGTCGCACAGTGCCTGGAAGACACGGGCGAAATCCCTACGGTTTCCGGAGACCTTCTGAATTTCCAGGCCTGCGGGAAGGGCGTCCAAAGAAATCGTTTCGTGCGTGAGCAACGTAAGCCTGTGCCCGCGCGCAATGGCCTTCTGGACGATTCCGCGAATTTCCCGCAGGAGGAACGCGTCATCGGGCAGTTGATATCGTGCTAGGAGAAAATGCTTCATGGAGATAATATAGGATAGTTTGCGGATAGCGGAGGATAGTTTGTAGATAGTGGCTATAGTTTGTGGATAGTGGGGAATTGGGGAATAGTGATAGGATAGTTTGTGGATAGTGGCTATAGTTTGTGGATAGTGATAGATAGGGGAAAAGGCCTACCCTAGTTCGGATTGCCCCAATGGGGAAAACTATACAGAAACTATACAGAAACTATCTATTTTCTAATTCCTGCTTCAATTGAGCAATGGTATCCTGTGCCTGTGCCAGCTGTTTTCTAACCTCGGCCAATTCCTGTTCCAAAGCAAGCACCTGCTGTTTCGTAGCAGATCGATAGCCAGTTCGAGCCGTATACATTCTTTCCCGAATGCCACCCTCGGTCACAAACAGTTTTTCCCGATATGCCATATAACGGTTCATCATAGTGTCAACTTGAAAACAGAGGGTGATGCCGACATTGCAAAACTCCTCAGCTGTCCATTTCGAGAAATGAGGTTCGTAATCAGACAAGGCATTATGGCTTAATCCATATTTATGCAGCTTCTGCAAGCGTTCATTCCCGAAGCACCATTGAGAAAGATGATGTGATTGAAGATAGTCTTGATAATCAATACGCAATTCTACCAAACTGGCACGGGCTACATTGAGCAACTTCAATTCTGTCTCTGTGGAACTTTTCCCCGCTTCTGTTCCTTCGGCGATGTTTTGCTTTCCGGAACGTGCCGCCTGGGTCATCTGGTCAATGGTTCGATCTCCCAGGAAAAGGAATCGCCGACAGAAAAACACCGTCATCTGGTAGAGCACTTCCGCCTTCTGATAGAAATGCAGGTCACGCCAGTTGACGACTTCACGAAAAACGCGGGGAAGGGGTTCTGGGAGTGGTTGTTTTTGAAAAACCTTGTTCATATTATTAGAATTTTTTGTTATTCAATGCAATTTTATAAGAATAATATAGCATAGAATATTCAGGAATAAAGCCAAAATGGAATCATCAGCAAAAAATTGATGTGCAGTAAAGCCCTGGAGTATCTGCCGGAACCGCCCGGGACATTCCCGATGCAAAAAACACCGTCAAGAACGAGCCTTTTGCAAAAGGCTCGAATATTGAGGAGAAAAAACGTGCTATGTTAAATCATCAGGACGAACCATTTGAAGGCATGCGCCTTCTGGTGTAATCACAACACACTTGATAACGGCATTCCTGCCAAGAGTTTATTCCATGAACCTGAACGAATTTTTCTATGACGATCCGGCAGAGAAGTCCCTGGAGCATCTGGCAGTGGATGGCGGCTACTGCGGTATTCTGCGGAGCGTGGCCTGTGTGGGCGACAGCCTGGATTCTGGCGAAATCGAAATTTTTGATGCCCAGGACAAACGCTACTGCATTGACAAATTCGAGTATTCCTGGCTGAGCTACTTCGGACGGGTGACCGGAAATGAGGTGCGCCACTTCACCCGTGGCGGAATGAGCGCCATGGAATATGTAGAGACTTTTGCAAATGGACATGGCCTTTGGGACCGGAAACTGGCCTGCAATGCGTACGTTGTTACTTTGGCATGCAACGACATCAGCCAAATGCTTTGCGGAGAAGTGGAATTCGGCACCTGGGATGATATCGACTTCCAGGACTACCACAACAATAAAAAAACTTTCATGGGATATTACGCTACCATTCTCCAGCGCTACCGTGAAATCAGCCCACGATGCCGAATCTTCCTGGTGCTCAGCCTTATGAAGCTGGAAGAAGAACGCCTGCCATATTTCAGGAAAATCCAGACTTTCCTTCAGGAACTTTCCCAGAAAATGCGCTTCGTCTATTTCATGGATTTATACCAGAATGGGCCTGTCGTCGATGAAGCTTTTACAAAGAAATTCTTCATGAACGGGCACATGACACCTGCCGGATATCTCCTGAAAGGACGGATCTTCACTTCCTACATGGACTACATCATCCGGCACAATCTGGATGACTTTACCCAGATCGCAACCATCGGCGAAGATCTCTTTGACCCTAAATACACTTGGTAGTTTTTGTATAGTTTTTGTATAGTTTTTGTATAGTTTTTGTATAGTTTTTGTATAGTTTTT
>JAKSPB010000029.1 GCA_024405215.1 Lentisphaeria bacterium | reverse complement strand
CGGACAAGTCGGACGGGTCGGACAAGTCGGACGGGTCGGACAAGTCGGACGGGTCGGACAAGTCGGACAAGTCGGACGGGTCGGACAAGTCGGACAAGTCGGACAAGTCGGACGGGTCGGACGGGTCGGACGGGTCGGACAAGTCGGACCCGTCGGAAATACTATTCCAATCTATTCGTGTACTCTACTCCTGCGTTTGGATCGCAGGCATTCTCGAAGAACCGATTTGCGGCCTCTCTCGCCGTCTTGAAAACATCAAGGCAAGCATCGCCGGTAACCTGAAGAACAAGCATTCGCAGAAGTCGTTTATGCCAGTTGACATAGCAGTTGGTCGTATAGGCGCCGCCGTGTCCAAATAGCGCCTCCTCAGTGTCCTCTTCCGGCGCATCAAATCCCAGAGAATAGCCCCCCAAACCTTTCGGACGGGTGGAGACGGCCAGCAAGGACTTGACCGTCTCTTCCTTGAGAATACGGACGCCATTGTCGCCGACACCGAGATTCATGAGCATCTTATAGAACTTGTATTGATCGCGGGCAGTGGTCCAGAGCCCTCCTCCTGCTGAGGGGAAGACACGGTCATCGCCGTAAGGCTCCTGCAAGAGAGGGTCGAACTTACGAAGAGCGACAGGCTGTCCTTTGGTAACGGTATACAGCTTGATTCTGTTTGCCAACTGCTTTTCATTTGGCCAGAATGTGGTTTCCGTCATTTCCAGCGGACCCAAAACGCGCTCCTGGAGGAAGTCCTCCCAACGCATTCCTGTGATTTTCTCTACAACTGCAGCCCCAATGTCAATGCCGACATCGGAATACTTCATTTGGGTTCCAGGCTCGAAGAGGAGAGGCATGGCTGCCGCCATGGCCGCAACGGAACGCAAGGGCATGCGGCGGGCAATGCCACCCATTTCCTGAAAATTGGGCATTTCGGGTGGCGTGCCGCTCGTATGGTTGAGGCACATGCGGACAGTCATGGTGTTCTTCGCCTTCACCAATGTCTGGACATCGTCGTTGCCGGATTCGCGCACCCAGAGAGTCTTGAACTCCGGAAGATAATCGGCCACCGGATCGTCCAGATTGAGTTTGCCTTCTTCCACCAGCATGGCGATGCAGATACCGCAGAACCCCTTGGTTTGCGAGCACTGCATGAAATGGTCGTCAAGGGAAATGGGGCGCTTTGTCTCCAAATCGGCGTACCCTATGCAGGCCATCTCCTGCAAACCGTCTTTGAAATTGATGCAAATGGCGCCATTCAGACTGCCGGAATCAACCAGGCCCTGCAAGGCGTCCCTGGCATAGGAGGTCCCCGCATTATTGAGCATTTCCCCAGAGGCTGCCCCTTGGGAATGCGTACAGCAACCAGTTAAAAACACCAACGCACCCATACACAGAGAAAGAAGAGACTTTTTCATTGCATTTTCTTTTGTTTTGTTGAATTGCAGAAAACAGGATTCACCTAATGTAACACATATCTCCTGCATTTCCCAACCCGACACGCAGGGCACGCAGGGCGCGCAGGGCACGCAGGGCACGCAGGGCGCGCAGGGCACGCAGGGCACGTCAAAAAAAAAACGAATCGTTCAAATCTCTTTAGAAAATCATATTCCAAAAGCGTATCTAGGTTGTCAACACCTACAAAAAAGCACTTTTCGTTTTTCCAAAGTACTTACGGCGTGCTATAGTAAAATGATTTTCACCAGATAAAGACTCAAAGAGAATTTGAAGAGAGAAAAATGCAAAGTTTTTCCAGAAGCCTTTTTTTTGTTGCCAGTATGGCATGTGCGATGTTCACCTGTGCAATTTGCCAGGCAGGGGGAACAATCGGATATAGGCTTACGGACGGAAAGGCTGGCAAAGCCAATTATCCAGTAAACGCTCCTGCTTTGCCTTGGAATCCCGTCCCCCCCAACCTTCCCCAAAACCAAGACACCGACGAACAGGAAGATTTCCTCTCCGCTTCATGGAATGGCGCACACCAACTCTTTGCCCTGCAAAACGCCGACAGTGCAGAAGGGGAAGTCAAGAAACACCTGGACAACCGCCAAAACAGCGAAGACACTGCCGTCTGGATTGCCCCATTCTTCCGGCACAGCAGCACCCATGGCCTAGGCGATGGCATTCACTCACGCGCCAATTCCACTGGCAGCGCGTTTGGCATTGATTTTCCCTTCGGCGATCTGGTTTTGGGAACCAGTTTCAGTGGCGGACATAGCAAATCCACCTATCGGGACAAGAACAGCAGTTCTGACGAAAAGAGTGATTTCTTCGGTCTCACCCTATATGCCGATTGGCAGGCAGATGAGCTCCGCCTCTATGGAGGCGCCGGCTATTTCCGCGATGAACACGACCTTAAGATACGCAACATACTGGAACGTCATTCCGCTTCCTGCGACACCAATACCTATTCGGCCTTCGCCCTCGCGGAATACACCCTGGAAACCCAGGCCGTCGCCATCCGTCCCTACGTGGGCGTCCGTTACGCTCTAGTTGATTCTGATTCATACCGCATCGCCCGCGGCTTCACCTGTGACACCGACAAGCAGAATGTCGTGCGTTTTCCCGTGGGCATCAAATTCGACAAGAAATTCGACTGCCGGAGCGGCTTCAGCGTCCGCCCAGTTCTCGACCTCTGCCTGGAACCTGCCTGCGGCGACACAAAGGTCGAAACCAGACTGCGCGCAAACGGCTACAGCGCATCTGAAAAATCCCGCGTTCTGGATGCTCTCACCTACAGTGCCTTCCTTGGCATGAATGCAAACTGGGGAAGCATTGAATTTCTGTTCGGCTACGGGTTCCAGGGTTCCTCCCACGAAAAGACCCATGGCGTGTCCTGCGGATTCAATTGGGAATTCTAAATTCATGGAGGTTTCAAACATGCGTACCCTACTGGGAACTATTCTGCTCTCTTGCCTTGCCTTGATAGGAACAGCGCAGGAGACAATCAGCACGACCACCACAACAACGGTGACCACGACCACCACGACAACAACGAAGAAACCCTTCATCAAAGTCGCGGTCATGGAATTCCAGACGACAGACAAAATCGGCGCGGATGCTCTAGCAAAGATGCGTGTGGCGGATTCCGACGAAATGAAGGCCCTGGACGAAAACGACCGCAAGTCCATCCACAGCATTATGCAAGGATTCGTCAAGTTACTTGAGGCAAACGAAAATGCCTCGGAGCGCGCAGACAAGTGGAATGCACAGAAGGAGCTTTTCCGCAAGAATCTGAACGGCGCGGCGCGCCCTGCCATCATCGGTGCCGACTATCTCAGCGCCTATCTTGGACGTCACAGTGACATTTTTGGATGCAAGGATCCAGCGCTGTTGAAAAAAGCCGTCCTGAAACTGCAGTCCGAGCCGGATTTTCCCAAAGATTTCACAAAAAAGCTAGCCGCCATGACTGACACGACCCATGTGATCTACTGCACAGTCTCCGACATCCGCACACGGGAAAACTCCTTCAAAGGCTATGGCATTGAGACCAAGACCACCCTCTGCCAGCTGGATGTCATCGTGAAGATGGTGGATCTTATGGCAGGCCATACGGTTTTCAGCAATGTCTACACCGGATCCTATAAAGAGCAGCGCCCCATTAGCGTGGAGCAGTTTGACAACAACATTTTCCAGAATCTGATGACCTCGGCGCTGGAACAGGCGGCCGAGGAACTCTACGATCTCTGCAAGCCTTTGCAGCAGAAAGCTATCACCAACGAGATGAACTAACGTCATTTGGGAGGGATTCACCATGAGAAAGCAAATTCTTTTCGCGGCGGTTTTCGCATTGCTTTGCACTTTCTCCGCTTTTGGCATTGACAAGCTTGCCATTGCAGAGCCTTCCGTCAAATCCGGAATCCAGAAAGAAGAAGGCGACATGCTCTGGGGCATGCTGGAAGAAATGGTCGCCTCGAAAGGGGCGTCAAAATACGCCCTGGTCAGCCGAGCCGCGCTTCAGCAGATGATGACCGAAATCGGCCTGACAACCAGCAGCGACCTTGTGAACCTGAACTCCGTCCAGCGAGCCAAGCTGGGTCAATTGGACACAGTGAAGTATCTTTTGATTTCTGAAATCGGAAAATTCGGTTCCAAAGTCAACTGCACCATGCGCATCATGGAATCCTCCACGGGAGTCATTGATCCCATGCGGACCGTTACCCTCCGTTGCAAGGACCTGGACGAACTAGGCGACCAGCTGGAATGGGCGGTGGAAAAACTGTGTTCCGACAAGAAGGCCATGGATCGTTCTGCCCTTTTGAACTCCATTGTCACCGCCCCCAACGCACCTGCCTATCTCGCCAATGAGTTCAACACCATCCTGGAAAGCAGCCTTCTCGCCAACAATGTTTCGTTGCAGAACCTAAAGTCCGTCAGCGCCTACCTCGCCAAGAACGGCATCGCCTCTCTGGAGGAATGCGAGCCCAGGACCTACGTGAAGATCGGCAAGGATTTGGAAGTCAAGAACCTGTTGCGTGCCAGCATTGACCGTTTCGAAATTGTCAGCCAGCAATTCCAGGTTCCCGAAACGGGTTACACTGGCGTGATTTTCACCGGTGTCATGTCTGGAACCCTGCGGGTCATCAACACCTCCACCGGCGAAACCCTCGTCGTCCAGCCCTTTGAGGCACGGGCCAATTTCAATGGCCTTGATCCCATGGCCACGGCAACCTGGACAACCGAAGACTACGGAAAATTCCTGATTCGCAGCGTTGTCTGTGAAAACATCCTGCCCGGGCTCTTCCAGAATCTTGCCGCCAAGCAACAGCAGAAAGGAGAATAGCTCTTCCATCTTCTGCCACCATGCCTTCCCGAAAGATTGCTTGTGCTGCCTGCACGGCCGCAAGAAGGAAAAACCTCAAGGTGCAATCTTTCGGGAAATCCGTTTCCGTGTTTTCTCCTGACATGAAATTCTCCCCTATCCCAATTTTCATAGCCATGCTTTTCCTTTTGGGGACGGGGTGTTCTACCATTACGACCTCCTCGCAGCAGAAACAGGCCATGATGGAAAATTTCAATGCGGGAAACATTCCGGAAGCCTTGGCCTATGCCCAGAAGAAACACCAGCAGACTGCTGGCACGGGAGATGAGCTGGTATGGCTCCTGGAATGCGGGAGCCTCCATTTCCTCCAAGGGGATTTTGGCGCTTCCCTGAATGATTTCCGCCGTTGCGAAGAGCTTATCGAAAACTATGACGACCGTGCCACAGTCAGCCTGCGCGACACAGGCGACGAAATGCTTTCTGCCTTTACGAATGTAAACGCACTACCCTACCGGGGCTGGTGCCGCGACCGTGTCGCCATTGGTCTCTACAAGGCCCTTGCCTATCTGGGGACAGGCAACGAAGGCGCCTTCCGCGCACAGGCGAAACGTCTTCGGGAAGAACATCAGAAAATCCAAGACGACTATCAGAAATTTTTCGAGGCGGAAAAGAAGCAACTTGACCAGGCAAAAGAAAAAAACGCAGATTCCCTAGCTAAAGCTCAAGACGACGCCTATCTCAAGGACGAACGCAACGCCGCCTACGTAGCCAGCCAGCAGCAAACCACTCAGGTTGCCCATAGGGGATATGGAAATTTCCTCAATCCCGCGTCACTTTTCCTTTCCGGCTTGGCGCTTCTACGCGATGGCACCTGGGACAATGCCTCCATTGAATTCTCCCGTCTCTACCAGGCCATGCCCAATTCTCCCTTAGCGCAGCAATATTATGTGACTGCCCTGCTCCAGGCTGGCAGAGAAATCCCACCAGAACTCTCCGCAGTCCAGCCGTTCAGCTTCCCCCTCGACGACAATTGCGTCTATATCTTGCTGGGCCACGACCTGAGCGCCTCTTTTGAAGAGATGCAAATCTATTTCCCCATCATGATTGCCTGGCCTGTCTGCCTATTCCATCCCGCGAATCTGACGAATCTTTCCATCCAGGCCGATGGCGCGACCTACATTACTTCCCCCCTGGCTGACATGGATGCCATTCTCGCCCAGGAATTCCAAATGCGAATGCCAGGCCTTCTCATCCGGACCCTCATCGGCGTTTTTGTAAAAGAAGCCGCCTATCAGGCCACCATAGCGGCAATTCGCCACAAACATCAAAAAAGCGCGACAGACGAATTGCTCGTAGCATCGGCGACTATCGCATGGAAAACCTACCAGGCGCTTTTCAACACAGCAGACACCAGAAGCTGGAATCTCCTTCCCAAGGAATACCAGCTCGCCCAGCTTCCTATGCCGTCAGACCGGACCCTGACCATCAACCTGAATCAAGGTGCAGTTTCCTCCCCTGTTCAACTCACCCTCCTGGACTCCTGCGGTTCTGCCATCATTTACGTCAATGCCATGAATCCCCGGAATGTCGCATTCCAGGTTTTGCCTCTCAACTAACAACATCGACTTTTTTCATCCCCTCATAACTTCTACCCCATACTACGGAGAAAAAATGAAATCCTTTATCCCGCCCCTGCTTTCCATCGTGGCGTTTTTTCTCGGAAGCTGCGCTTCCACAACGCTTTATGATCCAAGCACAACCAACACCGGCATCCGCAATACGCGCACGGTTTCCGCAGAAGAGATGAAACTGGTAGCCCAGGAAGCCATTGACGACGCCATGAGCAATCCCCGTTTCCGGGAATTTCTGCAGAAATACAAGATCGAGATGCAAGACGAATTCGCCCGACCTGTCCTCAAACTTGCCCAGGCAGTGAATGACACGGACGATCCCGACCTGAATGTGGACCAACTGACCGACCTTCTCAACGACGCGCTTTTCAATGCCGGCTATGTCGATGTGACTCTCGCCGAAGGCAATGACCGCACCGCGTCCATTGCCAACTCCAGAGGTCTGGCCATGGATCCCAATTTCAATCAGCAGACCGTGGCCCGCCAAGGCACCCTGATTGCCGCACGGCTGGTCATGAGGCCCAAAATCATCTCCAACCTGACCCTTGACGGAAGCCGCAAGGATGTCGTCAGAACCTTCGTCATCGACATGGCTGACATCAACACCGGTCTGGTCATGTGGCGTTACACCAGACAGCTGGGCTTCATCAAGAAACACGCAGGCATCGGCATGTAAAATTTTTGAAAACAAAAGAACCAAAATGAAAAACATCATTCCCTTGATTGTAGCAGTGGTGCTGGGACTTCTGGCTGTTTTCGCCGTCAGCCGCACCATTTCAGGAAAGGTCGACAACGCAGAACAGCGCGTTGACGTCGTTGCCGCATCCCGTATGCTGGAACCTGGCGAAGCGCTCTCCGAGGGCTTTATCAACCCGCGTTCCGTGGCGGTTTCGTCACTGCCCAAACAGCACATCAAGTGGGCGAACAGAAACATGGTCATCGGCCAGAAACTGGTACATTCTGTCGCCAAGGGCGACTATGTTCTTCTGTCGGATGTCGGCGGCGTGACCATGAGCAAGGGCAATATCATCGGCGATGGCGAATGGGGCGTTCCCGTGGCATTTGCCGACAGCACGCTGGTCAAGATGCTCCAGCCTGGTGATGAAATCGCCATCGTGGGCACCTACCGCCTGCAGCAGCAAGTGAAAAAGGGCAAGGATGTGGATGCCGGAACCGAAGTGATTCAGCGCAACGTCACCACCGTCATCTTCCCGCGCGTCCGCATTCTGGAGCTCACCGGCAATGGCGTTCTTCTTTCCCTTCCGCCTCAGCAAGCGCTGGCCCTGACGGCCATCCAGCAGCAGGCGGATCTGTTCCCGCTGCTTCGCAAGACCAACGACACAAAGGCAATGAACCGCATGGACGGTGGAATTTACGAGGATCGCACTCTCACCGAACTTGCAGAAGGCCTGAACCAGATTCAAATTCCCGCTGTTCCCTCTGAAATAAAGGAGTAATCGGACCATGAAAGTAAAAACATTCCTTCTCGCCCTCTGCCTGGGCATCCTGGCCGCCTTCGGGGCAGAACAAGAGAAATTCAGCCTGACAATCGGCGCAGTCAAGGTGATTGACTTGCCGTTTGCCCTGGAATCCTATCGCGTCAGTTCCAAGGGCAAGGTTACCGTCGAAGAAGTCAACAAGCAGCAATTGCGCGTTGTCGGCGTCGCCATCGGCGAATGTAATCTTACGGTTTCAGGAGCTGGCGTCAGCGTTGACTACAGCATTTCCGTCAAAGGCAATATCGGCAATATCCTGAAGCGTCTCCGCAACGATCTGGAGAACCTTCCTGAACTGGATATTTCCATCAACCAAGACTACATTGTCATCAAAGGCACGGTCAGCAATCCGACGAACTGGGCGCTTCTGCAAAAGGTTCTGCCGCTTTACGGCGACACAGTCCATTCCTTTGCCGTCTTCCGTCCCACCCCTGAGACTCTTCTCAACCTGAAGAAGATGCTGATTGACGAAGGCTTCGAATTCGTGGCGGAAGGCCAGAAGGCCGAGCTCGGCCAGCTGGACATGAAACTGCAGCCAGAAGCGCTTATCCTCAGCGGCGAGCTGTGCAGCAACGAGTCCATCGGCAAGGTCCAGCAGATTCTGAGCACGCAGACCTGGCTGGACTGCAGCGGCGCCACCCCCTCCCCCGACAGCGGCAAGATCCGCGGCATCATCAATCTGAGTGTTGTCCAGACACAGCTTTGCGTGGATATCGTGTACGTTGCCGTCAACGAATCCGACGCACGCAACGCCGGCACCGGCGCTCCCGAGGGCGTCCTGGGCCTCAACTGGCTTTATGACGCAATCGCAGGCCGCAAGAACAGCGACGCCAGCATCACCTTCGGCGCCAACATGCAGCGCACGGTCTCCTTCCTGGCGCAGAACGGCATCAGCCGCACCTACAACGCCGGCTACGTCAGCTTTACCAACCACGATGGCAAAGGCGGTTCGCTTCACACCGGCGGCACGGTTTCCGTGAAAGTCTCCGGCAATGACAACGGCAGCCTCCAGGACATGGACTACGGCCTGACCATCAAGGTCAAGGGCGGTCTGGTCACTCCCAACCGCGTCAAATTAGATTTAGATTTGACCAACACCTCCGCCATCACCGGCACAGGCGATGCCTACACCCGCAGTTCCGATTCCACCAGCCAGGTGGTCTACTGCGATCTCGACAAGACCTTGGTCCTGGCGGGCTCCAAGAAGATCGGCCAGGACGTGCAAAACTCCGGCCTGCCGATCCTGCGCAACACGCCAGTCTTGAAGTGGTTCGTCGCGAAGGACGGCAATTCCCAGAACGACACCCGTCTGGTGATTCTCGTCTGTCCGCGCATCGCCGGCCAGAACACGGATGTCCAGATCAACATTCCGCTTGAATCAGACGCGGACGATGTCTACGGCACTGGCACCACGGATCTACGAGAAAAGAAGGCACAGGAAGACGCAGCCAAACCCTGGTACAAGCGCTGGTTCGGAATCTAATTTTCACCACACCCCGGAGCCGTCTTTCCGGAGACGGCTCCGTTTTTTCGCCATTTCAAGTTTTTTCTTCTTTTATAATAAAAAGCCAAGGACGCACGGATGTTGAAAATCGTAATCCATGACGAGAGCGGGAACACCTACGGGATTCAAGAGATACCGGAAGGGGATCTCTCCCTGACGATCGGACGCCACTCCGAATGCGATGTAGTGCTGGCAGGGGGCGGGGTCTCGCGGCACCACGCGCGCCTGCATGTCCTTGGCGGAACTGTATTTATTGAAGACACAGGCAGTTCGGCGGGGACTTTCGTTGACGAAACGCAGGTTACCGAAATGACGGAATTGCCCCTGGAATCCGTCTTGACGATCGGCGCCTATCATCTGCGCGTAACGGACAAGGACGAAAACGAGGCAGGGGCTGTCGCCACCGCGCCTTCCCCCGCCCTGGCAGGGGCCGCCCCTGTCGCGCAGGAAGTTCCCGCGCCCGCGCCCGCGCCGATTCCGGAGGTGAACAACTTCCTTGACGAGTTCAAGAACGCGTCGGTCCTCTGTTCCCCGGAAATCATGGCGCTCAAGCGGTCGCTTCATGAAGACGTTCTGGAGAAGCTGAATTTGACGGAGGACGCTTTGAAGGACACGGCGAATGATGAAATGCTTGACAAGGTCGGTCGCGCCTTGGACGCCGTTCTGCGCGAACGCCGGCATGAGACTCCACACAACATTCCTCTTGATTTATTCCGCCAGGCGCTCATGGATGAACTGGTTGGCTATGGACCGATTTCGCCGTTGCTCCGTTCTCCCAGAATCTCCGAAATCATGATCAACGGCCCGGACATGGTATTCGTAGAAAGTTCGGGAAAGCTCTTCGAGAGTGGCGTGCGTTTCTTTAATGAACAGCATTTGATGTCCATCATCCAACGCATCGTG
This sequence comes from Lentisphaeria bacterium, assembly GCA_024405215.1. GTDB lineage: Bacteria > Verrucomicrobiota > Lentisphaeria > Oligosphaerales > Oligosphaeraceae > UBA1724. The sequence goes on along the minus strand of JAKSPB010000029.1, from coordinate 28,435 downwards.
GAGCCATTGGGACGTCACGTTGACGATGCTTCGCCAATGGTTGACGCACGACTGCCCGACGGCTCCCGCGTCAACGCCATCATTCCGCCGCTGGCTCTTCACGGCGCGTCGGTCACTATCCGCAAATTCGCGGACAAGAAGCTTACCACCGACGACCTGATAAAATTCGGAAGCATGACAAAAGAGATGGCACTCTTCCTGGAAGAGGCAGTCAAATCCCGTCAGAACATTCTGGTATCGGGCGGCACGGGTTCTGGTAAAACAACATTGCTGAACGTTCTGTCGCAGTTCATTCCGCAAGGCGAGCGTGTCGTCACCGTGGAGGACTCCGCGGAACTGAAGCTTTCGCACCGCAACCTGGTCGCGTTGGAGGCTCGTCCCGCCAACATCGAAGGCAAGGGCCGTGTCTCCATCAGGGACCTTGTGGTGAACACGCTGCGTATGCGTCCGGACAGAATCATCGTCGGCGAATGCCGTGGCGCGGAGGCCCTGGACATGCTTCAGGCAATGAACACAGGCCACGACGGTTCCCTGACGACTGCCCACGCCAACAATCCGCGTGACGCCCTGACCCGCCTTGAGAACATGGTCATGATGGCTGGCTTCGAGCTGCCGTCCAAGGCAATTCGCGAGCAGATCGCGTCCGCTTTGGATCTGATTGTCCAGCAGACCCGTCTTCCCGACGGCTCCCGAAAAATCGTGCAAATCTCAGAAGTCACCGGACGTGAAGGCGATGTCATTCTTCTTCAGGACATCTTCACCTTTGAACAAGAAGGGCTGGACAAAGACGGCAAGGTCGTTGGACACCATACGGCAACTGGCAACATCCCCTACTTTGTGGACGAACTTCGGAAGACTGGTCGTCTGACGCTGGACATGTCGGTCTTTGTCCCAAAGAACTGATTCTGTGGAGGAACAGAAAAATGGACATGAAGGACTTAATGAATTATGCGCTGGTCTTTGGCGCAGTGGCATTGGGAGTGTTCCTCCTGGTTGCCACGCTATACAAGGTCTCGCTTGAGCACCTTGAAAAAAGGCATGCTGAAAACGAGGAGCTCAAGCACTTCGTCACCATGCAGCGTTTAATGTCCATGCGTTTTTCCGGCGCATTGGTCCTAGGCGTCGGCATGATGGCGATTCTGCTTACGGCGGGAGTCTTGAATCCTGCCATCTACCTTCCCGTTTCCGTAGCATTCGCGACGATCGGATGGATGGCGCCGCTCCTCTATTTCCGCTGGAAGGCCGCACAGCGCAAGGAGCTCTTCGAAGCAAAGCTGCTGGACTTCACCATGGGGCTGGCCAGCGGCATGCGTTCCGGTCTTGGGCTTCCGCAAGCTCTGGATGCCACAGCCAAACGTATCGGCGACCCCATGCAGGAGGAACTTCAGACCGTGCTCCGCGAATATCGTTTCGGCATGGAACTGGCAGACGCCCTGCAGCGTTTGAACCAGCGCATGCCCAGCGAAGACATGAACCTCCTTGTCACGACGATCAGGCTGACCACCAAGACAGGCGGCAGTCTTGTTGAGGTGATGGACAAAATGGTGGATATGATCCGCAGTCGCCGTGAATTCCAGGAACGCTTGAAGAACATGACCGCCCAAGGCAAATTCGAGGCGATCGCCATGTCCCTCGCGCCACTTGCGGCGTTCATCCTTCTCTACGTCATCAATCCGGAGCTGATGAGGCCCATGGTCACGACTGGCATGGGATGGTGCGGCATCGGAATCGTGGTGTTGCTGGTCAGCATCGGGTACTTTGTCATCAAGAAAATTGTGACGATTGAGGTGTAAGCCATGGGAAATTCCAATATCATCACATACGTAATTGTCTTTCTCGTCGTCTTCGTCCCCTATCTTTTCCTGCAGTTCTTTTTGGAAAACCGCAGTTCAGCCGACAAGAACAGGGACCTGAGCGCCGTTCCCGGCTTCCTCAAGTTGTCCTACGGCCTTCTGGGAATGCTCGCCGGCACTCTCGGCAAGACTCTCGCGAACATGCAGCCAAAGCGCGCCAAGGAAATAAAAAAGCAGCTGACCGTCGCCGCCATCCCCATGGATCCGGAATATGTCTTTGCCGCCGAAGCCCTCTTCTGCATCCTCGGGACCTTCGTCCCCATGCTTTTCATGATGTTCGTCAGCAAAAGGCTTGATTATTCCCTTGGCACTGGCCTGCTTTTCGGCGTCCTTGGACTTGTCTATCCAAGCATGACAATTCAAAGTGGCGCCCAGAAGCGTCAGGAAACCATCATGAAGAACCTCCCGTTCGCCATTGACCTGATTGGTTCAGCCATGCGCGCAGGACTGGATTTCTCCGCTTCCATCCGCTACTATGTGAACAGCGAAAGCAAGACCAACCCCCTGGCCGTCGAGTTCGGCGTGATGCTACGGCAGATGGAATTGGGAAAGACGCGCGTGGAGGCACTTGAGGACGTGGCGAATCGCGTCCAGACTGACGATTTCAAGTCGTTTGCCGGGGCCGTGGCTCACGGGACCGAAATCGGCTCGTCCATCGTCGACACCATGCGTGTCCAGGGCGAGGAGATGCGCCGCGCGCGTTTCAATCGCGCGGAACGCAAGGCGGCGCGTGCGCCGTCCATCATGATCATGCCCATAGCACTTTTCATCATGCCGGCCATTTTCGTGGTCATCGGCACGCCTGTCTTGATTAGAATCCAGCAAAGCGGTCTCGGGAATATCATGCAATGAAATACCAAATACGTTTCATCGAAGGCGAATTGCAAGGGCAGGTATTCACCCTCGGCACGAATGCCCTGTCGCTGGGACGCTCCCGTTCCAACGAAGTCAAGTTGCAGACTCCTGATGTCTCAGCAAAACATGTGACTTTGTCACTCGGTCCCAACGGCGTCATTCTGGAAAACCTGAGTTCCCGAACCACGACCATTGACGGCGAGGCAATTGCCTTGGGCGACCGAAAGGCACTTGTTGCCGGCCAGATCATCGGAATGGGCGGTCTCGTCAAATTCACGTTGGAGGCAATCGCAGAGGCGCCAGCCGCCCCGAAGGCAGCGCCCGTCGATTCCGACAACGATGTCACCATGCCGCCGCCAGCGGCAAAACCGCATCCGATGACGATTACGGCTTCCTCCGATGACGACGCCACGGTTCCACCGTCGGCCGCCAGGCCCGCGACTGTCCCGCGCAATGCCACGCCTTCCCCTGACGACGCCACGGTTCCACCGCCGGCAGCCAGGCCCGCGACGCCTGCCAAAGCCGTCGCCCAGGCAGGCGCCCCTGCGACGATTCCGCCCGTTGTGATGCCCCCCCCTGCTGCGCCCGCGCCGAAGGCCGCCACTGTCAAGAAGCCCGCTCCCAAGCCTGTTCCGAAGCCATTGAGCGCGGAAGAATCCGCAGCCGACGCCGCCAACGAAACCATCGCCATGCAGACGCGAATGGCTTCGGCGGAAGAGCTGGAATTCATGAAGAGCAGCCATGAGAAGAAAAAAATGCGCAAGACGGGCATCTGGATTGCCGTTGCCATCGTCTTTCTTGGCATACTCACAGGCGTGTATTTCGCGTTCTTCCACAAGACCGCCGAAAAATATGTCTCCTGGCCGACGGACGAGGCTGGAAATTTGCTCTCTGACATCGTATATATGGATAACTGCCCATACATGAAAAAGCTTGACCTCAAGTACCCGGCTGTCCCTGGTTGCGAAGTCAAGCACGAGGCAGGAAAGTTAACGATCCATACCGCACTAGGGAAATACTGCGATGTTCCCCTGCACTTGACTCTTGAATACTACCAAGACAAGAAGGTCCTGACAGAAGAGCGCAATGTCACGCTGGAAGCCTGGATGGCCAAGAAAACCACGGGCGCCGAGAACTGGAATTTCGACTTGATTCAGCCAATCGCCTTCTACCAGAATGCCCATGGCGTGCCCTACCTGTGCGTGCCCTACAGCCGCACGGAAGACAACGAGTCCTACGTTGGCTTCGCCGTCCAAGTGCGCATGGCGGACTGGGTCTTCGTCCTGATGAAGGAAATTCCCACCCGCGACCGCTGGCGTGCGGAATGGTACATTCAAGGAGTCAGTTTTCTCCGCTTTACAGATCAATTCCTCATGGAACACTGGGAAGGGACCTCGGACTTCCAGCAAGGCCAGCCTTCCGCCATCCTCGCGGAAGCCAAGGCGCTTCTGCGCCGGCGTTCGCCGACGGTCTGGTTCAAGGCGGAATATCTGTTGAGAAGCGTGCTCTGCCAAGCGCAGGTTGCAGGCGAAACGGTTTCCGTCAATGATGCGCTTGAACTCCTCAAGGAACTGCGCACAAGCCAGATTGATTACTTCAACCAGCAGAAGATCAACTACTTGTTGGCGAAGAACAACAAGAATGACCAGGAGATGAAGAAAATCACCAATGACTTGCGTGGCGTTTTCTCATCGGAAGAAGATTTCAGATTCCACAAAATCAGACAGAATAAATGGGACTAAAATCAAAAAAAGAACTCCAGGTAAGACTGGAACATGAAGGCCGGGTCCTCTACGAAGTCCCGGAGTCCGAAGTGACCTCGGAAATCACCATCGGTCGCTCCCAGGAGAGCACGTGGTGCATTCCCGCAACGGACCGATCCGCCAGCAACAACCACGCTGCCATCGTAAAGAAGCACGGCAAATTGTATGTGGTGGACAAGGGAAGCCGCAATGGCATCTATTTCCAGGGCGCGAAGGTTCCCGAACACAAGCTGTCCGCAGGCGACCAGATCGGCATCGGCGACTGCCGGATTTACGCGGACCTCCCCAATGTGTCAGGCGCAAAGGGGCCGGAACGCGAGTTCCATCTGCTGGAACAGCTGAATGGCGAAAAGAAAGGCGAGATGTACAATCTCGACAAACCGAACATGCGCCTTGGCTCGGCTTCCGATTGCGACATCATTCTCAACGACTCCGTCGTCTCCCATTTCCATGCCTCCATCGAACAGAAGGAAGGAGGTTGCTGGATTCGCGATCTGGGCAGCCGCAATGGCACCCAAGTCAATGGCACGCCCCTTTCCAGTTCCGCCAATGACAGCGGGCGCCTCCTGAAAGACGGCGATATCGTCACCATCTCCTACATCGAACTGAAATTCTGGGATAAATACGCCGTTCACGTCCGCTCCCATCTCCTTCTGAAAATCGTCACGGTCGTTCTCACCATCGCCATTCTTCTCGGCGGATATTTCGCATGGATGCGGGCGATGCCCTCCGCCAAGAACTACATCGACAACGCCCGCGAATGCGCCCGCAGATGCGATTTCACTTCGGCGCGCGAGTATCTGGCCGGAGCGCAGAACGCCCGTCAGGCGGAGCGCTACAAGGCAGAACGCACCGAGCTTTTCACCCAGATTGCCCAATGGGAAACCACCTTCAAGAATTGGGCGACGGTAAAGGATCAACTTGCCAACAGGAGATGGCTTGACGCCAACAAGATTCTGAGCCCCATGCTGAGCCAGAACATGGAGATGTGGCGCTGGAACGACACAGACGCAACTGCCGCCAAAAACGAAGCACTCTCTGCCAAGCGCGTCATTGATGCCTATCTTGAAAGTCGCAGCGCCCTGGAAGACGCCGACACCACTCTGGAACATCTGGAACGCTCAACGGAAGTGCTCTCCTCCGAGCTGGACATCCTGGCACGGAACATGCCGGCTTTCTGCAAAGAACTTTACACTTATGCAGCCGATACACGAGACGAATTGAAGTGGACGATTGCGCAATTGCATGGCATTGAGAAATGCCTTCAGAATTTGGACACCTTGGAAAAACTGGAAGAGGTCATTTCCGCCATTCAGAACATCAAAAACGAAGCAAGCGAGCATTCCGAAATGCGCAAGAAATCCTCAAAGCGCTATTCTCCACGCCCGGTCCGCATGGCGGAAGACGTCCTGGAGCCTTTGGACAAGCTCAGCAAGGGAAAGGCGACACTGGATGGCAACTATGCGTCTGTCGCGGCATTGGACTTTGCCAAAATGTTGAAGGAACTGCCGCTTCCTACGGTCGAAGAATGTACCATCTATCCGGTCATGGCGGACAAGCGCCTGCAGATTGAAAAGCTTTTCAAACAGCTGAACGATGATTCCATGCAGCTTGAACGCATTTGGAACACCTTCAAGAAGTACTCTCTCGAGCCCGGCAAGACTCCTTCCTGCCTGACCGACCTGGCAGATGCCAAGTGCCTCGATGCGGTGCTTTCCTGCGACTGTCTGGAGAAACCTCTGCCGAAGTGGTCCCGCAAGGATCCTTCGGGAGAATACGACAAGGTCCTTGGCGTGGAGGCATTCTACGAATACCTGTCCCAATTGCCGAGTGAATTTGATTCGAGCATCTTGGAAGAGAAACCGTTTACGCCGGAAATCTTCCAGGCGCGGACGCTTTACGGCTACCTTGAAACTCTTCTCGCCTTCCTGGAAAAGGATACGCTCACCATGGTCAAGCAACAGAAGAGCAACAACAAGGTCATGGAACTCGCCCTTCATGCGGACGACCTCCTGATGCAGCGGGAAATGCTCGTGGAGACGCTGAAAACACGCGCCGAAGCCTCCAATGACCGTGCCGGCGTCATCGCCGGCGGCATGGCGATGCTGCTTGCGAAAGCGGGGACTTTCTCTGCGGAATACGGCGACGAGATTCAATCCAAATGCCGCAAAATCCGCCAGAAGATCATGGCCCTGCAGGAAGGCGACATGACGCCGGAGCAGATCATCGCGGTTCGGAAGCAGATCATGCAGATCGGCTTCCCTGGCGATTCCCTTGTGAAACAGGCTTGGTCCATGGAGCATCCAGCCCAATGAAAAGGAGACGAATCATGAAGAACGACCATGGTTCCATTTTGATGGAATACGTGATGCTTGTCTTTATGGTGGCCATCCCCGTCTATCTGGTCTGGAATGGCGTGAGCGTGCCCATTGACTGGGCAGGCGCCGGCAAGAAGATAGAGTACAAGGGCATCTACGATTTTGCCACGGGCCAATACAAAGGCCAAGGCAAGGCTATGCAGAGATTTTTTGAAATGGTGCAGAGCGGCATCGCCCTGCCCATCCCGTAAAACCAAACCAACAGGTCCCCAAAACAAATCCCAAAACAAAGGAGAAAACAAAATGCTGAATGTTCGTTGTGCAAAGAGAACCAAACTCGGTCGTTTCCTGTGCCGTCTGCTGGGCGATCAGCGTGGCGCCGTCGCCATGGAATATGTCATGATCGCGCTGCTGGTGGCCGCCGCCGTCATCGGTGTCGTCATGATCTTCGGCAAGCGCATCGGCAACATGTTCAGCACGAGCACCAAGGCACTGAGCGCCACGGAAGGACAAATCACAGAGGTCGCAGACGAAGCCAAGACTCAGCGGGATGCGGATTACCAGGCTGTTGATCCCATGAGAGACGCGGGCCATGATATCCGCGGCACTGAAGGTGGCGAGCAATAATCCTTGATTTCATAGAGGAAACATGTCCCGTTCGCTCTATCTCATCCTTGCCTTGACGCCGTGGCTCGTCGTGCTGTGCTGGCACGACTGGAAATGGCGTCGCCTGCCCAATCTTCTGACGCTGGGGATGGCTGGAGTCGCGCTTGCGTGGCGCTTTGGATTCGGCTATCTTCCGCTGTTGGCGGACGGCGCGCTGGGCGGTCTGGCGGCGGGCCTGTTTCTTCTGATTCCGTTTTTGCTCCGTGGCGCGGGCGGCGGTGACGTGAAGATGCTCTTCGCTGTCGGTTGCGCCTGCGGCCTTGCGCGTGTGCCCATGCTGCTCTTCTGCACATCCTTCGCGGGCTTCGTCATGGCCATTGCGATGCTGATTGCAGGCAAGGCGGATTCCAGCCGCCTCAAGCATTGGGTCCGATGCGTCTTCGACTGGCGCTATGACCGCAAGGCAGGACGCGAGAAGCTTCCGCCCAAAAGCGACGAGCGTGTCCGCCTGCCGTTTGGCGTGGCGATTGCCATCGGGACGTGGCTTACCTTCCTCATGGAAATTTGGCTTCGCAACGGCGTCGCAGAATCATGAAAAAGAATTTCAACATCATAGATGACAGCGGCACGGCCCTCATGGAATTCGTGATGGTCATGCCTATTCTTGTCTTCATGATCTTCTGCACCATACAGCTTTCCCTTGTGTGCATGGCCAAGCAGTTGACGCACTATGCCGCATATTCGGCGGCACGTGCGGCAGTGGTCTATCATCCGGACGATTTCAGCAACAACGGCGTCTTCTATGCGCAGAAGGGCGTCGCGCATCGCGCCGCATGCACGGTATTGTCCTGGCTCGGCCAGATGCCTGGCGGCCCGTCCATATTCCGCATTCCGGACTGGGGCGACGTGCCTGGTTCGGGATACATAAATCAACAGGTCGCGATTGATCCGAACAACAGCGCTATTCTTACGGACATTCCCGCCGTGAAAGTGACGGTCAAGTTCCGCTATCCCCTTCTGATTCCCTTCGCAGGCAACGTCATCGGGTATTTCCATGGCGGCGGCAAGGCCGATGGCAACTGGGACATCGTCGGACTGCTGCCGAAGGACATGCCCGAAAAACTGGCCGCCACCAAACTGGCGGACACCCCGTGCTTCACTTTGACGGAAACCTGCGTGCTGCCCATGCCGTGGGACAACAACATGTTCCCGCGCGCCGAAGCGTCTCAATTTCTCGGAACACAGGACTTCTGATGGATAAACGCGTTCTCAAAATCGCATATAGACGGCTCGCCGCAATGATCTGCGAGGACGACGGAGCGGTGCTTGTCATCACTTTGGCAATCTTCTTCTTCCTCTTCATGCTCGTGTCGTCGGTCTATGCCATCGGCGAAGCCGTGCACAGACGCATTGAATTGCAGAACACCTGCGATGCGGCCGCGTATTCAGCCGCCGTGGTTCAGGCGGATGGCCTCTCGCGCATGGCCACGGTCAACCGCGCCATGGCGTGGACATACGTCCAGATGGTGCGTCGTCAGATGGACTATGTCACCTACCGCTGGCTGAAACTCACCTACAAGAACTACGAAGAAGACCGCAAGGCGGCGAAAAAATGGCACTTCTGTCTCCTGCCATGCGACAAACACCACAAGCAGGAAGGCACTGGCTGGTGGTGCGGACAGGGAGGCAAAGGCGGCATGGACAAGATCCGTCTGAACTACCGTTTCGAAGTGAAGAACTCCGACCTCAAGGAGGTGCTGGAAAATCTCGACGATTCCATGGGAGACGGCAAACTCGCCGATGAAATCAACGATAGTTCAGATGATTTCTTTTCGGACAGCGACGACATGTTCAAGCTCCGCGACGACATGCCTTCCACCAAGAAGATGGTCTACGACACTGTGAACGAAAAGGTCGCCGATGGTGCGGAACTTTCAGACAAGGAAATAGAGGACGTCTATTGGGATGTATACAAGAAAGTCTCTCCTGAACCGCCGAAATACGTCGATGAACAAAGCCAAAAACGGGGAATGACCAATCCCGCATGGGAAAAATGGAATCATGACTTCGGGGTTTTCGCCGACACGAACCAGATCAGCGAAAATGACTATGTCTGCAAAACCTGCGGCAAGCCCATGACCACGAAGGATTTCTTGGGGCGGACGGTTCCCGTGGACCATTCCAAGTGCCTGCAGAATATGATGGATGCATTCAACGATGCGGCGAAAGAAAAGGAAAAGGCTTCATCCACGCCTTCGATGCAGAAGGGTTCCTCCAAATACGGCTGGGGAAAGACTCTCGCCGAACAGATTCGCAACGACAAGGAGGCAATTGAAATGATGAATACCTCCCTGGACGCCATCAGCATGAACATGATTCTCGGCATGCGCGAGGCCGCGCAGGAAATTCTCCAAATGAATCTGCCGAAGAACGCGGACGGCGAAATCTCCGACGACTTCTACTATACGCTGCATGTACCGACGGGAAGCAATCCATACGGACAGAAGGAAAATGGCGATTCCTCCCTCGCCGGAATCTTCTCGCCTCTTTACAATACAGAAGAGCACGAAACGATCTTCCTCAATATGATGGACAATGAAGTCCACAATTCGCTGGTCGATTACTTTGTCAGCGGAAAGACAGGTTCTGGATTCGTCAATCTGCTGACCAATGGAGACAGAAAGGCGGGCGGTCTTGACCAATGGTTCATCAGAACCTATCCCGCCGAGACGATGATTTCGAACAAGAAGGAGATCAAGCCGACTGGCGAATCCTACCATGCGGAAGGAATCAGCCGTTCCTACAAGAACGCCAATCGCATCGAAGGCGCCGGCAGCTTGTCGAACAATCTGCGATCCAATCATGTGATGTCCATCGGAGACAATCTTGGAATCACAGGCGGCAGTGACCTCTTCGGCCTCACGGACATCTTCAGTTCTATCATGGATTCTCTCAAGCAGGAGCTGGATTTCGATCCAAGCTGCATCAACCGACGCTCCAGATTCCCTGAAATGTGCAGAAAGGTCGACGATTCGGTCGGCCTGGTCTCGCAGTACCGCTGGTGCAGCGCAAAGTGGTTCTGCTATTTCGTGGTCTATCCCTTCGGCATTACGTGGCGCCATCCATTCTTCCCGAAATTCTACTGCAAGGACCACGGCTATGGAACGATCTGGATCACGAAGGAATTCGACCGCTTGTTCAACGGAAGCACCAGAAACGACTACCGCCCGTGCTTCATCGGATTTGACGACACGTTCATTTTCAAGGGCCATGCACGCATCTATGGCGACGACAAGGATCTGGTGGACGAACAATACACGGGAACTCCAGCACGTCCATGGCTCCTCAACGAAAAGTTCTTCGGAGGAGACGGAACGATTACCGTCGGCCTGGCGCGTCGCCAGCGCAATCCTTGGCAGCGCATCATGGCATGGTTCTACGACTACGACGCAAAATCGCCGAATCTCTCCAGCGGCCTCATGAGCCTCTTCAATGTCAAGAAGGACAATTTCCTTTGGACGGCTTCCACCGCCCGTGCCGCCTACCGCCGCAACAGCGACGGCATTGACAGCGGCGAACTCAACTACGACATGAAATTCGACTCCTCCGTCTTCCCCGATGCTCTGGAAATCGACTACGCCGGCGATGCGACAAGCGAGATGAAGAAGCTCCGCGTCGGATGCGTCTGCGACAAAGGCGACAACCAGGCGCGTCTTGAAAAATCATGGAATCTCTCCACGCCTGATTGGGACGCCACGCTTTTGCCTGTCCGCTACAGCAAGAACCACATCGGAAAGTACGAGTCATGGAAGAACGGCAGCGGCTCCGCCAATTGGAACGCCGCCGCCAACGACGGCGACGCCTCCGACAACGGCGGTGTCTTTAGAATGCTTGCAGGAGAAAAGTGGTCTGGGTTCGGCGACAACGCGCCGGATTCCACTGCGGGCAGCAACATCATGGGGTCCGAGAACATCTACAGCACCGAGTTGAACAGTTGGGATGAACTGGAAAAATTGAAGATCTACTAATCAATAAAAGAAAGGAACTTGTCAAAATGAAAAGAATCGCAATTTGCTTGCTGGCTGTATTGACGACGATGTCCGGATGGCTTGTCGGCGCCGAAAAATCGGTTCAGAACTCTCCCGAACTGAAAGCGGTCGAGACGGCGATCATGGTCAACGAACTGCGTCGTCAAGGTGTGGACAACAGCGAGGGGGCAGTGAAGATGTTCTTCAGCCAACGCGCGCAGTTGCGCTGGCAGCGCATTGCAGAAGAATATGACGAAGAGCAACTCAATGATTTCTTTATGGGAAGCACCTATCTTGGTGCCGACGATGTCGCGTACGCCGCACTTTACAACCCATGGTGGGACGCCATCCTTGTCATGAATCTCTCAGGACTTCCGGAAGTGCCGAAGGTCGATTCGTTTGCGCTCGTCAGCGGATGCAGGTTCCGCGGCGATGCCAATGCATCTCCTGAAAATCTCGAGGGGACGGTCCCCCTGGCAAAGCCTTATGCGATGGACCTTCTTTCCCTAGTGGAACGCACGAAAAAACACTATCAGGAAAAATTTGCGGCAAATGCACGTGGCGACTTGATAAAGCTCATGATGAATGACGCGGCGGATACGGAACGAATTCAAGTTCGTTCGGCCGTCCGCCTCAAATTCCTTCTGAAATTCATTCAGAACAAGACCTTGCAACACGAAGCAAGACGCATTTCCCGAAATCTGACCGGGGGAAACGAAGAGAAGCTTTTGAGCTATTTCACCGACGGCGGCGCGGATTTCCTCAAGACTTTCGCGAAGATTCCAGGCGAACTACGCGAGAATTTCGTCCCGTATTGCTGCTTCCATGGTCCAGAAGGCACGCTGTTCGTCTTCTTCAACAAAGACATCCCGAGAATTTTCGTGACGGTCACCTATCCGAAGAAAAGCTTCAAGAGAATCATGGAATGGTATGACTTGCAGGCTGCTGACGAATTCATGAAGGCATGGGCCAGCGTCAAGGAGGGCAAATAAGATGAAAAAGTTCTTCTCCGTTTTCATGACCGCCTTCCTCAGCCTCAACATGGTTGTCAATGCGGGCCTTCTGTCAAGCTTCTTCTCATCGTTCGGAAGCGCCGTCGGAAGTGTGACGAGTACCATAGGGGGTGCAGTTTCCGATGCGAAAGATGCGGTCGGGAGTCTTGTTTCGGAAGCCGAAAGTGCGATTAGTGAAATCAAGAATACTGTAAATGGCATAAAGGAGCAGGCCAATGAGCTGAAAAACCAGGCGAATCAAGCCGTAAAGGATGCCGAAAAGGCCCTGAAGGACGCCGAAAAGGCAGCGAAAGACGCCGTCGGCGATGCCAAAAAGGCAGCCGAAAGTGCCGTCAATCAGGCCAGGCAGGCCCTGGAACAGGCGAAGAATACCGCGGAAAATGTCGCCAAGGAAGCTGAAAAGAAGGTGACCGACGCCCTTGCTCAGGCAAAGAAGGCAGCAGACGACATTGCCGACAAGGCGGACCAGGCGGTGAAGGACGCTCAGAATAAACTCGACGATGCGAAAAAGGCAGTCGAGAATGCCGTCGGCGACGCGAAGAAGAAAGCAGAGAATGCCTTGAAACAGGCAGAGCAGGCCCTGCAGAATGCGCAGAAGGAAGCCGAAAACGCGGTAGATGGCGCCGTCAAGGCGGCGAAAGACGTTGCGAGCAACGCGGAGAGCATGGCGAAGAACGCCGTGAAAGAAGCCGAAAACGCGCTGAAGGATGCCGAAAACACGGCGAAGAACGCGGTCGGAGATGCAAAAGAGGCGGCGGAGAAGGCCGTAAACGATGCGCAAAAGGCATTGAATGACGCGAAAAACACCGCCGAAAAAGCCGTGAAGAGCGCTGAAAAGGGTGTTCAGGATGCTCTGGACAAAGCGGAAAAGACGGCCAAAGAGGTAGCCGAAAACGCAAAGAACGCCGTGAAAGAAGCCGAAAAGAAGCTCGACCAGGCGAAAAAGGAAGTCGAGAATGCCGTCGGCGATGCGAAGAAGGAAGCCGAAAAGCTCGCGAATCAGGCAGAAAAGGAACTCGCGAATGCGCGGAAGGCGGCGGAAAAGGCCGTAAACGATGCGGCGGATGCGGCAAAGGACGCCGCCGGCAATTTGGAAAAGTCTGCGAAGAATGCCGTAAAAGAGGCCGAAAAGGCGCTAAAAGAGGCGGAAAAGGCGGAGAAGAATGCAGGCGACGATGCAAAAGAGGCGGCGGAAAAGGCTGTCGAAAAGGCAAAGAAGGCTCTGAACGATGCCAAGGACACTGCCGAAAAGGCGGCGAAGAATGCGGAAAAGGTCGTTCAGGATGCTCTGGACGATGCAAAGAATACGGCCGCTGATGCCGCTGATGCCGCAAAGGATGCGGTCAAAGAAGCGGAAAAGAAGCTCGACCAGGTGAAAAAGGAAGTCGAGAATGCCGTCGGCGATGCGAAGAAGGAAGCCGAAAAGCTTGCGGAGCAGGCCGAAAAGGAACTCGCGAATGCCCGGAAGACGGCGGAAAAGGCTGTCAAGGACGCGGCGGATGCGGCAAAGGACGCTGCGGATAATTTGGAGAAAACCGCGAAGAATGCGGTAAAGGAGGCGGAGAAGGCTGTCAAGGACGCCGAAGCGGCAGTCAAGAATGCAGTAGGAGACGCCAAAGACGCAGCGGAAAAGGTTCTTGCGGACGCGCGGAACGCTCTTGAACAGGCCCAGAAGAACGCCGAGAAAGCTGTCACTCAGGCAAAGGATGCGGCGGAAAATGTCGCCAAGGCGATTGAACAGTCTGCCAGTAGCGCTGTCGATGGCATCAGGGACGGCCTGAACGATCTGACATCGAAACTGGAGGATGTTCTGGGCAGTCTGGATGCCGACAAGGTCAATGAAGCCGTGAACATGCTTTCCGACGCCTTGGAGAAGGCTGGCGAAATGGGCCCAGAAGACGCCCGGAAACTTGTCGACCAGGCGGTGAATTATCTGAAGGAGACGGTTGGCGATCTTGACATCGATAAGGGCATTAAAGACGCCATTGAAAAAGTCACCGACGCAATCGGCGGCATGGATGTCAACGACATCACGAAGGCGGCCAACGACATCGTTTCCAAGCTCGAGAAGGCAGTCGGAGACATCTCCATCGACTCCTTTGCCAATGCCGTTGGAAATCTTCTGGAAGGGCTTGATGGCGACATCAAGGGCAAGGCGGAGGAGTTGCTCGACAAGATCAAGAACGCCGACTCCGAAAAGATCGCCTCCGAACTCATGGAACAGCTCGGCGACCTGCTGGAAAAGAATGGCATCTCTTCCGATGTCGTCGACAAGATCACTGAAGCGGCAAAAGACATAGCGGATGGCAATTTCGACAATCTTGTCGATTTGGCGAAGGACGCAGGCCTTGATAAACTAGGCGATTTGCTTGAACAGGCAGTCGGCAAGGACGCAGCAGACAAGATTATGGGTGTCATCGGCGATGCTCTTGACGGCAACATCTCCCTGGACGATCTCATGAACGGCGAATTGGGCGATCTCATCGACAATCTCCTGCCCGACGACATGGCTGATGGCATCAAGGATGTGATTACTTCGCTCTTTGAAGGCGAGGGATTGAGTGACGCTTTGGAATCCATCGGAGAATTTGCAAAGAACGCGGCGAAGGACGGCATCAGGGGAATGCTCGAGAAGACCGGCCTGTCCAGCGACCAGATCGATGATGTGATGAACGGCCTGGAGAAGGCCTTCAATGGCGATTGGGAGGGAATCTTCAATCAGTTCGGAGACAACATCGGCGATTTCCTTTCCGGAAAAGTTACCGACATGTTCGGCGAAGAGGCAGGCAAGGCGGTGAAAGACACGTTGGAAAAACTCTTCAATGGCGACGGAGACTGGCTGAACTCCGCCATTGACGCAGGAACCACCATTCTGAGTTCCGTTCTGGAAGAGAAGATCGGCGGTCTTCTGGACAAGCTTTCCGAAAAATTCCCGATTCTTGGCGACGTCTTCAAGAAGCTCGGCATCGACGGAAAGAGCCTCATGAGCGGAATCACCAACATCTGGAACGCCGTGAAGGACGGCAAGCTCGCCGAACTCTTCAACGACATCCTGAAGAACATCTCGGAGATGCTGAGCAATCTCGTGGACAAGGCGAAGGAATTCCTCAAGAATTTCGTCTCCAACCTGGTAAATACCCTGATGGACAAAATCTCTGGTTTCCTCAGCGGTCTTCTGGACGAACTGAAGGATACCTTCAAGGCCGCCTTGGGCGACTTCCTGAAGAGCCTCCAGGACATCAAGTCCAAATTGGAAAATGCGTCAAGCTACTTCCTCGGCGGCGAAGATGGCGTTGGCGCAACGTTGATAGAGATGAAGAACAATCTCAAGGACGTTCTGCATAAGAACATCTTCAAGTCCCAAAGCGCCAACTAATAGGGAAACCATGGCTCGAAACGACACACGGTTCAGCAATGACGAAAGGGGCTCCGTCCTGATGGAGTTCCTGATCGTTGCGCCGCTATACCTGATGCTCTTCGGCGGCCTACTGCTGAGCAACGACATGGTGCGCCTGAAGAACAAGGTCGCTATGGTTGACATGTTCGTTACCATGACGGGCACGCACCGCCTTGTCGGAGAAAAGGAGGCGCCGAAAATCACCGAACAAGTGTCGCATGTCTGGGGCGATTTCATGCCAGGTTCCGTCAATTCGCCTTTGATGATTGCCAATGAATATCAAAGCAGCGACGGCCATACGCTCTCCAATCGCTGGAATGCCGTCTACGCGGGACGCGTGGATGCGGAATACCGGCTGCCGTGGATGATCAATTCGCTGCTGTCGGTTCAGCGCGTTGTCTTCGGCGACAAGAATTCCGCGAAACAGCCGCAGGTCTACAGGATGTACGCGGATCCGAAAACAGGCGAATTCCCTCCTGAAAACGAATGCCGATTCCATGTCATTCAGCGTCATTGGACGACGAAGGCCTCGCAAAAGGGCTTCAATCGCGGCGCAGAGGCCTATAAACTTGTCGGCGACGGCATTTTGGGCAATGTGATGGGCGACGCTTGGCTTTTCACGAAGAGTACCCTTTCCGCGTCGGAAGTCGAAGGCAACGATTCCACGTACAAGCAGCAGCTGGCGAAATATGGTGAATAGAAACACATTTTTGACCGTGTTGTTGATCATGGCGACGCTTTTCGCGTCTATGCAGACGGCGTTTTCGGGGGCGGGAAGCGACGTTCCGCTCCTTCGCCAGGATATGACGCAGGCAGGCGAAAAGGCGCCTGTCAAGACGTGGGCGAACAGCGGCGAAATGCAGTTGTCCTACGCTGCGGCGCGCACGCGCGTCATCAGCAAATACGAGGGCGCCGGATTCAAGCTCAAACACGAAATCCCCATGGGGAAGCGGAACACGCGGTGCCTGATGCTTTGGGAAAAAGGCGATGTCAAGACCGTCGTCATGCTGTGGAAAATTGATATCGGCAGAACTGGCTTCTCAACGGGAGAAATGCGCGATGACAATAAGTAATCCATATCATTATCTTGAGGTGGCGGCATTGTCCGACATGGGGTGCATCCGCACCAACAACGAGGACGCCTATCTTACGGCCCCAGAGGCGGGATGCTTCGTGGTGGCA
Source organism: Lentisphaeria bacterium (assembly GCA_024405215.1). GTDB lineage: Bacteria > Verrucomicrobiota > Lentisphaeria > Oligosphaerales > Oligosphaeraceae > UBA1724. The sequence continues at coordinate 11,420 of JAKSPB010000029.1, read as the reverse complement.
GACGGCATGGGCGGCGGCGAAGCGGGCGAAGTCGCTTCTGCCACCGTCGTCAATTTCCTTAAAGAAACACTTGAAGCCGTGGCGGAGGATTCGCCTGGCTGCCGGAAGTACGCCGTCCAGCAATCTCTGCACAAGGCGAATAGCTACGTTGTGAATTATCGCGATGCGCATCACTATTCGTCCATGGGCACAACGGTCGTCATGCTATTGCTGAATCCCTGGAATGCCGGCGAGGCATTCTCCTGCCATGTCGGCGACAGCAGGCTCTATTGTTTGCGCGGGGGCGAACTCTTCTGTTTGACGCGTGACCACTGCATGGCCAATGAAATGAAAAGCAAGGGGTCGAAGGAGGTGCTTCCCGACAAAATCGGCAAGGCTCTCGTGCGCGTCATCGGCGGTAGCGGTCTGCTGGTTCCTGAATGGCAGAAGATCGCCGTGTGCCCGGAGGATCTATTCCTTCTTTGTTCCGATGGCATTCTCGCAATCCTTCCAGACGACGAAATCGAAAAGATCATGCGCGGGGGCGAATCGCCCGCCGCAATTGTCGAGGAACTCAAAAAACGCGTACTCGCAGGCGGAGCACCGGACAATCTCACTGCCGTCTGCGTGAAGATTGCAAAGGAACTGCCGTTGCCGCTGGATGTGGATGATTTTGAAAGGGAAGAAAGCGAGCTCCTCTTGAAAGTCGCGGAAGAAAGGAAGGATTTCCGCTAGACAAAACAATTTTGAGTGTAACCTAAAAGCATCATGGAACAGAACAATTCATTTCTCATCCTTTTTCTCGCTCCTGTGAGACAATTTCTGGAAGACGACGATGTCTCCGAAATTCTCATCAATGGTCCTGAGCAAATCTACATTGAACGCCACGGCAAGCTGGAAAAGACCGACGCACGCTTCGTAAGCGAGGCGTCCCTGCGCGCTGCCGCTTCCAATATCGCAAAATCCGTCCAGCGAATCCTGAATGACGACAATCCACGACTGGACGCGCGTCTTCCCGACGGCAGCCGTGTCCATGCGGTCATCCCGCCCTTGGCGCGTTGCGGAACCGTCATTGCCATCCGCAAATTCAAGAAGGACACGCTTTCGATTGCGAAGATGCTTTCGTATGGAAGCCTTTCGCCCGACGCGGAAAAACTGCTCAAGGCGCTGGTGTTGTTGCATAAGAACGTAATTGTTTCTGGCGGGACATCTTCTGGAAAGACATCGGTGCTGAATGCGCTTAGCAGTTTCATTCCGAACAACGAGCGCGTGCTTGTCATAGAGGATGCGAGCGAATTGCAGTTGCAGCAGGAACACGTCGTGCCATTCGAAACGCGCAAGCCCGACAAGAACGGCAATGGCGAAGTCACCATCCGCGATTTGATTGTCTCGTCTCTGCGTCTACGTCCCGACCGCCTGGTGATTGGTGAAATTCGTGGTGGCGAGGCGCTGGATTTGCTGCAGGCGCTGAACACTGGCCACGCCGGTTCCATGTCCACCATCCACGCGAATACGCCGCTGGATTGCCTTTTCCGCATGGAGACATGCGCGTTGCTCAGCGGCATTGAGATTCCTCTGATGGCGCTGCGTTCTCAGGTGGCCTCCGCGATCGACGCCGTCGTGCATACCGCTCGTCTTTCGGATGGTTCGCGCAAGGTCATCGCGATTTCGGAAGTGCTTCCGCTGAAGAACGGCGAATATCAGACGCAGGATCTGATTGCATGGAAAACCGACGGCGTCGATGCGGATGGAAAGATCCAGGGCAGATTCGTGCTGAAGGCGCGTCCGACCTTTGCCGAACAGGCGTCATTGATGGGCATTGAACTTCCTGAAATGCCACAATAGTCGGAGAGATCCATGAGCGACCAGATTTTATTGAAAACAGGCGACGAATTTGAGAAATACACCGTGGAAAAGGAACTCGGCCACGGTGGCATGGGGGCCGTATATCTTGTGCGCCACAAGGTGCTCGGTGTGGAATTCGCCCTGAAGGTGCTTTATCCGGAGGTCGCAAAACGCGATCGGCAGTTCGTAGAGCGCTTTATCCGCGAAGCCAGGCTGGCGGGCGGAATCCGCCATCAGAATCTGATCGCCGTCTATGACGCTGGACTGAACGAGTCCAGCGGGATGTATTATCTCGTGATGGACTACGTCCCAGGGGGAAGCGTTCGCGAACGCCTGAAGAAGGACGGCTATGTCGATATGGTCGAGGCCATTTCAATCGTGCGGCAGGTCGCCAGTGCTCTTGAAGCGGCGCAGCAGCGCAACATGGTCCATCGCGATATCAAGCCGGACAACATCATGTTCGATTCGCACGGCGTCGTGCGTCTTGCCGATTTGGGCATCGCGAAGGCGACCGACGACCGCGAAGGCAATCTGACTGTCGAGGCGTCTGTTTTCGGAACGCCGTCGTATATGTCTCCCGAGCAGGCGCGTGACGCCAGCAAGGTGGATACGCGTGCGGATATCTACAGTTTGGGCGTTGTCCTTTTCGAAATGCTGACAGGACGCAGGCCGTTCGGCGGCGAAAACAGCATTGAGATTCTTTCCCATGTCATTGGCCCAGAAGAGGCTCCGGATGTGCGTGATTATTCTCCTGATGTACCTGGAACGGTCGCCGGATTGGTTGCGGACATGCTTGCCAAAGATATAAAGAAACGCATTGCCTCGCCTGCCGCTCTAGTCAAACGCATCAATTGTCTCGATCTTTCGGAATACGGGGCCGTAGAAGGCTCGCACATAGAAGACAGTGCTGACGAAGAGGAGCTGGACGTCACGCTTCAGACGCTGCCAGGCGTGCCTGCTACGACGTCGGTCGCGCCACCAAGGGAAGAGGAGCTCGAAGAAACGCTCCAAACGCTACCAGGCGTACCTGCCGCGAAAGCGCCTGCCGCGGCACCGGTCGTTGCAACTGCGGATAAAACGCCAGAAGCGGAAGAAGAGTTGGAGGTGACGTTGCAGACGATGCCCCAAGCACCTGCCGCGGCACCGGTCGTTGCGACTGCGGGCAAAACGCCAGAAGCGGAAGAAGAGTTGGAGGTGACGTTGCAGACGATGCCCCAAGCACCTGCCGCGGCACCGGTCGTTGCGACTGCGGGCAAAACGCCAGAAGCGGAAGAAGAATTGGAGGTGACGTTGCAGACGATGCCCCAAGCGCCTGCCACAAAGCCTTCCCCCAATTCCTCTGCGCCCTCCCCTGCTCCTGCCGCCACAGCAGAAGAACAGCGAACTTTACCCGACATGAGGCACCAGAAAGCGGAAATTCCCTCCGCGCAAGCTCATTCGCCGAAACCCGTCCGCCTCGTCCTGTTCGGAAGTCTTGCAGCACTGCTTCTTGTCGTACTTCTGGCGGGCTTCTTCCTAATTGGGAAACTGAGGAATAAAAGTGTGCCCCCCGCTGGCCAGGAAAACGTTAATACGCCCCTTGTAGCGAAAAACAACGACGAACCGCCACAGACGCCTCTCCAGATTGCCGCCCCTGGGAACGATGAACCGCAAACAACAACCTCCATCACGGATGACGTAAAGGTTCATTCAATGCCGACGGATTCCGCCAACGACGCCAGCGTCACGAACGATAGTGCGCCCGTGGCTGAAAGTGCCGTCCCCGTCATCATTCCTCCTGCCGTCGTTGCTCCCCTAAAAGCAAAGGAAGACCTCAAATCGTTTGGAGAAGTCGTTGATGGCGGCGTAGTGCTCTTCGGCGCGGATTCGGCGGCGATCCTCTCGCTGCATGACTATTGGAAAACGAATGGCGGATTTGCCGGAGTGGCTTACCGCGAGGCCAGCAGCGATGTCAGGCTGTGGCGTGAGCAGCTTGCAGAAATCCAGGGGAGCAATCCCGCTTTCATTGTCGTTGTTGTATCCAAAGAGAAAAACACGCCTCAGTTCCGAAGAACTCTTGAAGACGTAATCAAGATGCTCCCGGCTTCGAACGCCGCGCTCTTCGTCAACACTGGCGATGCAGAAGTCTTTGACGAAATCACCCGCGCCTGCATGCCCGTCGGAATGTATGTGCGCAAGTGGGCGTCCAACAAGGAACTCACCGCCTATCTCCAGGAACTCCGCCAGGAATTGGGGTGGTAGCATTACGATGCCGTTTCTCCAGAAAACTTTTGCAAAAGCCTCGAGCGGAGCGAGGCGCATTTTTCATGATTGAATTTATGAATTGCGCAACAGTCCCATGACGCCTTATTGCGCTGGACAAGTTTGATTTATTGCACTGGGGAAAGTCAAAAGAGCCAGCGACCCGCATGGTGGTTGCGGTAAATATCCAAAGCACGCGGTGCAAGACGCGTGAAGCATGACCGTAGGGGAAGGCGCGAAAGCGCGGGATATAAAGAATGCGAGTATTACGAAAAAGTATTTTGCGTAATAACCTGAATCCGTGAAGTTCAAAATCCGCAACCTGAATCCGTGATTTCACGGATTCAGGAGCACGTGTATTGGTCCTCTTTTCAAGTGAGGCCAATACGTTAACCGGCCAAAAAACTCCAAAAAAATTTTATGGCGCCAAATGAGAGGCCTTCTTGTCGCATGGTAGAACCAGTTCTCGTATTCGAGCGAACTTTCATATCCAAATGGTGAATGCAGGAACTCCTCGTTGTAGCGCTTCATCAATGCCTTAAGCACCGTGTCAAGTTCATTGAATGTCTGGAAATCGTTCGAGTAGATGAGATTCTTCTTTGTCGTCCGCATCCTCCTCGCCGTGTCGGCATTTCCCTTGGCGGCCGTAGCTTGCGAAGATCTGGTTGCTCCCAAGCTCGTCGCAGACACGCCGGACTGCGGACGGAGCGTTACTCTACGACAAGGGGCGGAGGTTGCAGATTGTAGAAAACATGGTGCGTTGTAATGTCATAACAATTTTGTAATAAATATGTAATGATGTTGTAAAGTAAAAAAATGACAAAAGTTCGTAAATTTCTGTCCGGAAAATTTGACAAAGGAGTATTTTGCATTAAGTTAAAGAAAAACGCAGTTGTTTTATACCGCCCCCACTGCTGTTCCGTTTAAATTTAAAATATAACACTTTAACTTGTTAAAAATTAACTTGTTAAATTCAGAAAGCAAGGCGCACCGATTTGAGATTGATTTGTGACCTAAAAGTCCAAAAACACGCGATCATCAAAAAAATTTACCTAGCAGAGAACCATGCAAACGCAAGATTTCTTGGTCACTGAATTTTTAACGGGACAGTAACTCCGGATCCCCAGAAATTGTCGGATTGCCGTTCTGATAATAGTAGTACATTCCGTGATTGTACAAGTGTTTGTATGGCTGAACAATAATTGCTCTTTGTAAAAAAAACGGAACATTTAATTAATTATGGTATGCACTTAATGGTTTGTTTTTCTTTCAAAATCTAAATAAAGAAACATCAAAAATCCTCTTGATGTAATTAAATGTGATTTGAGAGCCAAAAAGCGCATACCCAGAAATCCTTTTTGCTTTTTTTCACACTAGAAATAGTTTTTCTTTTTTAACTTGGATATATGCTAGTATGTATTTTGACAAATATATATTAGAGTATATTCAGAATAATGTTTCATGTTTCATTAGGACTTCTTTTATGAACTTGACAAAGGTTAAGGTCACAAGTTCTCTTTTGTGCATTCTCCTTGTGATGAATTATGCCGCAGAGGATTTTCGTGAGCATCTGGAGACTGCGTTTAAAGTGATGATGACGCAGACGATGTCTTATCTGCACATTATTGGCGAGAAGGGAAGAACGAAGGAGAGGGTTTCGCAAATGCGGGAGGCGGATGGAACGGTGAAACAGCGAAGAGAGGAATGTTCTTTTGTTGAAAAAGTCAGAGATGTAAGTATCTTGGAAAAAGGAGAATATGTTGTTAATACATTTTACACGGACGAAGGAATGACGCAGGTTTATTTTACCAAGGAGAGAAAATACGCCGTTCGCATGAACGAGACGATTCCCGCTTCGGTGATTCACGATGGCGCTGTATTCTCCGGGCGGGAGACAGTGGTGGATGGACAGAAGTGCTGGGTGATTCGTCAGGAGTTCCAGGCGAAGAATGGCAAAACGTATTTTGACGATTACACAGTTTCCCAGAGTTCGCATGTGATTTTGGGGAATAAAATGCTTGACCCCCAAGGACGCCTGTTGAGCACTTACGCCAATAAAGACTTTTCTTTTAATGCTTCGTTTGGAAAAGACTTTTTCCAACTCCCGTTGGATATGGATTTGAAATTCGCAAGCGATTATCGTGATTTTGAAAAAATAAGGGAAGGGATTTTCAAGACGATTGCAGCGAAAATTGACAGTGTTCAAAAAACAAATGTGAAACCAAATCTTCTAACACGCATTCGTCAGAATCCGATGCGTTTTCTGACGCAATGCGTTGTGCTTCTCGGAAGTTCCATTGGTATAATCTGCTTTGTTACCGTGGGAATTCTGAAAATTCGACGGAAGAAAGGGGAAGAATAGTTTTAGAAGAGGAAAGACGCGACCTTGACAGGAAAAATGACAAGATGAAGGGGAAATGCCAGAGAAAGAATCGCCATTTGTTTTTTTGCATCCTTTCTGGCATCGCTCTTCTGTTGTTGGCGGGCTGGTTCGGCTGGTGGCATTTCTATGTGCGGCAGGATTTCACGTTGCGGGATGTGCGAACAGAAGCGAAGGCGGACGGCGCGTTGCTCTACGGCAAGGGGCGGATGCGTATCAATCTGCCGCAGAACCACATCATAGACGTGCATTTCGTGATTCCGTGCCAGGCGCGGACGGGGCAGCCGCTGGAGAGCGCCTCGACGATGCTTTTCTGGGCACCCTATTTGGGGGAGGAGCGCTCCATCCGCGAAGGGGGACTTCACGCCTGGGCACTGGACTATGCGCGGCAGTGCGGCTGGACGGTCTTCACGTTCACGGTTGAAGGCGGTGGAAAGAAGGATGGCGTGCCGGAATCCTATTATATTTATCCGGAAAGCGGCTGGCACGACGTGGTCTTCGCTGTCAAAGCGGCGTTGGAGGTCCGGTACGGTCTGGCGCCGAAGGCGTTGCTGGTAGCGGGTGAATCCGCTGGCGGCAGCCTGGCGGAGCATCTGCTGGTGTCGCATCCCGACTACATCGCGGCGGCTGCGTGGAGCGGCGGAACCACCTACAGGGCGCTGCCTGAAAGTGATGCGGCGGTTTTCTTCCTCAACAACTGGGGATGCTACGGTGCGTCGTCCAGTCACAGGCTTTACGCGGAGAGCGTGGAGAACGGGCGGGAAGTTCTGTGGACGGAGATTCCGCCGAACGCGGGCGCGAAGTCGCTGAACCACCACACGCCCTCGCAACTGACGGCGCAGTTGAAGCAGTCCTTTCTCCGCGGGGCGATGGCACTGGCGGACAGTGTGACAGGCAAGGTATCGCCGCCGTCCGAATGGCCCTGCGAATACACGATGCCCGACGGGCATGTCGCGAAACTTCCGTCGGAGGAGTTCCTGCGCCTGTGGGAGAGGCTTCCACACAGGCTGAACGCCGCCGTGCTAACACAACAGAGGAACGGCTTCGTGGCGGCGACGGAACCCGTCTCGCATCCTGAAAAGGCCGCGATTCTCTTCTACACGGACATCGGCGAGCCGTTTTTGCAGGACGGTGTTCACGCACTCTGCCAAAAAAACTACGCGGTCTATGTGGTCATCTGCGACGACCATCACGAGCAGGCCTGCACAGACGGCGCGGCTGCGCTGGCGGCCATTCGACGAGACCCAAATCTGTCGGCGTTGCCGCTGGCAATTCTAGGGAACAACGATGCGGCCAGCGCGGCGTTGCAACTGGCGTCACGTGTGCCATCGACGGAACTCTCCGGCGTATTTCTCTTCCAGCCTGAATTTCTGCCGTCTGTGGCGATGCCGCCACTCTCTTCCGATGGTCGCCTGAATGGCGCAATTGTCCGCAGTTTCGTCACGGAGGCTGTGCAAAGCGTTGAAAACGCTTCCCTTCCCACGACGGTTCTCGCCGCTGATCCCAACAGGGAGGTGCAATGGCTGGAATTCTTTGAGGCTGTAGGGGATGGAAATTAGTTGTTAGTGTCTGGTGGTTGGGATGGGGCGATGAGTTGAATGAGTATGAAGGGTTAAAATTCATAAGGAGAACCATGAGAAAATTTTTCACTTTGATTGAACTTTTGACGGTCATCGGCGTCATTTCCATTCTGGCGGCAATGTTGCTGCCTGCACTGATGAAGGCACGTGGGAAGGCGGTGGAGATCAGTTGTATGAGCAACCTGAAGCAACTTGGAATGGGAAGCATCCTCTACAACAACGACTACAAGGACTATTTCCATGCATCCAAATGGGGCAAGGCCGAAGGCATTTCCGTGAACGACAACTTCTACTTCTACTGCTTCAATCCTGTCTGCAACACGGAAGGGCGGCTTCTGACTCCAGACGAAATCACGGAGAAGGGCGAGGAGTACTGGAAGATCTGGCAATGCCCTGATTTCGATGGCGAAGAGGCGTGGGAGTATACGTGGATGGGCTGGAACAGCACGCGCAGCAACGACGTGGCGCCCAAACGCCGTCCCAAGACTGGTTACCAATACAACGGCTGTGTGGGATACAACAACCAAGTGATTTCCGAATATGGTTCCCTGGGCGTGAAATCTGGCTGGACACGTATCACGAAGGCACCGACCCCCTCGCAACTGATGCTGATGATGGATCGCTGCAACTGCGCGGGAAACGGCGGCAGCTGGATCGTCTGGTATATGATCAACCGCGAAGGCTCCTGCGACATTCAGGAGGTGGAGGCGCAGTACTGCCGCCACAATGGCTTCTGCAACATCTCCTTCGCCGACGGCCACGTGGGTACCGCCACGTGGAACGACCTCTGCGATTTGGCGAACTCCGGCGACGGCGACACCGCGAAATTCGCCATGCAACTCGGCGGCGACGGGCAGGACTGACGTTTGCCGCAAATGTATTATTATGACGGCAATCTCCGCCTGGCGCTCTTCTTCGCCAATCCGAATTACGAGGGGGCGCTTTATACGGCATTTGCGTTCGTTTTTCTGGCGTTGGTGGCGTTCTGTTTGCGGCGGCGTCACTGGTGTGGGATCGCCGTCGGGCTGTTTTTCGGTGGCTGTGCCGCGCTTTCCGTTGTGCTGTTGGCGCTGACCTATTCACGAGGAAGTTACGTGGCTTTCGGTGGCGTCAGTCTGGCGGCGGCCATCTGCGGCTGGTGGCGCGAGCGGCGAAGGGTGCTGCACTTTTGGCTTCCCGTCGCGTTTCTGCTGCTGGTGCTTTGCGTCCCCAGTGGCGGAAAGCGCGTGGGGAGTATCGCGTCGCCCCGAGAGGACCTCTCCATCGCCAACCGCCTGACGCTCTGGCGCGGCGGAACGATTGTCCTCACGCACCATTGGCTGACGGGGCTGGGGGCGGATTGCGTCTCGCCTGCGCACGGCTACACCGTCTGGCTGCAACCGCTGGAGAAGAACGAGATCTACCGTGCCTTCATCTCCGATGTCGTCACCACCGCCGTATGCCGCGGTCTGCCCGTGACGGGAGCAATCTTCACCGTGATGCTGTGGCTGTTCTTGGGCGTCTTCGACATCTGGCGGAAGAGCGGACGGATGGACGTGCTGTGGATGCTCTGCGCCCCCGTCGCCTTTCTGGTCTGCGGAATCTTCAATACGTGTTGCTCTGAACCGATTCTGGTGGAGTGTTTTATTGCATTAAATCTTATTCTCGCCGTGATGCTCGTGATTGCAAAATGCCGCCATTGCCCGACGCATCTTCTGCGAAACGCGATTGTGGCCTGCGCGGTATCGGCGCTTGGCTGCGTGACGCTCTTCGCCATCGGCGTTGTGACGGAACAGACGGCGCCTTGGACGGTCGCGCCAATTCCCGTGGATGGACAGGAACTGCCGTCGCGGATTTGCCTGACGCCGCGAAAATGCACGGTGGTACTACGGGAAGTCCTTTTCTTTTCGGACAATGTGGAGGGATGCGCACGGAGCGCACTTCTGCCGTTGGCCTCCCATGGTGTTCGCGTGCAGGCGTTTCCGTGCGATGGCGGCACGGAGTGTCTGGAAACACTGAAGGCGCAACTGACGGAGGCGGGCGGCTTGGCGGACGGCGTTGTGGTGGTGGGGCACGGCTTCAACGCGGCGAACGCCGTCTGCGGGGCGCTTCAGTCGCTGGAGGAAACGCCGCGTAATGTTCGCGCGGTATTCTGGCAGATTGACATGCACCATCCCGTGCGTGAACTTGCGCCGCAGCCGCAGAAACTGAACATTCCCGCCATGTTCTTCTCCGACGATGGGAGTGCATCGGAATGGTCTGAACGGCAGGAGGATGACGTGCGCTTTTTCCCCTGCGACGAAACGATGTTCCTGAAGGTCGTCGCCGAAGAGGCGGGCCGGAAATAGAGGAGGCCGCGATGAAGATGCGACGCTTTTTCAGCCTCAGCAACATCCTGCTTGTGATGGGGACGCTCCTGCTTCTGGCGAGCAGATGGCTGTCATTGACCATGCCCGTCAAATACAAACGGCTGAAGCCTGCGCCGTGGATGACGGAGGCGGGGCTGTATGTGCATTGTCCTTTGGGGCTGAAGCCGCAGGGAATTCTGGTGCTGGCGAACGGCTACAACAGCACTGAGGGATATTTGGCCTATAACCGTGAATGGCAGCGGTTTGCAGAGGCGCATCAGTTGGCGTTGGTGGAAATCGCCTTCGCTTCGGAATTGGACGAATTGCATCCCAAAGGCGGTCGCGGATACTACTATCCGCAATTCGGTTCAGGGGCGCTTCTGCTGGACGCGCTGGACAAGCGGTTCGGAGGCGGCCTGCCGTTGTGGTGCTTCGGTTTTTCCGGCGGCGGGCATTTTGTCTCACGCTTCCAGGCGTGGGCGCCCGAACGGGTGGCGGCGTGGGCGGTCTGCGGCGTCGGATGGTGGGACGAGCCGCGGCAGGGAGATTTCCCTCCCGGCATCGTCATCTGCGGCGAAGAGGACGAACGCTTCTTCCGCTGCCGCGAAAGTTTTGAGAAACGATATGCGTTAGGGCATCGAATCCTTTGGATGGCAGTGCCGCAAAGCGGCCATGAAATCGCGCCGTCTTCTGCCGCTTTCGTGAAGGTTTATTTCCATGCGCTTCTGACGGCGACGGGAACGGTCGAATGGACGGAGGGAAGGACCGGTGACGGATGGCTTCCTGCGGATGATAAGTTATTGGAGGAGTATCGTCAAGTTGAAGTTCTGCTGCTCCGAGACGGTGGCGGGATTGACTCTGTCCGGCGACGTGCTGTAGACCTCCCAGGCATTGGCCAGATATAGTTTCCGTGCCTGAAGACGCATCTTCCGTGCATTGGCCACATGGACGGCGAGAACCTCCTTGGAAGTGATGTCGATGAGAGGCTTGTATTTCTCGCGGACTATCTTCACCCTGAATCCGTGAAGTTCAAAATCCGCAATGGCTGAACGGACTCAGGCGGTGTGA
>JAKSPB010000028.1 GCA_024405215.1 Lentisphaeria bacterium | reverse complement strand
GGATTGTTTCGGGTGTCTGGGTCTTCCCGGACAGGCGCGGATGCCTGTCCGGGAAGGCGGGACTGCATCAACTATAATGCCTCGCAATTGCCATGTTCCACATTTTTCCTTCTTCCTTTTCGAAGTTCGGGATGAGGTTTCCCGTCGCACTCCAGGTTGGTGTCGTTCTCCACGGGATTGAAGAAGGAGGTAATGCCACCATTGGTAATTTCCAATTCCGGGAAATAGCCACCTATATCAAATTGACCGTAGATCTTGCTGTAGTGCGCGCTGACGAGAGTGCCGTCGGCATCCACCTTCGTTCGCGTACGCAGGATCAGCCCCTGGTCCTTGGCAAGCTGCTCCTCGGAAACAATCCGCCAGAATCCTTCTTTCGGATCCCTTTTTCTTGTTTTAGAGAAGACAAACTCCTTCAGATACTGTGCCTCCTCATCCGCCCGGTAGGGACTCTTCAGCCGGGATGGCTCATAATACGGACAGATGTAGGCTCCGTCAAGGGCGTTGGGAAAAGTCATCGTCATCTTCTTCACCAGATTTTGCGCATCCTCGTCCCATTCGAACTTCACGTAGAAATCCGCCACCTCGCCGTCGCCGTAGGGCTTCACGAAATCCCCGTATTCCAGGTCAAAGCCGAATTCCTTGTCAAATTCAGTTGAAGACATGGCAATATCCCGGAACACCACCATAGGCACGGGATTCCGGATCTCCTTCAGGACATAGGTTTTCTTCACGCCGTATGGGTTCCACTTCCCCCACTTGGTGTAGATGCCCTTTCCGTCCGGATTGTCCTCGCTTTTCACGGAACGTTCCTCGCAAGTCCGGTAGAACCCATCCTTCTCCGCGATGACCCATGCGTCGAACTCGTCGCAGCGCCCCGCCAGGTCGGCTCGTCCCGCGGCGTCGGTCAAGCACGTCACGTTGTTCACGCAGTCTCCCCACCCCGTGTGATACAGCCGGTAGGTCGCCGTCACCTCCGCGTCCTCCACGGGCTTGCCGTCGTCGTCCACGACCGTGGCGCAGATCTTCGCCTCCGCCCCGAAGAGCCGGAAGAAGATGCCGCGTCCGTAACCGAAGACATGGGGAGAAAGAAAAAGGAAGGCGGAAAAAGCGATGCAAAGGCAGTTCTTCATCTTGTTCATGGTGTCCTCCTTGTCAGTTGCTTGTGTTTTGCTCCGTTTTTGCCATCGATGGATCCAGGACTTTTACGATCTCCTCGTAAAGGCCGTAGGTGCAGAAATATGGCATGATCATGTAGTCCGAATGCGCCCAGATTCCGTGAAGGCAGAATGCGTCATCCCTTTGCCAGGCATTTTTCTTGGAACTTATGTCAAGTTTTTTTTCAATTACCCCTACATCACCCGATCCTGCCGTTCCTGACAGCGCGGGGATTCCGAATGCCAGGAGATGATCCTGATCCTTCTGGGATATGGTCGGCTGGGCCATGTATGCGGGATTGTGAAGGAAGACGGCCTGGTTGAAGTCCTGCAACGCCTTCTTGTTATCCTTCATGGCCTTCGCCTCCTTGACAGACTTTCGGGCACTGTATCTATATGTTTGCCAACCGCCACGGCTGCTATGCCTCCTTCCCGTTCTTTCAAACTCCTGGAATCCCCATCCGGCCTCGTCGGTATAGGCGAAGTCCTCGTGTTCCGGGTGGACATTCGTTTCGTCTTTGAGGTATTTCCCAAAGCCTGTTTCCAACAGCCAGTGGAAGCCATTCCGCCTGCCCTTTGTAAACTCCTGCTTATGCCATGCAAACTGCCGCGAGGTAATGTCGAAATCGCCGGTTTTCCCAACCAGGAGACGTCCAATCCCGGTTTCATCGGTCACCCAGAGTTCCTCGTCATCCGCCGGATTGTCGCCGACGAAGGTTCCGATGACCTCGTCCTGGGAATCGAAGTAGTTGTAGACTGTAAGCTTGGCGCCGGCCCCAGTCCCTGGTGCATGGAGCATGGCTTCAAAGCGACCTTTCCAAGTAAGCCTGCTTCTGTCGTCTCCTTCCGGGAAATGGCTGTACCATTCAGCGGACCAAGTTTGGAAAGGATACTTCCGCCATGCCTTGGGAACCATCCGGTTCATGTTTGAACAGGTATTGTGCCTTTCCGGGTCATACGCCTCCGCGGCGACGGCCGCGTTGAGCATGAAGAATCCGTCCGCCGCCATCGTGCGGTCGACGATGGCGCTGGAGACCAGCATGTTCCCCAGGCTGTGCCCCAGGAGGAAGACCTTCCCGCCCTTGGACGCCAGCTCGGTCACGCACTCCTTCAAGGCACCGGCCGTGCGGAAGGCATGCTCCGCGTTGGTGTGGTAGTTCCATTGGCAACTATAGTCTCCGTTCCAGTCAATGCCCACCAGGCGGACATTCGCGCCGGTCTGGTAGAGCCTCTTGAACATCCGTCCCTGCCAGTTGCCGCTCTCCTTCTCGTCCACGTTGAAGCCATGGACGAAGGCGAAGTACACGGGATCGGTCTCGTTGTCCGGCATGTTCGCCGGCTCGGAGACGTCAACTCCCGTCGCACCCGGCATGGCCGCGCCGTTGACCCGCGTCGCGGATTTGGCGGGATCCTTTTCGCAGCCGCGCAGGCTGTAGTAGCGGTACATGGCGGAGACCGGCGAGACGGAGGTGTTCAGCCTGCAGCGTCCCACCGTGTGGACCGTTTTGGAGCCGTCGGCGTTCTTCCGTACCAGCTGGAAGACGGCATTGATGCAGGATTCGTTTGTCGTATCCGTAGGGCTGTGCCCTTCACAGAGAAGGACGCCATTTCCGTTCCGGCATTCGTCCAGGAAGCCTGCGGGAAACTCCTCCCCCAGGCCGTGGACGGACGCCTCATGGAGCGCATCGTCCCCCTTGGCGGAATAGCCCCTGTGGCCATCCTGGTGGCGGAAGTCCTTCACGGCGCCGGGAGCCAGATCGGAATAGACCGCCTGGATTTCATTCCTGGCGTGGCTCAACGCCACCTGCGGCTCCCATTCCCCGCCGTTCAAGATCAGGAAATCCTTCGCGTCCAGCCAGACGGGGAAGAGATCCAGCAGGTCGCCCCGACCGTTCACGATGCCGTCGTTGCAGTTGGGACTTGTCCTATTGGTTTCGGGATGATTATACTTCACATGAGACACGCGCTTGTTCTCTTCGTCATTCTCGAAATCCCAGAGGTTGAAGCCGTCGATGTCGGTGTTGTCGTTATACCACATCCGAAGGGGGCGCCCCTTAAGGGCGTCAACGCGGTCGGCGTCGTCGATGGAGCCGTCGCGTCCGTAGTCGGGGACGAGGGCCACGCGGATGACAGACACCTCCATGGCGTCCGCGACGACAGGCGTGAAGCCCGGCCGCGCGTCCTGTCCATTGGATTCATCCGCCAGCAGCAGAGTGGCGGTGACGATGCCCTCGCCCTGCTTTACGCCCTCCGCGAAGAGCTGGCAGGAGAACCGTGCGCCGTATTCATTCGGAGGCAGCACGCGGAAGAGCCAGGAGTTCTTCTCTTCGGCCTTTTCGCCATTTTCGCCGACTTTGGCGCCGTCGGCGCCGTTGTCTTCCTTCGTCCAGCTTCGCGCGTCAGGAGCGTTCTTCTTTTCGTCGCCATAGAACCGGATGCCATTCTCCGCCTTGACGCGGATCCAGAGGCGTTTCAGAAGTTCGCGGTCGCCGCCGAATACGTCCGGCACGGTGACCTTCACGGCCTTCAGGTCGTCGTCAATGTAGGAAATCGGTCCCGTCCTGTCCAGATCCGCTTTCAGGGAGTCCTCCGTCCAGAAGACCTCCTTTGCCTTCAGCTTCTGCTTGACGAAGTCATCGTCGTCATAGTCGTCGTTGAGGAGCAGCAGGGGCAAGGGGCTTTCCGCCTTGTCCTCCAGCATGTCCACGCGGATGTCGCAGGCCAGCACGTTCCAGCTCTTCTCGCCGAGGTTCCAGCCCTGGCACGCGTCCGCCGTGGGCGTCGCGCCGTTGGCCGGACGCCACCACCATTCGTCGGCGTGGCAGCTGGACGTCAGGAGATAGCGCCCCGTCCCCAGGTCGAAGGGGATCTCCAGGGTCGCCTGGCCATTGGCTTCCCCGCCTTGGACGGCCTTCGCAACCGCCAGCAGCGCGGAGCCATCGTCGTCGCGGATGTCGCCGTACGACGGGATTCCACTGCCGGAGAGGCTCCACCGGGGGAAGCGCCAGCATGGCGTCCAGGACCAATCGTTCCGCTCCTTCGGATACTCTCCCGTGGGGTAGTCCGCCTCGGTGGGCCAGGCTCCGCCCTCGGGCGCGGCCTGGAAGGTCGCCGTGCCTGCGGCACGCGCCTTGCGGGCGCGGGCGTGGAACTCCTTCTCCTCCTCCTGGTCGATCCTGGAGGGCATCAGCAGGTAGCGTCGGAAAAAGTCGCCCGAGGCGTCCCGCACCAATGCCGTCGCCGTTCCGCCGTCGGCGGCGAGCCCTCCGATGCCAACTGTGGTGACGTCGTAGGAGAGAGCGCTCTCGCCGCAGGACTGCAGGGGGATGGCGAGATTGGGTGTGTAGCTTCCGCAGTTCATATGGGAGCGGTAGTCGTCCTTGTGCACGGTTACTCCCAGGCAGGCTTTCCGGAAGGTGAGCCTCCGGCGGCCCGTCCTGTCGCATACGGTAGTATAGTCCCGGTTCCAGGAACTGGCGCCCGTCCCCTCGAGATTCAGAGCCGCAGTCTCCCAGAAGTACGCCCCGCCGTAGCGGCACCGTGCGCTGACGGCCTTCGCAGCAGCCAACGCGGCCGGGTACTCCTCGTCGGAGACCTCGGGGGTGAAGTAGCAGTCACGATGATAGAGGACGCGGCTGTTCCACGACGGCATGGGGTCGGGGTCGATCCGCCTCTCCATGCCGCACGACAGGCAGCTCATGGCCTTCAGCACCTTGCAGCCGGCGTCGACGGGCGCGTCGTACTCCCAGGGCTCGGCGCAGGGGCGGATCTCGTCGCCGCCCCAGTCGGTCCGGAGTCTCAGGTGCAAGCCCAGGGGCACGTTCACACGGGGCTTTGCCAGGAACCCGTTGTCCGGATCGGGAAGCAGGCCGGCCATGAAGCAGGGGTAGTCCTCGGAGTCCTTGCCGGTCCAGCCAAGCTCGTGCTCGGCGATTTCGGCGCCGACGTACATGGTCCGTTCGTCTTCCGAGCATCCATAATGGAGCCTCCCCAGGCAGAACCAGGGGCTGAACTGGTCGGAAAAGACGGGATGGCGCCCGATGGTGTCCTGGAAATCGTCCAGCCAGGGGGAAATCCGCTGCGCCGTACAATCCTGCGTCCCGTAGTTGTAATCCACGATGCGCCCATACTCGTTGCGGACGGGGACGGAGTAGCTCCAGTGGCAGTCCCACTCGAGCTGCGAGGCGAACTTCCCCTCCAGAAGGCTCTTCAGGGCGCCGTAGTCCTTTCCCGCAGCGCGAAGTTCGCCGCAGGTCAGCGTCACGTAGCCCGGCTTGAAGGCGTGTTCGGAATAGTGATAGGGATTGTATTCATCGGACGGCTTGTTGCTGCCGGACTTGTCGGAAGGGGCGGAAGGGGCGGACTTGTCGGAAGAGTCGGAAGAATCGGATTTGAACTCCGTGCAGCCGATGTCCGGCAGGCCGTCGTCACGGAAGGCACCGGAGATATCGGTGCCGCTGGCGTAGTCGACACTTCCCGAATCAATGCAAGGAGAGTCCGGCGTCAAGGTTCCATCGGGATTCACGCCAGGGTCGTCGCCCTGGAGGTTGCCGTAGCCGTAGTCGTCCAGATTTTCAGGAGTGTAATTGTTGTCGGCGAGGGTAGCCTGCGGAAGGTACATTTCCCCTTCCACAATGCTATTATCCAGAAGTGCCGTCCCTTCGGCGTGGAGCACCGTCCCCTCGCCTTGGACGGTGCAGTTGAGCAGCGAAAGCCCCGCCGCGCCGTAGGCGGCCACGCCGGAAAGACCGTACGGCCCGTCGAAGTCCTGGTTTCCCTGCACGAGGCAGTTCTCCAGCCCCAGGCAGTCGTCTGCGTCGTCGCTACGTACGACGACCGCCGCGCCCGTTCCCATGCAGCTGTTGCCTTGGAAAACGCATTGGGCGAAATCCGCGTCCGCGAAGTCCACCAGGACAGCAGAGGCATAGTATCCGAAATTACCCTGGAAGTCGCAGCCGGTGACGGCGACGGAGGCGTCCGCGGAGGCGTTCAGCGCGCCCGCGCCGTCCCAAGCGTAGTTTCCGGAGAGGACGGTGTCCGACAGGGACAGGCTGCCGCCGGAGACGGAGACCGCGCCCAGTCTGCCTTCGTTGCCGGAAAGCACGCACCCCGCGATGGCCAGGGAGGCGCCCTCCAGGTCGATCACGGCGGAACCGTCGTCGACGCCGTTGCGGATGGTCAGCCCCTCCAGGGAGCTCCCCGCGGTCCCGCCGCCATGCAGCGAGAGGAATGCCCCCATGCCTCCCAGGTCCACGACGGTGCTCTCCGCGCCCGCCGTGGAGACGATATGGATATTGCGCCCGCCGAAGTCCAGGTCGCGGTTCCCTTCGCCGAAGTAGGTTCCCGGCAGTACGTGCACGGTGCCGTCGCATTGGGACGCCTGGATCGCCGTGACCGCGGCACCCAGCGTCTTGAAGGCGGCTCCCGAGGAGTCGCCGGAATTGCCGTCGCTACCGTTCATGGAGTCCACATAGACCTCGCGGATCAGCACCGGTCCTGTGTCGAACACATGCGGAATGGCGAGAAGACGCAACAATGGCAAGGCGAGGGCCCCGCAATAGGCGAGACGCAGCAAGACACGGTTCTTTCGTTTCCAGTTCATCGTTTCGGTTCTCCTTTTTTCGGTATTGCCGGCGCATGGTCGGCGGTTCCATGGGTGCATTCGACATTTCCAATCGGTCGATAAAGAGAATATAGCCCCTTTGCGCGATGTTTGCAATACGATTGAGTTTAAAAAATCAATATATTTTCAGAATATTTTTCTAAACCTCTTTCCCGAAAAGAATCCATGAAAGACGCAATATGACTTTTTTACCGCATAATCAGGTAGGAAAACCGAATCCTTCCGCCTCATCGCGCAAAATATGAAATATACAATCAGTTTATTTTCATAAAACAAAAATATTTTTCCATGGCAAACCTGAATTTGATGGGTTTGATGGGAAATGCTAATAGGAGAGTCGTGGAGTGCGGGGGCGTCGCCCCCCCGCATTGGGGATGCCAGGACGGAGCCATCGCGCCCCACATGGGCTCCTGGAGCTACCGCCCGCGCACATGCGTGGTATTACATTATTCCAAAGTATCAAGTCCAATCTTCTTTCTTCCATGAAAAAGACCTTTACCACCATCATGCCTGACAAAGTCGGGGTGTTCAAATCCGCCTGCGAAATCATAAAGTCCGTAGGCCTGAACATTACCCGCGTCAGCTACAACAAGGCAGTGGACGTCCACATGCTCTTCCTGGAGGTAGACGGTCGGGAAGAATCCATCAATCTGGTGGCGGAACAGCTGAAACAGGCCGGTTATGTCTCGGACCAGATGGCGGACGACAATGTGATTCTCCTGGAATTTACGCTTCGCGACGTCCCTGGCGCAGTCTATCCCATCCTGGACCTCATCAGTCAATACCAGTTCAACATCTCCTACATGAGTTCCCGGGAGAACGGCACTCCTTACCAATATTTCCGCATCGGCATGATTATCGAGGACGAGCGCCTGGTCTCCGATTTCATCCAGAAGGCATCCCGCATCTGCGAAACCAAGATCGTCCAATACAACAAATGCGAGCTGGTGCTGGACAACACGGTCTTCTATGTCTCCTTCGCCAACCAGATTGCCGCGGAAATCGGCCTGGACAAGGAGCAAAAGACAGAGCTGATCGTCAACTCCAACTTGATCATGGAAGAGCTGCGGGACAAGCCCCAGGCGCAATTCCGCACCTTCGACTATATCCGACAGTTCTCCAACTTCCTCAGCAAATATCATGGCGAGAAATTCGCCCCGAAGATTACCACACTCCAGCTTGAAGAAAACTGCTCGCTGTTTCTTCTGGAACCACCTTGCGGAAGCAACACCGTCCTGCTGCGCACGCCCCTGGATTGCGTCTGCGTCGACGGTGGTCTCTGCTGCTACACCACCGAAACCATGAGCGCCCTGCGCCAGGCCGTGGGAATGAACGCAATGCCCCTGCAGGCCAAGCTGATTCTGACCCACGCCGACGTAGACCACTGCGGTCTCGCAAAATACTTCTCCACCATCTACGCCTCACAGCCTGCCGTGGAGAACTTCCGCCTTGAAGCGGCGCGCAAGGACAACCTCCGCGAACAGACCGGCCTTCACGCGCCATACGTCCGCATCAGCAAGCTCCTCTCGGACTACCGCACGCCGGACCTCGCGAAATGCAAGGAGATTTATCGCCGCGCCCCGGAAGAAGACGCAGACGCCCTCTTCCATCGCCTGGAGGATCTTTCCTTCAATACGCTTCGCTTCGAGGTCTGGGAAGGCCGCGGCGGACATGTCCGTGGCGAAATCATCCTGGTGGAGCGCCAGAAGAATCTGGTCTTCACGGGAGACATTTTCGTCAACACCAAGGAACTGGATGACCGCCAAAAGGAATTCAACTGCCTTGCCCCTTATCTGATGACCTCGGTGGACACCGATCCCCAGCTGGCCAGACAGGAGCGACAGGCCTTCCGGGAAATCCTCGGCAAAGGCAAATGGACCATCCTGCCTGGACACGGCCACCTGCTCACCTGGGACAATTCCGCGCAATAGACTTCCACCATGCTGCTCCCTTTCCCCCCATTGGAACGCATCGTCGAAGTCCACGTTCCCGCCGAAGATGCGGGACGCGTCCTTCTGGACTACCTGGAGGAACGCTACAACTATCTGGACCGTGCGCAGTGGGCAGCAGAAATCGGCAAGGGCAACTTGGAAGTCAACGGGTTGCGCGCAACGGAGACGATGCCGCTTTCCGCCAACGACCTGGTTTTCTTCCAGGCCAAGGACCTTTTTGAACAGGATGTCTCCTTCGACATCTCCATCTTGGCGGAAACCGATGACTTCATCCTTGTCAACAAACCAGGAAATCTCCCGTGCCATCCCGCCGGACGCTTCTTCAACCACACGCTCTGGGCATGGCTGCGCCAGGCGCACGGGCTGGAAGGCATACACTTCGTCAACCGCCTGGACCGGGAGACCTCCGGCGTAGTGCTTGTCGGCAAGAATCCCCGTTTCGCTGCCAACGCGGCAAAGCTGCTCCATTCCCTTGGCGTGGAAACCCACAAACGCTACCTGGTGTTGGTTCATGGACGGGTGCCGACGGCTCCCTTCACCGCCAACGGCTGGCTGATGAAAGACGTGAACTCCCCCGTCGGAAAGAAAAAGCATTTCGCTCCGATCCGCAACGACGGCGATTCCGATGTCATCGAACTCCCCGAAGACGACGAGGCGGTCACCGCACAGACGGACTTCGTCAACCGGGGATTCTACCGCCCCCCCCTCCCCGGCGAAGAGCCGACAAAATTCCATCCGGATCCCCGGGGCGAATTTACTTTATTGGAAGCCACTCTCCATACCGGACGGACACACCAGATCCGGGCTACGCTGTGCTCCATGGGATACCCTGTCGTGGGAGACAAACTCTACGGCGTGGACGATCGGATCTTCCTGAAATTCGCAGGAAGCATGCTGGAACCGCAGGACTGGAAAAGACTTATTCTGCCCACCCAGGCCCTCCATGCCTGGAAACTCGTCATCCCCAGCCTCAATATCGATGTCACGGCACCAGCGCCGTTCCTGAATGGCTTCTAGGCTCCTAGGCTCCTAGACAAAAAAAAGGCTGTTGCAAAAGAAATCTTGCAACAGCCTTTTTCTATTTATCGCTCCAGACGCTCTGGATTATTCCAGAGAATCCAGGAGGTTCGCGTCGTTGTGGCTGGCGTCGAAGAGACCAGTCTCGCGAGCGGAACCGATGTTCAGGTCGTTCTCGGCCAGATCCGCCTCGTCGGTGGCGTTGCCGAGTCCCAGATCGGTATCCGTATCCTCGTAGACGCTGTCGGGTTCGGCGGTATGGCTGCCGTCATCGGTGATCTCAATGGCGTTGCCATCGGCATCGAAGGTCTTCAGAACGGGGTTCTGAACCTTGTAGTAACCGGTACCGGCAGGAATCAGATGACCCATGATGACGTTCTCCTTGAAGCCGTGGAGGTAGTCCACGCGGCCCAGCGTAGCGGCCTCGGTAAGGATACGGGGAGTATCCTGGAAGGATGCGGCGCTGATGAAGGAGTCGGTAGCCAGAGAGGCCTTGGTGATGCCCTGCAGGATCTGCTGGCCGTCGGCCTGGGTCTTGCCTTCCGCGACGACCTTGTCGTTGACGGCGTTGAAGGCGCGCATGTCAACGGTCTCGCCGAAGAGGAAGGTAGTGTCGTGAGGATCGGTAATACGGACCTTGCGCATCATCTGGCGAACGATGATCTCGATGTGCTTGTCGTTGATGCCGACACCCTGCGCCAGATAGACGCGCTGGACGGATTCGACCAACATGGCCTGCAGCTTCTGAGGTCCACAGATGTCCAGGTATTCCTGCAGGACGGGTGCGCCGTCCGTCAGGCAATCGCCGGCCTCCACGTAGTCGTCGTTGTTCACATTCAGGCGCTTGCCCGTGGGCACCAGATGCTCCTGGGCCTCGTTGGTCTCGGGGTCGCGGACCTTGACCATGATCTTGTTCTTGACCTGTCTGCCGATTTCCACGTAGCCGCTGATCTTGGCGATGACGGCTGCCTCCTTGGGACGACGAGCCTCGAAGAGCTCGGCGACACGAGGAAGACCGGTGGTGATATCGGAGGTCTTGGCCTGGGTCTTGGGAGTCTTGGCGATGAATTCACCTTCCTTCACCCGCTTGCCGTCATCGAAGATGATCTGGGTGCCTTCGGAAAGAGCCTCGGTCTGGAGGACCACGCTCTTATCCTTGGAATCCACGATCTGCAAGGACGGATGGGTGTCTTCAGGATGCTGGATGACCGTGATTTCGCTCTTGCCGGACTGCTTGTTGAAAGTCTTGCGGATGGTCTGGCCATCGATCAAGTCAACGAAGCGGATGATACCCTTCTTGCGCGCGATGACGGGCGTGGTGAAAGGATCCATGGTGGCGATCAGCTCGCCGGGCTTCACCAGCTGTTCCTCGGAGATGCGCAGCACGGAACCGTAGGGGATGTCGAAGGTATTCAGGTCCACATCGCCCATCATGGCTTCCTTTCTGCCCTTCGGGAAGAGCGCGGCCTTGGCATGGATGTGACCATCACGGGAGACGACGATCTTGGCAGGCTTGCCTTCCTCGTCGACACCGTTAATGAAATCCAGGTTCTCAAAGGTCAGGAAAGCGACGTTCTCCTTGGCTTCCAGCACGGCCTTTTCATCGGCAAGCATCTTGTCGCTCCACTTTTCCGCCTTGGCCTTGGCTTCCAGTTCATCCAGTTTCTTCTGGAGTTCGCTGGCGGGAACATCCCACTTGGCGTGGATTTCCTTGTCGGCCGCGGAAGCGGACGCGGTACCACCGGAGTGGAAGGTACGCAGGGTCAGCTGGGTACCGGGTTCACCGATGGACTGTGCCGCGATGATGCCCAGCGCGTCACCTTCCATCGGCAGTTCGCCGGTGGCCAGGTTGCGGCCATAGCACTTGGCGCAGACGCCGCGCTCGGACTGGCAGGTCAGGACGGAACGGATGTGCACCTTCTCGTGGCCAGCTTCCTTCAGCTTGCTGGCGATGTAGGGGGTGATCTCTTCGCCGGCGCCCACGATCAGGTTGTTCATGCTGTCGTAGATGTTATCCGCGGAGAAGCGTCCGACGATACGGTCGGCCAGAGACTTGGTCTCCTTGTTACCATCCTTCAGAGCCGTCAGCCAGATGCCGTTGCTGGTGCCGCAGTCCTCTTCGGTGCAGATGACATCGTGGGCAACGTCGACCAGACGACGGGTCATGTAACCTGCGTCAGCGGTCTTCAGAGCGGTATCGGCCATACCCTTTCGGGAACCGTGGGTGGAGTTGAAGTATTCCAGACCGGTCAGACCTTCACGGAAGTTGTGCAGAATGGGGGTCTCGACGATTTCACCACTGGTATTGGACATCAGACCACGCATACCGCCCAGCTGAGTCACCTGGTCGGCAGAACCACGGGCGCCGGATTCCAGCATCGCCCACACGGAATTGATGCCCACGCGGCCAGCGTTGCCCTTCAGGGTGTCCTGCAGGGTCTTCTTCAGGTCGTTACGGACATTGGTCCAGGTGTCGATGCACTTCTGGCGGCGGACGCTTTCATCGATGGAGCCCTGCTCCAGTTCCTTACGGGCGTAAGCGACTTCCTGCTGAGCAGCGGAAATCTTCTCGGCCTTGTCGGAGGGAATCAGCATATCCGCGATAGCGATGGAGAAGCCGGAACGGGTCGCCCAGGTGTAACCCAGGTTCTTCAGGCGGTCCAGCAACGGCAGCAGCTCGTCGTGCCCGCAGATTTCGTGGCACTGCTTGATCATGCCCTGAATGTCCTTCTTAACGGCCTTCTTGTTCCAGAGTCCCAGCACGCTGGGCCAGATCTCGTGATAGATCAGACGACCGGCCGTGGTGGCGATCCAGCGCTCCTTGCGGTTGCCCCAGACCATCTTGCGGTCCTCGAAGTCCTGTTTCTCCTTCTCGTCGCCCGTCAGAGCGGCAATGCGGGCGACTTCCTCAGGCTCGCGGTAGTAGGGATTGCGGTAGTAGAAGAAATCATGGATGCCAAGACCCACCGGGATGGGCTCGCGGGCGTTGTGGTTGTTCTCGTTGGCCAGGATATGGGCCTCCATGGCCTGCATGACTTCCTCGTAGCTGTCATAGTGGGGTTGCTCCTGGGCGGGCTTGGCCAGGAAGGCATTCTTCCGCGCCTCGTCTTCGTAGCACAGATAGTAGACACCCAGAACCATATCCTGGGAAGGCAGCGCCAGAGGACGGCCGTCGGCAGGAGAGAAGATGTTGTTGGGAGAAAGCATCACCAGCTTGGCTTCCAGCTGCGCCTCGTTGGAAAGCGGCACGTGGACGGCCATCTGGTCGCCATCGAAGTCGGCGTTGAAGGCCGCGCAGACCAGCGGATGCAGGCGGATGGCCTGGCCGTCAATCAGGACGGGGTCGAACGCCTGGATGGAAATACGGTGCAGCGTAGGTGCGCGGTTCAGCAGAATCGGGTGACCGGAAACCACCTCGTCCAGCACATCCCACACGTCCTTGCGGCGCTCTTCAATCCACTTCTTGGCGTTACGGACGGTGTGCACCTTGCCCAGGTCGCGCAGACGACGGATGATGAAGGGCTCGAAAAGACGCAGGGCCATTTCCTTGGGAAGGCCGCACTGGTTGATGTTCAGTTCGGGCCCAACGACGATGACGGAACGGCCGGAGTAGTCAACACGCTTACCCAGCAGATTCTGACGGAAGCGTCCCTGCTTACCCTTCAGCATGTCGGTGAGGGACTTCAGAGGACGATTGCCCGTGCCCGTGACGGCGCGGCCATGGCGACCGTTGTCCAACAGGGCATCCACGGCTTCCTGCAGCATTCGTTTTTCATTGCGGATGATGACGGGAGGAGTGGGGATGTTCAGGAGGTTCTTCAGACGGCTGTTGCGGTTGATGACACGACGATAGAGGTCGTTCAGGTCGCTGGTGGCGAAACGGCCGCCTTCCAGGGGCACCAGGGGACGCAGATCCGGGGGAATGATAGGAAGGACATGGAGGACCATCCAGCGGGGATCCATGTGGTTCTTCTGGAATCCCTCGATCAGACGGATACGCTTCACAATCTGCTTGCGGGCCTGCTTGCTCTTGGTGGTGCCAAGGGCTTCCTTCAGCTGGTCATGCAATTTGGGCAGATCAATCTTGCCCAGCAGCTTCTCAATGGCCTCGGCACCCATGCCGGCCTCGAAGGCATCGCCGTAGTTCTCGTGGTTTTCAAAGTATTCATCCTGGCTCAGGATCTGCTTTTCCACCAGAGGAGTGTCGCCTCCGTCCAGCACCACGTAACTCTCGTAGTAGAGCACCTGGTCCAGGGACTTCTGCGGCATGTCCAGCAGCAAGCCCAGACGGGAGGGGGCGCACTTGTAGAACCAGACGTGAGAAACGGGAGAGGCCAGGTCGATATGGCCCATGCGCTCACGGCGGACGCGAGCCTGTGTGACCTCAACGCCGCAGCGATCGCAGGTCACGCCCTTGTACTTCAGTCGCTTGTATTTGCCGCAGGAGCACTCGTAATCCTTCACAGGCCCGAAAATCTTTTCGCAGAAAAGACCGTTCTTCTCCGGCTTGAAGGTACGATAGTTGATGGTCTCAGGGCTCTTGACTTCACCGTGACTCCACTTGCGAATGGTCTCCGGCGCGGCGACACCGATGGAGACGCTATTGGAGTCCTTCATCACATCAACATCGGTCGCAGAACCGGCTTTATTCATCAGGGTTTCCACTTTATTACCTCAAAAAAGGGGGTTCGGACAGGAGAGGATCTCCCGTCCACACGCAAACTCGAACACCTGGATCGACTACGCCATATTGGAATTGGCGTGGTTGATACGGACATCCAGGCAGAGGCTCATCATTTCACGCAACAGCACGTTGAAGGATTCGGGGACCCCCGCATCCAGCTCGTTGTTGCCCTTCATGATGGAATCGTAGATCTTGGTTCTGCCAGAAATGTCGTCGGACTTGACCGTGAGCATCTCCTGGAGCGTATAGGCGGCGCCGTAGGCTTCCAGGGCCCAGACTTCCATTTCACCGAAACGCTGACCGCCGCCCTGGGCCTTGCCGCCCAGCGGCTGCTGGGTGACCAGGGAGTAGGGACCGACGGCGCGGGCGTGGATCTTGTTGACCACCAGGTGGTCCAGCTTCAGCATGTAGATCTGTCCGACCATGACGCGCTGGTCGAAGGCATCGCCGGTGCGACCATCGTAGAGGCGAGTCTTGCCGTCAATGTCGACGAAGTCGTCGGTGCGGTCGGCGCCATTGGCGTCGGTGACCTTTCCGCCAGTGCAGACGCTGTCATCGCGGGGACCGACATTCCAACCGGCTGCGCTGATGAGGTTGCGCACTTCCAGCTTGGCCTTCTCCACCGCGGTGCCATCCACCTTGCGGAGATCTTCCATCAGCTTCTCAGGCACTTCGGCACCGGCAGCCTGGGCGATCTTCACCAGACGGGCGCGTTCCAGCAAGTCGATCATGCGTTCTTCGGGCATACCGTCGAACGCAGGAGTCGCAACGGTGATGCCGAGGATCTTCGCGGCATAGCCCACATGGGTCTCGAAAACCTGTCCGATGTTCATTCGGGAAGGAACACCCATGGGATTCAGGACGATTTCCACAGGAGTGCCGTCCGCCATGAAGGGCAGATCCGCCACGGGGACGATCTTGGAGACGATACCTTTGTTACCGTGACGACCGGCCATCTTGTCACCAATGGAGAGACGACGCTTGCTGGCGATGTAGACCTTCACATGGGTGATCTTGCCAGGTTCAGCGCCTTCGTTCTTCTCCAGCAGCGCAATGGCTTCCTCGCAGCAGCGCTCGTTCTCGCGAAGCTTGCCGCGGTATTTCTTGATGATCTCGTCGATCTTGTTCTTGTCTTCGCCGTCGCGGATCTGGTAGCGCTCATAATTTGCGGCCAGATTGCTCAGCATCTGCTTGGTGATCTTGCGCTCCGCGGGAACGAGGACCTCGTTCTCCTGGGTCTCGGCATTCAGCGCGGTGATCTCCACAGGAAGCTTGTTGCCAAGGTACTCGTCGCTCAGATCCTTCACCAGATCCTCGATGATGCCCTGGTACTTCGCCTTGTACTTGGCACGGGTCTCGTTCTGGCTGGTCCTCAGCTCCGTCTTGGTCATCTTCACCTTGCTGGGATCCTGGTTCCGCCTCAGGCGCAGATCCATCACGACACCGTCGTTGCCGGGATCGGCCTTCAAGGAGGTATCCTTCACATCGCTGGACTTCTCACCGAAGATGGCTTTCAGCAGGCGCTCCTCGGGAGCCAAGTCGGTCTCCTGCTTCGGAGAGACCTTGCCGACCAGGACGTCGCCGGGCTTGACCACGGCACCCATGCGGATGACACCCTCGGTATCCAGATTGCTCAGGGATTCCTGGGAGACATTCGGGATGTCACGGGTGATTTCCTCAGGCTGGGCCTGCTTGGTGGCACGGGCCTCGATCTCCTGGAGGTTGATGTGGATGGAGGTGTAGACATCATCCTGCACCAGCTTCTCGCTGATGATGATGGCGTCTTCGTAGTTGTAGCCGCGCCAACTCATGAAGGCCACCAGGACGTTGCGCCCCAGGGCGAGCTCGCCGCCGTCGGTGCAGGCGCCATCGGCCAGAGGCTGGCCCGCCTTCACTTCCTGGCCAGCTTCCACGATGGGACGCTGGTTGACCAAGGTGCAGGCGTTGGAACGAAGGAACTTGTAAAGCAGATAGACCTGGACTTCAGGAGTATCCAGATTCTGCACGTAGTCCTCGTCGCTCTTGCCCTTCGGGAATTTGCCATCGGGAGTGACGATGATCTTGAAACCGTCCGCCCAAACCACGATGCCGTCCCGAGTGGCTGCCTGGATGGCGTGGGAATAGCGTGCGATGACGCCCTCCATTCCCGTCCCCACCAGAGGAGCCTCGGGCTTCATCAGGGGAACTGCCTGGCGCTGCATGTTGCAACCCATCAACGCGCGGTTGGCGTCATCGTGCTCCAGGAAGGTGATCACACTGGCGGCAGCGGAAATCATCTGCTTCGGAGAGACATCGATGTAATCCACTTCGGAAGCCAGGAACTCACCGGCTTCACCGCCCTTGCGGCCCAGGACATACTCGTTGAGGAAGGCGCCGTTCTCGTCACGGGGCGCGTTGGCCTGCGCAATCACATGGGACTCCTCCTCGTCGGCCTTCATATAGTCGATGACCGCGTTGCCCTTCTTGTCGGTGACGACCTTCTTGTCCTTGACACGGCAGTAGGGAGTGCGGATGAAGCCGAACTCGTCCAACTGGGCATAGAGCGCCAGGCTGGAGATCAGACCGATGTTGGGACCTTCAGGAGTCTCGATGGGGCAGATGCGGCCGTAGTGGCTGGCGTGGACGTCGCGGACTTCGGCGCCGGCGCGGTCGCGGGTCAGACCGCCAGGACCCAGGGCGGACAGACGACGCTTGTTGGTCAGTTCGGACAGGCAGTTGGTCTGGTCCATGAACTGGGAAAGCTGGTTGTGCTGGAAGAAATCCGTGACGGCGTTCTCAAAGCCCTTGGAGCTGATCAGGCTGGAAATGGCGACAGAGCCATTCTCGGTCTTCTTGTTGACCTTGCGCTCGCGAGCCACGTTGGCAACACGGTTGAAACCGACGCGGCACTGGTTCTGCAGCAGTTCGCCGATGGTACGGATGCGGCGACGGGAGAGATGGTCGATGTCGTCCTGGAGACCATTGGTCTTGTAAAGGCGCATCAGCTCGCGGGTCGCGGCGGCGATATCGTGCTTGGTCAGGATGCGAACGTCCTTGTCCACATTGATGCCCAGGGATTGGTTCAGCTTGAAACGACCGACAAGGCCCAGGTCGTAACGGCGCTCATCCTGGAACATCTTCGCGAAAAGCGCACGGGCATTCTGCGCGTTGGCAGGATCGCTGGGGCGCATGCGCTTGTAGATTTCCTTCTGGGCATCCTCGCAGGTGATGGTCGAATCGCTCTGCAGGCACTTGATGAAGTAGTCGCCAATCTCGTTGGTGTCGACCAAGGAAAGCTTCTTGATGCCGGCGGCCTTGATATTCTCCAGAATGCCGGGATTCAAAGGCTCCAACGCATTCGCCAGGACGACCTCCTTGTCGCGGGGATCCGTCACATCTTCCACGGTGGTATAGTGAGAGGGCTCGCTCTCCTTCAAGATGGCGGGCAGCGTGAGCTCCTTGATGCCGTAGACGGCGTCCAAAATCTCGCGGTTGCTGTCATAGCCAAAGGCGCGCAGGAAGACAGAGATGAGGAACTTCCGGCGACGGCGTTTGCGGTCCAGGTAGATATACATCATATCCTTGATGTCGAACTGGACTTCCAGCCAGGATCCATGGTCAGGAAGGATCTTGTAGCTGTAGATCAGCTTGCCGCTGGGGTGGTGGTTCGTCTCGAAGCACACGCCGGGAGAACGATGCAGCTGGCTGACAATCACGCGCTCGCTGCCGTTGATGATGAAGGAGCCGCTGGGCGTCATCAAAGGGAGATGCCCCATGCGGATGCGCTCCTCGCGGATGTCCTTGTTGCTGGCGCCCTTCATGCGGAAGGTCACATAAAGATCACCCTGGTAGGTGCCGCCGGCTTTCAAAAGCTCGGAAAGGTCGTTGTCGCCTTCCTTGATATCGTAGCTGACGAACTCCACGCCGAAAGCGTTCTTGTTGCCGGAGGCGGCAGAGGGGAACGTATCCGACAGGACTTCCTGCAAGCCATGATTTTCACGTTTCTCGGGGGGGACATCCATCTGCAGGAAATCTGCATAGGAGTTGGTCTGGAGGCTGATCAGATCCGGAATCGGAAGAACTTCCTTCAGACGGCCAAAGTTAATGCGCTCGCCTTCCATGATGCTCCTTCTGTTGAAGAACTCGGTATGTGACACAAAAAAAACAAAAAACCATGGGAAAAAAAACGGCAGGAAGCCGTTTCCCGGACAGGTGAAATACCTCCCCTGACCTCAAGGCATCCTCCCTTCCGGCAATATCGTAGGCGATCTATTTCGTCTCACCGCCCAACGCAAAAATACCTAGGGATGCCTTTCTCCACATCTCCAGGTCGAAGAAATATCCCTCGGCACGGAGATGCGGAGGCGCCTTTCTTAAGGCGCAAAAGCGCCGCAAGCGTACCCGAAGGCACTCTTGCGGCGATTCGTCACTATGCGACAGCTCGAACAGTCAAATTATTTGACCTCGACCTTGGCGCCAGCGGCTTCCAGCTTGGCCTTGATCTGCTCGGCCTCTTCCTTGGAAGCACCGGTCTTGATGGGCTTCGGAGCACCATCAACCAGGTCCTTGGCCTCTTTCAGGCCGAGACCGGTCAGAGCGCGGACTTCCTTGATCACGGGGATCTTCTGGGCACCAGCCTCGACCAGGATGACATCAAACTCAGTCTTCTCCTCGACGGGGGCGGCGGCAGCGGCACCGGCGGCGGCCACGGCCACGGGGGCAGCGGCGCTGACACCAAGACGCTCTTCCAGAGCCTTGACAAGCTTGGACAGGTCCTGGATGGTCAGACCCTCGATGTAACTCACAAACTGCTCCATCTCGGCAGTCAATTCGATCTTCTCGTCAGCCATTGTTGTGTTTCCTTAAAGGTTTTAGGCGGCTTGCTCTTTCTTCTCTTTGTAAGCATTGATGAGGCGGACCAGCTGGCCAGGAACGGTCTGCAACAGACCGAGCAGCTGAGCCAGGAGGACTTCACGGGGCGGCAGATCTGCCAGGGCAACCAGATCCTCGGCAGACTGCAACTTACCGTCAAGGTATCCCACCTTGAAGCAAACTTTGGAGGACTTGTCCTCGGCGATTGCCGTCTTGGACAGCTCCTTGATTGCCTTGGCCATCGCCAGGGCGTCGGCGTTTCCACTGACAAGGGCACTGGCCTGGGTGAGATTCTGCTTCGCCAAGTCGTCGTAGCCGAGGGCGGCGGCGGCCTTCGCAATCAAGGAATTCTTGACCACGTGGACTTCGGCGCCGATGGCGGACAGCTTGGTACGGAATTCGCTGAACTCAGCGACGGTCAGAGCGTTGAACCCGATGACGAAGATAGGCTTGTTTTCCATCAGCCCCTTCACCACTTCCAACATCTGAAGTTTTTCTGATCTCATCGCTTACTTCTCCTCAAACTTGACATTGGTGTCCAGAGGAATGCCAGGGCCCATGGTGGAGCACAGAGTGGCTCCCTTCATGTACTGCCCCTTGACGGCGGCAGGACGGGCCTTGGTCATCGTGATGAACGCAGTGCGCATGTTTTCCAGAAGAGCGTCAGCGTCAAAGGAGAGCTTGCCGACTGGCATCATCACGCAACCGGCCTTGTCGCAGCGGTATTCCACACGACCGGCCTTGGCCTGCTGGACAGCAGTGGCGGTGTCATCCGTGACGGTACCGGTCTTCGGGTTCGGCATCAGTCCGCGCGGACCCAGGACACGTCCCAGGGTACGGACTTCCTTCATCGCGGCGGGAGTCGCGATCAGGATGTCGAAATCCAGCCAACCACCCTTGATCTTCTGCAAAAGTTCCTGGTAGCCGACTTCGTCAGCTCCGGCTGCCTTTGCGGCATCCGCGGCCTCGCCATCAGCGACCACCACGACCTTCTGGGTTTTGCCAGTGCCACGGGGCAGAACCACCGCGCCACGGACAATCTGGTCGGACTGCCGGGGGTCAATCCCCAGCACAAACGCCATTTCGACGGTCTCGTCGAACTTCGCAGTCGGCATGGACTTGAGGAGCTTGACGCCTTCGTCGAAGGTGTAACTCTTGCTGCGATCCAGATTTTCGCAACGAGAGCGATAAAGCTTGCTTCTGTGCTTCATTCGACCACCTCAATTCCCATGCTACGTGCCGTGCCGGCGATAACTTTCACCGCCGCCTCGACACTACGAGAGTTCATATCGGCCTTCTTGGTCTCCGCAATCGCCTCCAGGTCTTTGCGAGTGACTTTGCCGACTTTTTCGGATCCGGGAGCCTTGGCTCCGGATGTGATGCCAGCTGCCTTCTTCAGAAGGACCGCAGCGGGTGGCGACTTGGTGATGAAGGTGAAGGAGCGGTCCTGGTAGACCGTGATCACCACAGGAATCACCAACCCGGCCTGACCCTGGGTCGCAGCATTGAACTGCTTGCAGAACGACATGATGTTCACGCCAGCCTGACCCAACGCGGGACCTACGGGAGGTGCCGGATTGGCAGCGCCAGCGGGAATCTGCAGTCGAACTACACCCGTGACTTTCTTTGCCATCGTGTTTGTTCCTATCGGACGTCTTCTGGTAAGCAGTGGCAGGGCCTCTCCCAGGAAACGTCACTTAATTGAAAAATCCGAACTGTACCGACAGGGTACAGTTCGCCTGCCATGAAGACAAACGTGTACTATAAGATGTGTTCTCCGTATTGCAAGGGCAAGGAAGAAAGAAACCTGACAATTCCTGACTGATTTTCAAAAAACTCATACGGGACGCAACGCCCCCCTCCCCCGAGACTCTCCAGCAGAAAAAAAACGGGAACAATATACCTAAGCTGCCGTTATTGATTGACGATACGGACTTGCCCTGCGCCAGAGGCGCAAGCCTCGGAAAAACGCAGCATCAAAAC
This sequence comes from Lentisphaeria bacterium, assembly GCA_024405215.1. Lineage (GTDB taxonomy): Bacteria > Verrucomicrobiota > Lentisphaeria > Oligosphaerales > Oligosphaeraceae > UBA1724. Next base: position 17,850 of record JAKSPB010000028.1, on the reverse strand, counting down.
ACGCAGGCAACTTAAGTATGTTGTTTCCTGAAATTTCCCGTCTATACCATGCAACACAAAAAAACCGCCAGGCGTTCACCTGACGGTTTTCAAAAAACTTTTCCGGAAAGCTAATTCACTTTCTCGACTTCATCATTGCCAAGTTCCATGGCAGTCTGACGTCCGAAGATGTTGACGGAAACTTTGAGGCGTCCCCGGTCGACAATCCCTTCAATGAGCGCCTCGAAACCTTCAAAGGCACCACTCTTGATGGTGACCGTTTCGCCCACATTGTACTGAATCTGGGGCTTCGGCTGCTCGGCCTCTTCTTCACTGCGGAGCATCTCCATCACATCTTCCTTGGAAAGCATGACGGGATGTTCGCCGCCGACAAAGCTGATGACACCCTGGGTGTTCTTGATCAAATCCCACACGTCGGGATTGATCTGCCCGTCTTCCTGATAAAGACGCGCCTGAATCAAAACATATCCAGGATAACGCTTCTTTTCGCGAATGACAGGCTTCTTGTTCTTCTGGGGAACCTCGATCTTGTCCATCGGAATCTTGATGTCGTCAACGCCATCATCGATGCCATCGCGGACATCTTGTTCACGACGAATCTGAATCAGGTTCATGGCACGATTCTCCTGGCCACTCATGACCTGAAGAACATACCAATGGCTCTTCATCTTTTCGAAATTGTCCATAATGATCCTCTACCGATGGACGGATAAATTAGTTCATGCCGGCAATCAGCCGAACGGCAGACTGGAAAGCCCAGTCAAAGATCATTACCATAACAGTCAGAATAGCCAGGCTCGTCAGCACCACGCCAGTGGAACGAACAAGTTCCTTCTTCGTGGGCCAAGTGCACTTCTTCATCTCTTCTACTGTCTCGAAATAGAGATTCTGGATTGCCTTGACAGGATTCACCATTGTTCTAGCGGGGTATGTTTTTAAAACAGTAATGGCAGGAGAGACAGGGATCGAACCTGCGACCTGCGGTTTTGGAGACCGCTGCTCTACCAATTGAGCTACTCTCCTGCGAGGGAAATTCAAACTATCGGATGTTATCCCGAAAGCCTACCGCACTTCGCGGTGAGTGGTAACCTTGCGATCCCACTTGCAATACTTCTTCATTTCCAAACGGCCAGGAGTATTGCGCTTGTTCTTGGTCGTGGTGTAGTTGCGGCGCTTGCACTCAGTGCAGGCCATCTGGATGATCTCGGAGGGCATGGTAATGGCTCCTTAAACGTTTTCTTGAGAGTGAAGACTTCCTCCCGCCAGTCGCCTGACAGGAGGAATTCCTGACACGTCTTGCGAAAACTACTCGATGATCTCGGAGACGTTACCGGCGCCAACGGTGCGGCCGCCTTCGCGGATGGCGAAGCGCAGACCAACTTCCATGGCGACAGGAGCGATCAGCTCAATGGTCATGGTGGCGTGGTCGCCAGGCATGATCATCTGGACACCCTCTTCCAGGTGGCAGACACCCGTCACGTCAGTGGTGCGGATGTAGAACTGAGGACGATAACCATCCTTGAACTGGGTGTGGCGGCCACCTTCTTCCTTGGTCAGGACGTAAACCTGGCACTTGAACTTGGTATGAGGCTTGATGCTGCCGGGGACGGCCAGGATCTGACCGCGCTGGACATCTTCCTTCTTGGTGCCACGCAGCAGGCAACCGATGTTATCACCAGCCTGGCCCTGGTCCAGAAGCTTGCGGAACATTTCAACACCGGTAACGGTGGTCTTCTGGGTTTCCTTCAGACCAACGATCTCGACCGCGTCACCAACCTTGATGATACCACGCTCGACACGACCGGTCACAACGGTACCACGGCCTTCAATGGAGAAGACGTCTTCGATGGGCATCAGGAAAGCCTGGTCCAGAGGACGGACAGGATCCGGGATGAAGCTGTCAACGGCAGCCATCAGCTCACGGATGCACTGGCACTCAGGAGCGGTCTCGGCGATTTCCTTCATCTTGGAAGGTTCGGCATTGCCCAGGATCTCGTTGACCTTCAGAGCGGAACCACGGATGATGGGGGTGTCGTCGCCGGGGAAGTCATACTTGCTCAGCAGATCGCGGACTTCGGCGTCAACCAGGTCGAGCAGCTCGGGGTCATCAACCATATCGGTCTTGTTCATGAAGACAACGATGGCAGGAACGCCGACCTGGCGGGCCAGCAGAACGTGCTCGGAAGTCTGGGCCATCACACCGTCGGTGGCGGCGATGACCAGGATGGCGCCATCCATCTGGGCGGCACCGGTGATCATGTTCTTGATATAGTCGGCGTGTCCGGGGCAGTCAACGTGAGCGTAGTGACGCTTCTCGGTCTGGTACTCAACGTGGGAGGTGTTGATCGTGATACCACGAGCCTTTTCCTCGGGGGCGTTATCAATCTGGGAGTAGGAGCGGACATCACCACCGAAGATAGCAGACTGCACCATGGTGATGGCGGCAGTCAGAGTGGTCTTGCCGTGGTCGATGTGGCCGATAGTACCAATGTTGCAGTGCGGCTTATCACGCACGAAGGTTTCTTTTGCCATTTTGCTACCTCGTTTGTTGTTGCGAAGCGCCGCCGAATGCGGCTTCTTTACTTCAGTTCAATTCAACTAAGAAAAAATCTTAGATAGAGGAGTGAAACCTCTATAGACAAAAAGGCATGGATGGACTTATACAGCCCGTCCATGCTTCCAAGATGCTGGAGCCTACATTCGGAATCGGACCGAAGACCTCATCCTTACCAAGGATGCGCTCTACCAACTGAGCTATGTAGGCACCAAGATTGTCAGCCTTGATCCTTCGCGTTTTGTTTCGCGTTGATTGTCGGCGCGTTCGTTAAGATAAGCGTCCTTTTCGGGATTGCAAGCCTGTTTCGTTCTTTTTCGTTTATTTTCTCGTGAAAATCTTCACTTTTTTCCCGAAACAGACTTCTTCTGACTTACGGCGCCACCTTGGACAGACCGATTCCATGGGAACTCTTGAGGAGAATCCAGCTTTCCGGGAGCATTTCCCGCTCCAGCATGGCCTTTGCCGCCCCTGCGTCCGCGCAATTCTCCATGGAATGGTCCGACAGCTTTTCCACAGCCTGCCTCATCAGTGCGCCCACGGTCAGCAGCCTGGCATCCGGGCAGGCTTTTCGCGCGTATGCCAGGATTTCCTCGTGCGCCTGGAGAGCGCCCGTCCCAAGTTCCAGCATGTCTCCCAGCACCAGAATGGCAGGCGCCCCCGCCGGCACCACTTCCGCAAACCAGTCAATTGCCGCGCGGGTGCTGGTGGGATTGGCATTGAAGGCATCATTGACCCAGTGGACCCCATCCACCTCCTTGACTTCCAGTCTTGCCCCCGGCAGGACGCAACATCGCAACCCCGCGACGACTTCCTCCGGGGTGCATCCCAGCGCGGTGGCGGCGGCTGCGGCGCAGGCCGCGTTGGCAGCCATGTGCTCACCTCCCAGACTCCAGTCAAAGACCCACTGGATTCCCGTACGCTTCCAGCGCAGCAGCAAGATGAACTTCCCGTCCTTGAATCCCAGATACTCGTAGTGGACATCCGCATCATCGCCCTTGCCGAAGGAAAGGCACTTGCGCTCGCCCACGCGATCCCGTAGAATTTCCACCCCGGTCGCATCCGCCGGATAGACACATCGTCCATCCGGCAGGGTCCCAGCCAGAATGGACGATTTCTCCGTCGCCACGCCGTGCAGGTCATGGAAGAATTCCAGATGGGCACAGCCGATATTGCAGACCACGCCCACTTCAGGCGGCGCCAGGGAGACCAGATTCGCAATTTCCCCCGGATGGTTCGTTCCCATCTCAATCACCGCAACCTTCGTTGCTTCATCCATGCGGTAGAGATTCCTCGGCACGCCAAAGTGGTTGTTCGTGGAGCCGATGGTCTTCAGCACACCTCCAGGGAAGCGTTGTTCCAGAATGGAGGCAATCATCTCCTTGGTACTTGTCTTTCCGCAACTTCCCGTAATGGCGAGAATCTTCGCCCGAGGGAATTGCCGACGGTGCCACAAGGCCAGCTTCTGGTAGGCGCACAGGGAATCCTCCACCTGCAGGCACGGACAACCGCGGCTCTTCATTTCTTCCAGCAGGGCGTCTTCCGGAGCATTCTGCACCAGAATGGCAGCCGCGCCGCCATGCAAGGCGTTGGAAACATATTTGTGTCCGTCGGTCAGTTCCCCGCGAATGGCCAGGAACAACGCCCCTTCCGGCAGAGAACGACTGTCGTCTGTGATTTTCACGATTCCGTTCCGCCGAGTACAGGATGGTTCAACCAGCCATTTGCCGGAAGTTACTTTTTCCAGCGTATCAAAAGAAAGAAAAGGCATATTCGTTCTAAATCCAGCTTAGGTATTCATGAAAGCCACATGCAAATACTGCGCGACGGCGGACGCGGGCCCCGTCCAGCGCCCGGCGATCCTCGCCGCGTCCCCCGCGGTCGCTTCGACGGCCGGAGGATTTTCGCCCTCGTCCTGCGCCCGGGGCGCAAAAGCCCCGGAATGGAAATCTCGGGAAGCGGGGCCGTCGCGTCCCGCCTTGCCAACAGGACGCGAGATGCCTTACAGCTGATCGACGGGCGTGTCAAGCGCCGACTCGTCAAAGGGCTCCTCCGCCTGGGGATTGGCGGCATTTGCGGCAGCGGCGGCGGAGTTCTTTTCCGCCATGGTCTCTGGCAGCTGCTTGCGGATTTCCGTGATGATGCGTTCGGCGAGGGCCTCGTCGCTCTTCAGCAGCGCCTTGGTCTGTTCGGCGCCCTGCCCCAGCTGCGTCTCCCCGAAGGAGAACCAGGAACCGCGCTTCTCGATGATGTGCATATCCAGCGCGACGGCAAGGATGGATCCGGCACGAGAGATTCCCTCGTTGAACATGATGTCGAACTCGCACTCCTGGAAGGGAGCGGCCAGCTTGTTCTTGGCAATCTTCACCTTGACCTTGTTGCCCTGGGAGCGGCCGTCCGGGGACTTGATGACGCCGGTGCGGCGAATTTCCATGCGCATGGAGGCATAGAACTTCAGGGCGCGTCCACCCGTGGTGGTTTCGGGATTTCCGAACATGACACCGATCTTCTCGCGAATCTGGTTCGTGAAGATGACGCAAGTATTGCTCTTGGCTGCGATGGGGGTCAGCTTGCGCAGCGCCTGGCTCATGAGCCGCGCCTGGAGTCCCACATGCTGGTCGCCCATTTCGCCTTCGATTTCCGCCTTGGGCGTCAAAGCGGCCACGGAATCGATGATGAGGACATCAATGGCGCCGGAACGGACCAGGGTCTCGGCGATGTTCAGGGCGTCCTCCCCGCAATCGGGCTGCGCGACCAGCAGGTTGTCCGTATCCACGCCGATGATTCGCGCATACCGGGGATCCAGCGCATGTTCCGTATCCACGAAGGCGCAAGTGCCGCCGGCCTTCTGGGCATTGGCGATGACGTGCAGGCAGAGGGTGGTCTTACCGGAGGATTCGGGTCCATAGACCTCAATGATGCGGCCGCGAGGCACACCGCCGATGCCAGTGGCGATATCCAGGGAGAGGGAGCCAGTGGAAATGGTGGGCACATCCAGATGGGCCTGGTCGCCCAGACGCATGATGGAGCCCTTTCCGAACTCCTTCTCAATCTGGCTCAGGGCAAGTTTCAGGTTCTTCTGCTGGATTTCGTTGGTGGAGACCGCGGGTTCTTTTGCCATGTCGTTTTCAGCGGTTTTGCGCACACCGCCGGGTGCTGTTGAGGGTAAATTGATTTAGGCGAATGAAAACTAGACGGAACAACACAGAAGATAGCCGCAAAATTCCGTTTGTCAAGCGGAAAACGCAAAAAAATGTTTTTTTGCAAATTCCAAAAAACGCCTAATTTTTTTATGAAAAGTTGTTGATTTTTGTCTCTTTGCGGATGCCGTCCGTCATTCCGTCTCCATCAACATTTCGCGGAGCTTCCGGACGCCAAACGCCACGACGGCCGCGCGCACCCCCTCGCGGTCCCCGGCAAAACGCCACGTCTCCCCACAGCGCCGCGCACCGGCGTCCACCCCCACCACCACAGTCCCCACGGGCTTTCCGGGTTCCGCGCCGGTTGGTCCTGCGATTCCGGAGACCGCGACACCTGCCTGGACTCCGCACTCCCGGCGCAACCCGTCCAGCATAGCGGAAACGACCTCCTCGGAAACCACGCCGGCCTCGTCAACGACCCTCTGCGGGACTCCAAGGTATTTCACCTTCCAGGGAACGGTGTAGGTCACCAATGCCCCGGCGAACCAGGCGGAGGAGCCCGGAATGTCCGTGCAGGCGGCGGCGATGGCACCGCCCGTGCAGGATTCCGCCGTGGCCATCATCCATCCGCGCCGGAGGAGTTCCTGCGCGATTTCCGCAAATTCCGCATCCAAGCAAGGCGTCTTCATCTTCAGCGTATATTCAAGCCTTTTGCGAAAGGCCCAGTCTTTCGGTTCATCGTGTCAGCAGCACTGTCGCCGTAGCATAGGCGCGTTCGTGGGAAATGGAAAGCAGGATGCGCCGGGCGCCCAGCGCGCCGGCGGTTTCCCGCGCGCTTCCGGAGAGCGTCATCACGGGTCGCCCGGCCGGGTCGTTCAGCACACAGATTTCGTTTAGGCGGCACTTTGCCGTGATGCCCGTCCCCAGCGCCTTCGCCAGTGCCTCCTTGGCTGCCCAGCGCCCGGCCAGGTATTCCGCCCGGCTGGGCTCCTTCGCAGGCGCGGCCTCCAATTCCGCCGGGGCATAGACCTTCTCCAGGAAGGCCTGCCCCGTGCGTTCAATGGACTTTGCCAGCCGGGCGATCTCCACCAGATCCGTCCCCAATCCAAGGATGTCGTCACCCAAGAGCGCCATTATGCTAGTATTGCGCGTGGTCCTGGACCCACTTCTTGACGTTCTTCTGGTATTCCGCGCGCTTGGCGGAATCGTTGACGGTATTGAGATAGAGATGGAAGAGCTCGAAGAGCATCTGGCGGAAGATATCCAGATTCGCCATGCGCTCCGTGAAGATGTCCACGGGATCCATGGCCTCGCCATCGGGAAGTTTCAACCCCTTGAGGATGAACTGGCTGGCATCCAGCATGCAGCTCCATTCCTCGCCCTGGTTCCGCGCCAGCACCAACTTGGCGCTACGGAGTTTCTTGCCAACCATCATGGCGCTGCGGGCCTCGGCGGAATTGGTGGGCGTGCCCTTCCGGAGGCTGCTCTCGTAAGAGCCGCTCCCCTCGGCCACGAACGTCAGCGGTCCATCCACCAGCAGGCTGAAATCGCCCAGCCGCGTCGGCGGCAGAATGCCCTCGTGGGTCTCCTGGAAGAACCAGAGCCAGGTGAGGAAATTCTCGCCCAGCAGTCCCGTGGCGCCATCAACGTCCTCCAGGGAGGGAGAGATATTGATGGCGGGGACCGCCAGGGGATCCACGCCGTATTTCACCTGCGCCAGATTATCCGGCGTCATGGGCAGGGGATCAAATCCCGCCGCCTTGGCGAAGAAGCCGCTGAAGAGATCCAGCTGCTTCGCGCTGGTGGCGGTGATGTACATCATCCCCGCCACGGGATCGATGGCCGCGTAGATGCCCGAGACCTGCGGAGGCATCGTAGGCAGCAGACGCTCCTTGATCTCCTCCTTGATTTCCTTCAGGACCTTGCGGTTCAGGTGGTCCACCTTCCGCGCCCGCATCTGCACCAGTTCCTCCAGCTTGCACTCCGCATTCAGAAGGGAGGCGGGAATCTTCCGTTCCGCCTGGCGCAGGCAGATGTGGTAATAGGAACCGAATTTGCAAGTCTCCTCGGTGATTTCGGTCTCCAGCAGGAAGCGCCCCGTGACCCAGCCCCAGCTGGGTTCGTCCGTGACATGCTCCAGCGAACCGGCCTTGTTCTCGGCCAGGCGCTCCAGGAAGTCCTGGGGCAGCGGCTGAGGCAGCATGCAGACCCGGCAAGTCATGTTTCCACGATCAAATCCCATATACGGTATCTCCTTCTTCTTCGATATTCAGGATGCTTCCGGCGGCCTCGAAGGCAACCGCGCCTTCCATCCGTCCGGTCAAAATGAAATTCTTTCCATCGCACGAGCCGTCCAAGCACAGAAGCGTCTCCGGCGGCACGCCCTTCTGGTAGTTCAGCTGGAACTCCTCCGGGTAGACGCCCATGCCCAGGGCATCCTGCACAATGCCGGCATACTCCGTGTTGTTCAAGTGCCCGTTGATGTCAATCTGGGTCGCCGTGATCTTCCGCAGCACGCCGTTTCCGTCTTCCGGCGCAACCGGCAGTTTCCCCAGGCTGGGAAAGACCGGCGGACGATCCAGGTTCTCCGGCAGGAGTCCCGCGAGGAGCTTCGCCACCGGCAGGATCCGCATGCCGGCAGTGTCCATCAGCAGCCAGTCGCTGGTCGCCACGGCGAACTCACCCTTGTCCGCCGTGGAAAAACGATAGTCCCGCAGCGAGAAAAGCCGGTCAAAACCCGATGGCCAGGTCGTCACCGTCACCTTTTCCCCGATGACGGGATAGGCGGAGAAGCGCACGCGCATCCGGGAAAGGAACCACGCCTGCCGCTTCTGGCGCAAAGCCGCGGCACCGACGCCCAGCGCGGTTGCATGCGCGCCGCCCGCCTCCTGGGCGTAATCAAAAAGGGTCTTCAACTTCATGCGGCCATGACGGTCGCATTCGCTGAAGCGAAGGTCAAATTGCTCTTCAAAAACGTTCATGATCCTGCGACTCCGAAAGTTCAGCGGTCAAAACAAGAGACTCATAATCACTTGCCCCCCAAAAAACATCACCCTACAACTCCGGACGATTCCAGGGCGCCTTCTCCTGGAAGAACTCCTGGATGCGCTTGTTGGCCGGCACATTGACGGTGGTGCCGTAATGCCCCGTGCGGGGATTCAGGAAGAGGGTCTTCCTTGTACCTGCGGGGATGACGTGATACCCCGCCACCACCGTGGAAGGAGGCACCAGTTCGTCCACAAAACCCGTGGCCACGTAGCATTCGCATTGGATGCGCGCCATGAAATTCACGGTGTCGTAATAGCTCAGCGTCTTCAGGATCTCCGGTGTCATCTCCGGAACGCGGGACATCACGGTAGGGCATTTGCGATGGCTTCGTCCGGGATTGAGTTCGCCAAAGGCGGGGACGGTCATGATGGCCAGCGTGACATCCGGATCCAGCGCAGCCGCGCAGGCGCTCTGCGCGCCGCCCAGGCTTCCGCCCTGCACAATCAAATCCCGTTGATTCCACTGCGGAAGCGATTTCGCATAGGCCAGCATCCGGAGCACCCGGAAGAAGGTCGCCTGGAAAACCCATTTGTCCCGGTCCTCCATGCCTGTCATGTAATTGAAGCTCTTTCCCTCCGTCGTGTAGAACTCCTGCGACTTGCCCACGGGGAAACCGTGCCAGGTCGCCGCAATGGCCAGCGCGCCTTTCTTCGCCGCGCCCACCGCGAAGGCCCGGCTGGCGTCTGAATTCATCCAGCTCAGGAACTCCATGTAGAGCGGCAGGCTCTTTGCAACCGCGCCGGACTTCATGGCCAGATACCCCGTGGCGGGGCGGACTTCCCCCGGCAACGGCACTTCCACGGCATAGAGCTCAATGCCCTCTTCCGGATCCGCCAGACGCTCGCACTTGGCCTCCAGCGGCAGACTCCACAGCATCTCCCGCTTCGCACGCCAGAAGTCGTCAAAATCCTCCGGACACTCCATGGGGGAACGCAGAGTGTCCATGTCGTACATTGCGCCGATTTCCCCCACCTGGTGCTTCTTGTTCTGCACTACGCGCACAGGGGCGTTCTCAATGAGCTTCCCCTGGGCATCCAGCGCCATGAAACCGAAATAGACCCAGCCGGCCTTCGGCGAAGTGTAGCCCACGCGGAAGGGCGTGCCGTCATTGCGGATGTCACGTGTCTCCACGACCTGTCCTTCCCACTTGATGACGCAACGCAGGCTGCCCTCGGAAACCGGCGCATCGCCCTTTCGCAACTGCCCCGTGCAGACGACAGTCTCCCCCGCCGCATAAAGACCGTCGGCGCGATCCAGTTTCAACTCGGCGATAGAATAGTCGCCAGCGCAAAGCACCGTTGCGCTCGTCAGAAAAAGTCCCATGAACCAACCCCTTGCCAGCGATTTCAGATGAAAGAAGATGTTTTTTTGCATAATTGGAGTACTGTAACCACTTCCCAAAGGATTTTTTGATTTCCGCGCCGATTCCGCGCCGCAATTCATACGAATAACGCGAACGCGTTTTACGACGAGCTTGCAGAAGAAATCGTTTTTGAATATTTTTTATATTTTTCAGCAATTTTCCAAAAACATGCTATCTTTCCCGCATTGAGTTTTCCAAGTTGTTCGCCTGTCCCTCAATAAGGAGAATCCACCATGTATCGAGATCCCATCAATGGCCCCGTATGTCTGAACCACACCGACCGTCTGGCCGTGGCTCATTGCTGTGTCTGCCGTCGTCCTGTCTGCCGTGAATGCCTGGTTGAAGGCGACGGATTCAAATGCTGCTCCCAGGAATGCCTGGAAAAGGCCCGCGCCTCTACCATCCAAGCGGAAATCGTCGACCGCAACCGCCAACGCGTGGAGGCCAAGCAGGCGAAAAGCAAGACGGTGAAATGGATCATTCTCATCATCGTCCTGCTCCTCCTCTTCGCCTTCCGAGGAACCATCCTGGGCTTCTACCACAACTCCATCGAGCCCATCTTCAAGAAAAAACAGCAGGTCGTCCAGCAGACGGTTCAAGAGTTCAACCAGAAAAACATCCAGAAGGACAGAATCCGCCGCAACAAGAAGATGAACGACCTGGAACGCCAGGGGCTGTAATCCGTCAGTCCTCTTTCCCGGAAACATCAAGGGCTGTTGCAGAATCCCGCACGAGATTTTTGCAACAGCCCCTGTCCGGGTTCAGACGATATTCCTGAAGGTTGACCGTCTGACAGAAAAGCGTCTTTTTTCGCCCGTCGTTGAAATTCATAAGCAGATAATCGAGAATCTGCATTTTCTCTTTCTGCTCGTTATTGTATGCATCTATGCCGATATTTTTAGCTTTCTCCAGGTCGGCTTTCTGGTTTCTGTGGGTGATGAAAGAATCATTCTCGTCAATATGCTCGTACTTCTGGCACGGATACTCAGAACAGCGGAAGCAATAATCCATATTGCCGCGTTCCATTCCGCACCGTGCAATCTTGCAGCCTTGGTTTCCATCGCCTCCGCCACAACCGGGGCAGTATCTGCCAATATACATTGAACAAAGCCCGCAATTAAGGCCACAGAGGATAGCAACTGATTATTTCGTTCAAATCCATTCATAGTGATACCTCTGCAAATTCCAATTTGTTCATTTCTTTTTCTTCGGTTCAGGCAGTTCCTCATAAATAGCTGTGAACAGTTTCTCAAGGAACCCTCTGTTATCTACATCTTCTACAAGCAGCATCTCCTTTCCGCCTTCATACGGCAGTTCCAGCTTCGCATCCGACAACATTGCCACCGCTACATTAACTGGCTTAACCAGAAGTCTGTCATCGTAGATTCCACCGACAATTCTACCGTTGTAATAAATGATGTATTCGCCCATCATCGCCCGGTATGATATTCCATCCAACCCTGAAAGCTGATCCAGTATAAAATTCAGATAGTCTTTGCTTGATGCCATCGTATTACCTCCTAGAAGTGCATTTCCACAGGATCGGCGGAGAAGGACCAGATAGTGGCCGTGCCCGTGCCGGGCTTGAAGTAGAGCACCATGGTATTCTCGTCGTCCGCGGAATACATCGACTTCAGATTCGGATATTCCTCCAGCATGGAAGCCTTCGCCTCCCGACGCGGATCGTCCACTAACACCCCGGAGACGCGAATCCACTCGTTGCCATTCATCGCGCAAAGCTCCACCTTGCCATTCTTCAACAGCTGCTTTCCCACATTCTTGCTGCGCCCCGTCTGGATGTAGAGCTTGTCTTCAAAGACATGCACCGTGCCAAAGGGACGGACGCGGGGCTGGTCAACATCCACCGTGGCAATGAAATAATGCCCGGCATCCTTGAGGAACTGATAGGCGGCCTGAATGGACTTCAGGGCCTCTTCCTGCGTCACCACACGCAATTCCGATGACAACTTCTTGTTTTCCCTGCCCTTCTTCTCCACACGATGGGATTTCACGCTCTGGCATCCGCAAAAGACAAACGCCATCAGGCAAACCGACAGGAAGAAATGCTGTTTCATGCTTTGATTCCTTAAACAGTTGAAGACGATAAAAACTCCGGACGGGAAATCAAGATATCCTCTCTTTGCGATTTCGTGCACTTATCGATAAATTTCCTTCGTTCCTTTTGGAAGACGGACTTTTTCATCCCGATATCCGAACAGTACCGTATATATACATTATCTTCTCCATTCACGGCGCATTGTGCCTGTTCCTTGTCTTTTTCCCGTATTCCATGCTACGTTTCACGAAAAAAGTCGCGTTGGCCTCCTTCAAGGCCTCAATTCCCGTCCTGCTGGGCTACCTGACCATGGGGGCCGCGGCAGGCATCCTGCTGACCAGCCAGACTGGCCTGGGGGCCTTCTGGGCCTTTCTGACCAGTGCGACCTCCGTCTCCGGCGCCCTGCAGTTCATGGCGGTGGATATGTTCGCCAACCACACGCCGTTGCTGACCGTCGCCCTCGTCACCCTGAGCATAAACATCCGCTACGCGCTATACGGCCTCCCTCTCATTGAACGCTGGAAAGGAATCCCAATCTTATTGAAACTCTATCTGATTCTTTCCCTGACCGACGAGACTTTCGCCCTGGAAACCGAAAACAAGTACCCACCTGGCGAAGATTCCCTCACCTACTGCTTCCTAATCTCCCTCTTCGACCACATCTATTGGGTCACCGGCGTTGTCGCCGGAAGCCTGGCAGGCGGACTGCTCAACTTCAACACCAAGGGCATCGACTTCGCCATGACCGCCCTCTTCATCGTGATTCTCATGGATCAGCTACAGGAAAAACAGACACGCATCCCGGCGGGCATCGGCGGCATTTGCGCCGTCATCGGACTGCTGATCTATCCCGCCAACATGCTGGTGCCCTCGCTGCTGCTGATCCTGGCAGCCATCCTGCTCTTCCGCCGTCGTCTGGAGGTCGCCAATGCCTAGCGCAAACACCACATACCTCCTGCTGGCCACGCTGGTCATGTTCGCCGTGACATACGCCCTGCGCGGAACCGTCTTCGCTGTCTTCGGCGGTTCGCGGACGCCGCCAAGGCTCATCCTATACATCGGGCGCGTCATCGGCCCCGCCGTCATCGCGTCACTGGTCATCTACTGCTTCCGCAATACGACCCCCCTCGTCTGGCCCTACGGCCTTCCCGAAACCGCGGCAGCCCTGGTCTGCATCCTTCTCCATATCTGGAAACGCAACCCGTTGCTTTCCATCATCCTCTCCACCATCCTCTACATGGTGCTGGTACAACATTTTTCATCGTAGTTTTTTCCTTCCACCCCCCTCCCCTCAATACACCATGGCAAACCTCCCGCACAAACCGCGTTTCGCAGCCTTGCTTCCCTTCCTGGCCTTCGTCGTCTTCTATCTTGGACTCTCCATCTGGGCCAACGACTTCTACAAGGTCTCCATGCCCATCGCCTTCCTGGTGGCCTCCATGGTCGCCATGTTCCTGAATTTCAAGGAGCCCCTGAGCGACAAGATCGACGTCTATGCCAAAGGCATGGGCGACACGAACATCATGATCATGTGCCTCATCTTTGTCCTCGCCGGCATCTTTGCCTCCGTGGCCAAAGCAATGGGCGCCGTCGATGCCGCCGTACTCATCGCCCGCAACCTGATTCCCAACAACCTGCTGGTCATCGGAATGTTCCTGGTCTCCTGCTTCATCTCCCTGGCCATCGGCACCAGCTGCGGAACCATCGCCGCCCTCATCCCCATCGCCTGCGGACTCATCGAGCCACTCGGAATCGCTCCCGGCTTGCTGCTGGGCGCCGTCATCGGCGGCGCCATGTTCGGCGACAACCTCTCCATGATCTCCGACACCACCATCGCCGCCACCCGCACCCAGGGGGTCCAGATGCGCGACAAGTTCTTCACCAATCTCCGAATCGTCCTCCCCGCGCTGATCGTCTCCCTGGTCCTCTACGGCATCATGGCCCATAACAGCAACCCCGCCGAACAAGGCGAGCTAGGCTCCATCACCGGCCGACACATCCTCTGCATCCTGCCCTACGTGCTGCTGCTGGTCTGCGCCCTTTGCGGACTGAATGTCATGATGCTCCTCTTCTTCGGCGCCGTCCTCAGCATGGTCATTGGAATCTTCACCTCCCAAATGGACTTCTGGAGCGCATTGAGCGCAGCCGGCGCCGGCGCACTCGGAATGTCCGAAACCCTGCTGGTCGCCATTCTGGCCGGCGGTCTCATGGCCATCATCCGCTACAATGGCGGCATCGAATTCCTGCTCAACGCCATCAAGAAAGGCATCCGCGGCACCCGTGCCTGCGAAGCCGGCATCATGCTGCTGGTCTGGGCCATCAACCTCTTCACAGCAAACAACACCGTGGCCATCGTCATCGCCGGCCCCATCGCAAAGGAACTCTCCGACAACTTCGGATGTTCCCCCAAGCGCGTGGCCAGCATCCTGGACACCGCCTCCTGTGTCATCCAAGGCACCCTCCCCTATGGCGCGCAGCTACTGATTGCCGCAGGACTCGCCAAGGAATCCGGCCTGGAGATCTCCGCGTTCCAGCTCATAGGCTCCCTTTACTACCCCATGGCCCTGTGCATCATGCTGCTGATTAGCATCGCCTTCTTCCGCCAAAAAAGGTAATCCCCATGTTCCTGCTCATTGATACCGCAGATCTCCACGACATCGCCCGCGCAATGGAGGCATTCCCCCTGGCGGGCGTGACCACCTGTCCAACCATCATCGTCAAGGAAAAACGCCCATTCTGGGATATCCTCCGGGACATCCGGAGCCTCATCGGAGAGGACCGGATGCTCCATGCACAGGTCCTGGGCAGGACAGCCGAGGAAATCGTGAAGGACGCCATCGCCCTGCGCGAAAAAGTCAGCGGGAAATTCTACGTCAAGGTGCCGGTCAGCCTGGAAGGCTTCAAGGCGATGCCATACCTGCGCAAGGAAGGCATCGCCTTCACAGCCACCACCATCCACAGCGCCTCGCAGGCCATCCTGGCAGCCGAACAGGGCGCAAGCTTCCTGGCACCGTACATCAACCACATCGAGGATGCCAACGAATCCGGCCCCGGGATGGTCCGACAGGTCGTTGACTACCTGAACACCAGGCACTTGCCCGCGCAGATCCTGGCGGCTTCCTTCCGGAACGTCCGGCAGATCATGGATGTTCTCTCCGCCGGCGCCCATACGGTGACCCTCAGCCCGGATCTGGTCTGGAAGCTGGCCGCCCATCCCATGACGGATGTCTCCGTGGCAAAATTCCGCAATGCCTGGGATGACTTCTACGGCGCCGACAAGAACGTGGCCAATCTTCCCTGAGCCCCACGCATTGTCCACAATCGCCTCATCGTCAAGGGAAACGCATCGAGCCGGAAGCAAGAGCGGGAAAGCGCCAAGATAAGAAAACAAGATCGCCTTCGGCGGATAACGCCGAAGGCTTTTTGCTTGTTTTGCAATTTCGCTTGTTTTGCAATCCGTCTTTTCTTTACTTGTTTTGCGATTTTGCATGTATTGCAACCCGTCTTGCCTTTTGCCCCATGAAATATTCCCAAGTCATTCCTGCCAGATTTCTGCGGCGTCCCAACCGATTCGTTGCCCAGGTCGAACTGGAGGGAAGAGAATGCGTCGTCCATGTAAAGAACACTGGACGCTGCAAGGAACTTCTGCAACCGGACGCCAAGGTCTATCTTGCGGTCGGCGGCAATCCCGCCCGAAAGACGGCCTACGACCTGGTGGCCGTGGAAAAGAACCGTCCGGACAAGGCTCCGCTGCTCGTCAATCTGGATTCACAGATTCCCAACGACGTGGCAGAAGAGTGGCTTCCACGCAGCGGCCTCTTCTCCCCCGCAGTCGTCATTCGACGGGAAGTCACCTACCGTTCCGCCCGCTTTGACTTCTATCTGGAAGACGGTCCGCGAAAGATCTATCTGGAAGTCAAAGGCGTTACGCTGGAACATGACGGCGTGGCAAGCTTTCCCGATGCCCCGACGGAACGAGGCGTGAAACATCTACACGAACTGGTTGAAGCGCGGCAAAACGGCTACGAAACATTCCTTCTCTTTGTTGTACAAATGAAGGAGATGCGCAGTCTCCGCCCTAACGACGTCACCCATCCCGCCTTCGGCGACGCCCTTCGGGAGGCGGCGAGGAACGGCGTGAAAATTCTCGCCATGGACTGCCTGGTCCAACCGGATTCTCTCGTCATTGACCAGCCTCTTCCCGTGGAACTATGACACGGCTACTCCACACGGCATTTTCCTCCCCCGTTGGCAATATCACGCTGTTCTCCGACGGCGAGGCGCTTCTGCGGCTGACTTTGGAAGGACAGCGGTTCCTTCTGCCGACCGCCCCCTCGGAACGGCACGACGACCTCCCTCTCTTCCTCCGTACATACCAATGGTTGCGGGATTATTTCAACGGCGAGCGACCGAATCCCTACGCCCTGCCTCTTCGCCCGCCGGGCACGCCATTTCGCCTGGCAATCTGGGAACTTCTTCTGAAGATTCCCTACGGCACGACCACCACATACGGTGCCATCGCCCGTGAATATCTCCATCTACATCATCCCGAAAGCGCAGGGAATCTCGCGCATTACGCCCAGGCCGTCGGCAACGCAGTGGGCCATAACCCCATCGCCATCGTCATCCCCTGCCACCGCGTCGTGGGAGCCAATGGTTCTCTGACGGGCTACAACGGCGGACTCGCCCTCAAAAAGAAACTCCTGGAAGGAGAACTACCATGAAATTTCTTCTGCTGCTATGCCTGGCCGGCGTCGCAGGAACACTCTGCCGTTACGGAATCACGCGGCTGCCCTGGCCCACCGCATTTCCCTACGGCACACTAGCGGTCAATCTCCTCGGCGCCTTCCTTGCTGGTTTCTGCTTCATCTGGCTCAAAGAACGCTTCCCGGAATATGCCGCGTATTTCCCCATCCTCTTCGTGGGATTCTTCGGCGCATTCACCACATTCAGCACATACGCATTGGAGACCTCGCGCATGATGCTGGATGGACAGACCGCGAAATTCCTCTTGAATCTCGCTCTGCAGAATATCTTCGGACTCGCTAGCGCTACAGCAGGAATCCTGCTGGCACGATGGATTTTCTAATCCTTTCGCCCACCAAACTCCTGCAGACGCTCGCCGTCCAGTCGCAACGGCATCCACTCCGTCATTTGGCGAGCGCCAAGGGATTCATAGAAGCCCAGACTCGGCGTATTCCATTTCAAACACCACCATTCCACGCGACCCCAGCCATTTTCCACAGCCAGTTCCGACAAACGTTGCAAAAGCGCCTTGCCTAGACCGCGTTTGCGGAATTGCGGACGGACATAGAGGTCCTCCAAATAGATTCCAGGACGCGCCAGCCAGGTAGAGAAGTTATTGAACCAAAGCGCGAACCCCGCAGGAGCGCCATCCACTTCCGCAATCAACACCTTGGCAAAGCCCTTCTCGAAGATATTCTCACGCAACAGTTCCTCCGTAGAATGATCCTCCGACGCGGCATTCTCATATTCCGCCAACTCATGGATGCATGCCTTGATGAAAGGAACGTCGTCTAGCGTAGCAAAGCGAATCGTATTCATGGAAATGGAATTGAAAAACTGATTGTCGGACGGGTCGGACCCGTCGGACTTGTCGGACCCGTCGGACTTGTCGGACCTGTCGGACCTGTCGGACCTGTCGGACCTGTCGGACCTGTCGGACCTG
>JAKSPB010000027.1 GCA_024405215.1 Lentisphaeria bacterium | reverse complement strand
GTCGGACAGGAACACCTTTGTCGCGCAATCGCTCTTTCCCATTGCGTTCCTCCATCTTGTGGTTCGATTCTCTGCTCCGTCCGACGAATTTCGTCCGGAGCAATTTACAATGTAGCGTTTTTCAGGGCCATGTCAAGGAAAAGGTCGCAAAGTCGTAAAAGTCATATAGTTGTCAATAAATTCAAGCCATATTGTCGCTTTCTGCCATGCTCTGCATGATTCAGAACCCCGCAATGGGGTTCTGAATCAATGCGAGGCTTGGCTTATTTCGCCGGTTCCGTGGCTGGCGTTTCCTCAACGATATCGACCTTGACGCCACGTTCCATGAAGTCGAGGATGATGATGGTGAGGACTAGCGTGATCATGGTGGAGGCCTCCAGGATCATGCAGGTGACGCCGAACGTGCCGGGCGTGCGGGCGATGGCGAAGAAGTTGTTGAAGATTCCGGCGATGTGCAGGACGACGTAGAAAAGCAATAGCGCGGGCTGGATGAGTCCCGTTCCATCGGGATTGCGGGTCGCCTTGCGATGGAGATGGAGGCGCAGAATGATCCACATGGCATCTGCGACGAGAATCAAGATGATGGGCCAGAAGAGGTAGCCATTGAAGAGGGAGGCATCGCCGCCGGCGCAGAAGAAGTCCCGGATGATGTCGAGCTTTGGGGCATTTGCCAGATTTGCGGGATCGACGATATGCTCGGCCAGGCGCCATTTGCAGTTCCAGATGGCGAAGAGCGGCATGGCGAGGGTGATGAGGAGGAAGCTGCCGTCAATGGCGAAGAGGCTCTTCTGGAAGGTTCTGGGATTCACGGGCTTGCAGGGCAGTTTGTCAACGGGGTCCTTGCCGTCGGGGCACCAGGGCGCGGGGGAGGCGTAGTGCGCATAGCCGCCCAGTTTCGCCCAATGGCGGTATACCTTGTATGCCACGAAGATGTGGACGAGATACCAGGGGAAGGTCCAGGGGCTGATCAGGCGATAATGCCAGTTCTCGCCGTAGGTGACGGCCAGCCAGCAGTCGTTGAAGTGATGGGAGATGAAGTCGAAGAGCCGCGCCACGATGAATCCGATGAGCAGTGCGCTCCAGGAGCGGAACATGGCTTGCATGGCGCAGAAGGTGCCGTAGCGGGATTTGGGGAAGAGCAGCATTTCCATGGGCTGTTCGCTGATGGCGATGAGCCCGCTCAGGGCCAGGTTGATGGCGGCGGAGATGACGAAATACCACACGTAGACATCGGGGGCCAGGGTGCCGAAGAGGAACTTCGTCACCAGCGGAATGGTGGATAGGGTGAAGACGGCGTTGTAGGCGATGATTCTGGTGGGGTGCCAGCGGTTGACCAGGGTGGCGATGAAGGCGGCCAGGAGGATTCCGAAGGCATAGATGGTTCCGCAGAGGCCGTTCATTTTGCCGATATGGGCATCGGTCATGTGGAACTGTGTGCTCATCATGAAATATCCGAAGGTGCCTGCGGCGCCGGCGATGGCCATGGAAACGCCCATCAGGTAGCGATAGACGTAGATTCTATGGCAAAAGGTAAAGGAGAGGAATTCCTTGAAGCCCTTGATCTTCGTGACCAGCATATCCATTCCGGTGGCGTTCTTTCGCTTCAGTTCCTCTTCCGTCAGCGGCGGGTATTCGCCTTCCTTGACGAAGATGCACATCAGCGTCATGCCGACGGCATAGACCGCCGCCACGCTTAGGAAGATCGCCCTCGCGTGGGCTTCGGCGTGGGGGAAGAGGCAGTACTGGAAGATGGCGCTGCCAAGCTGCAGGCCCAGGCGGACGAATGCCATGATGCGGCTGAAGAACTCCGCCGGGACAATGTCGATGAAGATGTACCAGATGACGGAGTTCACCCACATCATGAAGAACTGGAAGAGGAACATCACCAGGCCCATGACGATGGCCGTCATGGTGGCGGGAGAGGCTGCCCAGAAGGGCTGGACCCAGGCACTGAGCTGTGCGCCGAATTTCTGTGTGAAGGCGAAGAGCACCAGCGCCAGGACCACGGGCGGCAGGGAGGTGATGATGTAGGGGATGCGGCGTCCCAGCCTGCTGCGCTTCAAGTCGCTGACCACGCTGATATAGGGGCAGACGGTCATGTTCAGTACGGTCCCGATGCAACTCAGGATAAGCCACTTCTGGGTGTCCGTGAGGCCGAGTCCCTTGATCTGGATGGGCAGAATGCTTCCGGGCAGGGTGTTGGCCAGGCCCATGACCATGGTGCCGAGCATGAGCCAGAAGAAGAGCTGACAGAGTTGGGGCAGTGTGTAAGAGAGACTGCCGCAATGATAGCGTTTGGGAGTCTTTTCTTTCATGGGGAGTTATGCTTCTTGTTCAGGTTGAGGGATGCCGTGTTCCATCCAGGAGAGCAAAGCCAGGGCGATGACCAGGAACAGCAGGTTTCCGGCGCAAAGGGTCAGCGACGTGATGGCGAAGCCGCCTGCCGAATAGGCAACGCTTCCGATGCGGATGGCCACCTGTGCGCCTACCGTGGCCATGACGACAAGGGCCATTGGGGGATGAAGGAGGCCCGTGTGGGGGACCTGGCCCTTCTGGACGCGGCGGGCGTCCCAGGCGAGGTAGAGCCGGAGGAGGATCCAGAGGGCATCGGCGACCAGCATGACGGCCAGCGGCTGCATCAGATAGCGGGAATAGAGCCCGGTCTCAAGATTCTGGCAGCGGCAGTGGTAGTATGCGTAGGCCGGGAAGACGAGGGTGAAGAGCAGGAAGAAGAGGTCGCCGACCCAAAGCATCCGCAGGAGATGCGCGGGTTTGACGCGCGGGGATGCGTCCACATCGTCCATGGTCTCGAAGCCGGAGGGCTCCCAGGAGGCCGGCGCCTTGTATTTTGTCATGCCGCCCAGCTTGCCCCAGCGTCGGAACGCCAGGAAGCCGAAGAGAAAGGCGAGATAGTCCCAGGGGACGCGCCAGGCTTCAAGGATACGATAGCTGTAGTTCGGGTTGTCCACGAAGACATGGAGTTTCAGGAAGTCCAGCAGGGCGCCGCCGGCCAGGCTGACGACCATGACGACGAAGGAGCGGATGAGCGCCTGCATGGCGCAGAAGGAACCGAAGCGGGACTTCGGCAGGATGCGCATGTGCGTGGGCATGTCGGAGACGGAGGAGAGGCTGACAAGCACCAGCGCACAGGCGGTGTTCAGTACGCCGGAGTAGAGATAGACTTTGGGCGGCAGGGTGCCGAAGAACCATCGCAGGCAGGTCGGCGCCAGGGTCAGGTTGAAGGCAAGCATATAGCTCCCGATTCGGACGGGGTTCCAGCGGTTTACCAGGACGGAAGTCACCAGGACAAGCACCAGCCCCGACGCATTGACGATGCCGTTTATGCCGTCCATGCTGCCCACGCCTTTGGTGTCCAGCCCCAGTTCCGACTGGAGGAAGAAGGAGAAACTTGCCATGCAGTAGGTGAGGGCGGAGGCGATGATCAGGCAGTAGCGGTAGATGTAGAGCCTGTCATGGAATGACTCCTTGATGAAGGTCTTGATTCCCGCGAATTTCTGGAGGAGCTTCTGGGCCAGCGGTAGCCTCTGCGCGGCAAGCTGCTCTTCTGTCAGGGGCGGGTATTCGCCCTCCTTGACCATGAGGCAGAAGAGAGTCACGCCGATGGCGTAGAGGATTCCCACGGAGACCCAGATGGCGGTGGCGTGGGTTTCCGCATGGCGGAAGAAGAAGAGGTTGAAAATGGAGGTGGCGGCGGTTCCGCCAATGCGGAAGAAGGCCAATGCCGTGGCGTGATATTTTGGCGGGACGATATCGTTGAAGATATAGTAGATGACGGAGTTCACCCACATGTTGAAGAACTGGAAGAGGAACATCACCATCCCGATGAGGATGGCGGTCATCTTCCAGGGACTTGTCTCCCAGAATGGCGCCACCCAGGATGCGATCTGCGTGCCGAAGCGCTGGGTGAAGCCGAAGAGGATCAGCGCCAGTGCGATGGGCGGTGTGGAGGCCAGGATGTAGGGGATGCGGCGTCCCAGGCGTCCGCGGTGCCAGTCGCTGGCGACGCTGATATAGGGGCAGACCGTCCAGTTCAGGATTCCGCCGATGGTAGTGAGGATGAATACCTTCCAGGTTTCCGGCAGTTCCGCCATGCCTT
Source organism: Lentisphaeria bacterium (assembly GCA_024405215.1). Taxonomy (GTDB): domain Bacteria; phylum Verrucomicrobiota; class Lentisphaeria; order Oligosphaerales; family Oligosphaeraceae; genus UBA1724. The sequence goes on along the minus strand of JAKSPB010000027.1, from coordinate 35,599 downwards.
GAAGCTGTACGGGGAGCATCCGGTTGGGGAGCTGCGTGCCCAAGGCGACGATTGCCTCGCCGATCATGATCCAGACAAGGACCATGATGAGTTTCGGCATGGTGTATTTCAGGGAACCGCAACGAAGTTCCTCTGTGTTTTGGGAGGTTGAGGACATTTGAGGATGATGGAAGGGGGCGAAGGGATTTTTACGTTGCTTTAATATAGTTCGCCAAAAGGCTGGGTAAGCTGTCGCCACGTACTTTTCTTGAGGAATATTTATGGAAGGAGCAATATTGTGTTTCAGGGCTATAGTATCCGGAAAAGATGTAAATTCCCTGTTGAAAGCATAAAGGCATTTTGTCATGGCGATGCAATACATTGACGAGAAGATCGAAGAGTGGCCGGTGCGGTTCTACCGTATTCCCCAGGCGCCTTTCACCTTGGAAGGGCTGCCACTGAAAGACCAGATGACTGACGGCATTCCCTTCGTGCGCTTCCCGGAGGAGCTTCGGGCGCGGGTGGTCGCGCAATACGACAATCCCTACTTCTCCATGCACGTCTGCCATACCGCGGGCGCCGCCGTCCGCTTCCGGGCCAAGCCGGAATACGTCTTTCTGCGGGCGACGTTGCGTGAAGCACACGATTCCAACAACATGTGCCGGATGGGCAGCCGTGGCTTCGATCTCTACTGCCGGGATGGCGAGGAGTGGCATTGGGTCTCCGCCGTGTCCAAGGGGCTGGAAAATCCCAAGCCCGAGGGCACGCCTCCGACTTGTCTCCAGAATCTTTACGGCGACTGGGAGCCCTGGCGCGATGTGGAGCGCGATTTCATTCTGAATCTGCCCATGTATAGCGGCGTGGAAAAACTGGAGCTGGGCTTCAATCCCAGCTGTGTGATTTCCGCGCCGACGCCTCATCGTATTGACAAGCCGATTTGCTTCTACGGAAGCAGCATCACCCAGGGGGGCTGTGCGTCCCATCCGGGCAATGCCTACACGAGTCTTCTGTGCCGCGAGGTGGATGCAGAGCAAGTGAATTTCGGAAATTCCGGCGGTTGCCGCGGCGAGGACGCCATGGCGGAGCTCATGGCGTCAATGGATTTCTCCTGTCTGGTTTTGGACTACGACCACAACGCTCCCGATGCGGAGCATCTGCGCAAGACCCACGAGAAGATGTTCCGACGGATTCGCGAGGCGCATCCGCAGCTGCCCGTCATTTTGATTTCCAAGCCGAATTTCCGTAGCAAGTGCATTGAAGAGCGGAATGAATTGCGTCGGCAGATCATCCGGGATACCTACGATCATGCCGTCGCCGCAGGAGACCGGAAGGTCTGGTTCATTGACGGCGATACTCTTTTCGATGGACCGGACCGCGAGATGTGCACCGTGGATGGCTGCCATCCCAACGACCTGGGCTTCCAGCGGATGTTCCGGACAATTCTGCCCGTGCTCCAGGAAGCCCTGGCAAGTCGGTAGGTGTCTGACAATCCCGTTTTCACGGGGACAATATATCTAAAATACGCAAGAAACAGAAGAGGCAGTAGCGAAAGTCGTTTGGGGCACTTTTGCAATTGCATTTGAAGGATATCGTTCCCTTCATTACAGCCAGAGAATGCAGATGGGACGGGTGATCTGCGGCAGGGTATCGCCGTTGGGCGTCATTCGTCCTGTCGTGGCGTCGTAGTCGAAGAGGAACGCGTTGTTGGAGTTTTCGCAGCCGACGAAGATTGTCTTTCCGTCTGGCAGGAAATTGAAGTCCCGCGGGCCTTGGCCGCCGATGAAATCCAGCGCGTGGGGCTTCAGGGAGCCGTCTGGTTGGACGGCATAGGTGGCGATGGTGTCGTAGCCGCGGTTGGATGCGAAGAGGAAGCGCTGGTCGGGGGAGAAGCGGATGGCGGACGCCTTGCTGAAGGAGTGCAGCTGTGCAGGAAGCGTGGGGAGGGTCTGCCGGATGGAGAAGATGCCGTCCGCGTAGTCCATGACCATGGCCGTGTTGGCCAGTTCGTTGAGCAGATAGGCGGTCTTGCCGTCCTTGGCGAAGATGAAGTGTCGGGGACCGGATCCCGCGGGGACGATGGCGCTGCGTTTGGCGTTGGCTACGTCGACGGTGCCGTCGTCATTCAGTGGATAGGCGTCTATGCGGTCGATGCCCAGATCGACGGTGCAGAGATATTTCTTGTCCGGCGTGAGGATGGTGTAGTGGACGTGAGGCGTCTCCTGGCGGCCGACATAAGGACCGTGCCCGGCGTGCCTGTCGACGATTTCATAATCCAGGATCTTCCCGTGGTCCAAGGAAAAGCGCATCAGGAAGCCATCGGAATAGTTGGCCACATAGATGAATTTCCCGCCGGGCACGACGGCCAGGTGGCAGTAGCCCATGCCGGGGGTGAGAAGCTCGTCCAGCTTCTTCAGGGAGCCGTCTGGCTGGATGGCATAGGAGGCCAGGCCGCCCTTTTGTTTGCCTTCCAGGGCGACATAGAGGAGGCTGTGGTCTTCGGAGAAGGCCAAGTAGCTGGCATGGTCCTGGCGCACGAAATCCAGCTGTCGATAGAGGCCGTTTTCCAGGCACGCCTGGTAGATGCCGCTTGCTTCATCGGTTCCACAGGCGGTAAGATAGAAGATTTTTGAGGAAGACATGGAGGAGGGGGGCAAGTTGAATTGGCGTTGCCCCATACTTTAGCACGACATGGGGGATTCTCTTGCGGGTGCGTTCAAAGGCTAGGCATCTTGCTCGGAAGAAGCGCAACCCGCGCATCCTTGCGCGGGTTGCGCCGGTTCCGGCAGAAAAATAAGTATTATCTTATCATATCTTTTACTTCGGAAACCTCAAGTGAATCTGCAAATGGACATTCTGAAAAAATGCTATGATGACACCCGGGCAGATGCGGTGCGTTCGGCGGGGTTATATCCATATTTCCATGTACTTGAATCTATGCAGGGGCCAGAAGTCGTCATGGAAGGAAGACGCCGTATCATGCTGGGCTCCAATAATTATCTTGGGTTGACCTGCTGTCCCGAAGTCATGGAGGCCGGCAGGAAAGCCCTTGAAAAATACGGCACAGGCTGTTCCGGTTCCCGGTTCCTGAACGGCACGCTTGATCTTCATCTGGAATTGGAACATGAACTGGCGGCATTCCTCGGTCAGGAAGATGCCCTGACTTTCGGCACTGGATTCCAGACCAATCTGAGTATTATCAGCTGTATTGTCGGCAGGCATGACACTGTCATCTGCGATATTGAAGACCATGCCAGCATCTATTGCGCCTGTCAGATGAGTTACGGCAAGATGCTCCGCTTCCGCCATAACGACATGGAAAGTCTGAGGAATTGCCTGGAACGGGTGCCGCAGGAGAGCGGCGCGTTGATTGTCGTGGACGGATTGTTTTCCATTGGCGGGGATCTGGCGAATCTGCCGGAAATCGTCAGGCTGGCCCGCCAATACGGGGCGAGAATCATGGTGGATGACGCCCATGGATTGGGAACAATCGGCGTCGGTGGTCGCGGAACCGCTTTCCATTTCGGTTTGGAAAAGGACATTGATATTTTCATGGGGACTTTTTCCAAGTCCCTGGCTTCCCTGGGCGGATTTGTGGCCGGAAAACGAAAAGTCATCGATTACATGCGCCATAATTCGCGTCCGTTCATCTTTTCCGCATCTCTGCCGCCTGCCAATGCGGCTGTGGCGCTGGCGGCCTTGCGACATCTGGAGGCGCATCCGGAATTGCCGCTTCAGCTCCAGGAACTTGGGCAATATACTCGGAAGGCATTGCTGGACAAGAACATCCCGATAAAGGAGTCTGCGCTGCAATATCCGACGCCGGTGATTCCCTTATATACCTATACGCTGGAGGCGACGTTGCGTGCGGCAAAGGATTTGTATGACGCAGGAGTCTATGTGAATCCCTTTGTCCCGCCTGGGACACCGGAAGGACAGGCCTTGCTTCGTACCAGCTACATGGTCACGCACACAACGTCCCTGATTGATGAAGCCGTGGAAATCTTCGACAGGGTGTTGAAAACGCAGAAGGAAAACGCATGATGAAACGTTTCCTTTATTATTATCTGCGTTCCATGCGGTTGTATTACTGTTTCGTAACAGGAACGACAACCCTGTACGGCGTCTCGTGGTGGGGATTCCAGAAATTATCGTCTTCCGGGACGATACGCAGAAGCGAGTGGATTTCCGTTGCCTTGGTTCTTTGCATCGGTTTCCTTTCCTGGGGCGTGAACCAGATTTTCAGCGACTACTGTGACCGGCGTGAGGATGCCGTCAATGCTCCGCATCGTCCGATGGTGACGGGGGCGCTTCCCGCCAGGCCGGCCATGATGCTGTCGGGCGTCATCATGCTTGCCTTCGGAGTCGTTGCCTATTGTCTGAATCCATGGTGCCTGGCGATTCTGGCAGTCGGCGGCTTGCTGAATATCGCCTATTCGATCTGCAAGAAAATTCCTGTCTTGAACTGTCTGATTTATGCCTGCGCGATTTCCTGCTGTGCGCTTTTCAGTTACTCGGCAGTGGAGGGAGGGTTGCCGCCATGGAATTTGATTCAGAATGTGTTGCTTTATGTTCTTCCTGCGCATTTTCTCATGTGCCACAACAGCTATTACAAGGATGTGGAAGGCGACAGGCTGGCCGGTATTCGGACGCTTCAGGTGATTTTCCCCAAGCGCCTGTCTGTCGTAGTTTCACTGACGGGAACATTGATTACCTACGGATATCTTTTCATGTTTTTTTCTGCTGGGGCAGCGAGGCCTTTGGGAAACAATCTCTTGCTGGGAACTTTGCAGACAGCTCTTGTGACAGTCCTTTTGATACAATTACTGCGTTCCATTGTCCGCAACACCTATCATCGGACGACTTGCCTGAATTGCCAGTTCTGTGTGGCGATGATCTTTTCGTCCATGATGATTTTCTTCCCGTTTGGTTTATACCTGGAAGTGATGTCTCTTGTAGAAATCGGAATTCTTTTCAATTGGTACCGCGATGAAAAAGAGTAGATTCATAACAGGCCTTCAAAAAGTATTCTTCTATATCAGGATGTCGCTGGTATGCGCCTGGCGTTACCGTTCTGTTGGCGTTTTGCTGAAGGCATCCAAATTCACGAGCATCTTCTTCAAGCACAAACTGGTGAAACTGCCGTCTGGCGAGTATAAACTGGATTTCTACATGCCGCGGTATCCCTCTGCGGCGTTTTTCACGGCGATGGAAGACAAGGTGTTGAGGCATCCGCCTCGTCCCGTCAGCGTGGTCCTGTCCATTTCCAAGGCATGCGCCTATAAATGCCCGCACTGTTATCAGCGCAAGGATTCTTCAGAGGAACTGCCGTTGCCGCTGCTTCTGGAGAATGTCCGCAAGATGCGTGATTTCGGGATCGTTGCCTGGGCGGTGGAGGGCGGCGAGCCGCTGCTTCGTTTCGAGCGTCTGGAGGCTGTTCTGAAGGAAATCAAAGGGCTGGAGGTATGGGTGAACAGCACGGGCTATTCGGCGACGCCGGAGAAAATCCACCGCCTGGCCGAACTTCAAGTGACTGGCATCATGAGTTCCATCCATTCGGTGAATCCGGAAGAGCATGATGTGTTTACCGGTATGCCTGGCTCCTGGCAGCGTGCATTGAATTTTCTGAAGGAGTGCCGACTGGCCGGGATGCTCGTCGGGTTCAATACGGTTTTGAGTGATGAACAGATTGTCGCAGGCGGCATTGATGAGATCATGGCGCTGGCCAAGGAGCACGAGTGCGACTACATCCAGCTGATTCATCCGAAGGCGTGCGGCGCCTGGATGGGAAAGGAATTCGATTCAAAATTAAGCCAGGAGGCTATTCGGATTGCGACAGAGGCCCAGCTCCGGTACAATTCTTCAAAGGAAAAGCATTCGCCTGTGCTGACGGCGCAGGTATTCGAGGAATCACCGGGGATGCTCGGATGCTGCTGCGGTGGCATAGACCGGTTTTATGTGGGGGCTGCTGGCGATGTGCAGCCCTGCGAGTTCGTCAATCTTTCTTTCGGCAATTTGAAGGAGGTTTCTTTTGAGACCGCCTATCAGCGCATGAGACAATGCTTTGCAGTTCCCTGCGAGGAATGGACCTGCTGCACTCATGCGCGGGAAATCGCGAAATGCTCCGGCGAGCAGCTGCCGCTTCCCTGGAACGTGACGGAAAAGCTGACGAAGAACTGGAAGCCGGGGACTCCGACAAAGGTCTACGATTCCATCGGAATCTACAAATGAAGTATTGCGTCATTGTCAATCCCCAATCCCATGGCGGGCGTGCCGGAAAAAACTGGCACGCCATTGAGCCGCTGTTGCCCGAGGCCGTATTCCACGTCACGGCAGACATGCCGGAGGCGCGTCGGCTTGCGGCAGAGACGGATTGCGATGCCGTGGTGGCCTGCGGGGGTGACGGAACCATCAACGCCATTGCTGACGGTGTGCTGGCATCTGCCAATCCGGATTTGAAATTCGGTGTCCTCTACATGGGGACGAGTCCGGATTTCTGTGCTTTCCATCACATACCGCTTGACTTGGGAAAAGCGGTTGGCGTGCTGAAAGCGGGAGTGACGAAACGAGTCCCTGTGCTTCAGGCCAACGGCCAGAACTTCTTTTGTTCCTGCAATCTGGGCATGGGGGCCGAGGTCGCTTCTGCTGCAAACCGCCTGCGTCCATGGCTCGGAGACAAGCCGGGGACGCTCCTTGCCTTGCTGAAAAGTCTTTTGCGCAGCAGAAAATACGATTTTGCGCTCAATGACGAATGCCTGCCGCAATGCAATCATCTGCTGATTACCCGAATGCCGTATATCGCCAGCGGGCTGAAAATCGCATTGCCCCGCCTTGCGGAGGACGAATATGCGGTATGGTATGTCCAGAAACTGTCGCTGGGAAAGTGGCTGGCTCTGCTGCCGAAATTCTACCGGGGAATTCCCTGCGGGACTGTTCGTGTCTGCCGGGGAGAGTTGCAGATCCAGGCGGAGGCGCACGTTCCGTATGAATTTGACGGCGATCCACATGGTGCATTGCCTTTGCAGATTCGTTTTTCCGAAAGACAGTTGAATCTCATCGTTCCGGAGACCGACCATGTTTGAAGCACAACTCATCTCAGTCCTGTCCAAGATTCATGGAAACGAGCCGTTCCTTGCGGACGCGGAAATCATACCAGTCGGCAATGGCGTGGAATTGGTTTCCGTGGATTCGTTCTCTGAACAGGAGGACTTTTTCAATGGCTTGTCCCCGAAGCAGATGGGACGCCAGATGGCCATAGCCTGCTGTTCAGACATCCTGGCCTGCGGCGCCTCTCCCCGGTATCTTCTCCAGGCATGGAACACGGATGCTTGCCATGATACCGTTTTTTATGCAGAGGTTGCGTCTGGCATTCAGGAGGTGCTGGAGGCCTACGGCGCGAAATGCCTCGGGGGGGACATGGGGACGTTGCCTGTCTGGAATTGGACTGGCACTGCCATCGGTTTTACCGATGTTCCGATCATGAGGCGTTCCTCAAAACGCATCTCCTTTGATTTGTATGCATCTGCGCCCTTCGGCAGGGCAAATGCGGCTTTTTTTTCCAGTCAGTCCCTGCCGGAATTTTCCCTGAATCAGCCTGTGCCTTCGGAAGCGCTTTTCGCGACGGATTCCAGTGGCGGCTTCTTTGATGCGCTGGAGAATTTCCGGCGCGCCAATCAGGGGATGCACCTGGAAATCGATGCCTCGCTGGCGTTGGCACCAGAGGTTGTTTCCTTGTTTGCCGGCAAGGTCGAACCGGCGTTGGCACTGGTAGGCGGAATCGGGGAGTATGAGTTGCTCTTCGCCATGCCCGCCGGGACAAATGTTCCCAATGCAGTCCAGGTCGGAACGGGGTGTTTCAGTGAACAAGAGGAAAACGAGTTCCTTGTCTGCTATCAGGGAAAGCGGGGACGAATGAAGGCTTCTCCGCCGGATTATCGGAGCATTGATGCCGACAGATGGCTGGCGGCGACTGTGGAATACTGGGAAGGGCTGTTCAGGTAGGAGAGGGCAGTGCAAAGCATTCTGATTACAGGGGCAGGCGGTTACATTGGCTCGAACGCGGCAGAGTATTTTGTCCGCCAGGGATACGATGTCACGGGGATGGTTCACCGCAAGGTCAATCCGCGCTTTGAAAAATCCGGCGCGAAGGCGGTTCCCGGGGATTTGGATGACCCGGTTTCCCTGGAGGCGCTTTTTGAAAAGCGGTATGATTACGTCCTGCATATTGCGGCCAGGGCCAGTGACGTAGGCAAAGACGAATGGTTCCGGCGGGAAAATTTCGAGGCGACGAAAGTACTGGCGACGCGGGCAGTCACGCATGGCGTGAGGCGTTTTGTTTACTTGTCCACAGCGGATGTCTATGGCTTGCATGATTTTCATGGAGAATCAGAGGAGGAATTGCCATTTGACGAAGCCGTGAGCAATCCCTATCCGAAATACAAGATCCAGTCGGAAAAATGGCTGGCGGCGAACCTTGCGCCAGAGCGCTTTTCCTGCGTGCGCCCTTGCGTGGTCTTTGGCAACGGCGATACGACAATCACGCCGCGAACAATCGACTATCTCCGGAAGTCGCCTTTGCTGTTTCACTTCGGCAAATGGAAAGGGGAGAACCGCTGGCCGTTGGCGCATGTGGAGAATGTCTGCCGTGCGTTGCATGCCGCGATGATTCTTCCTGAGGCTTCGGGGCAGGGCGTTACGGTTCTGGACAGCAAGTTCACGACGCTCCGGCAGTATTACCGGGAGATTGCGCGGGAATTCCTGGAGGGCAAGAGACTTCGTGAATGCTGCCTGCCAACGGCGACCGTATGGCCGCTGGCCTGGTTGTCAACGCATCTCTCTCGCCGGGAACCGCTTTTTGATCCGACGCTTTATTCTCTGGATACCATCATTCACAATCTGGATTTCAGCAACCGGCGGATGCTCGACTGGTTCAAGGCTGCCAATTTGAAGGAGTTTTCCTGTGGTCATTATCGATAAGAGCAAGTGCATCAAATGCGAGGCCTGCGTCAAGGATTGCATTGTCAAGGTTTTGACCATTCAGGCGGATGGTTTTCCTGCGATGCTTCCGGAGAATGAGCCATACTGTCTGAATTGCCAGCATTGTCTTGCGGTATGTCCCGCGGAAGCCGTGAATTGCCATGGTGTGACTGCGGGGGAATGCGGAATGGTCGGTCCGCTTCCTGCGCCAGAACAACTGGGCAACCTGCTTCGCCAGCGGAGAAGCGTCCGTCAGTTCAAAGATGAAGATATCGACGAGAAGAGCTTGCGGGCTTTGCTGGATTCTCTGGCGTGGACGCCTACGGGATGCAATGTGCACAACCTTCATTTTACGGTGATTCGGCACAAAGAGGAAATGTCCTTCTTCCGCAAGAAAATGCAGGAGACGCTCCGTTTCTTCATCAAGACGGGCATTCTTGGACTCTTCTATCCCAAATTCAAGCGCTACATGGATGAGGTGGCAAACGGCGCCGATGTGGTTTTCCGAAACACCCCGCACATGATCGTGGTATCGGCGAACAAGAAATCTCCGTGCCGGGAAGCCGATCCCTGGATTGCACTTAGCTACTTTGATCTGCTTGCCCAATCGCTGAATATCGGGACCTGCTGGAGCGGATTTGCTGTTCACGCCTTGAAGTGGGTCCCGTCTCTCCGGAAACGTCTGGGCATTCCCAAAGGCTACGGAATAGCCGCAGTGCTTCTCTTCGGGATTCCTGCAGTCGCCTACCGACGCCAAACTGCTCCCCGGCAATTCGGGATAGACATCTTTTAGGGAAAAACTCCAGACTGCCTGATTTTGCTTGGTTGATACGGCAAAACATGGATTTGGTGATACAATATGGTTCTATTCCGTGATGAGGTTCCAGAAGGGAGTCTCTTTTAGGCTGAATGGCATTCATGGTCGAAAAAAGGTGGCTGACATGAAAAAAACATTTGCGTTTCTGCTGGCTTTCTCCCTTATGATGGCATCGCTGGTTGCCGCAGAGAATTTTGTGGGGAATGGTAGTTTTGAGGATGGCGAGGATGGCTGGAAACTGATTCCCGGCGCGGAGATCGCCCGCGGCTTCGGCTTCAATGGCAACGGCGGCCTGAAGGTGGTTCGCACCCAGGGTATGCCCTACCGCTATTCTTCCCAGGACCTAAAAGGCCTGGAGGTGGGCAAGGCCTACCGGCTGAGCGCCATGATCAAGGCGGATGGCGTGGTGGATGGAAAGACTTCCGTCGCCGTGGAATATTTCAATGAAAAGGGAGAATGGCTTGGCGGCGCATACAAACAAGGGCCCAACGGCACGGAGGACTGGCTTTTCGTAGAGGTCAATCTGGTCATTCCCGAAGGATGCGTGAAGGCCCATGTTCTCGCTTATCTGGAAAAGACCGCCTACGGCACTGCCTATTTTGACAACATCGCGGTGGAGCCAATCCAGCGCGAAGCCTCTTTGCAGATGGTCTATCCCGTCCAGGGACGCATCAAGGCGAAGGACGGACTTTTCCGTTTCTGCGTCGGCAAGCTGGGCAATACCGTCAAGGATGATGATTCTTTCAAGGGGATGAAGGTCCGTTTGACCATGACGGACGCACAGGAAAAGGACTACGGTTTCATCGCGCCGGTGAAAGGCATCCTGGCGGTCTTCCCGACTCCGGAATTGTCTCCCGGCAAGCTGGCCTATCGGGCGGAACTGCTGGATGCGCTGGACGTTCCCACTGGTGCCAAGGCGGAGGGGTGGCTGGATGTGGTGGACGAGGCGCGGGAGACGCTCCCCAAAGGCGCCGCCTTCATTGACGAATACGGCCGCACCATCGTGGACGGCAAGCCCTATCTGCCCATCGGGCTCTACATGGGCGGCGTCAACGAGGATGACGACCTGGAACTCATCTACGATTCCGACTACAACTGCCTGATGCCGTATGCCAGTTCTGCCCTTGCCCTGAAAGGCGAGAAAGACAAGGATTTCCTGGGGAACATCCGACGGGTGCTGGACGAGCTGGACGAGCATGGCGTCAAGGTCATCTTCAGCGTCAAGGACTTCTTTGAGCTTCCGCGCTTCAAGGAGGTGCTGAAGGATGCCTTGAAGAGCTACGAAGTCAGCAATTCGGACGAACTTGTGGCCAAGCTGGTGACAGCCTTCCGGGAGCATCCCGCCATCCTCTCCTGGTACGACAACGACGAGATCCCCCTCTCCGATCTGGAGAAGGTGAGCGCCCGCCGGAAGCTGATCAACGCGCTGGATCCCTACCATCCCGTGTGGGGCGTGCTCTGCGACGCCTTGGAGACGCCGTTCTTCGGGGCGACCTGCGATGTTCTTGGCGTGGATCCCTATCCCATTATGAAGCAGAAGGTCTCCGACAACAAGCGCACGGTGGCGATGCTGGATGCGGCGAAGCTCTCCGGACAGCCTTTCTGGGCCGTGCCCCAGATTTTCAACTGGGCGGTATACCAGGCGGTCAACTGCCCGGAGCTTTTTGACGAGTGGATCCAGCCCCGGCCCGACCAGATGCGCGGAATCATCCTCCTGGAGGCGATCCGAGGCGCCCGCGGCTTTGTCAACTACTCCTTCTTCGACCTGAAGCGCGGTTACAAGGATCCGCAACGTTTCAAGGGGATGACTCTCCAGACACGGGAGGAGTTCCTGTGGCACTGGAACGAGGCGAAGGAACTGGCCACCATGCTGAAGAACCTCTCCCCCTGGATTCTTTCCAAGGACGGTCCCACCGAGATGGACATCCAGCTGAAGGGCGGAAAGGCGGAGGCGGCCGTCTTCCTGACTGACGACGATTGCACGCCTATGGTCATGGTCGCGTCCATCGGTCCGGAGAACGTGGACGGCGAGATCAGGCTTCCCCGCTGGATGCCGCCGATGAAGTCCTTGTATGGCCATGCCAAGGAGACTTCGCCTGGCGTCTGGCATTTCAGCGGAAACGACATCTGGGGCGAAGTCCTGGTCCCCGTCAAATAGTTTTTTGTGTTCCATAAAATACATAGGAGAAAAAAATGGTGTCTTTGCTTCTTGGTCTTCTGATTTTCGTCTGTTTCATCGTCGTCGTCGTCATGATCAACTACTTCGGTACCTGGTTGCAGGCGCAGGCTTCCGGAGCGCACATCTCCTTCTGGCGACTGCTGATGATGACACTCCGCCATGTTCCTTCCGCGCTGATCGTCCGTTCCTACATTCAGTTGCGGAAGGCCGGGCTGACCACCATCACTACCGATGAACTGGAAAGCCACTACATGGCCCACGGAAATGTGGAACGCGTGGTCAATGCGCTGGTGGCCGCCGACAAGGCTTCCATTGGACTCTCCTTCCGGCAGGCGGCAGCCATCGACCTGGCGGGACGCGACGTGCTGGAGGCCGTGCGCACCAGCGTCAATCCCCGGGTCATCGACTGCCCCAAGAAAGGCACTGACCATGACACGCTGGACGCCGTGGCCAAGGACGGAATCCAGGTCAAGGTCCGCGCCCGTGTCACAGTCCGCACCAATCTGGAACGCCTGGTCGGCGGCGCCACGGAGGACACCATCATCGCCCGTGTCGGCGAAGGCATTGTGACCACCATCGGTTCCAGCGCCTCCTATTCCGCCGTCCTGGAGAATCCCGACAACATCTCCCAGCGTCTGCTGGAGAAGGGACTGGACAGCGGAACGGCCTTCGAGATTCTTTCCATCGACATCGCCGACGTTGACGTAGGCGACAACATCGGCGCACGCCTGCAGGCCGACCAGGCCGAGGCCGACCGCCGCGTTGCCCAGGCCACGGCGGAAGTCCGCCGCGCCGCCGCCGTCGCCAGCGAGCAGGAGATGAAGGCGAAGGTCCAGGAGATGCAGGCGCAGGTCGTGGCCGCGCAGGCGCAGGTTCCCATGGCCATGGCCGAGGCTCTGCGCAACGGCAAACTGGGCGTGATGGACTACTATCGCCTGGAGAACCTGAAGTCCGACACTGACATGCGCCGGAATATCGCCGGTGATGACCAGGTTCAGCAGTAATCTGAAATGAGCTCTGTTGTCCTTTTCATCATCATTATCGTCTGCGTGAATGTGATTCCACGGCTCATTCGCTCCCGCAACGGTGGGAAGACGACTTCGAATCGTCGTTCCCCACATGGCGGGCGGCAGCCGGGAAATCGTCGTACACGGGCTGGCGCTCCCTCGGTGGCCGCACTTCAAAAAATGATTCGCAAGTTTTTGGAGAAGAGCTGCCAGGAGGGCTATCCCCTGGACCAGGTGATGCTTCCGCCGTCAATGATCGACTACATGGAAAAGTGCGGTCTTTCCGTCAAAGACATCCTCGTCATGATGGAAGGCGTCCGGGAAAGCATGGAGCAGGAGAAGGAGGAAAAGGCTGCGGAAGAACTTCAGAAGGCTTCTGCGCACAACCGTCTGGACGAACATGCCGGGGAGTCCTATGCGGCGCCGATTCCCGAACCGCATCAATCGCCCATGGTGGGCAGGACCTCGCCTGCCATCCGGCATTCCCAGGAGCACATCGCTGCTGATCCGCTGAAGCCGGAGGTCTCTCCGCAGCTTCATTCCGGAGTTGCGGAACATGCCGACGGCCATATCGCCACCACGCATGCCGAGCCTACGCCTGGCCTGGCCCGCAAAATAAAGTTGGAGCGTGAGCGTGCCGCATGGCTGGCGGAAGTCGTCCCCCGGGGACAAAAGGGGCTGGCAAAAGCGCTGGTCATGAAGGAAATCCTGGACAAGCCCTTGAGCCTGCGCCGAATGGAATAGCCATTCCGCTTGCCGCGGCGAGCGCAAAATACACAAAACAGGTAAAATAATCAAAAGATCCTTCGGTGGTTCCCGCCGAAGGATTTTTTTGTTGTTATTTGGTTTTGCCTTCCGTCTTTCCTTTTGTCTAGTTTTCGTTCTGCATCGTCTTGGATAGATAATTCAGAAGTTGGTCGGGCGTTTCCGCCAGATAGTCCGGGCGGAAGGCGGCGAGTTCATTGCGGCTCCGGAAGCCCCAGGCTGCCCCTACGGTGAACATCCCTGCCGCCTGGCCGGTCCTCATGTCGGTGTTGGTGTCGCCGATGTATAGGCACTGTGACGGCGTTGCCTGCATGGCCTGCGCCAGGCGCAGCGCGCCATCCGGCGCGGGCTTCTTGGGATGGTCGGGGCTGTCTCCAAGAATATGCAGGAAACTGTTATCGGGAAAGCAGGCGTGGATGTTGATTTCTGCCAGGTCCTGTGGCTTGTTGGTGCATACAGCCACCGGAATGTTCTGGGAATGCAGGAAATTCAATAATTCCGGAATGCCGGGATAGGGGGCAATGTCGTCCAGACAGTGCCTGTGAAAATGGGAAAGATATCTCTCCAGGGCTTCTGGAACAGGAACTTTTCCGCCATTTGCGTGTTCCAAGAGGCGTGTCACCAACATGGTGGCGCCATCGCCGACGAAACGGCGGATCTCCGCCGGGCCGACATTCGCCAGTTCATAGTCTTTCAGCATGAGGTTGGCGCTCGTCTGGATGCCGGGAAGAGTGTTCAACAAGGTTCCGTCCAAATCAAAGATGGCGGCACGAAAATGGAAAATTTCGGACATTTCAGGAAAATTTCGTCTTTTTAAGAAGAAAATGGAAAGATAGTGAGGAAATCGTTCCGGTTCGGGCTTGCAATTTTACTTTTCATAATATATTTGCGGACGAACTGCCTTGTTGATGGCAGGGCAACTGAATTTTGTGTTTTGGAAAAGATGTCAGAGAATCAGGAAAAATCCCAGTGCCCCAGCGGAAAGAGCTGCGAAAGCTGCGGGGGCAAGTGTCACGAGGACAAACGTCAGGTGCATGACAACCTGCAGGGTGTGAAACATATCTATCTTGTTCTATCGGGCAAGGGCGGTGTTGGCAAGAGCACGGTAGCGGCGAATCTGGCCATGGCGCTGGCCATGGAAGACAAGCAGGTCGGGTTGCTGGACGTGGATTTCCACGGTCCCAGCATTCCCAAGATGCTCGGCCTGGAAGGCTCTCCCCTTTATGGTGACGAGAACGAGAAGATCATGCCCGTTCCCCTGGATAACAACCTGAAGGTGATGTCCATCGGGTTCACGCTCCGGGACCAGGACCAGGCCGTGGTCTGGCGCGGGGCAATGAAGCACGGCGTCATCAAGCAGCTTTTGGGCGATGTCGCCTGGGGCGAACTGGATGCGCTGGTCATCGACACTCCTCCCGGCACCGGTGACGAACCTCTTTCGGTCTGCCAGCTTCTGCCCCGGGCGGACGGCGCCGTGGTGGTCACCACTCCGCAGCAGGTCTCTGCGACGGATGTGAGCAAGTCCTTGAACTTCTGTTCCCAGCTCTCCTTCCCCGTGCTGGGCATCGTGGAGAACATGAGCGGTTTCGTCTGCCCGCATTGCGGCGAAGTGACGCAGATCTTCTCTTCTGGCGCAGGCGAGGCGCTGGCAAAGCAATACGGCGTGCCGTTCCTTGGACGGTTGCCCATTGATCCGCAAATCTGCGCAGGCGGCGACGCAGGAGAGCCCTTCGTGCAGCGCTATGCCAATTCGGCTACGGCGAAGGCCTTCCAGGAGATTGTCGCCAAGTTGCAGCAGAAGTAGTTCAAAAGACAACAACTATCAGGTTTAGAGAATAGAAGGAAAACAACAATGGCATCAGCTGAATATCCCGACAGCAAGGTTTACAATACTCATCACGTTTGGGCGCAGTGCAACGCCAAGACTCACATTGCGCAGATTGGCATCACAGACTATCTGGCTGAGGAGTTGGGTGGCATCGACAGCATCGATGTCCCGCTGGAAGAGGATGAGTTGGAGATGGATTCCCTGGTGATTCACATCCATACCAAGAACCGCATCCGCCATTTCCGCTGCCCCCTGACGGGACGGGTGACCGCAGTCAATCAGGAAGTGCTGGACGATCCTGCCCTGATTTACCTTGACTGGAAAAAGGCCTGGCTTTTCAAGATGGAATATGACGATGAGGATGAGCTGGATCTGCTGATGAACGGCAGCCAGTATACAAAGCATCTGGATTCCCTCTAGCATCTATGCTTCGCAAAGGCCTCTCCATTGCCTTCTATTTCTGTGCCATGGCGTTGACAACGCTTTTTCTTGCGCAGATGTACTGGGGGGCCTTCCCGCGAATGCAGGTGCAGTATTGGCCAGTCTGCCTGGCAGTTTTCTTTTCCCTGGCTGCCTTCCTTTGGCCGGAGGCATCGGTTGATGAAGGGGGACGGCAACCGTATTCCGTATTCGGGCTGCGCGTATTTGCGTTGCTCACCACGGGGTTTTCTCCCTTTGTATCTTGGCTGGTTTATCTTGGAAGTTATGGTTCCGCCTCTCTTGCCGGGGTGCATTGGACCTATTTCTTGGGAATGAGCGTGGCTTTCCTGATCTGCCAGGCTTTCCTGGTGGCTCTTTATCCCTTGATTATTCGGAATGACTGGCGGGAACGCCTGGCGCCTGGCGTTGGGGTGCTGCTGGGGGCAGGACGGCTGACAATTGTCATCCCTTTGCTGGCGGTTTTGGCTGCCGCAGGATGCCTGCTGGTGCGGGAGTGGGGAGATGACGGTATGTCGGCTCGCTCGGTGCCCTTTCTTCTTTGGTCTTTGGCTACCCATGGAGAAGGACGGCGGATTGTGGTTTCCCTGGCGATGACCACCTTCGCGGCGCAGACGCTGGGAATCATCTATGTGCTTTTGAACAAAGGGGAAACAACGTCTCCCCAAGTCGTGTCTCCGGAACGGAATCTCTCGGAAACGGAGGCGGAAATCACCAACTCGAATAATCAAGAGGTTTCTCCCTATGACAAAGCAGACGAAACTGATTAGCGCACTGGATGTGCCGGAACTCTCCACCGCCCTGGCGCTGGTGGACAAGATTGGCGACAACGTGGAATGGTACAAGGTGGGCAAGCAGCTTTTCACCCACTACGGCCCACAGGCCGTCCAGGAATTGAAGGCGCGTGGCAAGAAGGTCTTCCTGGACATGAAGTTCCATGACATCCCCAACACCGTCGCCCAGGCGATTCGCTCCGCGGCCATCATCGGCGCCGACTTGATCAACGTCCACGCATCCGGCGGTCCCGCCATGCTTTCTGCCGCAGCCGAAGCCATGAAGGAGACGGGCAAGACGGTGATTGCGGTGACGGTGCTGACTAGCATGGATCATGCGCAGCTGGAAGCCGTCGGCATTACGGTTTCCCCTGCCGAGCAGGTTGTCCGCCTGGCCGGTTTGACCCAGGCGGCCGGCCTTCCCGGCGTGGTCTGCTCCGCGTTGGAACTGCCCATGCTCCGGGAACATTTCGGTCCGGATTTCCTGACAGTGGTTCCCGGCATCCGTCCCGCCGGCACCGAAGCCGGTGACCAGAAGCGTGTCATGACGCCCAAGAAGGCTGCCGAGGCCGGCGCGGATTTCATTGTGGTCGGACGTCCGATTCTGGCTGCGCCGGATCCCGCCTCCGCCGCCCGGGCGATCCTGGACGAATTGCAGGCATAGTTTTTCAAGGAGCGGCTGTTGCAAAAAGCAATGGTTGGCAATAGTCCTTTTCTTGTCTTTTCCAAGATGAAAATACGGATGGCAGAGCAAGCAAAATAGCAAATCAGGCAAGGGCTTTGGCGAAATCGCCGAAGGCGGCTTTTGAGTGGTTTGCTACATTTTGAATGTTTTGCCATCTCTCCGCAGACGGAATTGCTTTGCGATGTTTTGGTTGTTTTGCTGTCTGTCGCAGGCGGCTTCATCCAATAGAAGATGCGAATCCGGAAATGTGGGCAAGGGGTGGTGCCACCTGAAGTTGAGGGGTTGCAACACCCCCCTTGTTTTGGGGAGTTTTTTTTGCAGAGGTATTTGTGATGAATCTCTTTGATTTGACGACGCGTTTGTGGGAGAATCCCATGGTTCCCCAGGTCAACCGGCTTCGCAGCCGCTCTCCGTTGTTCACATGGAATACGGAGGAGGAGGCCCGCAAAGGCACTTTTGAGCCATTTGATTGCCCGGCCATCCAGAATCTGAACGGCGAGTGGGATTTCTGGTTCTTTACGCGCCCCGAGGAAGTCGATGTTTCCTTGCTGGAAGCACAGGATGACGCCATTCGCGAGGGCGCGAAGCCGATTCAAGTCCCAGGCAACTGGATGCGCCAGGGCTTTGACAATCCTCATTACGTCAATGTCTGCATGCCTTTCGGGGATACGCCGCCGAAAGTCCCCCTGGATCGCAATCCCTGTGGGGTCTATCGTCGCACGTTTGAGGTGAAAGCGGACTTCCGGCGTCTGGTGCTGCATTTCGGCGGCATCGAGACCTGTGGATTCATCTACGTCAACGGCCGTTCCGTGGGCATGGTGAAGGATTCCCGTTCCAGTTCGGAGTTTGATGTGACGGAGTATGTCCACGCCGGAAAGAACCTCCTGAGCGTGTTGGTCATCCGCTGGTCTGACGGATCCTTCCTGGAGGATCAGGACCACTGGCGCATGGCGGGCATCTTCCGCGATGTCTATCTCCAGTATACGCCTGATGCGCACATCGCGGATGTCTTTGCGCAAACTACGCTGGATGAGGCGACGGAGTCCATCGGAATCCTGAACCTTCGTCTGGATGCGGAGTTCCGGGGCAGCCATGAGATTCCCCGCGACTGGAAATTTCGGGTGCAGCTCTACGACGGCGCCAAAGCCCTTTGGGATGCGCCCAAGGAACTGGAGTTCTTCGTGAATGGCCACATGTATCATTATCAGCCTACGCCGGTGCAGCCGCTGGCGGAGGCCGCCTTCGAATTTCCGGAAATCAAGCGCTGGAGTGCGGAGACGCCCAAGCTCTATCGGCTGGTGGTGGCGCTGGTGGATGCCCAGGGAAATGTGGTGGAGGCCACGGGGACGGACCTTGGCTTCCGCAGTGTCCGCCGCAAGGACGGCTGCCTGCTGATCAATGGCCAGGCTGTCAAGTTCTTCGGCGTGAACCGCCATGACTTTGACGAGAAGCTGGGCAAGACAGTGACCTACGAGAGCATCGTGCAGGACCTGAAGATCATGAAGCGCCATAACTTCAATGCCATCCGCACCTGCCACTATCCTAACGACGAACGGCTGATGGCTGTGGCGAACCGCATGGGATTCTATGTCATCAGCGAGGCGAACATCGAGATCCATGCCTATTACGAGCATCTTGCCGACGATGCGCTGTGGTTGCCCGCCTTGATGGAGCGCTTCAGCCGCATGGTTTTGATCTACAAGAACAACCCTTGCGTGCATTTATGGTCATTGGGCAACGAGGCGGGCCGCGGGTCCAATTTTCCGGCGTTGGCCGCGTGGGCGCACGCCGTGGATCCCTCCCGTCTGGTTCACTACTGTGAATTGACGCGGAAGTATGACGACAAGGTCTTGAAAACATACGTTCCCCACGATGGCGAGGAGTTGTTTGACTCGGTCTCGCCCATGTATCCTGCTTTTAGCACCATGGAGAATTGGATCAAGTACGCCATGCCCGTGGAGAGCCGCCCTTTCATTCCCTGCGAGTACACTCACGCCATGGGAAATTCCAATGGCTCCCTCGCCAGGTATTTTGACTTTTTCCGCAAATACAAGCGGATGCAGGGCGGATATATCTGGGACTGGATTGACCAGGGACTGCTGGAGACCGACGCGAAGGGCCGGAAATACTGGGCCTACGGCGGCGACTACGGCGAGAAGGTCAACGACGCCAATTTCTGCGTCAACGGCATGGTACTGCCTGACCGCACGCCGCATCCTTCCTGTCTTGAGTTCAAGTTCCTGGCGCGGCCTTTTGATTTCGCGGCGAAGTGCATTTCAGCCCGGAAGTTCCTGCTGACGAACTGGAACTACTTTGTCACCCTGGATGATCTGGCGTTCTCATGGGAACTCCAGCTGGATGGCAGGACGGTCCAGAAGGGCGTGGTCAAGGCGACGTCCACTGCCGGCATCGCGCCGCAGTCGGAGAAGGAAATTACGCTGGACTATGACTTGGCGAAGATCTCCCGCGCGAGCCGCCAGCGGCTCTTCCTTGTTGTTACGGCGGCACAGAAGATCGAGACGCTCTGGGCCGAGGCCGGCTTCGTGGTGGCGCAGCAGCAGTTCGACTTGACGGACGCGGTTCCCGTGGCCATTGCCGATGGCTATGCGGCGTTGCCTGCCGGAAAACTGGGCTTCAGTGGAAATACCATCAACGATGGCGAAAGCGTCATTCATTTCAGCGACGGCGCCATGCCGGACCAGTGGGTCTTCCGAGGAGAAAAGCTTTTGAAAAGCTGCATCTCTGAGCAGCTGGTGCGCGGATGCGTGGATAACGATGCCATCAAGGCATACCTGAGCAACGACCCGTCCCGGGTTGGCAATACGTGGGTCTCCGGGTGGGATATCTTCAATGCGACCATGGAGGCGAAACTGGCGTCCAGTGTCCAGAAGCCCGATGGTTCGTTGGCGATGTCTTCCCAGACTACGTACACCGTCAAGACGGGCGCAAAGGTTCTGGTGAAACGAAATCTGCGGATGGGGTGTGACGGCGTTCTGGGCATGGAACTGGAGTTCCTGGTGCCCGAGGAGCTGGACGACCTGCCGCGTTTGGGAATCACCGTGCCGCTGGTCGCCGGATTTGAGAATTTCCACTTCTTCGGCAAAGGCCCTCAGGAGACTTATTGGGATCGCCAGGCTGGTGGGCGCATGGGATTCTATGAACAGAGCGTGACGGAGCAGTACTTCCCCTACGTGATGCCCCAGGAGACGGGAAACCACGCGGGGGTCCAGATGGCTGCCGTGGATAACGGAAAGGTCGGTCTGATGGTGGTTTCGTCAGGCACCGATCTGGAAGTCTCTGCCTTGCATTTCACGCCGGAGGATTTCTGGAAGGCGCGTCATATCAATGAACTGGATGCCCGCCCTGAGACGTATCTCAACATTGACATCCATCAGCGTGGACTGGGAACTCGCTCCTGCGGCGAGGATACGGTGGAGGATTGCCGCATCCATGCCGGTTGGCATCGGTTGGCCCTGAAGTTCTTCGCCTACGAGGTGAAGGCACAGCCGGATTTGATGGCGCTGGCACGTCGGTTGCAAGGATAGAGGTTCGGTTGACTGGAAGAATGGCGCCCCGCATGGGGCGCCACAATTTAGAAAACAATGCTTACCACTCGCAAATGGTCCGGGACCTGGATTTCGGCGGAAGCCGGATGGATTGACATTGGTCGGGATATGCTGAAATTTCCGGTGAAGCCGGCGCCATATTTTCGCAAGCGCTTCACCTTGGATGCGACGCCTGCCAGCGCGGTGCTCTATCTGGCGACGGCTGGCTGGCATGAGCTCTATGTCAATGGCGTCAAGGCGGACGACCGGGTGCTGGCGCCCTGCGTCAGCCAGTTCGATGTCCATGTGAACTACCTGGAGTATGATCTGACGGCGCTTCTGAAATCAGGCGACAACGCCATTACCGTTCTTCAGGGGAATGGCTTGTTCAATGCCCAGACTTCCGAGGTCTGGAATTTCATCCATGCGCCCTGGCGTGATTTCCCCCGGATGTGTTGCGACCTGGTAGTGGACGGCAGACTTTGCCTGAAGAGCGACCATTCCTGGAAGATGGCCCCAAGCCCCGTGGTCTTCGATTCCATGCGCTCCGGCGAGACATACGATTTCGGGAAGGAGATTCCGGGCGTCTTTGATGCGGATTTCGATGATTCCGCCTGGGCGCAGGCATTTCCGGGACGACCGCCGGCGGGGACGCTGATTCGTGAGGAGATGGAGCCATGCCGTGTCTGTGAACGCACGGACGCCGTGGAGCGTCGGCAGCTGGATGGGGAGACCATCCTCTTCGACATGGGCAGGAACGTCACGGGCTGGGCGGAAGTGGAAGTGGAGCTTTCCGAGGAGCAGAAGGAACCGCTGGAGCTTATGATGGAGTTCGGCGAAAGGCTGAATCCCGATGGCACTGCCGACCGCAGGAACATCGCCTGCTTTTCCGAAAATGGCTGGGAGGCACAGATCGGACGGATGATTCTGACGCCCGGACGCCGCAGTTTTGTCTGGCGTCCTCACTTCACCTATTTTGGATATCGGTATATCCACTTGCATTGTAAGATGCTGGCGAATGTCGCCATCCGTCGTGTGCAGGCGCTTTTCATCCACAACGATTTTGCCTCGGTGGGCAATTTCACGAGTTCCAGCGCCGACTTGAATCAGCTCCAAGAGGTCATCCGCCGGAGTTTCCTGACCAATTTCACAGGGATCCCCACAGATTGTCCCCATCGCGAAAAGAATGGCTGGACAGGCGACCACAACCTGGCCATGGACACCGCCCTTTGGAACTATGACGCCATGAAGGGCTACAAGAACTTCTTGCAGATCTTTGTGGATACGCAACGTCCCAGCGGCGAGTTGGCGCCTATTGCGCCATCTGGCCAATGGTGGTGGAACTGCGGACCGGCTTGGGACTACGTTCTCTGGCAGGGCGCCTGGGAGGCCTGGCGTTTCTATGGCGATGACAGCGTCATTCGGGAGCATTACGATGCCATGCGACGCTATCTGGAGTTCACGGAAGTCATGAAGGTGGATGGACTGCCGGAATATGGCTTGGGAGACTGGTGTCCGGTGGATGACGAGCGTATGGCCTCTACTCGCCTGACTTCCTCGGCGTGGGTCTATTCCATGCATCAGCGCTTCGCTGTTTTTGCGGAGATGCTTGGGCGTAAGGAAGATGCGGTGATTGCCAGACGGCGCGCGGCAGAACTGCGCACGAACATCCGGAAGGAGTTCATCCATTCCGATGGAACCGTGGACAAGGAGCAGTGGTCCTCGTTGGCCTGCGTAGTCTATTTCAAGTTGTGCGACGAGGTGCAGGTTTCTTCCTTGGTTGAACGACTTGTGAAGAAACTTCGGGACAACCGGCACAAGGTGGATTTCGGTATTTTCGGCTCCCAGTGGATTCCCCGTGTGCTGGGAGATTACGGCTATGCGGAGGATGTGGTGAAGATGCTCTTGCAGCCGGAGTTCCCGGGATACGTCTATATGCTTCGGCAGGGAGCCTCCACCCTTTGGGAGACCTGGAAGGGCGATGCCTCCTTGGACCATATCATGTTCGGCGATCCCTCCGCCTGGTGTTTCGAGTATCTGGCGGGAATTCGACCGCAGTTCGACGGCCCTGGATTCACCCAAGTGAAGCTCATGCCTTGCGTGGTGCCGCAGCTTGATTTCTTCCAGGCGAAACACGTTTTGCCTAATGGCAAAATCCTAAAAGCGGGATGGTATAGGGAGCAGGGCAGGGTGCTCTATCGGGTCAGCATCCCCGAAGGCACGAAGGCAACACTAGTGCTGCCCGGAAAGGCCCCGCGAGAAATTCCTGCGGGGGAGACGGAGATTGGGTTGGAATAGGAGAGTAGGGGGGGCGTTGGGAATATAGGCACCGGGGACGAGGCTGGCGCGCCTCGCATGGTTCCATGGAGGCTGAACTACTTGTCTAGTCGGAAGAGCCGATGGGCATTTGCCGTGGTAAGTTCGGCGACTTCTTCCAGGGAAAGGCCTTGTTCCTGTGCCACGCGTTCAGCGATAAGGGGGATGAATTTTGAGGCGTTGGCCTGTCCTCTGTAGGGCACAGGCGTCAGATAGGGGGCGTCGGTTTCCAGAAGCAGTCGTTTCCGGGGAACTAGCCGGAGGGTTCCGCGGATATTTTCGGCCTTCTTGAAGGTCGTCATGCCATTATAAGAGAAGAACGTATTGCGTTTCAGCCAGATATCCAATTCTCTAGGACCGTCTGCAAAACTATGGATTTGAAGAGGATGATCAATGGCGAGGCATTGGTCGATGATCTGATGGCAACGCTCAAAAGCTTCCCTGCAGTGAATGACGACGGGGAGGCCCGTTTGATCTGCAAGGCGCAACATGGCTTTCAGGCATCGTTCCTGTTCTTCCGCTGTGGTTGCGTCATAGTGTGCGTCCAAGCCGATTTCCCCGATGGCGACCACGCCGGGCGCCTTGGCCCATTCGCGCAAGCGCGGCAGGGCGCTTGCCTCGTCAAAGGCACTGCAGGCCTCCGGGTGTATCCCGACTGCGGTGTGAACTCCTGGATGTGTTTCTGCCAAAGGAAGATAGACGGGTATGTCGTCAAGGGATGTCCCTGCCAGCAGGATTTCCTTCACGGAAGCGGCCGAGGCCTCCAGGAGGATGGCCTCGGCTTCTTCTTTCGAGCAGTCGTCGGGAAGATGGGTATGGGAATCAAAGAAATGCATGGTGAGACATTGTAGGAGGGTTATGGAACCACGAATGGACACGAATGGCAGAAGCAGGCAGGCGGTTCCAACAGCGTTGTCCCCTGTCTGCAGGAACATAGCTCCGATGTCGTCGACGCATTCCGCGTCCAACAGCGTTGTCCCCTGTCTGCAGGAACAAAGGCTTTACTCGTGTTCATTCATGGTTCTTCCATCCCTTCTGAACAGGCATGAGACTTTTGCAAGAGTCCATTTGAAGTCAAAAGCCTCAATATGATTCATGCTGGCAGGAGCAGGATTCACCGGCGTGGTTTTCGCGTTCGCTTTCTTCGAAGGAGCGTGCGGAGGAGAACTCCTTCAGGTCATAGTGGATGATGCCTTCGGGCATGGGGAGTCGGCAGAGCTCCACGTGGCTTTCCTGGAAGAAGCGTTCGGCCAAGGAATCGTGATAGCTGGAAAAGATGACTACGCGAACGATGCCCACTGCGATGAGGGCCTTGGCGCAGGAAGTGCAGGGGAGGTTCGTCACGTAGGCAGTGGATCCTTCCAGGGCCATGCCATGACGAGCGGCCTGGCAAATTGCGTTGATTTCCGCATGGTTCGTGCGGACGCAGTGGTCGTTGACCACCAGGCAGCCATCATCGTAGCAGTGCGCTGTGCCGGGAAGGGAACCATTGTATCCCGTCGAGAGGACATGGTTGTCCTTGACCAGGACGCAGCCGCAGTGCATTCTCGGGCAGGTGGCGCGTTCGCTGGCCAGCATGGCCAGCTTCATGAAATACTGATCCCAGTTCGGACGGTACGAGGGCGCGCCGTGGGCGGGCATTACGATGGTGGGTTCCGTGGACATGGCGGAAGGAAAAAGGAACCCAGTGGAAGACACTGGGTTCCGGCTGGTTCAATGGTTATTCAAAGATTTCGGCTTCGGCGTCGTTTTCCAGTTTCAGATCGGCGCTGGCCCAGATCTTTTCCTTAAGGGCGGGATCGCCGGAGACCGAGCGGTCTTGGATCTTGTTCAGATAGCGGCGCATTTGCTTGTCCAGCTTGTCGTAGACGGCGGCGATGGCAGCCGGAATGGAATCGGCTTTGGCGGAAGCGCTCAGGTTGACGTTGTTGCCATTCAGCAGTGCTTCGCAGCTGTTCAGCCCTCTTTCGGCGGACAGGACCATTCGGAGGGTGGAGAGCTTCGCGTAATCAGCAGATAGCTTGTCGGCCAGTTTCTGTGCCACTGCGCGCGCATCATCTTTGATTTCCACGTGTTTGCCGGTTAGGAGCAGTTCCATGTGTTAACCTCCTGGTTGGGGTTTGTGTGCTTCCGGGAAGATCGGATGGCCTTTCCGGACGAAAGAAATCATGTGGGATTGAAGCTGGGCCCGAGGTAGATTTTCCGGGCAGTCTCGTCTTGTACCAGTGCCTCTCCGGAACCGGAGAACTGGATCTCGCCGGCGCAGATGAGGTATGCGCGGTCCACGATGGCCAGAGTTTCCCGGACATTGTGGTCCGTGATGAGGATTCCCAGTCCGCGGTCGCGAAGGATGGCGATGATTTTCTGGACTTCGAAAACGTTCTTGGGGTCGACTCCGCCGAATGGCTCGTCCAGCATGATGAAATCGGGGGATGTCGCCAGGGCGCGGGTGATTTCCAGGCGCCGGCGTTCTCCGCCGGAGAGGGTCAGTGCCTTCTGGTCTGCCAAATGGGTCAGCTGGAGTTCATCCAGCAGCTCCGTCAGCCTTTCCCGCCGTTGTGCCGCAGTCAAGTCCAGGGTCTCCAGGACTGCCTCCACATTTTCGCGGACAGTCAGTTTTCGGAAGATGGAAGGTTCCTGGGCCAGATATCCCATGCCGCGCCGTGCGCGCTGGTACATTGGCAACTGGGAGACATCCTCGCCCCGGAAAGCGATGGAGCCGCCGTCGGGGGCGATCATGCCAACGATCATGTAGAACGAGGTGGTCTTGCCGGCGCCGTTGGGGCCCAGCAACCCGACGACTTCGCCGGGGCGGACGTCCAGGGAGACATCGTTGACGACGCATCGTCCGCCATAGACTTTTCGCAGGTGCTGGGCGGAGAGAAGCGGAGTGGTGGTGGAGGAGACCGTCATTTCTGCTGGCTCTCCTTTGTGGCATTGCCTGAATCGGATTTTACGCCGGGGAGGATTTCACTGTCGCCGCGGGAGGCTACGGGCAGGGTGATGATGGCGCGTGCTGCGGAGAATCGGCTCTCGTTGAAGTCGTAGACTACGCGGCTGGAGTTCATGATCCGTCCGTCCGCCAGAATGGTGCATTTCCCTTCCAGGGCGATGGTACTGCCGTTCGTCAGGTCCCAGGCTGCCTGGTCGCCTGTGGCGCTCTTGCCATCAGGAGAATGGAGCTTGATGCGTCCCGTGGCCAGAATCTTCTCCGGACGGCTGGAGGCGTTTTCCTTTTCTGCGCCGCCTTCCGGGAAGAAGACCGTCATGTGGTCCGCATTCAGGATGACACGGATGTCGTCGCCTTTGAACTGCTTTTTCAGGCCCTGGAGGGTTTCGCCGGAAGGATAGAAGACCACTTCCACGTTGCCGTCCAGCCTGGCGACTTTCTTCAGGATCATCTCCATGCGATCAGCAGAGATGGTGACTTTGCCGGAAAGGCCTTTTGAGACCGCCTGCTCTTCGGCTTCCTTGGCAGGGGCGGCGGAGGCTTCAGACTGGCCATTTTCCTGTGCCAGGAGGATAAAGGCGAGGGAGAAGGCGAGAATGGTGAGAAGAAGGTGCTTCATTTGCTTACGGAGTGACTTCAAAAGGCTCTATGGGGGTGCTCTTCCATTTTTGGATGGACCCGAGTTCCAGTTCGATGTGGACGGCGTCCCGGATGACCAGTCGGATGCCTTCTTCCTGGTCGGGATTCCAGTAGAAATCATAGCCGATGCCCGAAACGGAGAGGTTGTCAGGACCGTGCAACAGCACGGCGCCGTCTCCCCGGACCTGCTGGGCATCGTGATTGTAGATGCACTTGGGGCTCTCCAGAAGGTAATGTCCGAAGGAATCGGTTGTTCCGTCCAGGGTCATTTCAAAGCCATTGAGGGTATAGTTTGGCTTCTGGATGACAGCCCCTTCGCCGCGGATGCGCCAGGCGATTCCTTCGGTGGAGGCATCGCCGCGTTTCGCCTGGGAAATGCCGTTTGTCTGGAAGCCTTTGAGTTCAATGCGCTCCAGGTCGTCCAGATTGAATCCAGCGCCCGGAAGGGCCATGGCCGTTGCAAGAATGATGAAAAAGAGAAGGCGCAAGACGTTTGGGAGATCTAGATGGTGGGTTCGTGTCCAGGGATGTGGTAGTGACGGAGCTGCATTTCCCACTTGCCCTGGGCTTTCAGGAGCCATTCGGCGGTTTCGCGGACTGCGCCGTGTCCGCCGAATGCATCGGTCTGCAGGTCGGCAGCGGGGAGGACCGCTTCGGCTGCATCTCCGACGGCGATGCCGATTCCGGCATTGGCGAGAGCGCCGCCGTCAATCATGTCATCCCCGATGAAAAGACATTCGTTGGGGGAGACGCCTTTTTCCCTGGCGATGTTCAAAAGGCTCTCCCACTTGTTCCAGCACTCTTCGACCAGAAAATCCAATTTGAGTTCCGCGGCACGGGTCTGGTTGGCACGGCTTCGACGGCCGGAGATGATTCCGACGAAAATGCCTGCCCTGCGGAGCATGGTGACGCCTGATCCGTCCCGGACATAGAAAAATTTGATTTCATCAGCGGTTCCGCCGTATCCGATGCGTCCATCTGTGAGTACGCCGTCTACGTCTAAGGCGATGAGTTTGATTCCCTGGAGGGTTTCTTCCAAGGTAGTGCCGCGTTTGAGGAATTTCTGTTCGGAAAGGAGTTTCATGGGCAGATGGCGTGGATGGCTTTCAGGCTGGTGAGCAGGTCCTTCAGGTCCGCGAGGCGCAAGGAGTTTGCGCCGTCGGAAAGGGCCTTTTCTGGCTCGGGATGGATTTCCAGGAAGACGGCGTCGATGCCCACGGCGCAGGCTGCACGGGCCAATGGGGGGACGAACTCCCGGTTCCCGCCGGAGGAGGTTCCGTTCCCGCCGGGGAGCTGCACGGAGTGGGTGGCGTCAAAGACGACGGGGCATCCCAGAGAGCGCATGATGGCCAGGCCGCGCATATCCACGACCAGGTTGTGGTATCCGAAGGTGGTGCCTCGGTCGGTCAGCAGGATTTTTCCGTTTCCGGTGGATTCCAGCTTCTTGACCACGCCGGCCATGTCTTCGGGGGCCAGGAACTGGCCTTTCTTCACATTGACGGGCTTGCCAGTATTGCCGGCAGCCAGGAGCAAGTCGGTCTGACGGCTCAGGAAGGCAGGAATCTGCAACATGTCCGCCACTTTGGCGACAGGGGCACACTGGTCTGGTTCATGGACATCCGTGATGACGGGCAGACCGAATTTCTCCTTGACTTCAGCCAGCATGGCAAGGCCGGCTTCCATGCCTGGGCCGCGGAAAGAGTTGATGCTTGTGCGGTTCGCCTTGTCAAAAGAGGCCTTGAAGACATAGTTCAGCCCCAGGCTGGCGCAGACCTCTTTTGCGGTTCCGGCGATCTCCTGGCAGATGGCGGAGGACTCGGCGACGCAAGGTCCGGCCAGGACCAGAAGAGGATTGCCGGGGCCAACGGTGATTCCGGGGAGGATGTCAAAGGATTTCAGGCTCATGTTTTTTTGAAGTCGGGTGGATTGCAATTTCCTCGGTCACTAGTTTTTCTTCAGGCTGTCCAGCAGTGCCTCCACACGGGCGATGTCCTCGGGGACATCGACGTCGGCGGTGCGTTCGGTGGTGGTCAGGACACAGATCTTCGCGCCGTTCTCCAGGGCTCGGAGCTGCTCCAGTTTTTCGCAGGCCTCCAGCTTTCCCGTAGGCCAGGAGACGAACTGCCGCAGGAAGTCGCGGCGGTAGGCATAGAGCCCCCAGTGCAACAGAGGCTCCACGGTTGTGCCGCCGGTGCGGGGAAACGGAATCAGCGAACGAGAGAAATATAATGCAAGATTACGATTGTCCAATACGACTTTGACGGCATTGGGGTCCTGCGGGTCGCGTCCGGAAACAGAGAAGGGGACGGCCACCGTGCCCATGTCTGCGCCGGATTCGGTCATCTGAGCAACCAGCTGGTGGAGGACCGTTGCGGGAATCAGGGGCTCGTCACCCTGGACGTTGACGATCAGTTCCGCGTCAAGGCCTTGGATGGCTTCCCAGATGCGGTCGCTGCCGGAACGGCATTCCGGGCTGGTCATGACCGCTTTGCCGTCAAAGGCCACGACGGCGTTGTAGATCCTGTCGTCGTCCGTGGCGACAAAGACGTCCTGGAAGTCGGTGCATTTCTTGGTGGATTCGTAGGTCCACTGGATCATGGGCTTTCCCTGGATGAGGGCCAGGGGCTTGGCGGGGAAACGGGTGCTACCGTAGCGTGCGGGGATGACGGCGATGGTTTTCATGCATTAAGAATGGTTTGAGGCTTTTGCAAGAGCCTCTTGGTTCAGGAGAGGAGGGCGTTGCGCGCGAAAAGCGCGACCATGATACGCCAGGACTTCCGCATCCCCTCCAGGCAGTCCAGGGCGTCTTCGTCCGTAGGATCGCAGGCGTGGAGAGCCGCCGCCAGATACAGCGCCTTGAGGCGCCGTTCGTCAGTGGAAGGTGAATTTGCGGAAAGAAGGGCCATGTGGCCGGGATTTTCTGGACGGACGTCCCGTAGGTCGTTGAGGAGGGAACTTAATAGCGGCGCTGCGTTTTTGGCGGGCCAGCGCTGGAAGAAGAGGGAGAGGATTCGGAGGATGGCCAGTGGGGTCTCGTGGCTCAGGATACGGAGCTTGTCCAGAACCACGCCGGGATTTCCGCCGATAATGGAGAAAGCCTCCACCAGAAGACAAAGCTGGTACGGCTGCGTCACGGGATCGACTTTTGCCAGCGCCTGTGAGATGGTCGGTCGCCCGGACGTGTCTCCGAGGAAAGCCAGAAGCAAAGCGGTATTCATGTCCGGGGCTTCTTCAAATTTTGCCTGGAGGATGCGTCGTGCCTGGTCCGGACGACGGAAGATTGCCGCCAAGGGGGAGGCATTCTCTGCGTCGTATTCGTCTTGGTAGGCCAGGACCTGCGGCGGAAGCAGTCCGTCGTCAACCAGCTTCTGCTGGATTGGCTTGAGGTCGACCTCCCGCAGGGGAAGATGGCATTGGATGGCTGCCGCTGCCAGCAGTCCTGCCGCGCGGCCTTCCCGGAAGCGGATGTCCGGTGCCGAGGCGCAGATTCGGAGGACGTCCTTGTGGGCGGAGATTGCCTGTCCCAGGACCAGCATTCCTTCCAGATGGAACGGGAGCAGTGCGCGCAGGGGAAGTCGGATGTCCGCGGTCTGCCCTTGGAAGTCATGCAGCCAGAAAAGTGGGTGGCAGGCCTCGTAGGGGGAGGGCAGCTTCCCCGGACATGCGACCAAGGTGTCCGGGAATTGGCGTCCCAGGACCACGTCGTGGGGGAGAAGAATCATTTCCCCCTGGATTTTTGTGCGTGAATGAGGTAGATCCGGCAATTCGGACATGAAGGCCTGCTTCTGTTTCAGATGGCAGAGGAGCAACGCCCTGGAGCAGTCCATGGTGTCGTTTTCCGCATGGCCGAGTTCGGCGGGGGATCCCATGGGGTTGGAGGAGAGCCTTGGAGCCACTAGCGCGCCCTGGGTGACCAGTTCGGTGTCCTGGGGCATCCGGATGGGTGCGCCTGCCGCGCAGGCGGCGATGGCAAAGCCTGTTGCGTCAATGAGGACGGAGGATCGCACCAGGCAGGATTCGCCGGTGCAGCTCAGCACGATGGCGCCGCAGGTCTTTTTCCCTTTCAGGAGAACGGCTGCCGGAACGGCGTGATGCCAGATTTCAATGCCCAGGGAAAGAAGTTCTGGGAGATCTCCCAGAATGCGTCCGGAGGACTCGAGCAGCATGACGCGAAGATTTTGTTTCGCCGCTGTCCTGGCCGCCTCTACGCCTGCGGGATTCCCGCCGATGACCAGTACGTCCACATCTGGTGCAGGCGTGGCGAGGGTTTCCAGGAAAAACGGGACTTTAGGGTAAATGCCCATGCGGGGATACCGGAATTTCCAAAGGAGCTGTTCTTCGTTGTCCAAAGCCAGCCGGCATTCCACGGGGGAATAGCTTTGCGCATGGGGAACCGCCGGCAGGGTGAGTTGGAGAAGCAGGGGGACATCGGCGGTTGCCGCCTGGAAAAGCGGCTGTTCCTGGGTGCTTTTCAGGCCATTCCAAGCATGCTGAAGGAAATGG
Source organism: Lentisphaeria bacterium (assembly GCA_024405215.1). Lineage (GTDB taxonomy): Bacteria > Verrucomicrobiota > Lentisphaeria > Oligosphaerales > Oligosphaeraceae > UBA1724. Next base: position 4,202 of record JAKSPB010000027.1, on the reverse strand, counting down.
AAGGTGTACAGGGGAGCCGGATAGGAGTTCTGCTTGGCCAGGCCTTTCATCTGACTTTCCGCCCGTTTGCGTCCTGCCAGGTCATTTTCCCGCAGACGGAAGTTCTTCTGGCAGCAGCACAGGGGAACGCGCCCCTGGCCCAGTTCAATGGGGGAAAGGGAGACTTCCATCTGGACCTCGGGAAGGGTCTCCTGGTATTCTCCGATGAAATTCCAGTTGACGGTGCAGTCCACCAAGGCGCTGGAGCGTCTGGCCAGGCGCATCTGGAAGGGAAGATGTCCCTCGCAAGTGGCGTCCACCACTGCTTTTGCTGCGATGGCGAAATATCCGCTCCGCCCGAAGAAGAACCATCCGGCCAATTTGCGGTTGCCTGCGGAATAGAGCGGGCGCAGGGGGATGGTCTCGAAGAAGATTTCCACTCCCGCTTCCAGAAGCTGCCGGTCCAATTGCGCAAGGCAGTTGGAGGGACGGTAGGGCGGCTGGAGCAAGGGCGAGTTTTCCATGGCTGCCTGGTCCAGTTTCCCGATGGCATCCGTCCCCAGGCCGTTTGCCTCACAGGCCAGCAGGACCTTCCGGCCGGCTTTGCGCAGGCGAAGAGACAGTTCACACCCTGCCAGGGTGCCGCCGATCAGCAGCACATCTACTTCTTGGATGACAGGTACGAGGATTTCCATCAAAAAAACAGGGCAACGGTTATTATATTTTGTCCCATGTACGGAACATGGACATAACATAACCGGGAAAACTTTTTTTGTGAAAGCCCGGCGGTTTTCCAAATCTGTCTTCTTCCGCAAAATTTCGACCAAGGAACCAAAAAATGAAAGCAACGCCAAATTTCAGCAAGAGCGCCGATGGTCTTCTTCCTGTCATTGTGCAGGACTGGAAATCGGGCGAGATTCTCATGCAGGCATATATAAACCAGGAGGCCTGGGAGAAGACGCTGGCGACGGGACTGGGGACCTACTGGTCCCGTTCTCGCCAGGAAATCTGGGTCAAGGGGCTGACCAGCGGTCATTTGCAACACATCAAGCAAATTCTTCTGGACTGTGATCTCGACTCCATCGTCTTCAAGGTGGTTTCCGATGGCGACGTGGCCTGCCACGAAGGCTACCGGAGTTGCTTCTTCCGGGAGGTCGGTCCAGACGGCGAACTGCGGCATCTACCCGAATATCCTAAAAAATGACCTCGGCGACTTTTGCAACTGCTTCTTCTTCGACGGGAAAGGCGAAATCCAATAACTTCCTGCTCTTCTCGCTTGTCCTGCTGGCAGGACTGCTCTATCTTGCCTGTGTTCCCTGGGCGGAACTGCGCGGCAGCGACGAGTCGGTCTTGGCGACGGTAGCCCGGGAGATGGTGGCGAAACGTTCTTTCTTCCGGACGACCTTCCAGGGGGAGAACGTGGGGATCTTCCCGCTCTACCCCTGGCTCATCGCGCTCTTCCACGGCATGGGCCTGCCGGAGGTCTTCGCTGTGCGCCTGCCTGCCGTCCTGTCGGTCTTCGGAATGGCCTTGCAGGCCGCCTTCATGGCACGGAAGCACCGGGACGGAGAGGCAGGCGCGCTGGCCGCGCTCATTGTCCTGACCTCTTTCGGCGCCATGCGTGTGGGCATCCTCGGCCAGACGGAGACTCTTCATGCCTGCCTGTTAAGCTGTGCCTGGTTCTCCTGGCATAGTCTCGGCGCCATGGGACGGCGCTGGAGTGCGGCCTGGGGCGTGGCGCTGGGCTTTGTGGCGCTGGATGTCCTGACCATTGGCCTGCGCGCCATCCTGCTCTTCTATCTGCCCTTTTTCTTCACCGCCATGCCGCCCAGGACCCGGCGGATGCTACGCTTCCCGGCGCATCTCCAGTGGCTGGTGGTCTTTGCCCTGGCGATCTATCTCTGGGTGACGCTGGTGTGCCCCCAGCCGCTTTTCGCCTGGAATGCCCTGGTTGGACCGCTTTCCGCTTCCGCTCTTCCAGAGGGATTCCTGCATCATCTCTTCTTCTTCCCTTTCCGCTGTTTCCGGGATCTGATGCCCTGGGGACTCTTCCTCTGGATGCCATTCTGCCTGGCGCTGCGGCCTCTGGAACCCACGGGGTCCCTCTGCGGATTCCTGCGGACGGCGGTGCTCTGCCTTTTCATTTTCTATTGGATTCTGCCGGACTATTCCTCCTTGCTGATGATGCCGGCCTTGCCCGCAATGGCCGTGATGATCAGCTTCAATCTGCCCATTGTCCTCCACCGGCATGAACGCCAGTGGGGAAAGATCCTGCTCGCCGCCGGCATCTTGTCAAGCCTGCAGCTTTTCTATGCCGTGGTCAGCTGGTTCTGGGTGGCTATGGGGCGCACCACTTTCGCAAATACGGACATGGCTTTCTCCGTGGCGGTGTTCGGATGGCTTGTGGTCGGCGTTTTGCTTCTGGCTGGCGTGTGTTTCTGGTGCCGCGGGCACAAGGTGGACGCGGCGCGGATTGCCTGGTGTGTGGCGGGAATGCGCCTCGCCTTTGTCGCGCTCTTTCTTTTGCCGCTTTTCCTGACCATCGGCGATCGCCGACACGTGGCGCGGAGAATCCTGGGCGAGTCCCGCCGGGATGGCGCACCGCAGCTGGACGCTTCCCAATTGCCAGGCGAGCGCGATACGGTCTATCTGTATTCGGAGGATTCCTCCTTCCCGGCACAGATGTTCTATCTTCGCCGTCCAGTGCGCCGTCTCCGCAAGGCGGAGGATTTGCCGAAGGCGGAAGAGGTCTTCCTGGTCAGCGCCAGACAGCCGCTCTTCCCCGGCTGGAACTGGGAGAAACTCTCCGGTCCCGTGGATTTCCAGATGCACCGCCAGTTGCGACCCGATGCCCGGAAGCTGGATGGGAGGATGTTCCTTTGGAATTACCCCGGAAAGGAATACACCCGCACGGAGATGCTGGACGAGGATTTTCCCGACTACGCACGAAAATACTACGAGCCGCGCCTGATGAACCTCTATCGGGGCATCTACCGGGGAGGCAAATGACACGGCGTGAAGGAAGGCGGTGGCAATCGTCTTGACCCAATCGGTTTTTGCAATTGCCTTTAATTCGTTATGTCCAGAAGGCACGGACTTGTCCTGTGCCCGAGGCGAAAGCCCCTGAAGAACGTCGAGTCTGGATGCAATGGTCCTCTTTTTTCCATCACCATCTAAAGATGAAGCAGCATGAACACGAATCCCTACGGATACTTTGACGCGGAACGCCACGAATACGTCGTTACCTCTCCTTTGACTCCGAAGGCCTGGATCAACTATCTTGGCGGCGTGGCCGATCTGGATGCCTTCGTTTCGAATCGCGGCGGCGGCACGGCCTGGTATAAGCAGCCCCATACGGGCCGACTGACCCGCTACCAGTTCATGGCACAGCCAGAGGATACGCCGGGATTCTATCTCTATGTCAAGGACGGCAAGGAGTTGTGGACGCCGTCGGTGCTGCCGACCCGGACGCCGGTGGATAAGTACGAGTGCCGGCACGGACTTTTCTACACCATCTTCCTGGCCGAAAAGAATGGCATCGCCGCAAAGGTCCGCTATATGATTCCCCGGAAGGATCCCGTGCTCCTATGGGATGTCACTTTCACCAACACCCGCAGTACGGAAGCCGTTTTCTCCGCCTATCCCTATTTGGACTTCGCCATGCGCGACGTTCCCAAGGAGGTCCTCTACTACCATTTCTGCGGAAATCAGATGACGGGGTTCTTTGACAAGGAGATCGGCGCGCTTCGGCTGGATTATTTCGCCTACGAGGCGATCCACAAGGGCTATACGCTTTTCAACGCCTCGCGTCCCATCACCTCATACGAGATGAGTCGTGACAAATTCATCGGACGATGCCGGGCGGAGGCTTGCCCCCAGGCGCTGGATTCCGGCGAACTGGGGAACTCCGAGGTCCCCGGCGCGGGGTTCCCCATCTGCGGGTGCTTCCGGATGGACTTCCGTCTGAATCCCGGCGAATCCCAGCGGGTCATCGTCAAGCTGACGGCTTCGCCGGAGCTCCGGAAGGCGGCGGAAGTGCTTCGGAAATACGACGATCCCGCGCAAGTGGATGCCGCCGCTGAAGATTTCCAGGCGTGGTGGTGGGAACGACTGGAACGCTGCCAGGTCAGGACCCCCGATGCGGAACTCGACGAGATGCTGAATATCTGGCTTTGCATCCATATGCAATATGGCCGGAATAATTGAAAACCCCTGGCCGTCAC
>JAKSPB010000026.1 GCA_024405215.1 Lentisphaeria bacterium | reverse complement strand
CCTGTCGGACCCGTCGGACCCGTCGGACCCGTCGGACCTGTCGGACCTGTCGGACTCGTCGGACTGGTCGGACCGGTCGGACCGGTCGGACCTGTCGGACTCGTCGGACCTGTCGGACTCGTCGGACATGTCGGACCTGTCGGACATGTCGGACCTGTCGGACTCGTCGGACTCGTCGGACCCGTCGGACCTGTCGGACCCGTCGGACCCGTCGGACCTGTCGGACCCGTCGGACCCGTCGGACCTGTCGGACCTGTCGGACTGGTCGGACTCGTCGGACCCGTCGGACCTGTCGGACTGGTCGGACTCGTCGGACCTGTCGGACCTGTCGGACCTGTCGGACTCGTCGGACCGGTCGGACCGGTCGGACTCGCCTGTCGAGGCACGCGGCGAACACGATGGACGTTTCTGCTTCGAAGCATGCCTGAAACGCGGCTATGCGGTTGCGACGATGTGCTATTGGGAACTGCATCCAGATCATCCGCATGGTTTTCAGGACAGCATTCTGAGAATGTATTTCGACGAGAATGTCTGGAAATCTCCTGAACGGCCTTCGGCGGCAATCAGCGCATGGGCGTGGGGCATTTCGCGTTGCATAGATGCGCTGGAAACGCAGCCTGAAATCGACAGTCACAAGATTGCGGTGCATGGTCTGTCCCGTCTTGGCAAAACCGCTCTTTGGGCAGGCGCAAACGACATGCGCATAGCTTTGACGATATCGGACTGCTCAGGCACATGCGGTGCTAAACTCTCGCATCGCTATTATGGAGAGGATTTCTCATGGATCAAACTCTGGAACGAGCATTGGGTAATGCCTGCGTTCGACGCATTCATCGGAAAAAAAGATGCGACAATTCCAATTGATCAGCACCAACTCATAGGTTGCATCGCGCCGCGCCTGGCGTATGTCACGAGCGCGACAAATGACTGCTGGGCGGATCCAAAGGGCGAATTCCTGTCGGCAAAAGCCGCTTCGGAATTCTATAAGCTATTTGGAATGAAGGGTCTTGAGATAGATGAATTCCCTGCGCCAGGCACCGCGAATTTCGGTGAAATAGGATATTATCTGCGGCGTGGCGAACACAACTGCACTCCCGAAAACTGGAACGCCCTGCTGGATTACGCAGACAAACGATTGAAATAGCGATACGTAGCATTTCAAGTTGTCGCAGAATCACGCAACTGAGTTTCAACTTATTCAGGCATAATGCCTTCCGAGATTAGTAGTCTGCAAAGAAAAACTTTGCAGACTACTAGAACCATCGTGCGTAAAACTATTCGGCAGAAGCTTGGAAAAATTATACCACAACCATTCAATTCTGGATAGAGAAGTTCGAGAGGCCTTCGGATACTGTAGCGAATATCCGGGGAACATTGGGAATGCATTCCTCTACTATGACATGAGTCTTGCCAATGACGAAGCCGTCGATTTCATTGGAAGACATGAAAAGGCAAACGCCACGAACCTGCTGAAACGCGAGCGAGAAGACAGGCGGAGAAGGCACGGAAAGGGCCGGCTTGCCCAGGAGCAGTACGACCACCTTCTGCCTGGGGACGTGGCCAGCGCACTGCAGGAACATATCGCGAACGGGACATTCATCCTGAAGACGAACAGGAAGGAGCTGAACTGCGCGCAGGCATATTACCTGTACAAGACGCGCCAGGATATCGCACAGGTGTTCAAGTGCTATGACAACACTCTTGAAGCATCAGCAAGTTACATGAGGGACCAATATACTTTCGAGGCCTGGCTCTTCGTCAACCACCTGGCTATGCAGATGCTGTACAAGGTCCTGCAAGTCATCGCTGACAAGGAACTGACCGCAAAATATTCCTTTGAGGACACGATGCAGTTCCTGAAACACGTCAGGGCAAACAAAATTGATGGATGCTGGAAGCTGACAAAGATTACGAAGCAGACGCTGAAGCTATGCAAGGATCTGAAAATGGAAATGGAGGATCCTGAAAACTTCAGGACACCCTAAAATGAAAGTTACGGATTAATACACAGCACTGAATGTCAAGTCAAGCTTCTTGACGATGAAAAAAAGAAGGCAGTGAAGCAAAACGCACACCCAAAAAACAAATTGATAACCTGCCTTGTGACTTTTATGGTGCAGCAATCGCTGCAAAAACAAAGCAATCGGCCACCCGCCAAGGACTTCAAATCCGTGCAACGTGCTTTCTTTCACTCGCCATCGTCCTTTCATCGCGGATGTTTTATCAACAATGTATCCAATTGCAGCAAAAATATTCATGACAATATAATAATAACCCATGTAGCGGTGGACATAGCCTGACAGGCAAACCCAAAGCAGCGTGGCTATGCATCCCGAAACAATCAAATATGCAATCAGATCATAGATTCTATCAATCATTCCAAAGTCACGATGTTTGTTTTCATGAACGGCAACAGCGCTTTGCCGAGGCTTTGGGACAGGTGCAGACGCATGCCGTTGGAACTTTTCAATTGGCCGAGCCACTACCAGTTCGTCAATTCTCTTTATTGATATTGCGCATGGACGTCCTTCACGGTCGACATCGGGAAAGAATTCGCATTCCTGCCCTACTTCAGGGGGATTTGCCTGTCGCATAAATCCCGTGATATGGGCAAAATATCGCTTGCGTTTGCCAACCTGTATAAAGCCAAAAGCCTTCTCAGCATTCCAATATACAATTTTTCCTTTTAACTTTTCCGTAGCAGAAATCTATTTATGTCCAAGGCTTTTACAATTACATTGTTATTTTAGCTATATAACCTTCCTGGTCATAGCACCTTTTGTATTTGCGAATGAGTTCTATCAGTCGCTGCACCTCCGGTATGCCGGAATTCAGATGCCTGTTTTCATAGGAATTATCCAGATACCTTTCTGCCGAGCCGATTTTAAGCCGCTCCTCAATATCGTCTGGAATAAGAAATTTCGCCCGGTCCCCCAGGTATTTTTGGAATTCCGTCAGGAAGATTTTTATCCCCGCCAAATCGAAATCGCCGAAATGAACATATTCATTGGGAATGTCCATCAGCCATTTGCGCAAATCGGTAGATTGAGGATAGCGTGAGACAAACAGCAGCTTTTTGCCAGGTAAACGTTCCTCGAAGAGCTTCTTCTGGAGTCGCACAAACCTGAAATTCTCAGGATTTTCAATTCCGACAACAGTGACATCGGTCGGGATCTCAAATTGATTCCAGTTGAAAACGAACACCCCAGTCCCTTCCTGAGGTGAAATCAAAAGCTCGTGTCCCCCTAGCCGAGCCGGAATCACCTCGTAGGAATTGACCAGGAAGCCCGGAAAAGACCTCGACAACTTCAACTTGGAGTTTCCAGTATCCGCAGCCTGCTCCGCGCGAAGCGCCAAGGACGACGCCTCCCCGTCATTCGCGCAATAGCACTTTGCCTTCTCCAAATTCCCAAGCCGCTCATCCATTCCGGCCAGATATTGCAAGAAGACTTTTCTATCGCTGACAGTCAATGTCGAGCGACTTCCATGCGAACTGCTGACAAGCACGCCGTCCGACAACAACTCCTGCACCCATGCACCAGACAGGGCACTCGCCGGCACCCTGCCGCCATCCCGCAACCCAATCAACTTGTCAATTAATGCTTCTGTGATTTTCATTTCTTCACAATCAATGGCCGCACCTGTGTCTTCGTGCCTTCCTTGCCAAGCAAATAGGTATAGCGATAATCAGAGACATTATATGTCGTCGGCGACGAATTCACCAGCAGAATATTCCGGGCATTGGCAAAATTCAGGATGCCTTTGATATTCTGCGGATGGAGTTTGCCAATTTCATCCATCATGCAATGGATTTTGAAGTCACCGAACTTTTGCGCGACCTTTTCCTTGAAGACATTGATGAGCATGATATTCACCATCGCTTTCACCAATGTATCCGTTCCCTCGCTGCCGACATGCGACAACTTATCCGTCCAACCGGTATCATTGTCGTTTTCCACCACGCGGAATTGCAATTGAAACAAATCCGAGAGGTTCAAGGATTGCCGGGCTGGATTGTCGTCCAGAACCTTCATCAGATCCCGCAGATATTCCACGGCCTTCTGGTTGACTTCACTGCGATTCGCCGTCGAGAAAAGCGACAATTCACCAATATCGTAGGAGTTTTCATCATTGAAATCCTTGATTCGCAACATCAGCTGCACCATTTTGTCGGAAGTCTCGACCGACCGCAACTCTATCCTCTTTATCACTCCGACAAAATTCTTATCCACAAAATCGCGATTGATATTATTGATGACGGTATCGACATCCGAACGATGCTTCGTGAGGTCCCCCATCTCCTTTGAAACGCGCCCCAGGATTTCGGCATACTTTTCACTGATGCGTTTTCTGTATTGCTCAATCATATTGTTTTGAACGAATTCATTCAAATTATCCGCAAATTCCAGGTAATCCTCGTCAAGATTCAGCACCGTTTTGAAATTGAAAGTGTTCTTCGCACTGAAATTCCCTTTGAAGACATTTACCTTTTGCTTGAAATCATTTTGCTGTTCCTGGCGGTCAAAAATTCTATTCCGCAGTTCATTGACGGCCTGGTCCGGCAAGGCCAGCGTCTGTTTTTCCGGCGCATCCAGCAGTCCCGCAGGGCACATCCGGTCATCTTGGCAGAATTTTTCTGCCTCCGCCAGTCCAGTCTGCAAGCGATGCAGTTCCTGCCTGCCTTCATCGGCTTCGACATTCAACCCGCCAATAAGCTGTTCATACTTCACCCGGCGTTGTTCATATTTTTCATCCAGATTTTGGATTTCTGCAACCAGCGTCTTCTTTTCATTCTTGAATTCCTCTTCACGATCAAAGAGTTCCTCCTTATCCTTTTGGAAAGCGTAAACAAGCTTGCGGTGCTGTTCGATGAAGTTCAATTCGCCTTCCAGCGCGGCAATCTGCTGTTTGCATTGCGCCACCGCCGTCGTGTCCGCGCCTTGGCCTTCCAATTCAGCCAATTCCTGCTGGCGCAATCGCAGCACCTCGGTTTCGGAGGCTTCCTGCTGGCGCTTGATTTCCGCCTCGGAGGCTTTTTGACTTCTGGAGAGTTCGGCATCTATCCTTTCCTTCGCCGCAACATAGCCCTTCTCCAGCTCCTTCAAATGGCGTTTCTTTTCATCCTGCACCCTGGCCAAATCCGCAGAAGCAGCATTCTTCCGATGCGCAATTTCCTGCTGGCGGGCAGAAAGTTCCTGGCGTCTGGCGGCTACAATCTGCTCTGCCTTGTCAAGCAGCTCCTGCCGTTTGACGCAGACCATCTTGATTTGCCCGGGCAATTTCGCTGCCTCTGCCTCTTTTAACGCTTTCGCATTGCGGAGTTCCTTGATTTGCGGCCTACTTTTCCGTTTCAAGTCTTCGAGATTAGCATCCCTCTCCCTCTCAAATGCGGCCATGGCCTTTTGCGCATCGCCGATTTGCCCGTCCAATTCAGTCCTCTGCGCCTTCAACTCGTCTGGACGCCGTATCGTCAACGGAAGTTTCGTGAGATCAACATCAACGCCATAGAATGACGCATTTTCGACGGAGGCCTTTTGAGGAGCCAAGCCTGTGTTGTAAAGCACAGTGCGCTCATCAATGACTTTGCCAATCGTCTGCTCCCATCCACCAAGATTTTCGTCCAGCCATTCATAGAACGAGCCATTGACCTTGGCCAGCAACTTGTCTATGTCGGCAATTGCGCACTTCAACTTTTCAATTTCAACTTGCTTGGCATGAACCTTTGCCTTGCACTCAGTCTCCAATTGCTCGATATGGAATTCATATTCGGCCTGCAGACGTTTGCCTTCTGCATCCAGAGACGTGATCTCTTTTGCCACCATGCGCTGGCTTTCCTCAAAATCACGGAGCTGTTTGTCAAAATCGGCAATTTCCGCCTCGTAAGGCTTGAAATTCTTCAAGTCATTGATTGCTCCTATGCAATCACGTTCCTCCTGCCGTATACCCTCAAGTGCTTCACGTGCACCATCCAACTTGTCATTCCACAGCTCCTCATTCTCCCGGCAATGCACATGATAATGACCAAACAGTTTCTCCTTTTGAATCAATGCCTCCTTTTGAATCTCACCCATAGACAGTTTTTGCGCCTGAATCAATGCTGCAAGACGATTTTTCTCACTTTCCACAAGCGACTTGTATTTTGAAGCGACATCCTCATACTTGGCAGTCAGCTCATCATAACGCGTCCGTGCCGCCTCCAACTCGGATCTCCGCACGTTCTCTTGATTGCATCTCGCCAGCACATTATCAATTTGCTGTGCCTCATAATCCTTCCTTTTTTGCGCACATTGCGCGAGCTTGTCCTTTTTCACTCCCAATTCCCCATCCAGCCTGCTACGTTCAACGCGATATTTTCCCTTCAGTTCATCCTGCAAACGTTCCTGCCGTTCCCGTTCCGCTTCAATCCGGGCAATCTTTTCCTCGACCAATGGCAATCGTTCCCTGGCCATCCTGACCGAGCACTTCAATTCACCGCACAGTTCTCCAATCTGGTTCTTGAGATAAAGCAAATTATGATAGGCAGATATCACTAGATCTGCTTGTTTCCCAACGATTGATTCGCCTTTGGAATTCCTCCTGTCCCAACAAATGACATCATCGTATTCCTGTTTGAAATTCGTGACTTGCCCACGGTAGAACCCGAGGTTGATTCCGCTTTCCTCATCGTTGAGCGAACGGATAATGATGTCCTTGATGAAATTTGCCTCAAGGCGTGAATTCAGGAAGACATTATGGATGGAGCGATAGATATTCTGATAATTGCGTGTCTCCATCAATTGGAAACACCGAAACTCCTTTGCGGATTCACATCCATAGATAATATCACGATATTGGTCATAACGATCAACCATCTTGGATATCATTGTGTTCCCCAGACGGCTCCGAATCACCTTTATATCCGCCGTGACCTCGCCTGTTTCGTCAATCAGCCATTCTCGCTGAAATGCGCTTGCCACAAAACGATAGCAGGCACGCCCAGACGAACGGTAAACCAAAACCGAAAATGGTCCGTCCTCGCGTTCGACCTCATAGACAATATATGAATTTGCATTCGGGAGATAGAACTCATCAAAGCCCTTCATTTCCTTGGGAATCCCCAAATGCAGTTTGTCAGCATTGTAGAAAAAGAGAATTGCGCGCAAAAGGGTACTCTTGCCGACTCCTTGCGTGCCAATAAAATGAACATTGCCATCCAGGCAGACCTCGGCATAGCGGATGTTTGCGCTATTGACAAAAATGACCTTTCGCAGTGCTCTCATGCTTCTATGTTCTCATTGATTGTGATGCAATCCATCATTTCCTCAATATAATGGAAAGCGGAAGTGACCTTGTATATGCCATCCAGTTCATTCTCCAACTCGACAAATCCCTGGCGTTCCATATCTGCAATCAACTTGTCGATTTTCTCCTCGAGAGTTTTGACGTCTGAGTATAAATTCGCCGCCTTCTCTTTCAATTCGATATCATTGGAGAAACGCTCCATGATATTGGATTTTTGGAAAGTAAAGCCAGGACCGAAAGAAGCATTGAAGACCTTCAGAAAATCTATCCGGTCAATCCACTGCGTCAAACGCTGGAGTTTCTCCTCCAAATCTATCTTGTTTTCCGTACGCGAGAAGAAGAAATATCCATTGCCTCCTTCAAGCATGAAGCCGATGCCCGCGAAATATTCACGGTATTCGTCGAAATCATCCTCAATTGAATCATAGAGACGCGATTTCATTTCATCCACGCTGTTTTGCGAGATGAAGCCGCCGTGACTGAGAATGTCAAAGATTTCCTTAGTGTAACGCATGTTTGGGATAAATCAACGGGTATTCGAATTTTCCATAGACCTGATACTTATCGCTCACCTGGAGTTCATCAAGGTACTGCGTCGCGATTTGACAGAACAACACCAGCAACTCCTCGTCATCCATGGGTTTGCGATAGTTTGCGTAATTCAAGACGAAATGGAAGAGATGGTCACTCGACGCAAAGAACGCAGCCTTCACTTCCGAGACATCCACCATCGGAATCTCCTCTGCCTTTTGGCAAAGATCTTGCGCGGCAAGAGGTTCCGCGAGATTACCCCGCGAGAGCCTTTGCCCCCGTCCCTTGGCAATTCCGCGAAGCAACGCCAGCCCCATGTCGGAATTTTTCAACATCGACAGCGAAACCTTGAATTGGTATCGCGGGCGAGGCTCCAGCCAAACTGGGTTCCTAGCCACAAGCATCCCCAAGACATCAGTATGGCTTTCCAGCACAAGCTGGTCGCGCAAATATTTGAGTTTCTGAATCTTTTGAACGAGCCGCCCCTGGTATTCGATTTGATTGAGATAGTTGATGATCTGACGGTCCAGTTCAATCAGATTGTGGTAGGCCTCATGGAGTTTGTACTTGACATCAACAACGATGTCACGCAACTGCACATCCATGGCCACCTGAAAAAAGGACGGCTGCTTTTCGTCAATTATCTTTTCACATTCATGGATGAAAACTGCGATATCCCGACGTTTTTCATCCAGCTTTTCCAATTTCTTCTTCTTGACGGCCAGCGTAGGCTCGTTTTTGTAGGTACTGTCGATATTGCGCTTCAGGTCAATGACACTTCGCAATATTGACATCGCCATGTTGGTCAGAAACTTTTTTGCGTCTCCAAGGTATTTTTGCTTTCGTGACGGACTGGTTTCAATCAGGTAGAATTCAATTGCCGAATTCAAATTGTCAATATGCTGCTTGACACTGGCGACATTGATCTCCTCGTTGACTTCCAGAACTTCTTCGAAAAAGCGCAAATATACCTCTTCCAACTCGACAAAATCGCCATTTACGCGAATAACCCCATGATTTCGCAGGAAATCAAGACTCTCCTCCTTTCGAACCGCCAACTCACGTGCAAGTTCATATCGGAATGACAGAGTCTTCCGCTTGGCGAACATATCCTTCAGCAGCGTGCGCTCGCGGTCCAGCGCCCGGATGAGTTCGTCTAAACTATTGAAATGGCCGATTTTTTCCACGAAAATCCTTGCAAAAGGCTCAACACGTCATAGGGGAGATAACGCCGCTACATCCTTGCGGGGGATGCAGCGGCGCATTGTAGCGGGTTACAGACTCTCGAAGAAGGAGAGTGCGGGGAGGTTCGCCGCGTTGAGCAGATGCCCTTCGGGCAGTCCCGTGTTAGCGTTGTAACGGCAGGAGACGGGGTGATCAATGCCGTCGGCGGAGAGAATCACTTCGTCGCCGCTGATGACGGCGGTGGCGGGGACGTAATTGCCGTCTTCACCGGCGATGTCAAAGCCCCTGATAGGGCCATCGGAATCCACGTGAAGCCCTTCGCCATAGCGGAAGTGGACACGGAGCGTTGCGCCGTCGGCAGCCATCGTGTCCATCATCGGGCCCTGGGGAATGACGTTTCCGCCATAGACGTTTCCGAAGGCCAGCTGGAAGAGGCGGTAGCCGACGGAACGCTTGTCGTGCGGATGGATTTCGTTGGGTTCAGAAAGCGCCAGGTCGCTGGCGGTGACGACGCCGGTGTTGGGGACCATCAGCGCAGCCTGCCGCTGCATGTTCTGGATTCTGAGCCAGTTTGCAGGCATGTATGTCGTTCCCTTGTCCTGGAAATTGGCGAGCTGCACGAAATAGAAGGGGAAATCCTCGCCCTGCGCCCACTGGTATCTCCAGTCGCGGATCATCGCCGTGAAGCGCTGGAGATAGTTGTCCAGCTGGTCGTCGGTGTGGGTGTCGGATTCACCTTGATACCAGAGGACGCCGCGGATGCCGTAGGGGATGAGCGGGCGGATCTTGTTGTCGAAGAGGCGATGGGGCGCATTGCAGTCCCCCGCGAAAGTAGTCCTCGTGTATTTCGGCGTGGCCTGCTTGACGGCGAAGCTGTATTCCGCGCAGGCTTTCCAGTCGTCGCCAGCCAGGGAGATCTCTTCGCCGGTTGCCGTGTTCCGCAGGGAATAGAACGGGGCGATGCCGGTGAAACCACCGTCGGAACAGAAAGAGAAGACCCGGATGGCGATGGTGTTTTTTCCTGCCTTCACGAGGCTTCCCTCAACATCGTATTTTCGCAGGACATCCCAGTACTGCGTCTCGAAATCCTTTCCCGTTGCGCCGACCTGCACGCCGTTGAAGTAGGTGACATCGTGCTTGTCCACGCCGCCCAGTCGGACCTCGACTGGCTGTCCCGCCCAGGATTCCGGCACATTGATGGCTTTTCGATACCATACGGCGCCGAAATCGGCCAACTTCTGGACAATCCACGATCCAGGCACCGATATGCTTTTCCATTCGGTGTCATCGAAATCCGGCGAAGCGTATCCGAGGGCGAAGCCAGTATTGCCGCGGTCTTTTTCCGTCACCGTGGCATAATCAAGGGAGCCGAGACGCTCTCCGACGATTTCCATGAAAGGCGGATTCAAGGCGCCCCATGTGGTTTCGGAAGCCGTCTTTTGGTCAAAAATCGCCAGAAGCCGACGCCCCGCCGGCGTTTCCGCCAGGACGCTGCGGCTGCACCACGTGACGACGGAGGTGCCGCCCCATGAGGCGTGAATGATTCCGATGGGAATCTCCGGGAACTGCTTGCGGAAATAGAATGCGAACCAGGCGCCGATGGCTGTGAATCTCCCTGCCGTGCCGCATTCGGAAAGCTGCCAGCCCGGATTCGGGGAGATGGTATCGCCGATTGCCGCAAGAGCATCGTGAGGAACGGTATAGCAACGCAGCATCGGATCTTCGCCGCCTTCTTTCAGGAACTGCGGCAACTGACTAAGCGGATCGGAGAAATCAAGGCTTTTCAGGGGATACTGCGCATTGGACTGGCCAGAGACAAGCCAGACTTCTCCCACGAGAATGTCCTTGCGAATGCATTCCGAGGCGCCATTGGCAGTGGAGACTTTCAGCTCGTAGGGGCCGCCTGCGGGAAGCGCGGGAAGACGCAGCTCGAACCGGCCGTCCCAGGCCGTGGCGCCCGTGGCACGGGATTCGCCGATGGACGCGGTGATGATGGTACGCGGCTCGTCGCACCAGCCCCAGACCACAATCGGCTTGTCCCGCTGGACAACGGCGTGGTCCGTCCAAAGCGAGGCCAGGCGGATGGAATCAGCGGCAGACAACAAGGCTGCCGCGCACAGAAGAACGATGGAGGAAAAACGCTTTTTCATTCTGGTAAGAATGACATGAAGGAAAGCAATGAGGCGATACTGTAATTCTTTTCTAGAAATCCACCAGGACAATGGCAAAAGTCGCTTGGACCGATTATCTCGTGATTTTTGCATTATATTTCTCTTCAACGATGTTCCCCATGAAGGTCATTTGTCGACGAAGATCTTCATGGGGTGTTCCTTCCTTCCAGTCCGCCCTGCCGGCGGATGGAACATAAAACACAAAAAAGCACCTAACAACGCAAAAGGTTTTCTCCCCTTGAAAAAGCAAGCCCATTCCGTTTGATTTGTGTATTCAGCACAGCAAAAGGAAAGGCAAATGAATTCATTGCAAAAATCCAAGGCACTCCCATGGCACAAGAAAACATCTTCGCTTCCACGAAAAAACTCGGCTTCGGCCTCATGCGCCTGCCGTTGCTGAATCCCTCCGACGCCACCAGCATTGACCTGGAGCAAGTCAAGAAGATGGTGGACATCTTTCTGGCGAAGGGCTTCACCTACTTCGACACCGCCATCATGTACCATGCCATGAAGAGCCAGTCCGCCGTCAAGGAAGTCCTCACCTCGCGCCATCCCCGCGACCGCTTCACCTTGGCCACCAAGCTCCACTGCGGCTTCTTCCGCAGCCTGGAGGAACGGGACCAGCGCTTCCAGGAGCAGCTCCAGCAAACCGGCGTGGAGTACTTCGACTACTACCTCCTCCACGACATGAGCACCGACCACTACCCCATCTATACGAAATTCGACTGCTTCAACTGGCTGAAACAGAAGAAGGCGCAGGGGCTGGTCCGGCATATCGGATTCTCCTACCACGACAACGCAGCCCTGCTGGACAAGATCCTTACGGAACATCCCGAAATGGAATTCGTGCAACTCCAGCTGAACTACCTGGACTGGGAGAGCCCCTCCGTGCAGTCCCGGAAATGCTACGAAGTCTGCGAGAAGCACGGCAAGCCGGTCGTGGTGATGGAGCCCGTCCGCGGCGGCACACTGGCGAATGTACCGCCTGCGGTCTCCGCCCTCTTCCAGGCGCACCGCCCCGATTTATCCGTCCCCTCCTGGGCCATCCGCTTCGCCGCCAGCCAGCCCAACGTGAAGGTGGTCCTCAGCGGCATGAGCACCCTGGAGCAGATGGCGGACAACGCCGGCTACATGGAGGATTTCCAGCCGCTGGACACCGAAGAGCTGGGCATCGTCCAGCAGGCCGTGGAGACCATCCGCGCCAGCCTGGCGATTCCCTGCACGGGATGCTCCTACTGCACGCCAGGCTGCCCCCGGAAGATCGCCATCCCCAAGTATTTCGCTCTCTATAACATTGAAAAGATGGAAGAGAACAACGGCGCCATCTTCCATACCCAGGGAATGTACTACGACCGCCTGACACAGCTCTTCGGAAAGGCAAGCGCCTGCATCGGCTGCGGCCAGTGCGAAGGCATCTGCCCCCAGCACCTGCCCATCATCCAATATCTAAAGGACGTGGCAAAGCAGTTCGAGTAGATTCGCCAAACACATTGCCTATTCAGCAGGGGCGTCATCGTCCCGCAGGGACGACACCATGCGCAGCCGTGGGTGGAGCGATAGCGGAACCCACGGTTACCGTCCGCACCTCGCTACGCTCGGGCGGAGACGCCCCTGCGGCGCTGGCCCTTCGGGCCGAGTCCCAGGCCAGACTTTGAGGTAATTGCAAAAGCCGCTTTGGACACTTTTCGCTCTTCCGGGGCATTTTACTCCAAGCCTGTCCTCCGTAGCCTTTGCGAAGGAGGATGCTTCCGCCTTCGCAAAGCTCCGACGGGACTTGTCGCGTCGGAGTGGACGACTCCTTGGCGCACTTGAAGCAAACTGCCTCCGTAATCCCTAGAAAAGCGCCATCTGATGGACTTTGGCAATTACCTCGTACGGTTTTCAATGTTACAGACTACGAGAGAAGCGCCTCATTTTTGGGAGCTTCGACGCCAATTTCATTCAAAAATGTATTGTAGTCTTCAACAGACACAAGATTGCCTTCTTGTGCCTTTGAACCGACAAACGCATTCCTCAAGAAAACCTTGAAAGCCATTCTGCCCTGTTCAAGCCTATCGGCACCGCCTTCATCGTCTCCTTCCAAACCGGCAAAGCATTTTGCGAATGTATTCAAAATGAGCTTCCCTTTTGCCTCTTGCGGCTTTGTCGCGGCAGATGCGCCATTTGCCGCACCTTCATCCAGTTGATTCCATTCTCCTTCATTTGAGCCAGCTACAAACTTCTCAAATATGGACTTCCCCGCAGCATCGTTCGAAACGGCAAGCCGTATATTCATCTGATCAATGAACTCCTCGACCGACTTGCAATTGGCGATATCTTCCTTGAACAATCTGCTGATCAGATCCCTCAGATATCGCTCCGCCTGGTTCGCCTTCTCCTGTGGCTCCACGTCATTGGCCTTTGCGATTTTCTCAATGTCATCGAAAATCTTTCTTGCGGATTTTCGGGGAGCGGTTCTGAGAAGTTCCCAACTGATGTCTTTTTTAGGCAGTGCGTTGCGTATCTCGGAATTGGCAATTACCTCACCCTTTTCAACGAAATCCTTCTTTGGCTCCTTTACCGGTTCAGGTTCCTCTTCCACAATCAAAAGATTTTTCTTGTTCACTCCATTCCTAGCATTACTCTCCTGTCCACTCTTGACATTATACTCCTGCCGGAAGACATTTCGGTAACTCCCCTTATCCTGGGCCTCTTGATAGGCTTTTGCAAACGCCGCCTCAAACAACTGTCTTTCCGCTGGCTCTCTGTATTGGCAGAATACGAATTTCATGTCACCGCCATACTTGACAAACGCCTCGGCCATCAGTCTTGCCACAACCTTGGGATCATTCCCAAATGCACTGCACCCGATTGCCGTGCCAAGGAAATACTTGGTTCCCCTTTCCCTGGCCATTGTCACCCAGCCCTTCATCAGATCGCTTAAAGCCTTCTCGTAATTTTCCTTGGCAGTGGCCAGCAAATCTTGATAATCGCCGCTTTGGATCAACTGGTAAATCTTGTCGACCTGTTTTTGCGTATTGGAGCTAAAGACATCGAACTTGTCGTTCTGCCCGGCGAACATGAAAAGCATCATCAGGTCTTTGAATTTAGGATTAACATTTTGCGTTGCTTTTCTTATCTCAGGATATTTTACCTTCGATTCAGCGGATTGGATTGCCTCGATGATTTTCTTGGCATTGCTCTCCATCTCCGCAGTCATTTCCTTGTCGGTGTTTTGCTTTTTCCATGATTTTTTCAAGTAGCACAAGGCGCCAGCCGGATCAAAATTGACCTCACTGACACTGAAACTTGGCATGGCGTCAAACAAGAGCTGCAAATCAAATGGCTCCTCAACCTGCTTATAATCGGCATAGGCAGCCGTAGTCGGAAGTATCATGCCATCGGTTACATCCGGAGTACCCTCTCCTGATTTGTAGAAAAAATATTTATCCTTTGTTTCAACATGTTGTTCAACATGCTTTGCCAGAGGAGAAAGTGATTCCGGATCCATTTGCCGTACTACACTCTCCTCCTGTGTATTTGCGTCTGAGGAAAAAGCTTCGCCGATACAGTGTCTTCTATCTGCGGCAATCTGAATCGTGATTGCGTTGGGAGGCACCTTGCCGTCTGCGTAATTTTTTGCTATTTTCTTTTTGACCTCTTGAGCGATGGCAGCGGTATCTCCGACGGCATATTCAAATGGATTCTCTTTGCAGGGGTGCAACTCAGAGGAATCTATCTCCGTCTTGAAGTCTCCGGTGGTCCAAATTTTTCCATTTTTCTTGACTTCATCCGTGCCTTCGCCTCGCAGAACTTTAGCCATAGCCTTATCTAATTTTCTATTAAGGCTAGAAGAACCCGCATTAGTTCGTTTTGGCTCACACAGAGGAGCAGTATCGTAATACGTATCTATTTCCTTGAGAACATCCTTGCACCACTTAATGCTCTTTTCGTCCGTTAACACCCGTGTCGCCGTATGGATAATGTCGCCGATTTGCTTTGTCCAATTCTTTTCCCCGTTCTTAAATGCCTCTACTGCAGAGTTCAGTTTACATTTCAGTTGATACCTCAGGTCTTCCCCCGGGGTACTTCTGTTCAATTCCTGATCGTGATCACGATTGACGATCTCCTTATACTGTTCCTTCGTCACCTTTTTGAAGGCCTCCGGCGGGAACATCCTGTCAAAAAACAGATCGGCCTGTTTGGACATCTCTTTGTCTTGATACTCCACATCATAGATTTTGTTTTTTGGAATGGCAAGCATAAGCGTGACGAAATTTTTTGCATATAGTTTGGGATCTTGAAGAGTGACATTCCTGACTTCATTGAGTATTTTATCAATCCGGCTGGCCGTCAATGGCTTTCCGCTGGTTGCCACCATCATATCCTTGCCATTCACCCTCTGTTTGGCAAGGCCGAATTTGTTAAGATGCATGACCTCCTTGACCGTATCCGGGATGTACTTCTCGCCGCCAAAATAGTCGGCAATGCTATTGTACAAAAGGGTGCGGGCTTTGTTGTTATTGGTGATTTCCGCCTTGCTGCGGAATACTTTTCCATAGTGGTCTGAGGATTTCTCAAGTTTCGCATATTGCACAATAGAATCGCCCTTCATTTGCACAATGGCGCCTGAATCCTCTTGGGCCTGCTTGAAAAAATTAACAAAATTAGACAGGTTGGAGTTCCCAGAAGCAAACTTGATGTCTTGTGTCATGATGAATTTTCCTTTTCTTATGAGTATGAGTTCAAAAAAAGCGGAATTACATACTTCAGAGCCACTTGCAAAAGTCGCTTTGGCCACTTTTCGCTCTTTCGGGGCATTTTGCTCCAAGCACTTCGCGTCGTAGTGGACTACGCCTTGTCGCACTTGAAGCAAAATGCCTCCGAAATCCCTGAAAAGTGTCTTCAAATGGACTTTTGCAAGTGGCTCTTCAGTTTCCTTCGTGGTCAGACTTGACCTTTCCCGAGGCTTGCGCTTCGGGCACAGGACAAGTCCTGCACCGTAAATCCCTAACGGAAACTTCCGTATATCGTTTTCCCCAAAGATTTCAGACCTTCAGGAAGCCATCGGCGTTCAAGCCAAACTGTCGCGTCTCGTCTGCCTGCTGTTCCAGGGCCTCGTTGATGGCAGGAAGGACCTGCCGATAGTCAGAGATGGTTCCCCGCCAGTCCTCCAGGGCATTGGCGAAATTCTCCAGCGTCTGGAAATAGCTGTCCACATCCAAACTGGCCAGCACGTCCGTGCGGCGCATATAGACGCATTTTTCCTCCGGCACGATGAAGAACGTGTAGGCCTCGGCCGTGCCGCCCGGCGCCATGGCCGTCAGCAGGACTTTGCAGAGCTGTTCATTGTTGTCCTCGCCAGGCAGATCGCAGACTTTGGCGACAGTATCCATCAAGCCGCTCTGGGGTACTTCCAAAAACTCCACCGCAGAACCGTCGATGCTGAGTCTGTAGCAGCCATCTTCGTCTGGCTCGAAGCCGTCAAGTCCAATCTTGGCGCCCAATTCCTTCATCAGTTCGTTGTATTCCATTTTCTCTCCTGTTGTTCCCAACCTGGTTCTGGAAAATTTTCACAAATGGGACAATTGCTTCAAGCAATTTTCCGGCGGGCGCCGCAGGCACCGCATCAATGGCACCCGGCGCACTCATTCCGCCGTAATCTTAGCCGTTACTTGTACAATACACCAAACCACGAGTTTGGTTACAGGCACAATACCACAAATTCGGCATTACCCTCTGAAAACAACCAAACGCCACTTCGTGAAATACAATTGCGGCAATGTCAAAAAGGCCGCAGATATTTTCGGACAATCAACCGTTAGTGCTGGTCGCGGAACATGAAGAAGACCGCGCCGACGATGCAGAGGCCCGCCCACAGGAAGTTCCAGTTCCACTTTTCCCTCAGGTAAAGGAGCGCGAAGGGCACGAAGACCGTGAGGGAGATGCACTCCTGGAGGATTTTCAGCTGCGCGACGGAATAGGTCCCGGCGGCGATGCGGTTCGCGGGCACCGCCAGGCAGTATTCGAAGAAAGCAACGCCCCAGGAGAGCAGAATCGCCAGAATCAGCGGCTTGCCCTTCAGGCCCTTCAGATGGCCGTACCAGGCGAAGGACATCATGACATTGGAGCAGCAGAGAAGCAGGACCGTTTTCAGCAGCGTGGGCATGGTTTAGAACTCCAGGGTGATGCTCTGGCGACGGAGGCACCAGCAGTTGTAGCAGACGGTGACGAAGAAGGAGGCGGGATGGCGCGTCCGGGCGCCGATGAAGACTTCCAGGAGAGTGCATTTTCCGCCCAGCCCCATGGGGCCGATGCCCAGGGCGTTGGCCTCCTTC
This sequence comes from Lentisphaeria bacterium, assembly GCA_024405215.1. Classification (GTDB taxonomy): domain Bacteria; phylum Verrucomicrobiota; class Lentisphaeria; order Oligosphaerales; family Oligosphaeraceae; genus UBA1724. The sequence goes on along the minus strand of JAKSPB010000026.1, from coordinate 22,958 downwards.
AGGCAGCGGGTCTCCAGTTCCGCCAGTTGCGGATCCGCGCTGCGCTCCCCGAAGGCGCGCAGCAGCTGCGCCTTGGCCTCCTCGCAGCCGCCGGCCCGGTCGCCGCCGATGGCCACGCCCAGGACTCCGGGAGCGCACCCCTTCCCCTGCGCACGATAGACGGCATCCAGGATGCACTTCCGCACACCCTCCAGGTCCCGGCCCGCCCCCAGGCTGGCATCCGGCAGGGAATACTGGATGCCCATGTTCTCGGAACCGCCGCCCTTCAGCATCACGGAAATCTTCGCCTGGCGGGACTCCTCGTCGTCGCTCTCCTCCCAATGGAAGACGGGGCTCACGTATCCCAGGTTGTTCCCCGTGTTCCTGCCGCTGACGCTCTCCACGCAGTTCTGGCGCAGGAGCCCCCGGCGCGTAGCCTCCACCACGGCCTCCTCGGCTGCCTTGCGGAAAGCCTTGCGCGGGAAGGAAGGCGGCGCAGTCACAAAGAAATGGATCATGCCCGTGTCCTGGCACAAGGGAAGCCGGCGTTCATCGGCCAGTCGGATATTCTCGCAAATGGTGGAGAGAACCGACTTGGCAGGCGTCCCCTCGTCCTCTTCGCGGCAGGCACGCTCCAGCGCGCAGGTGACCTGTTCAGGCAGACAGGTGGAGGCGCGGGTCAAAAGCGCCAGCAAAGGTTCGATGAAGTCAGTCATGTTTCTCCGACAGATGTTTCAAATATTCCTCCCATTCCACGGGAAGCATGGTGTTCTTCTGGGTATTGCATTCCTTGCAGCAGGGGACGATATTCCCCTTGGAGCTACGGCCGCCCCTGGCGATAGGCACCAGATGGTCCATGGTCAGCTCCCTGGGCGGCACTTTCCGCCCGCAATAGTAGCAGATTCCCGTGGCCCGGCGGTTCTTCCACCATTGGGAGGCACGAAGCTGCCGGGCCTTCTCCTTCTCCTTGCGGATGAAGGCGGGATCGGCCCGGAAGTCGTCCACGAAATCCGTGAACTCCTCCAGGCCATCCCAATTCGCGTCTTCGAATGGAAATTCCTCGTTCTCGGACATGTCAGGCATGGCTATTCGCCATGACGGCGCTTGGCCAACGCGTGATGATAGACAGGGCCGGTGACCTCGTTGAAGGGGAAGGACTCCTCCAGCGCGGCCCGCAGGAACTCATGCGCCGTCTGGAATGCCTGGGCGACGCTCTGCCCCTTGGCCAGTTCGGCGGTGACGCAGGCGGAGAAGGTGCAGCCGGCGCCGTGGGTCCACTTTGTCTCCAGGCGCGGTTCGCGAATCCAGGTGAAATCCTTTCCGTCGTAGAGCATGTCGACGGCCTTGTCCTGGAAGATGCGGGCGGCCTTGATGATGACGTTCCTGGCGCCGTAGGCATGGATGCGGCGGGCTGCCTCGGCCAAATCGTCCTCGCTGGTCAATTCAGGCATTCCCGCCAGCTGCGAAGCCTCGAAGGTATTGGGTGTGGTCACCGTGGCGATGGGCATCAGCGCCTCGATCATGGCGGTGGTGTTCTCGGGGAAGACCGGCACATTGGCGCCCTTGCAGACCATCACGGGATCGATGACCACGTTGGCCAGCCCGGCCTCCTTCAACATGCGCCCGACTTCACGGATGGTGGCGGCGGCGGGAAGCATCCCTGTTTTCACGGCGTCCACGCCCACGGCCATGGCCGTGCGGAACTGTTCCCGGACGACCTCCAGGTCCAAGGGATGAATCAGATGCCCCCAAGTCTTGGGGTCCATGGCGACCTGCACCGTGTTGGCGCAGAGGCCATAGACGTCGCGTTCCTGGAAGGTCTTGATGTCCGCCAGCACGCCTGCGCCGCCGGAGCAGTCAATGCCCGCAATTGTCAAAGCTTTTTTGGGAGTAGTCATGTTCCAATTTCCTTGATTCACCCAGGCGATGACAGACAAGAGATCTGTTTCTCTGGGACTTGCACTAAATATATTGCCTGCCGGAACATCTGAATGAGAAACGCCATGTCCTCCCTAGAAAAAGCACCTGATTCCATGTCCCGCTCCGACAGAACCCCGCCCGTCTGTTTATATTATGGAAGAAGACAATCGTCCATCCCGCCAAGGGCACTTTCCATGACCAAGAACTACGCGCGCAAAAACATCCAGGCCATCGCCGGCTACACCCCCGGCGAACAGCTGACCGGCCGTCGGATCATCAAGCTCAACACCAACGAGAACCCCTACCCGCCCTCCCCAAAAGTCGGCGAAGCCCTCCGGGGCTTCTCCTGGGAAAGCCTGCGACTCTATCCGGAACCTACCGCACTCCCCTTGCGCGAAGCCGCCGCCGACCTCTTCGGCATTCCCAAAGAATACATCATCTGCGGAAACGGCTCCGACGACTTGCTGACCATCGCCCTGCGGACCTTCGTCAATGACGGCGACGCCTTCGCCTTCCCGGAACCCAGCTACTCCCTCTATCCCGTCCTGGCCGATCTGCAAAGCGCCGTCCGGCGCCCCTTCGAACTCACGGATGATTTCGGCCTGCCCGCCGACATCATCCGGCAGGCAGGAGACGCCAAGCTCCTGATCTTGGCACGGCCCAATGCCCCGACGGGAAACAGCTACCCCATGGATGCCATCCGCGCCCTCTGCCGCGACTTCGACGGCGTGGTCTGGATCGACGAGGCGTACGCGGATTTCGCCGACGACAACTGCCTGGCGCTTGTCCAGGAGTTCCCCAACGTGGTGGTCTCCCGCACCTTCTCCAAGAGCTACTCCCTGGCGGGCCTCCGCATGGGCATCGCCTTCGCCGCACCCGCACTGGTGAACGAGATGAACAAGCTGAAGGACTCCTATAACACCGACCGCCTCGCCCAGGCGCTGGCCGTCGCCGCGCTGCAGGACCCGGCCCACCCGGAGGCGAACGTGGCGAAAGTCCGCGCCAGCCGCGCCGATGTCACGGCCAAGCTCTCCGCCCACGGTTGCACGGTCCTCCCCTCCCAGGCGAACTTCCTTCTCTTCCGCCCGGCACTCCGTCCCGCCCGGGAGATCTTCCAGGCGCTGCGGGAGCGCGGCATCCTTGTCCGCTACTTCTCCCTCCCCCGCGTGGACCAGTACATCCGCCTCACCGTCGGCACCGACGAAGAGATGGCGGAGTTCCTCCTGGCGCTCTTTGAACTGGACCGCTAGGCTTCTTCCCCCGATTTCCTCCAGCAAGCCATGTCTCTCCAAGATCTCGCAGAAAAGGCTGAGCAATACGTGGTCGAGATCATCAACGGCCAACGCAGGACCGGCATGGCCCGTTATCTCCGATACGGGCTCTTCGGTCTCTCGCGGCTCTACCACTCCGCGGTACAGCTGCGCCTGGCACTCTACAACGCTGGCATCCTGCGCCAGCACGTCATCGGGTGCTTTGTCGTCAGCGTAGGGAACCTGACCACCGGAGGCACAGGAAAGACCCCCGTGGTCGAATTGCTGGCCAGGACCCTTACCGCGCGCGGCAAACGTGTCGCCATCTTGTCACGAGGATACCGCAGCAAACCACGCCCATGGTGGTATCGCCTGAAATGCGTCTTCTCAGGAAATCCCGATGTTGTCCCGCCGCGGGTGGTCTCCGACGGCACGAAGGTCCTTCTGGACTCGCGCCAGGCAGGAGACGAACCCTTCATGCTGGCGAAAAACCTGCTGGGAACCCAGGAACGCCCCGGCGCCATGGTGGTTGTGGACAAGAACCGCTTCAAAGGCGGCACCTACGCCATCACCAAGGGCGCGGACACTCTCATCCTGGATGACGGATTCCAGTATCTCCGTCTCCGCCCATGGACGAACATCCTGCTGGTGGATTCCACAAACCCCTTCCACAACCACGAGATGCTCCCCTGCGGAATGCTCCGGGAACCCATCGAGAACCTCCGGCGGGCCGACTACATCTTCCTCACCAAGTCCACTGGCCGGGATCATCATCACCTCCGGAAGTTCCTGAAGCGCCACAATCCGGTGGCGGAAATCATCGAGTGCAACCACGTTCCGAAATACCTTCAGGAAATCACGGGTCCTTCCAAGCAGGAACTCTCCTATCTGAAAGGCAAGAAGGTCGCCTCCCTCAGCGCAATCGCCGTCCCGGAAAGCTTCAACCGCTACCTGCGCCAGCTAGGCGCCACCATCGTCTATCAAAAGCATTTCGCCGACCACCACCGCTATCACGGCAAGGAACTGGCGGAGTTCGGCAAGGCGGCCCAAGCCGCAGGCGCCGAATTGATCATGACGACGGAAAAGGACGCCGTCCGGCTCCCCGAACTGCCGGCCGGAATCCTCCCGACGTATTTCCTGCGCGTGGAGATTCTCATCCTCAAAGGCGAGGAAGCCTTCAACCGATGCGTCGCCCAGATTTGCCTGGGTTGACGCCTCCTCCTTATAACGCTTCCAGTCCACACAAATTCGTCGTTTTTTTTCTCGCTTTTCTTCCCGCAGCAAGTTTTTTTGAAAAAAAAGCCTTTTTTTTGCCTTTTTTTTCGTCCGTTGATGTGTTTTTTGCCAATAAGGACGTAAACTATAAGCGAATACCTTTTCCGGCCATCCGGCCATCCCCTTTTCCTTCTACCCAACTCACCATCTGGAGAGCATACCACTCATGCGAAAAGCTCTGACATTGTTCCTCGGAATCGTTCTGGCAGCAAGCGTCTGCCTGGCTCAGGAATCAACAGCGTCCTTTGTTCCCGCCAACGCAGCCTCGCCGCAGCGTCTTCAAAAACTGCAGGATCTTTTGAATGCGCAAGTCGCCACGCAAGGGGAAAAAGCCACCGCAGCGACCTTGAAGGCGTCCGTCCAAAAGGCATTCTTCACCGCTCTTCCCGAGTTGTCCCAGACACCGTCAAAACCTTTCATCGATGAAGATGTGACCTTGGAAACCGCAGAGAAGCGCCTGCATGACGCAGCCCGCGAGCTCTACCCCGAATACACGCCGGAAGAACTGGTCAGGGAATCCGAAAAGCGCTTCCCCCTTTATCGGAAAGGACAGCGCGTCTCCATCCGCATCCGAACCAATCCCCGCCGTACGGAACGCTTCGAGGGATACTACAACGGCACTCACGGCGGAAACATCGCCATCGGGCCGTCCAACTACCGTCTGGCTGACATGGTCGGCATTCCCGGCAATGACGGCCCCACCGGCGAAATCGCCAAATTCGATCCCGCAGTGAACCGCCAAGTCCGCCAGGAGTGGCGCGAAGAATACGAGCGCACCAGCACCGTTGATCGCCGCAATTTCACAGATGAGAAAAAGAAGGAGTTTGAAATCCTCCAGCGTACCGAGGACTTCCTGGAAAACGAAAAGCGTGGCTATACCTTCTTCCAGGAACAGTGGCTGACCCCCGCAGAACTCCTGAACGAGTGCGCGGATCTCGCCGCCCGTGGCGCCCATCGTAACTTCAGCGCCCAGGTGCGCCAGGTCCTCAAACTCCGTGCGGACAATCTGGACGCACAGGTGGAAATGAGCGCGCTGGCCGCAAATGTGGCTCCCAAGACCAGCTTCCCCTCCGCCGACAAGGAACTCAAGCAACGCGCGAAAGACGAGGCCCGCCGGGCGGACCTGAAGGCAAAGAACGAGCGTGATGCCGCCTTGGCTGCCGAACGCGCGGAAGAAACCGCCCGTCAAGATGCCATTGAGGCAGAACGCCGTGCCCAGCGTGATGCACAACTGGCCAACGAGCCCCAGATCGAGACCACGCAGGGCATTTCCCCGACGACATATGCAATCGGCGCTGTCGCCATCGTCTTCATTTTCCTGCTCATCGGCTGGTGGCGCAATGCTTCCCGCAAGGATGGCGACAATGACGAGCAAGTCGACGCGTCCGACTTCTACGAAGGCAAAGGCAAGCTCCAGAAGGAGTTCTGGGATGCAGCCAACGCCGATCCCGAGAATTTCAAGTATGTCGCCTATCTCTTCCCGACGATGGACGCCGCGCAGGACGCCCTGCTCGGTCTCTCCTTCATCACCTTGGACGCTCACGGCAACATCATCAGCAAGAAAGAAGACCTCCGTTACGGATGCTACCAGCACAAGAATGGCGCAGTTGCCTTTATCGGTTCTTCCAAGTTGAATTATGCACAGTGGCGCGAAGCTTCCATGACCTGGCCGGAACTGCCAAATGCCAGCTACTTCAAGGTCTCCAAGGAGCCTGCTTCCAACCTGCCCCTGCCCAGCCTGAAGTCCGCTTCCGATGCCCATATTGAAAACCTTGGCGTTGAGGATGTCAAGACCGAGACGGGCGAAATCAACCGCGTCTACCGTTTCCGCGCCCCCACCAAAGAAGAGGCCATCAAGTTCCTGAGTTCTATCGAGGTCAAGGAAGAAGGCCTGGTTGTCCGTGTCACCACCGCTGACGGCGAATACGGCAAGGATTCCAATGGTGTCTTTACCAACTAGTCTTCCCGCAGGCTGATTCTAAACGAAAAAAGGGCTGTTGCCAATGCAACAGCCCTTTTCTGTTGGGTAAATATACACTTAAGTTTCCTGCGTGTTCTGGCTTGGCATTTTCCCGAAGCTTGCGCATCGGGCACAGGACGAGCCATCTAACGGAAACGCAGGGATATTGTTCCTATTTCTGTCTGCGCCCGCGCATCCTTGCGCGGGTAGCCGCCAATTCCCCAGCCAGATTGCCTTGCTTGCTTTGCGCTCCTATCCGGATGTCCCGCTATCGCTCCACATCCGGTTACCTTCCGCCTTCGGCGCTGGCCCCTTTCGGGCCTGTCGTTGTTCCGGCAATCTTCCAAAGCCGCCTTCGGCGATTACGCCGAAGGCTTTCGCCTGTTGTCTGCCATTCGAATTTACCGCGCCATGAAAGCAGCCAGGGTAGCATTGTCCACATACCCATCACAGAGATTGGCCACACGGGCGCGCAACCCGTGGTCATTGGTGACAATCCAGCGCATCACCTGTTCCTGTGCCTCGTCTTTCGCCTCCTCTTCTGCCAGGCGCTGAACAATCCAGTTGCCGGCATTCTGGTCAGAATTCTTCTTCGCGGCATAGACCACCGTCAGATTGTCTCCTGGCTGGCTCACACTATCCGTAGGCAGGTTGCCATCAAAGACCAGCACTACCTTCCGGAAGAGCTTGGCAATGCGCCGGCACCGTCCGATCAACTCATCGCGGACACTCTGGAAGCCATTGACAGCCTTTTCGTGCACGCTCAAGATGGGATCCAGTTTGATGACATTATAGCCATCGATGTAAATCTCGATATTCTGGTATTTTTCCAAATACCAATCCATCCGAATGACCTGTAACATCCGTTCCCCCACCCCCGACATCGGCTCTTCTGGAATGGAAGCGACCTTGGAGGCCACTTCAATTCCCTTCTGAACCTTCCGACGGCGGTCTTCCAGGACGTCCTGGACATTTTTCCGCTCGTCGGGCGCCAGAATGGCATTGGCCAGCGGCGTCCTCAGGAAGCCCTCGACCTCCTGCAATTTTTCCAGAGAATGCTCCTCGTTCAAAGGGGTCTCTTTCAAATAGGTCAGCAACCGCGGCAAGATTCCCTGCAAGGCACACTCGCCCTCGTTGGGATCCTTTCTCAGCTGATGGCGAATCTCCACCAGTTTCCGTTCCAGTTCTTTTTCAACATCCCCCAGCCCCGGAACCACATTGATGGCATTCTCAATGGCCCCGCGCACACGCTGGAGCATTTGTTCCAGATTGCGTTCCTCATTCTGCAATCTTTCCACAGTGCCGTATTTCTTGTCCATTTCGCGCTGTTTTGACAGCAGCTTATCCACCCTTCCCCGGAGATTCTGGGTAACATTTTGCGCCTCATAAAGCATACTCAGCTGTTCTGGATGAATGCCAAGGGACTGGGCATAGAAGCTATTCATCTGATTCTGCTGGACCTGCGTGAACTCGTCCCGCAGTTCATCGATGGCATCATCAAAATCCTCTTTTACTTCCGCCAGCTGCCTCTGCAGTTTTTCCGTTTCCTGCTTCTGGGCATTCAACGCCTTCTCATGGAGATCCTTCTGGGTACGCAGATTCTTCCGCAGAGCGTCATTTTCCCGGGAAAGTTCGCCATTGCGCTGACGCGCCCGGGAAAGATCCTGACGCATCTTCTCCGCACTTCCTCCTTCTTCTGGCTCCTTTGCCCCAGTGAAGGCTTCCGGCTGCTTGCCTCCCGCCCTCTCGGAAACCATTGGCGCCTCGGATGGTTCCTCCGCAGCCAATTCAACAGCTTTTGGCTCTTCTCCGGACTTGGCAAGAACTTCACCAGGGACAATCTCCGGCGCTTTCTTCTCCTCAACCGCAGAGGAGGCTGTCAGCGGCAGCAGCCCTGGCAACATCGGCTGGACCAGACTGGACGTCAGGTTCTCCTCTTTGCGCGGTTCGCCTTGCCTCTTCTGGACAATCAGCTTCTCCATGGCAGCCATGCAATGTTCGCGCACGGCACGAGTGGCGGCAGCCTTGCCCCGGGGCTGGCTCTTCCCCGTCTTCCAGAAACTGCGTGCCTTCATCAGCAGTTCCGCCATGCGCGCCAGTCTCACATGGGCCTCATCGCGATAAAAAAGAATCGCCAGCGGCCTAGCATCCGCCATCTCCGCGAACTTGTCCCGCCAATGTTCTTCCAGCCATTTGAAGGTCGCCGCCCCACCGGGCAGAAGGCCATTGGGCTTCTTTTCCACCTCCAGGCGCCCTCTGGCGATTGTCGTCATGAGTGACTGCGCGAACTCTTCCCGCCGCGAAAGGACATTCAGAAGGCGCCGGACGGTGTTTTCCTGGCGAAAGTTATTGGCGTTCAAGGAGAACCCCCCTTTCGTCAAAGCGCTTTTCAACGCAGGGCTAGACTGGACGAAGGCAACAAAATCCTTATAGGAGAACTGCCGAAGTCCCCAGCGGATTGCCTCCAGGCAAATGGAATTATTCATTGTGGTTCCAAAAAAGAGAAAAGGGACGTTTCCGGACACAACGGAATGCCCTGGCGAATACCAGCCAACAAACCGTCCCGAAAACAAAATTCAAACAGCCAGGAGTTTTCCTCCCGGCCCGCGTAGATCAGAGAAGGGGAATATTGTGTTCCCGGCACTTCGCCACCATCTCTGCTGGCCAGATGCTACTCTGGATTTCACCGATATGCGCCTTGTGCAGCAATAGCATGCACAGACGGCTCTGGCCGATGCCGCCGCCAATGCACAGCGGGAGGCGGCCAGCCAGCATCTCCTGATGGAACTGCAGCTTCAGCCGCGCTTCCTGCCCGCGCATCTTCAACTGTTTCAACAACGCCGTGCAATCTACACGGATTCCCATGGAAGAAAGTTCGAAGGATCGCTTCAGGACAGGATTCCAGACCAGGAGGTCACCGTTCAATCCGTGATGTCCGGCAGAACTCTCCGTCGTCCAGTCGTCATAATCCGGCGCACGTCCGTCATGGGGTTTTCCACTCAAGGGCAGCTCGCCGCCAATGCCGATCAGGAAGACAGCCCCCTCCTCCTGGCAGACCTTATCCTCCCGTTCCTTCGGCGTAAGCTCCGGATAACTGGCCTCCAAATCCTCGGAAAAATGGAAATGGATTTCCTCAGGCAGGAACGGCGTCAGCACAGGATAGTCCCGGCACAGCGCATCTTCCGTGCGGCGAAGCGCATAGTAGATGCGGCGAACCGTATCCTTCAACATCCCCAGATTCCGCTGTTCATCCGTAATCACCTTCTCCCAGTCCCACTGATCCACATAGAGAGAATGGATGTTGTCCAGTTCCTCGTCGGGACGGATGGCATTCATATCCGTGTAGATGCCGCAGCCGGGCGCAAGGCGCAAGGAAGCCAATTTCATGCGCTTCCACTTGGCCAGGGAATGTACAATTTCCGCCCGGACTTCACCATAGTCCTTGATGGGGAAGGAAACAGGACGCTCCACTCCATTCAGGTCGTCGTTGATGCCTGTGCCGGAAAGCACGAAAAGAGGCGCGGTGGCTCGCTGGAGATTCAATTCAAAAGCCAGGTTGGCTTGAAAGGACTCCTTGATTTTGCGGATGGCGACTTCCGTCGTCAACTCATCCAGAAGCGGTTTGTAGCCGCTAGGCAGAAGTAGTTTGGACATAAGGAGAAAAAGAAAAAAGATCTCATGAACTGCAGAGATTAGCCACTCTGCAGGAAAATGGTGTTTTCCGTCAAGGAAACGGAAAGGGTAATAATATGTTCCACACGGAGAGATTTACCCACCGATTTCATAAAAAAAGAAAACGAAATGAATTTCCGCTTATGAATTGACGGCACGGACTTGTCCCGTGCCAGAGGCGCAAGCCTTGAAAAAAAGCCTAGTCCGCCCTTAGGCAGCTCGTGTCCCGTGCCAGAGGCGCAAGCCTTGGAGAAAAGCCCAGCCCCCCCTTTTCCTGGCAACGGAAACGGCTTTTGCAATTTCCTCAACTACCGTTGAAGACTTCCGATAATTTCCCGGACGGATGCCACGCCATGCGCATCCAGCCAGCGGTTCATCTCTTCAGGGATCTCCAGCAAGCACTTCGGATTGCCGAAAATGGCGGTTCCCACGCCCACCGCCGTCGCACCAGCCATCATGAACTCCAGCGCGTCATGGCCATTCCGAACTCCGCCCATACCGACAATCGGCGTATTGGGCACTGCCTGGTGCGCCTCATAGACCATGCGCAGCGCCACGGGCTTCAGCGCCGGCCCGGAAAAACCGCCCGTGAAATTCGCCAATTTGCTTCGCCTCGTCTCCAAGTCGATGGCCAGTCCCGTCAAGGTGTTGATCAGGGAAATCATGTCACTGCCGGCATCCACCACGGCCTTGGCGAAATCGCCGATGCGCGTCACGTTGGGCGAGAGCTTGGTAATCAGGGGGATGGAAGTCGCCGCACGCACGGCGGAAACCACCTTGGCCGCCTGCACCGGATCTGTGCCGAAGGCAATGCCGCCCGCCTTCACATTGGGACAGGAGATATTGATTTCCAATGCGGCAATCCCCTGCTTCTCCGCTTCCAGACGAGCCGCCACCTCCGCATACTGCTCAACGGAGCGTCCCCACATGTTGACAATCACCGGGCAGTCCAGCGTACGCAGATAAGGAAGATAATGTTCGTTCTTGAGGAATTTGTCAATGCCGGGATTTTCCAGCCCAATGGCATTGAGCATCCCGCCGAAGACCTCCGTGGTCCGCGGCATGGGATTGCCGTCATTGGCAAAGGGCGACACGCCCTTCACGGTAATCGCGCCCAGTTTTTCAAAAGGCACCAGCCCGGCATATTCTTCGCCGTATCCGAAGGTGCCGGAGGCGGTGACAACGGGATTGCGGAGGAGAATCCCTCCCAGATTGACAGAAAGATCAGCCATAATGCTACAAAGGATTGTTACGATTCAGAACGAGATTACAGAACCACGCCATACACGCCTATGGACACCCATCATCCTCTTGCCAGTTCAGGCTGGTGACGTTGCAGAAACGCCTGCCTGGATGCCACATTGGGGGTCATTCGTGTTCATTCGTGGTGCAAGGCATCCCCTCTGAAACTACAAAGGATTTTCCAATTCAACAGCAGGATTCATCAAGGCGGCGGCATGGCAAATGGCCAGCCCAAGGGCATCCGTGGAGTCGTTCGCCAGATTGTCCACCTGGATGTGCAGAAGCTTTGAAACCATCAGCGCCACCTGCTCTTTGGTCGCGTCGCCACGCCCCGCCACGACCTGCTTGACCCGGCGGGGCGCATATTCATAGACCGGAAGCTGCGCTTCCGCCAGGACGCCCAGGACCGCCCCGCGCGCGGTCCCCAGCACGATGGCCGTGCGGGCGTTCTTGCAGTAGAAACCGCCCTCGATGGTCGCGGCATCGGGACTGTAACGCTCCAGAAGGCCCTTGATGGCGTTGTTCAGATGGCGCATGCAGTCCGTAATGGAGACGGCGGGCGGATTCACAATGACGCCGCAATCCACGGCGACCCACTTCTTGCCGACCACGTCGATGATGCCCCAGCCGGTCTTCCGAAGCGCCGTGTCCATGCCCAGGATGCGAACCTTCTGCGCCACGCCTGTGGCATCCACCACTGCGGCGGGAGCCGCCTTCCGGGAAATCTGCCGGACTTCCCAGGCATGGGCCTCGCCACTGGGGCGTTCCCCACGGGCGCGGGCTTCAGAAGCCGCCAGCAAGGCCTGCAATTTTCCGTCGTTCTTGATGCGCATGGCGCATAATGTAAGAGATTTCCCCAAAACGGACGGCAGGAACAACGACGAAATCCAAAATCCACGGGCTTTCCCTTTCGAATTACAACAAAAGGCAAAACAAATGACGATTACATGAATTGCAATCATCCTAGGCATGCCATGACCTTCCCACCAACGACATTACCGTCCAAGGGAATCCTCCTGCGAAACTCTAAAACAAAAAGGGCCGTCGCCACCTCGATTTGAGGTTTTGCAACAGCCCTTTTCGCTTTTGCTCCACTACCAGGCGAACCGATCTTCCAAGTCTATTTGTCTTCAGGGACCGCCCAATCCACCGACAAGGTCCAGGTCAATTGGGGCGTAGCCTTGCTCTTCTTCAGGGCCTCCTGCAGTTTCTCAAGGTAAAGTTTCTGAGAACCCAGCTGCTGCATGACAATCCACAACAGGCAATCGGACATATTCTCTTCAATGTCCTTCAGCAAGCCCCCCATCTCCGCCAAAGTCTCGTCCAGCACCTTGCAGGCTTCCGCCTTTCCGCCGGACTTCTTCGCCAGCGCCGCCTTGACTTTCAGCAACGTCTCAAAGAACTCCGCCTGGAAACGGATTCGCTGCGCGTGGGCCAGAATGCTCTGCAAGGAGGCCCCCTGCGTCTCATTCCAATGATTGCCGCCCATGATGGACGCCGCACTCTCCGCCAATACGGATGCGCGTTCGGCAAGTTTCTGCATTTTCGCAGCCGTGGCCTTCCGTGCCTCCAGAGCGGCCAGGGCGTCGGCGGGATAAGCCGGCAGGAAAGGCTTCTTCGGATCGGCGCAGACCGTCAGATAATTCCACGGCAGTCCAATCTGATTCAACTCGTCTTCGGAAAGTTTCCTCAGTTCATCCAAGGCGGAGAGATATTGCTCGCTGCAATTGCTCCACTCCAGATCGGCCCAGCGTCTTCTCAGGGCTTCCAGGGTATCCTCCTCCCAATCCGGGGTCTCCCAGCACCGCACGCCAAGCATGGCCAACTGTTCCAGGAACGCGGGATCGAACTGTCCCCGCATCAGCACGCCGTCAGATTCCTCTTTCACCGCCTCCACAGCAACCGCATCCACCGCCTCCAAGGCGCTGGAATAGCAGGCGTAGCTGCCACGGTTGCCCACGGGCCCCAGCCAGGACTCCACGGACTTGAGCTTCTCGGCGTTGCCCTTTCCGGCCTTCTCCTTGGAACCCTCCTGCCAGTCTATCACAACCTTGGAGGAGAAGGATTCATCTTTCAGCAACGCCTCCAGATCCGCGCCGAGAAGCTTTTCGCCCTGCAGCAGCTGATCGCTGTAAAGCACGACTTTGCCTACGCCCTTGGAAGAGAGGAATTCCACAATCCACTGCAAGAACTGCGCAAAGAGTTTTCCGTGGGAAAGCTTCCGGCATTTCGCGCACTTGCACCAGACGGACTCCGCGGCGCCATCCTCCGCATGAGGATGAATGTCGGAAAGGTCGTCGAATCCCAGATGGAAATACTCCACGCCATCCTCGAAATAACGATCCAGGAAACTGCCCAGGAAATCCGACAGGGCCTTGCGCGCCGCAGCGGAAGAGAGACACAGGCCATAGCCGGTCGGCTTGCCCTTCTCATCGCAGGCGGACAAAGCAGGAATCAACCGCGGCAGGAGCGTGGAACGCCCCATGAGGTTCATCATCGGGAAGATGACGATACCGCGTTCACGACCGTAGGTCAGGACTTCATCGAAACAGTCCGCATCATAGAGGGCGGGAGACGCCGTGCGATCGTACCAGCGGTCATATTTGACATTGTAGTAGCGGAAGCGACTGGTGGAAACGGGTTCGTTGGAAACGGGTTCATCATGAATCGCAGTCAGAAGGAACTCCGAAGGCTTGGAAGACTGGCTGGTCCGGACATCAGGACGGCAGTCGTAGATGCCGACGCCGCATAGGTTCAGATGCATCCGGCTCATGCAATCCAAGGCCTGGAACCACTCGGAAGTCCCCATCCGCTCCGTCCCCCAGTCCAGATCCATCATCAGACCGCGCTGGGGAACCAGTGGCCAGTCGCGCAACACCAGATTCGGCACAGCCATGCCCTTGAACATCATGTTGAAAAGAAGCGCCAACGTCTGCGCAGCCCAGACCATGCCCTCCTGGAAGGGAGTGCGGATGAAGACCTCGCTGCCCTTGATCTCCAGCTCGTAGAAGTCCTTCCGGACGCCCTCCGGGACCTGGCTGAGATCAAACGCCTCCGGGTCAAGAACCTGCGCATCTACCACATACTTCTTCTTATTCGCAACCACGCGCACGCCGGCCATGGTCAGAATGGACCGCAAGGCCTTGCGCTGAACCGGCAGGACATTGCTGGTGGACAGACGTACGTCCATGGCAAGTTCACTGATTCCCTCGCCCAGAATAACCTGTTTCGGCTGAGGGAAAAGTTCCGTGATTTCAAAGCGTCGGCTGTTTGCCATACAGAAATTCTCCTTATCAATGAGACAATCGAAAAAGTCGCCTTGGCCATTTTTCGTCCTTTCCGGCCGTTTTGCCCAAGTGCTTCCGCCTTCGCAAAACTACGGCGGAACACGTCGCGACGCAGGGGACCACGTCTTGTCGCACTTGGCCAGAACGGCCTCGGGAATCCCTGGAAAATGCCTTCCAATGGACTTTTGCAATTCCCTCAATAAAGACAAAAAGCCTGCCAGATTGCCGCCTGGCAGACACGATAGAGCACGACATAATATAATACCGCGTCCACATATTGTAGACGACAAATGCGGACAACTTTTCCCCACACAGGACAAGCGCGGGTAATTTTTCCCCTTCAGGAGCCCTATTCCGGCCAGCATTGCGCAGCCGCCAGCCAGCCATTGCCGAACCGGCGGTCGGCGGTCTTCTCCTCCCCCAGCCATTCCGGACGTTGGAAGACGAAATCCTCGGAGGGGATTTCCAGCTCCGCCGTGAAATGCCCCTGGAAAGGGCCGTGGTATTCGTCGATCTCCCACTGGAGTCCAGGCTCTGCGGCAGGAACGAAATGACGTGTCTTCGCCACCACACGCCCCGCGCAGAAAAGGCGCAGCATCTCCTGGGCTTCCGCCACGGGGATCGGATACTCGAACTCCTTCCTGGCACAGCCGACGACACGGCCTTTGATATTCAGATTCGCGGAATCGCCAATGACGCGGACGCGGACACTGGCATTCCCGGCGCGTTGAAAATAGCCCTGGACAATCTCCACGCTGCGCGTCACCTGGCTCCGCCAGGCACCGTCCTCCACAAGGAATTTGCGCTCAATCTCAATCATTGCCGTCCTCCATAAAAAAAGGGAAATGCGTGAAAATCTTCAGCAAAAACTGGTTTTCCCGGCTCTTTTCACGCGGCTCTATCTGCTTCAAAGGTTATATTTACCCAAAAGTCTTTTCCTGTACTGTATCTCTTCTTCCGATGACTTCCCCCAAACGCATCCTAGTAACCGGCGGCGCAGGCTTCCTGGGCTTCCATCTAACGGCACTCCTGCTCCAGCAGGGACACCATGTCACAGCCATCGACAACCTCTTCACCGGACGTGAAAGCAACTTGGCGTCCCTGAAGGAAAAATACGGAGACGCCCTGGTCTTCCGCAAGGAAGATGTCCGCCAATTGACCTTTGACGAAGAAGTGGATGAAATCTTCAACCTGGCCTGCCCCGCCTCTCCTCCCTACTACCAGAAGGACCCCATCGGCACCACCGAAACCTGTGTCATCGGCGCACTGAAGCTGCTGGCCCTGGCCAAAAAGTACAACGCCAAGATCATGCAGGCCTCCACTTCGGAAGTCTATGGCGACGCACAAGTCCACCCGCAGCCGGAAACTTACTGGGGCAACGTCAATCCCGATGGCCCGCGCGCCTGCTACGATGAAGGGAAACGCTGCGCGGAGAGCATCTTCTTCGACCATCACCGCCTTTTCGGCACCCGCATCAAAGTCGTCCGCATCTTCAACTCCTACGGTCCCATGATGCAGCCAGGCGACGGCCGCGTGGTCTCCAACTTCTGCCGACAGGCCATCAAGGGCGAGCCACTGACCATCTTCGGGGACGGCGCACAGACACGTTCCTTCTGCTACTGCAAGGACACCGTCCGCGGATTCCGCGCCCTGATGGACTCCGACGACGACTTCATCGGTCCCGTGAACATCGGCAACCCCGGCGAGTTCACCATCCTGGAACTGGCCGAGAAAGTACTGAAGCTCACGGACAGCAAAAGCGAGATTGTCCGGATGCCCCTGCCGATCAACGACCCCAAGGTCCGCCGGCCGGACATCACCCTGGCCAGGGAAAAACTCCACTGGTCTCCCACCATCTCCTTGGACGAAGGCCTTCCCCCCACCATCGACTTCTTCCAACAATTCCCCAAATCACAATTGTACTAGTACTAAATTCTCATGGAAAAGATTGCCGCACAGCTTTATACCGTCCGCGACTTCACCAAGACCGCCAAGGACTTCGCACAGACCTGCAAACGCATCCGCAAGATGGGCTACGAGGGCGTCCAGCTCTCCGCCGTCGGTCCTATCGCCCCCAAGGAAATCCAGAAGATCCTGAAAGGCGAAGGCCTCACCTGCGTGGTGACCCACACCAGTTTCGACCGCATTGAGAACGAAACCGCAAAGGTCGTTGAGGAGCATCATCTGTGGGACTGCAAATACATCGCCATCGGCGGATTCTTCCCCGAGCAGAAGAAAGTCACCCAGCCGAAGACCTGGAAGGACTTCGTGACCCGCTTCAACAAAGCAGCGAAGCTGCTGGCCGCAGAAGGGCTTCCCCTGGGATACCACAACCACTTCCATGAGTTCATCAAGCTGCCCGATGGCCTGACCTGCTACGAGCATCTGCTCCGCGAGCTGGATCCCATCAACGCATGGTTCGAAGTCGACACCTACTGGATCGCAGCTTCAGGAAAGGAACCATCCGCCATGATCCGCAAGCTCGCCCACCGCGTCCCCTGCGTCCATTTCAAGGACGGCAAACTGACCTTCCGCGACGGAGCCTGGGGCCCGGACTTCAAGATCACCGAAGTCGGCGACGGAAATCTTGACTGGCCCGCCATCATCGATGCCTGCAAATACGCCGGCGTCCAGTGGTATCTTGTGGAACGGGACAATGGCGACATGGAGCCCTTCGCAAGCCTGGAGCGCTCCTTCCACAATCTCCGTGACCGCATGGGACTCTAGGCTATGAAGATCCTCTTCTGCGGCGCAGGCAAGATGGCCACCGCCATTGCCGGTGGAATGACCTCCAAGAATCTCTTCCCCGGAGATGAAATCAACGCCTTCGATCCCTCCCCCGAAGCCCGGGCGGCTTTCACCGCCGCCACCGGCGTCCCCGCATTCCCGGAGGCATCGGCAGAGCTAGTCTCCCTCGCGGATGTGCTGATCCTGGCCGTGAAACCCCAGACAGCCGACGCGGCCTTCTCCGCCCTGCCCCCTCGGAAACCCGGTTGCCTGGTCTTCTCCATCTGCGCCGGAATCTCCCTGGCGCGTCTCCGCGAATGGTTCGGAGACGTGCGCATGGTGCGCGTAATGCCCAACACCCCCCTGATGGTGGGCGAAGGCGCAAGCTGCTATGCCCTCTCCGATGACGCCGACGCCGACGCCGACGCCTTCGCCTCCCGCCTTCTGGGGGCATTGGGCAAGGCATGGCGTGTCCCCGAAAGCCAGCTGGACGCCGTCACCGCGCTATCCGGCTCCGGCCCCGCATACTTCTTCGCCTTCATCGAGGCCCTTGCCAAAGGCGGCGCCGCCCTGGGGCTCCCCCCCGAACTGGCCCAGGACCTGGCCATCCAGACCATGGCCGGAGCAACCGCCATGCTCCAGCAAGGCAAAGGCACGCCAGAGGCGCTTCGCATCGCCGTCACCTCCAAGGGCGGCACTACCGCGGCCGCGCTGGACGTGATGAAGGCCCGTTCCTTCAACGACATGGTCAACGACCTCCTCCTGGCAGCCGCCAAGCGCTCCCGGGAACTGGGGGCAAGCAAAGGATAATTCCCCTCTATGAGCATCCTGGTCACAGGCGGAGCCGGTTTCGTCGGCTCCCATCTTTGTCGGGCCCTTCTCGCCCGAGGACAGCAGGTCGTCGTCCTGGACGACCTCTCCACGGGCACCCGCCGAAATCTGGAAGGACTGGAAGACGGCAAGAACCTGCAGTTGATCGTAGGCTCCGTCAATGACCAGGAGCTGGTGGACAAGTGCGTCAAGAACGCCGAATACGTCTATCACCTGGCCAGTGCCGTAGGCGTCAGGCTCATCATCGACCAGCCTGTCCACACCATCGAAAGCATCGTAGGCGGCACCCAGGTCGTCCTTCAGGCCTGCGCCCGCTACTGGAAGCCCTTCCTGCTGACCAGCACCTCCGAAGTCTATGGCAAGGGGTCCAAGATCCCCTTCGGGGAAGAAGACGACACCGTCATGGGCCCCACCTGCACCCGCCGCTGGAGCTACGCCTGCGCCAAGGCCCTGGACGAGTTCCTGGCCCTGGCCTACTGGGTGGAATCCCGCTTGCCCGTCACCATCGTCCGGCTCTTCAACACCGTCGGCCCGCACCAGACGGGGCAATACGGCATGGTCATCCCCACCCTGGTGGAACAGGCGCTTCGAGGCAAGCCCATCACTGTCTTCGGCGACGGCACCCAATCCCGTTGCTTCACCCATGTGGCGGACATCGTCGGCGCCTTGATCAAACTACAGAACACCCCGGAATCCCGCGGGCAGGTCATCAACCTGGGCAACGACCAGGAAATCACCATCATGGAACTGGCGAAGCGCATCCAGGAGCTGACAGGCACTTCCTCGCCCATCCAGGTCATTCCCTACGACGAGGCATACGGCCCGGGATTCGAAGACATGCACCGTCGCGTCCCAGACCTCTCCAAAGCGGCCGCCATTCTTGGCTATCGCCCGCAGCGCGGCCTGGACCAGATTCTGAACGACGTCATCGCCGACAAGCGGCAAGCGCTGGGAATGTGATGCTGAGACTCTATCGTCTTCAAATCATTCCCGGCATCGCCTATGATGTCATCGGAGACGAGGCGCTGGCCCTGAAAACCGGCGCCACCGTGGTGGTACAATGCGACCGCTATATGGAAATCGGTCGGATCCAAAGCATCTGCCCGGTTGAACCGTTCACCGATCCGGCTGCGCTGGAACGCCAGCGCGCGGAAAGGATCATGCGACGCATGGAAGGAGAGCACTATCCGCGCGTCCTCCGCATCGCCAATGCCGTCGACCTGGGAACAGCGCAGGAAAACGACAAATTGACCAGCGCCTCCTTCTCCAAGGTGCGAGACCGCATTGACGCATATCATCTGGTCATGCGACTGACGCAGCTCCATTATACGTTGGACCAGAAGGTCCTCCTCTGCCTCTTCGCCGCCGATGGCCGCGTGGACTTCCGGGAACTCATCCGGGATCTTGGCGCGCTCTTCCACTGCCGGATTGAAATGCGGCAGATCGGCGTACGGGACGAGGCGGCGCTCCTGGGCGGCATCGGAACCTGCGGAAGAGCTCTTTGCTGCAGCACATTCCTGACACACCTAGTCAATATCAACAGCCAGGTGCTGAAACAACAGGGCATCTTCGGACCGCCGCAGCTCCACGCGGGCGCCTGCGGGCGCCTCAAGTGCTGCATGCAATTCGAGTGCGACTCCCGAAACGAACAGCCATGAAACAAAACACCTCCCCTGCACTACGCATCCTCTGGTGTCTCTTCCTGTTTGTCCTGCCATTCCGGTGGGACTATGTCGCCACCGCGGCAGAACAGGCCATTTTCCCTCTCAATGTCCTAGAGTGGCTCCTGTTCACAATCCTCCCCCACTGCCTGCTGACCGCCATCGCCGGAGCCCTGTTGCTCGCATCCCTGCTGCGATATCCCAATGCCGCACGAAAGGACGCCACAATCTGCATCCCCGTCCTGGCATTTGTCCCCCTGCTCTGCGGACTGTCGGGACTGGTCCATACCACGGAAATCGCATACGCCCAAAACTGGTATTGGCACTTCTTCACCATCGCCTGCACAGCCACGGGACTCTGGTGGACCAGCCGCGCCGATGAAAAACTCCTCCCCTGGGCTTTCCACGCACTCGCCATCGGTGCATTCTTCACCGCACTGGAAGGCTGGACCCAGCACTTCGGCGGCCTGAAGGCCATGTATGAAGCGGAATTGGAAAACGCAAGGGAAACCGGCATCGCCCTCTCGGAACAGATGGTGGCGAAATTCCAGCAGACCCGCTCATTCGGACACTTCGCCGATCCCAACGCCTACGCCGCACAGCTCCTGCTGACATGCCCGTTCCTTATCCTGGATGCCGTGCGGCTCGCCAGACGCTGCAGTTCCCCAAAGACGGCAGCCGGGATCCTGGGCGGCGGCGCGGCAATCCTCTCCGCCGGCGCACTTTTCTTCAGCGGCAGCCGCGGCGCCGTGCTGGGCGCCGTGGCAGGCGTCCTGCTGGCCGTCGTCTTCCAATATGGCAAGAAGCTCTCCCGCGGCTGGAAATGCGCACTGGTCGTCCTGGCGTTGCTTTGCGCCGGCGCCCTTGTGCTTGCCTTCAACAAATTTTCCCGGCGCAAAATGGAGACCGTCACCGTGCGTCTGGAATATTACCAAACCGCCACCGCCATCTACCGGCGATTCCCCCTTTTCGGTGCCGGACTGGGCGAGTTCTTCCCCTGGCATCTCCGCCTGAAAGACTGGGAGGGCGACGAAGCCCGCGATCCCCACTCGCTCTTCTTCTCCCAGCTGGCGCAATGCGGAATCCCCGGCGCATTGGACGCGCTCCTGCGACTGGCCGCGCCGCTGCTCCTCGCCTTGGGGCTCTTCCGCGCCCGCAGAAGCAAACTCCCTTGGCAGACAACCACTATCCTGGGAGCCTGGACAGCCTGGAATGTCCATGCCCTCACGCAATTCAACGACCAGGTCATCTCCACGGCCATCCTGGCGGGTTCCCTGGGCCTCTTCGCCTTCGACGACTCTCCCCCCCAGCCCAACGCCCCGGCGGAATTGCCCCGGCGGCTCAGCCAGGGCGCCATGCTGCTTCTCGCCTTGATCGGCCTCTCCGCCCTCTTGAAGATGCCATCGGAAAAAACAAGGCAGATTGCGGACAACGCCTACAGCGACCGCCTTCTCTCCTACGACACGAAGGTCCAGCGCCTGCAGAAGAGCATTCGCCAAGACCCCAACGCCTGCCTGCCCCCAAAGTTGCTGGCCGACCTGGCCCTCAAGAAAAAAGATCCGGGCACAGCGGCGGAGGCGGTCGAAGAACTCCTCCGCCGCACATCTCATCGCTCCTCCTCCTGGTTGCGCCAATGGCGTTTGGCCGTGCTGGAAGGCGACGAACAAGGCGAGCTGGAGGCCATGATGCAAATGGAACTCTGGTATCCCACCAACCCCACTCTGCAACTCCTCAAGGCGCTGCCTCCCCTGAACGCCCAGGACCGTCTACGGCTCTCCTACACCGATCTGGAAAAACTCCAGGTCACCCCGGAAGCAGTCCAGTTCAGCCTGGCGCTTCCCTCTCCCGGCACACGCTTCCAGGATGAAATCATCCTGGCTCCCATCCTGCGTGACGGCATTCTTGATTCCCAGACGGGAAAAACTCTCAAATTTCAACTGAAACAATGAACCACGGCCTAGCCATCATCCTCTCCGGCCCCAGCGGCGCGGGAAAATCCACCCTTGTCCACATGGTCAACCAGTGGATTCCAAACCTGCAATTTTCCATCTCCTGCACAACGAGACAGCCCCGCCCGGGGGAAAAAGATGGCGTGGACTACCATTTCACCACCATTGCGGACTTTGAGGCAGGCACCGCGCGCGGCGATTTCCTGGAGTTCGCCAATGTCCACGGAAACTACTATGGCACCCCGAAAGCCCCAATGCTGGAAGCCATCCGGAATGACCAGATCATGATGCTGGACATCGACATTCAAGGGGCACGGCAGATTCGCCGCAACCTGTCCGGCACTCCGCTGGAAGCCGCCGTGGAGTATGTCTTCATTGCGCCGCCCTCCCTCAAGATTCTGGAGGAACGCCTCCGCAAGCGCGGAACGGAGACCGAGGAGGTCATCCTGAAGCGCCTGAAGAACGCGGAGACGGAAGTCCAGGCCTGGAAGGAATACAGCTATCTTGTCCTCAATGACGCCGCGGAAACCGCGGCGCGAAAGCTCCAGAGCATCATCCTGTCCGCCAAGTGTCGCACGAACCGCACGGAATGGAATCCCTTCGGATGACCGTCCCCTACGATGAACTCCATTTTCAATGCGCACACGCATCCGGCCCTGGCGGCCAAGGCGTGAACACCTCCGACAGCGCCGTACTTCTCCGCTGGAATCTGCGGGACAGCGCCGCGTTGCCGGAAGAGATCAAGGCAAGGCTAATACAGCTTTGCGAAAATCGCCTCACCAACGACGGCGAGTTGCTTTTGGAAGCTCGCGAGTTCCGAAGCCAATATCTGAATCGCCAAGCGGCCGTGGAAAGGCTGGATGCGTGGATTGCCAAGGCGTCCACGCCCTCCAAGCCACGCAAGAAGACTCGCGTTCCCAACGCCCAGAAGCGAAAACGCCGGGAAGACAAGGCCCGCAGAAGCCAGCGCCTCCAGAACCGAAAACCCACCGAAGACTAGCCTTGAAAACAGAAAATCGGGCCGGGGAATTGGCGATAATAACGCGGCGATAATATCGCCGCGCACAGAACCGGCGCGGGGGCGGGAGATTAGCCAATTTAACTGGGGGAAAAGCGCAACCCGCGCCATTCTCGGAGCGCGGGGGCGTCGCCCCCGCATAGCGCGGGCGCTGCCTGGTGGAATAGCCAATTTAACTGGGGGAAAA